>JAVEVB010000068.1:0-16879 GCA_034005265.1 Lentimicrobium sp.
TGAAGTATATATTCCCACCAAAAGCGCAATGCACCTCCAGAAAATTTACACTTTTTGTATTTATCAATAATTTTGCAGATCGGTAATTCTCTACCCCCTTTCAGAGATACCGTTTCATGTTATTGCAATACTCTTTAATTATTTCAAGTATTTATCATATTATTGCAACATTATCCTTCGCTATACACTATCAATCAGCATGTTGTGTCGTTGCATCTTAGCATGATCTTCTAATATGCCACACTTTTATATTGTAAATTCGCATGAATTCATGTAGGTTTGTGGAAAATAAATACATGAAAGTAACTGCCAGCATAATCCTCAACAAAGGCCGCGACGAAGCTGTGCGCCGCTTCCACCCCTGGGTATTTTCGGGTGCCATTCATAAAGCAGTAGGTAAACCTGAAGATGGTGATATTGTTGATGTAATAGATTCCCAAGGTAACTATCTGGCCACAGGCCACGCCTGTACCGGCTCTATCGCCGTAAAGATTTTTCATTTCGGCTCCGAAAAGCCCAAAGAAAATTTCTGGACAACAAAAATTGAAGCAGCCCTGAAACTCAGACAGGATATTAGCTATGCCCAGAATGCCATTAGCAACGCTTACCGCCTTGTTTTCAGCGAAGGTGACGGTTTGCCCGGCCTGGTGATTGACCACTACAACGGGATTGCTGTTATGCAATGTCACAGCACGGGCATGTACCTGCTGCGCAATGAAATTACTGCTGCATTAAGGCAGGTTTATGGGGAATCATTAAAGGCGGTTTATGATAAAAGTACGGAAGCTTTGGGTAAATCAGGGGCCCGTTCTGAGGGCGACGGGTTTATTTATGGAAATTCCGGTGCTGCCGAAATTCTGGAAAATGGTCATCGCTTCTCCATAGACTTTGTTGATGGCCAGAAAACCGGCTTTTTTCTGGACCAACGCGACAACCGGCAATTGCTAGGGCAATATGCAAAAGGCAAGAATATACTGAATGCCTTCTCCTACACCGGCGGATTCTCAGTATATGCATTGGCAGAAGGCGCAACCCATGTTACCTCGCTCGACAGTTCGCGAAAAGCAATTGAGAAACTTGAAACAAACCTCGCATTAAACGAATTAGACAAGAGCAAACACGAAAGTATTGTAGATGATGCCAAGGCATATTTAGCAACAATGCCTGAAAATTTCGACATTATCGTACTTGATCCTCCGGCTTTTGCCAAGCGCCATGCCGACCGCCACAAGGCTTTGCAAGGCTATCGGTTTATCAATGCTGCCGCAATGAAAAAAATTAAGCCAGGCGGTTTATTGTTTACCTTTTCCTGTTCACAGGCCATGAATCGTGAAATGTTCATTTCCATGGCTATGTCAGCTGCATTGGAAGCCGGGCGAAATGTAAGAATTCTCCATCACATGGGACATTCAGCAGATCATCCGGTCAGCATTTTCCATCCCGAAGGAGAATATTTAAAAGGCCTGGTACTTAAGGTTGACTGATTATTTTGCCTTATCTAAAATAAGTTATTTAAAATCAAGGACAACGGCATGAAAAAAATAGCGTCCCTTCTATTGGTTGCAATATTTACTTTCCCGGTATTTTCGCAACAGTATTTTAGTACGCCAAAAGCTGATGGGCACCCGGTGTTGGTGCTTATGAACCCAACCGTGAATAACCTGAAAACGGTGACATTTTTAATTGAGCAACAAATTCTTTCCTTGCCGGAAAATTACCATTTGGTGGGTTTCTATCATACTTCACAAGCATATGATTTTCAGGCAGCGGCAGATTTTATTGTAAAAACAGCTAAAAAGAACTTCTTTTTGCAGGAATGTACCGACTTGCCCGGTGATGCAATCTGGGCAGAAAATCCATGCAGCGATGATTACCAAAAGGTTTTTGAAGGATCAAAAGGAGTGATTTTCTTTGGTGGACCAGATATTCCGCCTTCACTTTACGGCCAGGAAACCAATCTGCTGACTGAAATAACGGATTACCATCGCCATACCTTTGAAGCTTCCTTTTTATTTCACCTCTTAGGCGGATATCAAAATAAAGAAAGTGCACCGTTACTTGAGCAGAAGCCTGATTATATGATTGTTGGCATATGCTTAGGCATGCAAACCATGAATGTGGCAACAGGCGGAACGCTTATTCAGGATATACCCTCTCAAATTTACGGACAATCTACGGTTGAGCAGGCACTCAATGCCAATACAGATGACCGACACCGGAATTACTTCACCAACCTGGGTCTGGACAATGATTTAATCTGGGGTAGTTTTCACCGGATAAAAATTAATGCAGACAAAATACAGGCTTGGATATCCCCATCGGACAGTACCCATCCAATTGTGCTCAGTAGCCATCATCAGGCAGCCGGAAGTATAGGCAAAGGGCTTATCGTTGCCGCCACCAGCCTGGATGGCAAAGTTGTGGAAGCCTTGATTCACGAGACATTTCCAAACGTAATCGGCCTTCAGTTCCATCCCGAACCCTCCTTTCTTTATCGGAAGGAAGAAAAAATCAGCTTACAGCCCGGGCAGCCTGCGACCCAATCCTATATTGACCTATATGGGACTGAAAAAGGTGAAAACTTTAACCGCAACCTATGGAAATGGGTGGGAAACACTATTGAGGACCTGTAAATTGATTTTTATCCTCTGATTAACATTAAACCCGGAATTTCTATCCCGGGTTTAATCCTAGAATTTTGATGACTTATTTTATTTTATGTCAATCTGTTTGGCTGGCTTTACTTTGGCCTCTTCCCTCTTGGGAATGGTTATGCAAAGTACACCATTGACATGATTGGCCTCAATTTTATCGGCCTCTACGGTACTGGGCAGGCTGAATGAACGGCGGAATGATGAATAGCTGAATTCACGGCGCATATAGCGTTCTCCTTTCTGCTCATCACTGTGTTCCTTCTCTGACGAAATGGTCAGCACATTGTTCTCAAGGTTAATGTGAAAATCGTTTTTATCCAATCCGGGTGCAGCAACTTCAATGCGAAAATTTTCCTTGCCTTCAACAATATTGACTGAAGGCATATTGATTCCGGTTTGGAATTCAAACATTCCGGGAAGATAATCCCGGCCAAAAAATTCATCCACAATACTGGGGAAAAAGTCTCTGTTTTTTAAGATCGGTAACATGGTTTTACCCTCCATTTTTAAGTTGAACAATACGTTATCAAATCGCATTACTCAAAGGGTGTACCATACTTTAACAGGCATACAGAAAATGACATATTGTCTTGCTTAGCAGCACTTTAACCACATTTTGTTCGACAATTTGACATCCTTTACCGACAAATAAACAGGTTTATAATTCAGGGTCAAGCCGTTTTAATGTTCATCTTAATTCTGGAAGTGAGGATATCGATGGCCACATGATTTGCACCTCCCTGCGGCACTATAATATCGGCATAGCGCTTTGAAGGTTCAATAAACTGTAGATGCATGGGTTTCACAAACTTTTCATAATGGTCAAGCACCTGCACAAATGAGCGGCCACGTTCCTCAATGTCACGTCGGATGATACGCATGAGGCGGTCGTCAGGTTCAGCATCCACAAATACCTTGATGTCCATACGGTCGCGAACCCGTGGGTTCGACATGATAAGAATTCCTTCAACAATCACTACTTCTCTGGGCACCACCGGAATGGTTTCTTTGGCACGCGCACAGGTAAGGTAACTGTAAATGGGCATACCAATGGTTTCACCCTCTTTAAGCATATCAAGGTGTTTCACCAGCAGGTTAAATTCTATGGATGAAGGGTGGTCGAAATTGATTTTGGCCCTTTCTTCAGGACTAAGATGACCGTTATCCTTATAATAAGAATCCTGCGGGATAACAGTAACCGAATCCTTGGGCAGTTTTTTGATGATCTGTTTAACGACGGTTGATTTACCGCATCCGGAGCCTCCGGCAATTCCGATGATTAACATAACGCTTGCTTGAAAAGGATGAATTGCTTTGCCGCAAAGAATCAAAGACACAAAGAACCACAACATTGATTTTATATTCTTTGTGAGTCCTGCCTTACGGCAGCCTCCATTGTATCCTGATGTTTTAGTGGCAATAAAAAAGCCGAAGTTCAATATTTATACTCCGGCTTCAAATATATAAAAAACGTGCGTCCCTACGAAAGAAATCCCAGTAAAATACCAGCAGCTACAGCACTGCCAATTACTCCGGCCACATTTGGACCCATGGCGTGCATCAACAGATAATTGGTTTTATCATACTCAAGGCCAATGATATGCGAGACCCTTGCACTGTCAGGAACAGCCGATACACCAGAATTACCAATAAGCGGATTAATTTTATTTCCTTCTTTAAGAAACAGATTGAAGATTTTAACAAACATTACCCCAGCAAAAGTAGCCACAATAAATGAACCTGCACCCAATGCAAATATTTTTAATGATTGCGGTGTTAGAAAAGTAGTTGCCTGTGTTGAAGCTCCCACAGTAAGACCCAGCAATATGGTAACAATGTCAATCAGAGGACCTTTTGCTGTATCGGCCAAACGCTTGGTTACACCACTTTCTTTTAACAGGTTACCAAAAAAGAGCATACCCAGCAAAGGAAGACCAGAAGGCACAATAAATGTAGTGAGCAACAAACCTATAATCGGGAACAAAATCTTCTCCGTTTTAGAAACACTGCGCGGAGGTTTCATACGAATTACCCTTTCCTTACTGGTGGTGAGCAGACGCATAATGGGCGGTTGAATCACCGGGACCAATGCCATATAGGAATATGCCGAAATGGCAATAGCGCCCATTAAATCGGGGGCTAGTTTAGAAGAAAGGAAAATAGCAGTAGGGCCGTCGGCACCACCAATAATTCCAATGGCTCCGGCTTCTGAAGGTGAGAATCCAAGCAGAAGGGCTGCGGCATAAGCTCCAAAAATTCCAAACTGAGCAGCAGCACCTATGAGCATCAGTTTTGGATTGGAAATCAATGCCGAAAAGTCGGTCATGGCACCTATGCCCAGAAAGATGAGCGGTGGATAAACACCCTGCATCACCCCAAAGTATAAGTAATTAAGCACACTTCCGCTCTCATAAATCCCAAGTTTGAGCCCTGGTGTAAAAGCGATGTTACCAACCAGTATGCCAAACCCGATGGGGATAAGCAGCAGTGGCTCATATTCCTTGGCTATGGCCAGATAGATAAAAGCAAGTCCCACACAAATCATCACAATATGGCCCGGGGTCATATTGTAAAAAGCTGTATAGGTAAAGAACTCACTAAGATGGTCAGTTATAAAACTGAAAAAGTTACCCGAATTCTCCATGCGCTAGTCTCCTATTACAATGAGTACATCACCTTCCATAACCGAGTCGTTTTTGCTTACTTTCAGCGAAATGACTTTACCTTCCTTATCGGCGCTGATATTATTCTCCATTTTCATGGCTTCCAGCATAATAAGTTTTTGCCCCATCTTCACCATATCGCCTTCCTTCACATAGATGTCAAGGATAACACCCGGCAATGGAGATTTAACGGTCCCTGCACCTTTTGAACTGGTTGGATTGGCCGTTTTGGCTGTGCTGGGGGCCGAATCAGTTGAAGGAACACTCACCGACCTGACCAGTTTAGGGGTTTTGCTTGATTGAATGGACTTGTCAACTGACACACTGTAAGAAGTCCCGTTAACTTCAACTTCGGCAATATTGTCTTCAATGTTTTGGATATTAACATCGTAAACATTGCCATTTATAGTGAATTTATACTTTTTCATCCGTTGAACTTTTTGATTTTGTGTTTGATTGACTGTCGCCTATATCAGGGAACCGCAATCATTGTGAATACTATTTTTGCTACTGGATTTCTATCTGGACAAATTACGCAAACCATAGATTTTTGAACTCCAGGGTGAATAGGTTCGGGCTACTTTCTTGATGGTAAGCACGGCATCTTCATGATCGTGGAGTTCGCTTACATACAGGTGCAGCGCCAATGCAATTGCAGCATTTACTTCTCCTGTAATCTCTTCATGGGTTGTTTTAACAGGAACGGACTCCTTTTGCTTTCCTGAAAAGAGGGTTTTAAGATTTATACTGTACAACTTTTTGGTATTCTTGAAGACCACATACAATAGCATAAGGGCCCCAAAAACTACCGACATGGCTATTACAGCCATACCAACACCATAAGGATCCATTACCAGAAATTTATCCCCCGAAGTAACAACCTCTCCGGTAAAATTATTGGCACCAGGAGTGGTTTTATCCAGAAAGCCCCAATTTGTAGCACCATCCATAAGTCTACCGTATGATACATTAGACTGTTGCTCATCATACTTTACTGCATCTACCATCGTTTTACCATTCGCTTCGAACAAAGCCAGATAGCTGGTTTCGTTCAGGGTAAAATTCAGGTGCTGTACCCCTCTGGTTGGCAATCCGTCAGCAAAAAAGATAATGTAATTGCGCGGAGCTATCCTGGTCATGGGATCGCCTGTAGGAATGCGGTATTTAGTGGGATTAACCATGTCATTGGTAAGATACAAACCTCCAATATCCACGGTATTGTATGCAGTATTAAAAATTTCGATCCAACCACTACGCCTACCGTAACTATCCACATAATTTGAATCATTTATCACCAAAATCTCATTGATGCGAAGATCAGTGGCACTTTGCGCGAAGCTACGGCCGGCAGGCAACAACAGCACCAGTGCTAATATCACACCGGCCAGGTTGATTGTTCTCTTTATTTCAGCCATCATAATTGTTATAAAGGAATGTTTGAATGTTTCTTGGGCGGATTAACGTCCTTTTTGGTTGCCAGCGCCTGAAATGCACGAATAATACGGAATCGCGTGTTACGTGGCTCGATTACATCATCAATATAACCATATTTGGCTGCATTGTAAGGGTTGGCAAATTTTTCCTTGTAATCCTCTTCACTCTTGCGGACAAATTCTTCACGCTCCTGTGGATCAGTAATATCAGCCAACTTTTTATTATGCAGTACTTCAATGGCACCTTTCGGACCCATAACCGCAATTTCTGCTCCAGGCCATGCATAGTTGATATCGCCCCGGAGGTGTTTGGAACTCATCACACAATAAGCTCCACCATAAGCTTTACGCAATACAATGGTTACTTTGGGCACTGTTGCTTCGCCATAAGCATACAGTAATTTAGCACCGTGAATGATAATTCCGCCATATTCCTGCGCCGTTCCCGGAAGGAACCCAGGCACATCAACCAATGTAAGGATGGGAATATTAAATGCATCACAAAACCTTACAAACCGGGCTGCCTTGCGTGAGGCATTGATGTCGAGCACACCGGCCAGATAACTGGGCTGATTGGCAACAATACCCACCGACATGCCATTAAATCGTGCATAACCGGTAACAATATTGGGCGCGTAGTTACGCTGTATTTCAAGGAACTCATTACAGTCAACGATGGTATGGATGATATCCTTAACATCGTATGGCTTGTTTGGATTATCGGGGATAATATAATTGAGTGCATCATCCAGGCGGTCAGCCGGATCAGGGCAATCAGCTATTGGCGGTTCTTCCAGATTATTTTGTGGCAGGAAGCTCAGCAATTTTCTTATCAATGCAATACCTTCTGTTTCGTCTTCGGCTACAAAATGGGAGATGCCTGATTTGGTAGCATGTACCATAGCTCCACCCAATTCCTCCTCAGTAACCACCTCGCCGGTAACAGTTTTCACTACCTTGGGGCCGGTAACAAACATATTGGAAGTGCCTTTACTCATCACGATAAAGTCGGTGAGGGCAGGTGAATACACCGCGCCACCGGCACATGGGCCGAAAATGGCAGAAATCTGAGGAATCACACCTGAAGCAAGGATATTGCGCTCAAAAATCTCAGCATAACCGGCCAGACTATTCACGCCTTCCTGAATTCGGGCGCCACCAGAATCGTTAATTCCAATTAAGGGAGCACCTACTTTCATGGCCTGGTCCATCACCTTACAGATTTTGTTGGCAAAAGTTTCGGACAAGGAACCACCAAAAACGGTAAAATCCTGAGAAAAAACATAGACTACCCGGCCATCAATGGTACCATGACCCGTTACCACACCATCAGAAAGAAATTCCTGATTTTCGATACCAAAATTGGTACAACGGTGGGTAACAAACATGTCGAACTCCTCAAAGCTTCCTTCGTCCAGCAACAAGTCAATGCGCTCACGAGCCGTAAGTTTGCCCTTGGCGTGCTGTGCATCAATTCTTTTTTGACCGCCGCCCAGTTTGGCCAATTCTCTTTTATCGAGAAGCTCTTTAATTTTATTTTCAAAAGCCATGTGATGATTGGTTTTTATGCGGGCAGATGGAGAGAATTCTTCAGAAAATATGCCCGTATGGTTTGTTATTTTGATTATTCGGTTGGATGTGTGCAAAATTCGGTAAGCACACCGTGCGTTGATTTAGGATGTAAAAAAGCAATATTCAGCCCCTCGGCTCCTTTGCGTGGTTTATTGTCAATCAATTGGACTCCTTTGTCGGCAGCCTGCTGCAACATACCATCAATATCTTCAACGGCAAAAGCAATGTGATGTACCCCTTCGCCCTTTTTTTCAATAAATTTTCCAATTGGTCCTTCGGGATCAGTGGACTCTAGCAATTCAAGTTTGGTTTGGCCAACCATAAAAAAGGCTGTTTTTACCTTCTGGTCCTTCACTTCTTCAACAGCATAACAGCTTAATCCCAATACATTTTCGTAATATGAGATACTCTCTTCCAGGTTTTTAACAGCTATGCCAATGTGTTCAATATGGGTAGGTTTCATAGGTTTGAAATTTTCGGCAAAAGTAGATACTAATTTGATTCCGGGAAAGGAATTTCTTGAAAATCAACCTAAACTTCTAATTCATAATCGTTCTAAGTAAAATTTTGATATTCACATGGTTATATCGACATATGTTTATTGGTCGGGTAGTCCCGATAGTCAATAGTCGTTAGTCAATTAGTCTTTTGTCCTTTGTCTTTAGTCTCCCGTATCGCTATGCTCACGGGATTTCGCTACGCTCAATTTTGTCTTTTGCTTTGCCCAGTGCTTTAAAGCAATTCCACGATATCCATTCCCGGCTGCAAATGAAAGGCTTTTATACCCAGACTTCTGGCGGCTTCTACATGAACCAGGGTATCATCAATAAACAGGGTTTCAGCTGGATTTAAACCAGCATCGTTCAGTATATAACGAAAAATTTCCTGATTGGGTTTCACCATTCCCAACTGATGCGAAAACCAGCATTTTTCAAACAGGTCACCAAGGGGAAAGCCAAATTCCTTTTCAAACCGACTCATAAAACATTCGTAATGTATCTGATTGGAGTTTGAAAGCAGAAAAATTCGGTGTTCCGATCTTAATCCTTTGATTCTTTCTATCCTTCTGGCCGGAAGATCGAGTAAGAGGGCATTCCAGGCATCGTCAACCTGTTGAGTCGTTATTCCGGGCACGAGCATCCCTAATGCTCGCCGCCTGAATTCATCAGGGGTGATGGTCCCTTTTTCCAGACCAATCAACATATCGGAACTGCTGCGGCTTCCCCAGAAATCAACCCCTTCTTTTATTCCAAGGTTCTGAAACGCTTTTGCACTGAGCGCGGGGTTAATATTCAGCAATACATTGCCAAAGTCAAAAATAATATTTTTAATGCCGGTTAATGCTATTTTTTCTTTCATAATTACCTGATAATTTCACAATAATGTTACAAAAATACGCCATTTTATCGAGCCGCCATGACATTCCCCTATATGCAGCCTGTCCAAATCTTATGCTAAATTTATTTTGAAAATTTTAACCCTTTTTGTAAAATTGCATTGCTCAGAATAAAACCATGCGAAAATGAAAATTGCTCTTACCCTCCTGATTGCTGTTCATGGATCGATTCACTTATTGGGTTTTGTCAAAGCGTTCCATTTGGGAAACATTACCCAACTAACAAAAGAAATTTCAAAGCTCCCGGGCACTTTATGGCTACTTACGGCCATTGCTTTTGGGGTGACTATCTTATTATTTATCCTGAAAAAGGAGTATTGGTGGATGATTGCCCTGACTGCAGCCATAATATCGCAGGTATTGATCATCACAGCCTGGCAAGACGCAAAATTTGGCACGATTGCCAACATAATTATTTTTGCAGTAGCCCTGCTGAGTGGTGGCAATTACCTTTTTGAGCGCCGGTTTATGCAGGATGTAAGTGTGCATTTACACTTATCGCAACCCATTCAACACGATTTGGTAACCCTGGCAGATATTGAGCCCCTACCTATACCTGTGCAACGTTACCTGAAATACGTGGGTGTTGTGGATAAACCAAAAGTAAAAAATGTATGCATTGTTTTTGAAGGAGAGATGCGACAAAAAGATAAAGATTGGTTCCCGTTCACCAGTCGGCAATACAATTTTTTTGAACAACCCTCCAGGCTTTTCTTTATGAAAGCCCGAATGTTTGGCATTACGGTTCCGGGCTATCATCACTATACAAATGAAAAAGCAAAGATGGACGTGCGGCTGTTTGGTATGATTCCGGTTTCCCACCATTCGGGTCCGTTGATGAACAAAGCCGAGACAGTTACTTTTTTCAACGATATGTGCATGTTTGCTCCGGCAGCCCTTATCGATAAACGCATCCGGTGGAAACCCATCGACAACAACACAGTTCTTGCACATTTCACCAACGGAGACATTACCATTTCTGCAACACTATATTTTAACGACATCGGCCAGTTAATCGATTTTCGCTCCGATGACCGAACGGATGTCAGTGTTATGAAGCAATACACCTTTTCCACTCCCGCAAAGGACTATCGTATCATAAATGGCTACCAACTTGCACATTTTGGGGAAGCAATATGGATGCATCCCGAAGGAGCGTTTGTCTACGGGAAGTTCCAATTGAAGGAGGTAAAGTATAATGAGCAAGGAAGAAGGTAAATTTTAATTTCTAAATTCCAATTTCTAATCTCTGAATCGTCTCGACAAATCAACAATTAAAAATTCAATAAATCACAACATCAGACATACCGGGGCAATTTCATTGCCAACCTAACCCGGTAAGCAGTGATGAACCTACTCCCTCTCAAGCGGAACAGATTACCAGACAAGGGTAGTAAGTAGGTTCCAATCATAAAAAAGCGGATCAATTTTGACAACGGGTCTCGAAGATATTAAGCACTGTTTAAGCAGCAGTTCACCCATTCTGAGATTAGAAAGAGACGATTACTGATCATGTGCCGGTATATTATAAAATCATGTTCTTATAATATCCCACGGATCAGCAAAGAAATCGGATAATCCAATAAATTTTAACAGACATATCTTGTATTTTTTGAATATTTTGTACATTTGCAATCCCTTAATAAAACAAGGGCTGTAGCAATTTGCTGCAAGGGCCTATAGCTCAGTTGGTTAGAGCACTTGACTCATAATCAAGTGGTCCCTGGTTCAAGTCCAGGTGGGCCCACAAAAAACAAGGCTGTCTTATTCAGGGCAGCCTTGTTTTGTTATATATCAGATGAATAAGAGCAAAGCAATGGTATATCATCTAAAAACCTACCTTCACTGCCTCCTCCAATACTTTCCGGTTTATATGAAGCACTGCGTTTTTTGATTTCAGGAATTCCAGTAAATGAAGCGTATTCAGGTTTCCTACCATTTCGTAACCCGTCATGGGGCAGCCGCCAATACCACTGATAACCCCTTCAAACCATCGGCAACCAGCATTCCATGCGGCCTCCAGCTTTTCATGCCATTCGTTGGATCGGGTATGGATGTGAAGCCCGAATTCATGGTCAGAAAAATTGCTGACCAACGAAGAATACACAACTGAAATTAATTCAGCCGAAGCAATCCCGATGGTATCGGCAAGCGTGATCGTTCGTATACCCTTAGCCGAAAGAAGGTTAATATGCTCTTCCAATATTCCAATGCTCCAGGGATCATTATAGGGATTTCCATAAGCCATACTCATAAACACCCGCAGGGTTTTGCCGGATTTTTCAGAGATTTCAAGTAATTCATCAAGAATATCAAGTGCCTTCAGGCTATCTGCATTGATGTTCTTTTTCAGGAAAGTTTCCGATGTTGAGTATGGAAATCCGAGGATGTCTACTTTCTCTTGATTTGCTGCATCCTGACCACCACGTACATTCCCCACAATCGCCATCAGTTTGGTATCACTACCAGACTTATCAACCAATTCAAGCACCTTCTTCTGATCAGCCATTTGCGGAATGGCTTTGGGAGATACGAAACTACCAAAATCAACCACATCAAAACCTACTTTCAGCAACGCATTAATGTATGCTGCGCGTTTTTCAGGAGCAATAACATACGGCAGACCCTGTTGGGCATCTCTTGGGGACTCGGTCAGTTTGATTTGGTTTTCGTTTTTCATTAGTAATTGTTTATAAAGGACATGGGGACAAGGGGATGGGGAAACAAGGGGAGTTTTTCTCAGGCATCTTTTTATTTATTAGTACCAATGACCCATTTTTCGGATTGATTGATCATCACAACAAGTTGAGCAATAATGGATTCGTACTCCATAAACATTTCTTCGTTGAATTTCTGGGTGATGTAACCAGACCTAAGCGCAAGTTCAAGCCATACTTAGGTTTCAGTAGCTTCTGTTTCTGAATCATTAAGTTTAGCTATGAAGGCAGCTTTATACCACCCCCGCCGCCAGGCTTCGCCGATATTTGCACAAACACTTCTTGATGCACGACGCATCTGATTTTTCATAGAGTAGATTTCTTCCTTAGGAAAGGTTTTAGTAATCTCAAAAATCTTCATCGAAGCCTCAATCGCAGCATAATAAACCCGCAATTCCCGAAAACTATTAATTTTCATAACTAATACTTTTAGTACAGGCCATTCTTTCTTTACATCATTTTCCCCTTGTCGCCCCGTCTCCTTTTCCCCATCTCCCTTTTCAGCATCCAATATACCTCGAAATCACCAACCGCTGTATCTCCGAAGTACCTTCACCAATCTGCAGCAGACGCTGATCGCGATAGAAACGCTCAACCTCATAATCTTTCATCAGACCATAACCGCCGTGGATTTGTACGGCTTCATCGGCCACTTCTTTAGCAATTTCGGAGCAGTAAAGTTTTGCCATGGCCGATTCCTTGGCAAAGGGTTGGTTGGTATCTTTCAGCCAGCAGGCTTTATAAAGAAGGTTGCGGGCAAGCTCAATTTTCATGGCCATATCGGCAAGTTTAAAGGCGATGGCCTGAAATTTGGCAATAGGTTTACCAAACTGCTTGCGCTCCTGTGCATAATTTAATGCCAGTTCAAACGCACCCTGCGCGCAGCCCAGGCCCATGGCAGCAATGGATAAACGCCCGGAATCCAGCGTTGAAAGCATGATTTTGGATCCTTCACCAATTTTACCCAATACATTCTCTTCGGGTACGCGGCAATCGTCGAAGAAAAGCTGGGCAGTATCAGAGGCGCGCCACATCATCTTACCGTGCATGGTTTGCGGGTTGTAGCCAGGCGTTCCCCTGTCAACGAGAATAGTAGTAAACTCCTTCTTTCCCTGATTTTCGCTGGTAACGGCCTGCACCGTGGTTCCTATGGAAATATCGGCAGAACCGTTGGTAATGAATATCTTGGATCCATTGATGACCCACTCCCCGTTTTCGATGGTAGCACGGGTTTTTGAGCCCCGGGAATCGCTGCCGGCATCGGGTTCAGTTAAACCGAAAGCCCAGAGGGCTTCACCTGTACACAGCCGGGGAAGATATTTCATTTTTTGCGCTTCGGTACCATAATAATACAAAGGACCGATTCCCAATGAGTTGTGAGCAGCAAGCGTAGCCGCCTGAGACCCATCTACGCGCGCAAGCTCTTCCACCGCAATGATGTAGGAGACATAGTCCATTCCATGACCTCCATATTTCTCGGGCAGGTAAATGCCAAAAAGGCCCAGTTCGCCCATTTTGCGGGTAAGTTCAGCCGAAAATTCGGCCTTATCGTCCAATTCCCGGGCTACGGGCCGGATTTCACGCTCAGCAAAACTTCTGACGGTTTCGCGAATCATGTTGTGTTCTGATGTTAGATTGTAGTCCATAATTTCTATTATTTTCGCCATTAAGTCACAAAAAATCAAAGGTTCTCAAAGATTTTTTGTTATTTTCCGTTCAAAACAAAAATCAAACTACCTCACAATTCGTTTGACTCCATCTCTGATTGAGGTAACATTAAAATTAATCAAATAACCAAGCCGCCTGTCACTAAGCCTTAAATGACTAATAATTTGTGCTGTCCAAACAGGGTTTTACTGTGTCAACAGCTTTCAATTCACAAATCACACGATCATTGATCAACAAATCGAGGCGTAATCCCTCATCTAAAACAAGGCCTTTAAAGATTAAGGGTACATCCACCTGACGTCTCACAACGAAGCCAGCATTTGTCAAAACATGCGTTAAACAAGCTTCATATACCTTTTCCAGTAATCCGGGACCAAGTTCCTTGTGCACCTGACAGGCAGCATCTACGAGCGCTTTCCCTATTTCTTCTTCCTCGGGGGGTAATGGCAGATGATGGATCATGAAAAGTAATTAATTTCCAAATTAATTTATTATTTCTTTGAGTCTTCGTGGCTTTGTAGAACAACTTCTTCCATTTGTATCAACTTCTGGCTACCATCCACCATGTCGCCCTCCTTTACAAGCAACTTTTCAACCACAGCATCTTTGGCGCTCAAAATATTGTTTTCCATTTTCATGGCTTCCACCACCATCAGCACCTGACCTTTGGTTACAGTTTCTCCTTCAGCCACGTTGACTTTTAGCACCTTTCCAGGCATGGGAGAAACAATATTACCACTATCATTGTTCAGGGCGCCACTTTCCGCAAAGGTTACATTTTCGGGGCCAGCCATATCGGGGCGCTCAAACATAAATTCAAAACCTTTATAAGTTACAGGAAAACCACCCTGTTCATTCTGCCCAACATATACCACATGGCTCACGCCGTTAAGGCAGAGGCGCGATTGCAACCCAAAGAAAGAAAGCACGGCTTCACCTTTTTTGTCGGAGAACTCATATTTAATCCTGTTTTCTTCCTGTTCAGTTATCCTGATTTTATGGGTTTCACCGTTCAGACTGGCTGAAGGCTCTTTCAGATGCCGCCAATACCCAATGGTTTGCCAGATGTTTTCTGACTTTTCCTGCCGAACGCCCAGACTTTTCAGAAATCCCGCCATCAGTGGAACTTCCGGGTCAATTCCTTTTTCCAGCGTTTTGGTAAAAACAGTGAGCTTATCCAGATGGTCATCAATGTAACGGGTAGTAATGGTATTGCCGATATAGTCCGGATGTTGCATGATGGCACTCAGGAAAGGAATATTGGATTTAATTCCCTGCACCACATAATTTTCAAGGGCATTGATCATACGTTGCCGGGCCACTTCACGGGTTTCGCCCCAGGTAATAAGCTTGCCAATCATCGGATCAAAGAAAGAATGGATTTGTCCGCTGCCCTTAATTTCCATACTATCGACCCGAATATGCGGACCGCAAGGCTCGTGGTAAAGCGAAATAAATCCCGGGGAAGGCATGAAATTGTTGGCCGGATCCTCGGCATAAATCCTGCATTCGATCGCGTGCCCGGTCTGTTGCAGGTCTTGCTGTTTCAGCCGGAGCGGTTCCCCACCGGCAATGCGTATTTGCTCTTCAATCAGGTCAACGCCTGTGGTCATTTCCGTTACCGGATGCTCTACCTGAATGCGGGTGTTCATTTCCAGAAAGTAAAAATTCAGGTCATTGTCCACCAAAAATTCAATGGTTCCGGCGCTGTAATATCCTATAGATGAAGCCAGTTTAACAGCAGATTCACCCATTCTTTGGCGCACTTCCGGCCTTAGCGTTGGAGATGGCGCCTCTTCCACAACCTTCTGATGACGGCGCTGAGCCGAACATTCACGTTCGAACAGGTGAACCATATTACCGTGTTTATCGCCCAATACCTGAACTTCGATATGACGAGGATTTTCTACAAATTTTTCGATGTAAATGGTGTCATCGCCAAAATAATTGAGGGCTTCGCGTGCTGTGGTTTCTAGTGCTGCCGCCAGTTCGGCCTCCGAACGAACAATGCGCATCCCTTTGCCACCGCCACCAGCAGCTGCTTTTATCAACATGGGAAAGCCCACGGCATGATGCTTTTTCAGCAGTTCAGCAGGCGTACCGGTTACCCCGGAAGTGAGTGGCACACCAAGTTTTACCGCCACTTCGCGGGCAGCAATCTTATTACCCATGGCTCTCACCGAATCGGCCGAAGGTCCAACAAACACAATTCCTTCTGTTTCACAGGCCTCCGAAAACAGTGGATTTTCCGACAAAAACCCATAGCCCGGATGAATGGCATTGGCCCCGGTTTTTTTTGCCGCTGCAATAATGGCATCAATGTTCAGGTAGGTATCGGCCAGACTTTCACCCGGCAACAACACCGACTCATCGGCCTGAAGCACATGTTGTGCGCCACTGTCATACTTTGAATATATCGCCACGGATTGAATGCCCATACGGCGGGCAGTGCGTTGAATGCGGAGGGCGATTTCGCCGCGGTTGGCTATCAGAATTTTCATAGATTTCAGATTGCGGGTTGCAGATTGCGGATTGCAGTCCCGATAACTATCGGGATCAGATCGCAGATTGCGGATTATACATACTATTGAACTCCTTTTTTGACGTGATGTTTTTTATGGGCTATCAGAATTCTCAGATAAATGATTCATTTTTTTCAGATTTTCCTTTGCAGTGATCAGTGAGCGAACCGTCATAGCAACAATTTCATTTGCTTCTTTTAAGAATGGAGCAACAAGTTCCTCTTTAACTAAACCTGAAGCAATAATCAATTCAA
>JAVEVB010000022.1:0-70639 GCA_034005265.1 Lentimicrobium sp.
TGCTGTTTGTAACCGTTACAGTGTAGCTTCCCGGAGCGGTTGCAGTATATGTGTCATTGGTTTCTCCGGGTATCGCCGTTCCACCCAGGTTCCACTGGTAACCTGTGATCGTGCCACTACCAGCAGTTGCATTGGCTGTGAGTTCGGTATCATCACCGGTGCAAAATTCATTGTCACCTGTGATGCTGACGGTGGGCAACGCATTTTCTGTAACCACGAAAGCAGTAGAAGTTGTTTCGCAGCCATTGCTGTTTGTAACCGTTACAGTGTAGCTTCCCGGAGCGGTTGCAGTATATGTGTCATTGGTTTCTCCGGGTATCGCCGTTCCACCCAGGTTCCACTGGTAACCTGTGATCGTGCCACTACCAGCAGTTGCATTGGCTGTGAGTTCGGTATCATCACCGGTGCAAAATTCATTGTCACCTGTGATGCTGACGGTGGGTAGGGCATTTACCACAACAACTAGAGGGTTGGCCATTTCCGCAGTACAGTATATATATGTTGAATTAAATGCAGTAACTGTATATGTTCCTGCTGCTGTCTGGTAACCAAAAGATATAGCTACACCTGTTCCGCTAATCGGAGACCCAACAGGGTTCCCATCTAAATATAGCTGATAACTAACGCCTGTTTCTGAATCGTTCAATCCAATCTCAACACCTGTGCCTCCCTGACAATATGAATTTGCTCCTGTTATGTTTTCAATAAGTGGGACTGAGCTGAAAGCAGGCACATCAGCTATTACGGCCAAATCGTCAATACACCATGTCTCTTGTGTTCTATTATTTCGTGCAACAATTTGTAGTTCAACTAGAGTTGTACCATTGGGAATAGTAATAATAAAATCATTTTGCTGATCTGTAACGTTTGGGTAGTTAGCATTTGCATTCCAGGCCAGATTAACAATATTTTGAGGTGAGTAATCAAACAGTTTATTACTAAAACCTTCTTGTGTAAATGTTGTTGAATAGCCGCCAGCTCCATTCAGCCTGACTGAAAGTATAAAATCTTCGCCTGAATCATTACCTCTTCCTATTTGCTCAGGAGGGCCGAAAGGGTCACTCGGTGTAAAATTTCCAATTTCATTTAATGAAGCAATTTTTATAAGAAGCCTTATATTTGTAGATCCTACAGGTATACTCACGGGTTCAAATTGCAAGTTAGCCTCTGATACAAGTTGACTGGCGCTATTATTGGCAGTATGCGATTTCACTAAGCCTCTTGAATCAGCAAATCCAAATAAATTTCTTATTTCAGTTACATTAATCCCGGATCCTCCAGATCCAACAATTATAGAAGAAAGAGAATATGGCCAAACTGTAGCACCCTCAAAATCCTCCGAAATAACAGTCGTTGTACCTGAAGTGCTTGAGCTTGTTGTTATGTTGGCTGGGTTATTTGCCCCTGCATTGGTGTTATATATTATATTAGCTCCAGAGCAATTGTATTCAAAAGCACGAAAATAATATGTTCTGCAGGGATCTAGCCCCGCTATGTTAACACTGTTACCACTTCCATTGTATATCACTTGTTCTCCCGTTCCAGAATATAATGGATTCGCCACTGGAGATACTCCATTTAAAGGATTGGTGAAAGAATTAGCTGTATTAATAACTATAATTCGTCCGGCTCCATTTCCATTTGTCCATGCCAGGTTTATATTCTGAAAACCCGGCACTGCCGAGTTCAGATTACTAGACTGAGTTGAAGGAGTAATGCAATCAGCCACCCATGAAATTGTGAGATCATCAATTGCTAAACCGTGATCAGAGCCACTATGGTCCGGGTCATCCCATTTAATCAAAAGGTAATATCCGGATGGCAATAAAAAAGCAGGAATAGTAACTGCCCCTATTACAGTTCTGTTGCTGGCAGCATTGCCGTTTAATGCACCTGCTGTGCCACCAGTAACCGGGCTTGTAAAATTCAAAGCACTTACAGCTGTCCAACCAGTTGTAACATTGGGTTGAAGATCTGTAATAAGGGTAGAAGAAATACGATAATAAAAATTAACAGTTTGTGCTGCGGCTGCATTGTTCCGCCATTGTTCACCTGTGTATGCGACTGAAAAATCTGTTATTGTATTTCCTGATGTATTTTGTAACAGAAGCCCCCAGGCAAAGTTACCAGCACTTGCATTCCCAGAACCAATAGAACCCAATGCTCGTTCTGCTGTTGAACCGGCTCCAAAACTATAGGCATTCCCAGCTGGCGCAGTTCCATCATTTGCACTAATTACAATGCCGGTGCCAGTTCGCTGCATATACCAGTTTGGAATAGTAGTGTTATTTGTCCATGTTGCTGTTCCTGTATTTATAAGGGAATTAAAGTTTTGAGAATAGTTTCCGGTAGTATTCATCACCACCTGCCCCCTCACTCCCCCCACCACGCACACCAAGAGCACCCCAAGGATAAGGCGCAGGCTTCGCTTACGGAAGAGTGGGTTTCGTGGGTAAAAATGCACTTATAAAAAAAGGTTGATGTGTCGGCAGTTACAATTAACAGTCGGTCAATAACAAAGTTCAGTATGGAAATGTTGCAATTCTGTCAGGTATTGTGTTCTGTATAATATATAAAACAAATACAAGTGTTGACGAAAAAGTTTGTTTCCGTTTAACGTCCTCAAAACCAGCTTATTTAAATTTAATTTAAATAAGGGGTTCGTTTTCCCAATACAAAACCAACTTAAAAATGATGAATTTAACGTGTCAAAAAAAATCCCGAAGTACTGTCTGTGCCTTAGCTGTCGTGAGTTAGGCCATCATTTTTCAAGAGGGTAAAAATAAGAGAATTTTGTATCCATTTAACAAGGGTTAATAACTTTCTTGTTGTGCGTAATTTGCTGTAATTCAGTACATCGTGTTATGTTATATAAGAGGAACTTTCTTTTGGTCAATATTGATATACCCCATTATCTCGAAGCTTATACAAAAGCAGTGAACCGTCCGCGTGTATGGTGGTTTATAGGCATAACGCAATAGAGGCCAAGGTAAACGCTTAGTTTTTAAATTGGCTTCAAAGTTTGAATTATTTGAATTAGATTTGTGTTGAATTTTAACATGTTCATTTTTTCTTAATTTCAATTTCATGAAACGAAAAATCTTATGGATTGGCGGATTGATTGTCATTATTCTGCTGGCAGTTTTTATCTGGTGGCGCTACTACTTTGTGTTTGGCGAAGGTGTGAAGGCCGGCACCCTGAATTTCGTGGTTCGCAAAGGTTATGTCTTTAAAACCTGGGAAGGGCGACTTATACAGGAAGGTTTTAAAACGCCTACGCCTGGTGCCATGCAAAGCAATGAATTTGAATTTAGTATTACCAACGATAGTATTGCGAAAGTACTCGAACTGAGTGGTGGTAAATTTGTGGAGTTGCGTTATAAAGAATTTCTGCATACCCTTCCCTGGCGGGGAATGAGCAATTACGTAATAACGGATGTGTTGGTGATACAGGATGCCAGCCCTTTGAATAATAAAATTCCTCCGGTGCAATAGTTATTGTAATGACCGAACTGAAAAAATTGCTGCATCTTTTGCATTTGGATGGTGAAATCGAGGAATTCGCTACCATCCATAAAACCATTGAAAAGGATGTAATCTTCAAGGGTACCAACTTGTGGATTTTGGTTTTTGCAATTATTATTGCTTCTGTGGGACTGAACATCAATTCTACGGCAGTGGTGATTGGTGCGATGCTTATTTCCCCGCTTATGGGACCGATTAATGGCCTGGGCTACAGCGTGGCGACTTACAATCGTCCCTTATTTATTAAGGCAGCTAAGAACTTTGGTTTCGCAGTGGGTGCCAGTCTGGTAGCTTCAACGGCTTATTTTGCCTTAAGTCCGGTTGCAACGGCGCATTCCGAGCTACTTGCGCGCACCAGTCCCACCATTTATGATGTATTGATTGCTATGTTTGGAGGATTGGCGGGTATTGTCGCCATCAGTAGCAAACAAAAAGGAAATGTTATTCCGGGTGTGGCGATTGCCACAGCATTGATGCCTCCACTTTGTACCGCAGGATATGGATTAGCAAGCGCTCAATTTAACTTTTTTTTCGGGGCCATGTATTTGTTTACCATAAATACGGTATTTATTGCCCTGGCTGCAGTTTTGGTATCCCAATTGCTTAAATTTCCGATTATTACGTTGGTCCGTGATGCTGACAAAAAGCGCATCAATCAGATGATTTCTGTGGTTATTTTTATAACGGTTATTCCTAGTATCTATTTTGGTTATGTACTGGTTCAGAATGAGAAATTCAGTGAGAATGTTGCCCGATTTACCAGTAACATCAGTGTTTATGAAGGCAGTTATCTGTTACGCCACGATAGCGAACCAGGTAAGCGTAAACTTGTTTTGACTTATGGTGGGAATGTGCTGACACCAGCACATAAGGCCATTTTGCGTGAAAAAGCCCGGGATTTTATGCTTGAAGATGCAGTCATTGATATCAGGCAGGGCTTTGCTATTAATGAAGCAGTCAGCACAGAAACTGACAAGTTGAAATTTGAAATAGGAAAACTTAGGAATACCATTGCCAAAAACAAACACAGGCGCGACAGTATAGAGTCACTTTTTAATTCCGGAGAGGCACTGTTGCGTGAACTTAATGCAGTTTATCCCTCTATCAAAGGTGCATCCTATGGGGAAACAAAAATGTTTTCATTGTCAGATGAACCTCAAAAAGTGGTACAGGTTACCTTTAAAGTGGAAGAGGGTAAACTAAATGCTGACGATAAGATAAAAATACAAGCCTGGTTAAAAGAAAGGCTGAAGGTTCAGGAGGTCAGGGTACACTATGAGTGAGACATGTTTGCTATTGGGCGACTTTTGCGACTGGCGACTAGGCGAAAGGGCGACAAGGAGAAGGAGCGGATCGAAAGAATATTCCAATTTTTGAATTCTTGAATTTTTGAACCAACCGAAGGGAGCCTGCCCGACAAAGCTTAACAATATGCTAAATTAAATTCCATTTATTCGCGCAGGCGGGCTCAGCGAACCTAATCATTAAATCTTTGAATTCTTGAATCTTTGAATCTTTGAATCTTTGAATCTTTGAATCTTTGAATCTTTGAATCTTTGAATCTTTGAATCTTTGAATCTTTGAATCTTTAAATCTTCAAATCTTCCTACCACACAAAAATATCTTCCCTTTTCATCGGTCGTCTGTCAGCATGCCATTTAAAATTTTTAAGTATAAGCTCTTCAGGAGGAAGTTCGCCTTCGGGGTGCAGCACTGCCGTAGGTTTTTCAAAATAGGCAATTTGTTTGATTTTCCTTTCCCGGAAACGGATGGACATATTGCTCGAAAAAGCTTTGTTTATTCCCGTAAGTGAACCATTTTCCTCCCTTACATAGTAAATGGTTTCAGCGTTGCCTTCCACATCCACTCGATAAAGTTCATTTTCCCTGAAAAATCCTGTCATGTTGCGACCTTTTATCTGGTTGTGCCCCGTTCCCAGGGTGTCTTGTGAAATGATAAAGGCATTATTGAGCAGATAAAGTTCTTTTACCGATTCTTCGCCGGTTAAAACATGGATGGTATCTGCGGTCATCTGGTTTTCTTCGGTCCACAAAATGGGATTGCCCAACATGCGCAGCGTGGAGTCAGAAAATGCGTAAATGAGTGAATCACAAAGACCTTGTAAATCGGCCCTGTAGAATTTAGCATGATAGTAGGCGAAAACCTCTTTGGTCGTTTGTGCTGAATCAAAAGTGGCCCAAAGACTGTCGGCATGCATAAAAAGGGTGTCATTTTTTTCAATAAACAAAGCCTCAGGCTTCATCGTGATCAGGGTGTATCCCTGTAATTTGTCGTAAAGCGCATATTGTCCGGTCACGATGATGTCCTGCACGGTGTCGGTCACCACCACATTGCGGAATGCTTCACCAAAGCCATTGGTGCGTTCGTAATAGAGGCTGTCGCCGGTAAGTGTTTGATCGCCGTTTTTAACCCACGCATTTTCATTGAATTCAGCAATATCAGTCACGGTATTGTACCAGCCGTTTTCTGCGTAAATATTGGTTTCTTCCCCTTTAATGGTTGTTGGGCCCCTGAACCATGATATTTTACTTTGTGTATTGTATTGCAGGGTATCGCAATCCATAACATAATCCGGATTGGTGAGCAAAACGTCATCCCGGAAGAAAAAATCCTTGCTGTTGGTGTGGTAGTAACCTCTTTTGCTGTCGAGGGTGTTTTCTTCATTTACAATGTGGCCGCCGGTAAGGTAATAGGCAATGCCGGTATTGCGGTCATAAACCAGTTTATCGGTGGTGAGTATGGTTTTGTTGTCTATAAGTTTTACATTGTCAAAAACTTCGGCAATTTTGGTGTCGCCCGAATAATAAAGTGAGTCGCCGTAAAGGTTAAGGGTGTCGCTGGCCTTAATGTGCACGCGGCTGTATGCCTTCATGCTGTTGCTTTTGTTGTTCAGGTGAGCGGAATCACAATAAAGGTAAGCGCCATCGTGCTCGAAAATTGCATTGCCGATGATGCGCTGCACATCTTCGCCCAGCGCTTTATTGTAGGACATAATATCCGCCTGAATCAACCTGATCTTGCGCGGCTGTTGGGCAAATAGAGTGAGGGTGAAAAAACTCAGGATGAAAACTGGCAGGATTTTACGCAAGGTCATTTTTTTGTTGGATTGATACTGCAAAGCTAAGAAATAGTTGTATGTCCTGGCGATTTTCAAAAAGCCAGGAAAATGGAATATGTTTTGAGGATTGTCCTAACAGGTCTTCTTCTGACCTGTCAGTTTTGTAAATGCCGTAATTTATTATTAAAAGGTACTAAATTCAAACGCATCAAGCCAACCTGCGACAAATTTCAGCCACCTGTGTTTGTGTACTTTCTCAAACGCATGCTATATTAAAAGCCATTGACAAGGTGAATCCCCAATTAGTAATGGTAAACAACTGCAAGGCACGTTAGGAAATGCGGCTTACCAAACGGTTCAGGAAGCATCGCACGCCACTAAAGTCATATACCGGATACTACTGATCCTCAAACATTAATGATATATAATTGTTTAAATAAAATCCAATCTCTCTAAGAGGTTTTACTGGTCATTTTACCAGTGGATACACAAAGGTAATCATCCGTATTCTCGGTTTTAAAATACCTAAAATTTAAAAAGATGGAAAAGAAGGAACTGGCTTACCAATATGTTTATGACTATCTTTTCAAAGATGCTAAGATAGGTAAAGTTGCTGAAAAAGATCCCTTGTTTTCAGTTGAAGATAGAACGGAACTCAAAAATGTGTTGGAGACCCTGGATCAATTGACTTCAAATGCACGAAATTTCGTGGTCCAGCAGCAGGATGAAGTGGTCAGCCAAAAACGAATGGCGCTGGCCAATATGGAAAATACCAATCAAACCATCATGAGTATGAAGTCATCGCTTCAGGATGTGATTCGTGATGCCAAAACAGCTTACAAATTTGTGTTGTGGATGTATGTGATGGCATTTTTTCTGGGCATTGCACTAATTGTTGTTGCGGTGGTATTCGCCGTTCAGGGAAAAATGATTTTATCAATAGCCTTTGGTACCATTGGGTTGATTGATATTGTAACCCATTTTATTTTTAAACCGCCGCTTGAACTACAAAGTAGTCGTTCAAATCTCACGCAACTGATGATTGTGGTTACCAATTGGTTTGCCGATCTGATGAACCTCAATGCTTTTATGGCGCAAAAAGGTGCTGATATTACCCTGGAGGAGATTAATCAGATTTCGGATAAACTGAATTCCAATACCGCCAAAAGCCTTGACCTGATTGAGCGCTACAGCGAACCTACAGGGAAAAATAATCAAGTAAAGGGTTAGGATTAAGAAAATTGGGACATGTGGTCGGTTTTTAAATGGGAACGCGCGCCAGTCAAAGTTTTCAATAGAATTATATGATGGAAAGTGGTTTTGAGGAATGTTCTGACAGGTTTTCTTCTAACCTGTTAGGTCTGTAAATGTCGTAATTGCTTATTTAAGTCGGGTTAAAAAATTGATTTTGCGGTATACGTGGTAAAGAGTTCGAGAGCCATAGAGCCGGCAAGTGAATTGCCGGCATCATTCAGTCCGGGCGACCAGACTGCAATGGCGAGTTCACCGGGCATAACGGCGACTATTCCCCCGCCTACGCCACTTTTTCCAGGCAGTCCAACGCGATAGGCAAATTCGCCCCCTTCGTCGTAAAGCCCGCAGGTTTGCATCAGCGCATTGATGCGTTTGGCTTGCCGGGGCCCGCAAACCAATTTGCCATTAACCGGATCAATGCCGCTGTAAGCCAGAAAAAGGAAAGCCCTGGCCAGATCGATGCAACTCATGGACAATGCGCATTGGTGATAATATACATCCAGCACTTTTTCCACTTCGTTGGCGAGGTTCCCGTAGCTTTTCAAAAAATGCGCCAATGCGGCATTGCGGTGACCGGTGGCTTTTTCCGAGGCTGCAACTTCATTGTCATACTCAAGTAACGGATTATCGGCACAATCGCGCACAAAATCCAGTAAATAATTAAGCGGATTCGGATTCTCTAATGCAATGCAATCCGTAACGACCATTGCCCCGGCATTAATAAATGGGTTTCGTGGCCGTCCGTTTTCATATTCAAGTTGAACCAGGGAGTTAAATTTATTGCCACTGGCTTCACGGCCAACCCTTTCCCACAGCGCATCACCCATGCGTTCCATTGCCTTTGTCAGCGTAAAAACCTTGCTGATGCTTTGTATGCTGAAAAGTTCATGCGCATCTCCACAGGTGAAAATTTCGCCACGAACGGTACAAACTGCTATGCCAAATTTCTTGGGCGAAATCCTTGCAAGTGCCGGGATGTAGTCGGCAACTTTTCCTTGCTTAAGCATGGGCAATACTTCCTGATGAATCCTGTTGATAACGGATTGATAATCCATAATGGGTGGTGTGA
Organism: Lentimicrobium sp.; assembly: GCA_034005265.1. GTDB lineage: Bacteria > Bacteroidota > Bacteroidia > Bacteroidales > Lentimicrobiaceae > Lentimicrobium. The sequence continues at coordinate 8,928 of JAVEVB010000022.1, forward strand.
GTGATTGGAATTTTGCCAAAATTAAGTCTTTTGGCCTTTATCTTTCCGATTGAGGTACAAAATTGATCGTATTAAACTATTTTTGTAAATAATAGTAATCATTTAATTTCGCGTTATTGTTAAAGGTTCTTTACTTCAGCGCGAAGCGGTGATCCCTGCAATTTTCTCTGCACTCAACCATGTATTTGTAACCAACTACCCATGTCAACAAGCATTTACTCCATCATTTCCAATAAGTTTTATTTTGACGATACCGCCTTCAACAAATTGATGAAGAAGCGGATATATAACGTTTTACTTATCGCCAGTAATTATGATTTCTTTGTTCTGGAGGGTGATGGCCGTATTGATGAGCAGTTGTTTAATGAATATGTTTCGTTGAGTTTGCGCTATCCACCGCAGTTTATTCAGGTGCCGACAGAACAGGAGGCCATGCAGGTACTAAAAGAACAGAATATTGATCTGATCATCACCATGCTAAGCATGGGTAAAAGTGAAACCTTTGATTCAGCCAAACGGATCAAAGCACATTACCCGTTCATTCCTATTGTTGTGTTGACCTCCTTTTCGCGCGAAGTTTCCATTACTGTTGCAAATGAAGACCATTCTGCCATTGATTATGTGTTCAGTTGGCTGGGGAATGCAGATATTTTGCTGGCAATTATCAAGCTTCTTGAAGATAAAATGAATGCCGATCATGATATTCTCGATGAAGGTGTGATGGCGATTTTGCTCGTTGAAGATTCCAAGAGGTTTTATTCCAGCTATTTGCCCAATATTTATAAAATAATTTTTAAGCAGTCAAAGTCCTTTATGACCGAAGGGCTCAATGAACACCAAATGACCCTTCGTATGCGTGGCCGCCCGAAAATCTTGCTTGCCACCACTTACGAGGAGGCCATTTTTTATTATGAAAAGTACAAAAAAAATCTACTGGGTATTATCACGGACACTTCCTATTCCCGAAACGGGCAAATGGATAAAACGTCCGGGTTCAGGCTGGTGGATCAGGTGAAAAGGGAGGATGAATTTATGCCTATCCTTATGCAATCGAGCGATTTGGCCAATCAGCCGCTGGCGCGCGAAAAAAGGGTAGGGTTCATTCACAAACATTCCAAAACGCTCTCTATCGAACTGCGCAATTTCATTATGGCCTATTTTGCTTTCGGTGATTTTCTGTTTGTTGATCCAGAAACAAAAACTGAAATTGTCCGCGCCACTGATCTGAAATCATTACAGGAGAAGATATTTGAAGTGCCTGATGAGTCTTTATTGTATCACGTTTACCGCAATCATCTATCCAAATGGTTAAATGCACGGGCCTTGTTCCCACTTGCAGAAATGTTTGCCGAATTACGGCCTGATGATTTTAAAGATCTGGATGAAATACGAAGGTTTGTTTTTGACGCCATTGCTTCGTTCAGAATGAACAAGGCCCGCGGTATCATTGCTCAGTTCAACCGCGATAGTTTTGATGAATACCTAAGCTTTACCAGAATAGGGCAGGGGTCGCTGGGTGGAAAAGCCCGTGGGCTTGCTTTTTTAGATTCATTGATCAAGCGCAATGCACTGCTTGATAAATGGCCGGATGTAACCGTATCCATTCCGCGGACAGTGGTGTTGGGCTCCGATATTTTTGATGAATTCATGGAGGGTAACAATCTCTATCAGATTGGCTTATCCAACATTACTGATGAGGAAATCCTGGAACATTTTGTTTCTGCCCGGCTTCCATTCAGGATTCATGAAGCCTTATATACCTTTATCAGCATCACGACAAAACCCATTGCCGTGCGATCGTCAAGCCTGCTGGAGGATTCATACTATCAGCCATTCGCCGGGATTTATGCGACCTACATGATCCCAAATTTTATTGATGATGACCGCCTTACCATCGAGAACCTCAGCAACGCCATAAAAAGCGTATATGCCTCCGCATTTTACAAGGATTCAAAATCTTATATGACGGCTACGTCCAATGTGATTGATGAGGAGAAAATGGCAATTGTTCTTCAGGAAGTTACTGGGTCAACCTATGGTGATCGATTTTATCCCACCTTGTCTGGTGTCGCACGTTCCATCAATTTTTATCCGATTGCACCTGAAATGCCCGAAGATGGCATTGCCAATATTGCCCTTGGTTTGGGCAAGTACATCGTAGATGGAGGACAAACCCTGCGTTTTTCGCCAAAATACCCACGTAAAATTCTTCAGCTTTCGGTTCCTGAGCTTGCTTTGCGTGAAACCCAGAAAGACTTTTATTCCCTCGACCTCCGTCCGGGCTCTTTTATCCCTACCACCGATGACAGTTCAAATTTATTGCGTCTCCCGGTGGCAGAAGCTAAACAGGATGGAACCCTTCAACACGCTGCTTCAACTTATGATAATGAAACAAATATGCTGCGCGAAGGGGTGCTGGGAAACGGGCCACGCGTGATTACTTTTTCCAACATATTGAATCACAGGATATTTCCTCTTGCTGATATCTTATCGACCTTGCTCGAAACCGGTCAAAAAGAGATGAACAAACCCATCGAGATTGAGTTTGCTATGGAGCTAAGTACGGAGAAAGGGAAACCTTCCCTTTTTAATGTATTGCAAATCAGGCCTATAGTTGATGGCAGAGCAGCCATTGATGAGGATTTGGATGAAATTAACCCGAAAGAAATCATAATATTTGCACATCATGCGCTGGGCAATGGTATCATTGATAATATTTTTGACATTGTTTATATCCGGCCCGAATCTTTCAATCCGGCTGAAAACCTGCATACAGCAGAGAAAGTGGGCAACATCAATGCAAAATTTCTTGCCGAAGAGCGCAATTACGTGCTTGTGGGGCCTGGCCGATGGGGAAGTAGTGACCCGTGGTTGGGTATCCCTGTAAAATGGCCGCAAATATCGGCAGCACGCTTAATTGTTGAATCAGGACTCCATCATTACCGCATCGATCCCAGTCAGGGAACCCATTTTTTTCAAAACCTTACCTCCTTCGGGGTGGGCTACTTCACCATTAATCCTTTCATAAACGATGGTTTATATGATCTTGACTTCCTGAATCAGCAGCCTGCGTTTTATGAAGATGAGGTCATTCGCCATGTAAGGTTCAACAATCCATTGATGGTTATGATCGATGGTAAGAAAAATCTGGGGGTGATTTTAAAACCGGAAGAGGATTGATTTGATTGCTATCCGGTCAGTTTCACGGCAGGTTTTGGACTGATATTCTACAGGCAATAAGTCGCTTCCTTCGCTCATGTCGCCCAAATCGTTCAGGTTGCAAAATTCGCGGTAATTTCCTACATTTGTCTGGTTCATCAAAGTTTGACAACAAATCCTCCAGAAGGATAAAGAAAAGCATTTTGCTCCTGCTGCTGCCCTTGCTCATGGCATGTAACAAAGATGACAATGAAGCATGGAACTATAACAGCTCCTCCACCATCTATTCAGACGAAAATGCCACTGCTTTCAGTGAGATACTGCTGGTGCTGAAGCCCTATGTAATGGTTGATGGACATAGGAAATATGTTGTCACAGATAGAATTTCCAATGTTTCCCTTACAATTAACAACAAATTATGGGGCAATTTCAATTCTTTTGCCATAAATACTTCATTGTATGGGAACACAAGCCAGTCAGGGAATTATACTGTTTCAGACAGTATAGTCAGGTATCCGGTAATTGCACCTTACCAAAGCCTTAAAGATACCCTGACCACGGCAGGGGAATACGCCCAATTGCTCAACAACCTGATGACGCTTGAACCGGGATTCTATTTTTGCCGATTATCCTCCTTTGAGGTGAAGGACCTGAGCGGTGAAACCCACTCGTTTGAAACAACTATTGTAAAGGCCATTGAAATTAAGGAGAATAGCCGCAGTGCCTTTTTAGGTGAATTTGAAGTTTTAATTTTCTAAGACTATGAAAGCAAGAATAATCCTGATGGCTGTCCTGGCTGCACTTATTGCAACTTCATGCACGGAGAAGGGGACATTGGTGGTAACCAACAAAGTCAGCAACGCGAAGATTGAAAGCATAAGTTTTGATGATTACCCCATTTACGGGGAACTGCTTCCCGGCCAATCTTCCGAAAAGCTTGAGATCAAGGAACTAAAGGATAAATTCCCCTTTACCGGGCCAATTGAATTTTATATGACTTCGGGGAGCAAAAAGGTTTATCTTAAAACAAAGCAATCCTTTCAGCTCGATTACGATCAGGATTTGGTTGTTGTTATTACAGATTCAACGGAGGTAATTAACCCGGCACTGGAATAACTGTAAAACGCCTAATTCCCATCCACAAGATACGCCCTGAGTTTATCCGTCCGGGGATTTTCGAAGAGTTCCTCCGGACTTCCCTGTTCAATGATTTCCCCGTCAGACATAAAAATAACATGGTCGGCAAGTCGGATGGCCTGCCGAAGCACATGGGTTACCAAAATGATGGTGTAGTGTTTTTTAATCTCCTTGAAGAGGTTTTCAATGATTTTACTTGAAATGGGATCGAGGGCTGAAGTCGGCTCGTCTGCCAGAATGATGCTTGGTTTAACGGCCAGGCCCCTTGCAAGACATAACCGCTGTTGCTGTCCGATGGAAAGGCTGTTGGCAGGTGCATTTAATCTATGTTTCACTTCCTCCCACAGGCCTACTTCGCGCAAATGCTTTTCAACACTGAAATCAATCAGTCTTTTGTCGCGGATTCCTTTTAATTTCAGACCATAAGCCACATTTTTATAAATGGAAACCGGCAGTGGATATGGGCGTTGTGATAATAAGCCCATTTTTTGCCTGATGGAAGGAATATTGGTTGTGGTGTTCAGAATGTCGTCCTGCTCAATAAAGATGTTGCCTGTAACCCTTAACTCCTTGTATAAATCGGTGAGTTTGTTCATGCATTTAAGCAGGGTCGTTTTGCCACAGCCTGAAGGGCCGAGCAACACCGTTATTTTATTGCGCGGAATCTCTATGGTTACATCTTTAAGAATGTGGTGATTTGCGGCATGTACGTTCAAATGCTGCACCCTCAGCACCGGACTGACATTAACAAAAGTTTCTCTGCTTGCAGTTATTTCCCTGACAAGGGTATCTGTTTCCTGTCCAATCATGATTTTTATTTTATGTTGGTTATTGAATAGCGTTTTGAAAGAAAACGTGCGCCAAGACTGATTACCAGAATGATGACCGTCAATATAATGGCTGAAGCAAAGGCCCGCTCCCTTACCTCCGGAATGGGAGAACCCAGTTGGAAAAATATAGCCAATGGCAGGGTGGCAGCCGGTTCATCCAGGTTTACGGGCACATTGTCGGTATATCCTGCTGTAAACAGCACCGAGGCTGCATCGCCTATTCCTCTTCCAAAGGAGAGCATAATGGCGGTGATAAATCCTGAAAATCCCTGTTTGAATATTACCTTGAATGCCGTTTCGGTGTGTGTGGAACCCAGTGCCAGGGATGCTTCGTGCATTCCCTTGGGAATGGTGCACAAAACTTCATCGAAAGTGCGCACCATAATGGGTGAAATAAGCAATGCAACCGTAATGATACCGGCCAGCAGCGAAGCGTTCATGCCAAAGAACAACATCAACGTGAATCCGAAAGCGCCATAAACAATAGAAGGAATGCCCCACAATGCATCCAGAAAATATCGGATCGTGTTCTGTATCGCTTTATGACTGATTAATTGAACATTGAGATACAAAGCAGCAGGCAATCCGATAAAAATAGAAATAATTGTTGCACCCATGGCAAGGTAGAGTGATCCCACAATGGCATTCAGCACGCCGCCCTCGCCACCATAGTAATACCCGCCCCTGGGCGTTTTAAGAATCATGTCAAGATTGAGCGCATGAAAGCCCTTCACAAAAATGACCAGGATAATAAAAACCAATACAGCTATGAGCGAATAGGCCATAAACGCCGAAAGAAAAACGAAAAACTTTTCCTCAAGTATTTTTATTTTTCTCATTGCCTTTTGGTTTTATGAATTAAATATCTGAAAATCAGATTGAAAGCCAGGATAATTGCCAGAAGCAGAAAGGCTGCGAACATGAGCGCTGCATCATACATGGGAATGGACAGCATTTCGCCGTAGTTATTTGCAATGAGTGCCGGCAGCGGATAGGCTGCATCGAGTGGATTCATGGACACCCTTATTACGTTTCCCACCACCATCATTACTGCGATGGTTTCGCCAAAAGCTTTGGCAATGCCCAGTCCGTAAGCTGAAATAATGCCGGGATAATTGCCCCGGATGACCACATGTTTTACCGATTCCCAGCGTGTGGCGCCCAGCGAAAGGGAAGCTTCCCTGAGGCCGGAAGGTACGGTGTTGAAAACCTCAATCAGCATGTTCAGTATGTAGGGAATGCACATCACCGCCAGCACAATTCCCCCGGCAAGGACTGAGTATCCCGAAGAGGTGGTATTGAACAGCGGTGCAATGTAATCAGAAACCAGGGGAACAATGATTAATATGCCCCAAACTCCATAAATAACGGATGGCAGCCCGGCCAACACATCGATGACCGGATGCATTACCTTGATCAGTTGTTTTGAGGAGAACTGGGTGAGGTAAATAGCGGTCAAAAGGCAAACCGGAGCGGTAAAGAGAAAGGACAATAAAGTTACATACAACGAACCGGCAATAAAGGGCCAAAATCCAAATGCCCCTTTTGATGGGGCCCATTCTGATGAAAAAGCAAGGCTTAGAAAATTATGATCTTCCAGTAATGGGGCTGCTTTCAAATAAAGTCCCGTGCCTATAATCAGCGGGAGGGACAGAATGGTAATCATGGATGAAATCATCCAGAAACCAGTGACTTTATCAAAAAGCAGTCTTCTGATTTGCATGGAACTACTTTATTTTTTCCAGGTAATGCTTAATCTTTTCCTCATCAATCGGCACATAACCGGCCTCTTTTACGAACTTTTGCCCATCGGTTAGCACCCATTGTAAAAAGTCGAGGGTTGCCTGCTTTTGTGGTTTGCCTTTTGCAACAAAGTACAGTTCGCGGGCCGGAGGCGAAGGATAAACGCCCTCGGCAATGGCTTTCAAAACGCCTTCAAAAGTGTCATAAAAGTCTTCGTCGGGATCAATCGCTCCATTTCCGTTGATGTCGATGGGAATAATTTCCATGCCGGGGCGTTTTTTGCCGGTGTTGATATCATAGGCATAAACGGTGTTGTTAAAACCAATAGCCTGTATGTCATTTTCGACGGCATCAGCCAGGCCAGGATCTCCATAGATGCCTATCCCCAGCAGGTTTTCCTGTTTCCCGCCAAGGTATTTTGCCCAGGTTTCAGCAGCGCCACAGGCATCGGAACGGGTGTAAAGCACAACTTTTTCGGTTTGCCCCGTTCCCAGCAGTTGCCCCCAGCTTTTGGCAGTTCCATCAATAAAAACAGCTTTAAAATCCTCTTGCGAAAACCCTTTCTGTTTGATGTCGCTCAGATAAGGATTCTGCGCATTGATGGTGGGAACCACGGCATCAATGGTCAAGCCTACCCACCAGACGCCCTGTTTTATTTCTTCCGGTGATATTTCCCTCGAAAACATGCCCAAATCCACGGTTCCTGCCAGCGCATCGGCCATGCCTTTTCCAGCCCCCCCACCCGAAACATTAAACCTGATTTCAGGATGTATCTTTTGATATTCTTCAGTCCACTTAACCGCCAAAGGGTAAAGTGCAAAGGCACCTGAAAGGCTGATGGTGCTGTCCTTCTTTTTCTGCGAGGCACAGGATGAAGCCAGCATGGCTACAAGAATTGTACAGACGATAAATGTTCTTTTCATGGTTTGGGCTATTTTTCGGAAGTTGGGTTTTGTTTGAAAATATTTGGGGTAAGGGTCAATTGCAGATAAAAGAACTGAGAAAATTTGTCATTTTTTACATTTTGAATGATTTTGAGTGTTTCGTTTGGCAGAAAGAAACAGTATCCACTTTCCAGCTCTCCCCATTCGCTGAATTTATATTTCAAAATCAGGTCATTCTCCATACCAAGATTTTTATCAGCAGGTGTGCTGGGATTGGTTTGTGCCAGTGAAAAACGGTGAAAGGTGTTGGTTGCGCTTACTTTTTTCGAAAACCGATAGCCCAGGTTGAGATATAAATCAGCCAACCCGCCTTGCCGGGTGTTCGAAGGGAAACTCCTGAAGTAATCCATAAAACCGAAGTAGCGGTGGCGGTTGCCATAAAGCGGGTCGAAAAGTTTGTCGGTTTCACCAGCGCCGATATTCTTTTTGTTTCCCGAAAGATAACCCAGGCCCATCCCGGTTGTGAATTTCCCTATTTTAAAACTGGCTTCGGCATCAATCAGCATTGCGCTTACAGCATTGCCTTTCTGGTTTTTACCAAATTGATAATACAGGTTGGCCCAGGCATAGAATGGTTTGGTTTTGTATTCGCCGTAAATTCCGGTAGTGTGCCTGAAATTGAGTGCGGAGGTGGTGTCGGTTTTGGTGAAGCCGGATGATATATGCATCAGCGAAAAACTGAGCCTATCATTGATTTTCCGGTTAAGCCAGATGAAATTCAGGGATTTAATTCTTACGGATGGATATGGATTTTCCGACAGCAACTCAGTCATCGTATTCCAGGAAGCTCCTGCATGAAAGTTCCAATCATTCCGGGCAAATTTCAACACCAGCGCGTCATAGGCTATGCCGTTCTGGTTCCAGTTGCGGTCGCCCAAAAGCCGCCGACTATCGTAACTTAGCTGCTGCCGGCCCACTGAAATCCATCCCGATTTTCCGAGTTTTATTTCAGCATAAGCTTCAAGTAGGTCAAGGGATGGATTATCACCTACACCACTCGAACTTAAGATTGCCTGATCTCCCCACAACCGCACATCCTGCGGGGTAAGTTTGAGCTTCAGAAAATCATTCGTATAACTGAGCGAGAAGCGGGTTCTTTGAGAAATGAGTGCTGCCGGATTTGAACCTTCTGCCGCCAGTTTCTGATATCCATCGCGCAGTTCAAAGCGGTTTCGCGACTGAAAGTCAATACTGAATTGAGCAAAACTTTGCTGCCAGCCCATAAGAATTGGCAGCAAGATAAGTAACAGCTTGGTTGTGAGGTTTTTCATTAGATGAAATTTTTCACAACAAAACTAAAAGCAATGATACTACTGAAAAACAGCTTTTAAACGTAAATGCTGCTTACGTTTTAAGGCTTATGGATACGTTTAAAGACGTAGGGTGGTTTAGACTTCTACGATCCCGTTTCTAATGGCAAACATTACCAGTCCGGCCGTATTTTTCGAGTCGGTTTTCATCAGCAGGTTTTCGCGGTGCTTGTCAACAGTGCGTTTGCTGATGCGGAGTAGCGCTGCGATTTCCTGGTTCGACAGGCCTTGACAAATTCGGTAGAGCACTTCAAGCTCTCGTTCCGACAATTCTCCGGCTTTGGCAGGTTTGGCCTTCCGGCTGATATTTTTTAAGAGGCCGTCCAGAATTTCAGGCGAAAAGTAATTGTGGCCCGACATGACATCGCGGATGCATGTTTCCACATCCTGTATGCCTGAATTTTTAAGCATAAAGCCCCTTGCTCCGGCATTGATCATGCGTGAATAGTAATCCTCTTCAGCATACATTGAAAGGGCAATAATCCTGAGGTCAGGATGGGTTTCAATTGCTTTGGCTGTGGTTTCAATACCATCGATCCCAGGCATGTTGATGTCCATAAAAACCAGGCCGGGTTGAGTCTGAGGAAGCATTTTCAGAAACTCGCCACCATTGGACGCTTCATAAACCTCACTTATATATGGGAGATTGCCAAGCAATAGGCTTAGCCCTTCCCTGAAGAGTTTATGATCGTCAACCAGAAATACTGAGAATGTTTCCATTGGTACTTTGTACGTTTCCTTTAGTGATGGGTTTGCCCGGATCTATTTCCCGGTCTGCAAAGTTATCATGATATTTACCCTGACCCCTTCATTTTGTTTGGTATAAATTTCAAAAGCGCCGTTCAGCGATTTTATTCTTGATTTTATATTTGAGAATCCCATGCCTTTATCACTAAAATCTATCAGATCGCTGTCAAAACCAACACCATCATCCAGGTAGTCAAGCGTGATGGTATTTTGACCAGACATTAGCGAAATAAACACATTTTTGGCTTCAGCGTGTTTGAGCGAATTGGTTATGAGTTCGCAGATAACCCGGTATAGAATAACTTCAATATTGTACGTATATCGTTGATTGTCAATATTTGTATCAAAATTTATCCTCAGGTTCTCAATGATGGGAAGTTTGGATATAAATGAGTACACTGCCTTTTTTAACCCGAAGTTATTGAGTATATGGGGGCTGAGGTTATTTGAAATTTCTTTGAGGGAGGTAATGGATTCATCTATAAGTTTTTCTGCATTGGCCATTACTTTCACATTCAACTCCTGATCGTTTCTTCCGCAGGCTGAAATGGCCATTTTAACCGAAGATAATAAGGGTCCAAGTCCATCGTGAAGTTCCTTGGAGAAGTTAAGCCTCTCGTTTTCTTCGGTCCGTACAATGGCCGAAAGTACCCTCGATTCATTTTCTTTGCGCAGTTCTTCCATTCTTTTCTGAATGTTGAATATGCGTTTGATAAAAATAAGGCTTCCCAGCATCAGGATGGAAATCAATACACCCGTCCACGTGCTCAGCAGCCCGGTAATGAGTTTGCTTTGGGAATCCATTAACTGAAAAAACTCAAAAACCCTGCGTATCGCCATCAGCAAGAAACCGATGGAAATCAGCCACCACGCAATATTGGTTTTTGTTCTTCGGGTAAGCGAGAGCGCAATGATGGCTGCAATAAACTGCAGGATGATGGAAATAAGCAGCGCTATTTTGATGGGCATGGGCGCAGGATTTATGCAAATTTAATAAAAGCCGGACGAATGCCAACGATAGTATCTATTAAATTCGTTTTCAGCTATTGCCCGCGCGCAATTTGAATATGAGATACCTATAGCCATCAGCTTGAGTCTTAAGTGGAATAAGGTTGGAAGAACAAATAAGGTAATAAGTGGAGGGTATGGCATTTTTTACTGAGGTTAAAAAGATATAATTAGGTTTTATCCATTTTCAAATTTCCAGAACCAACCTTGTTTCTTCTTAAAAACCTTAGTATAAGAGATAACCAAGACACAACCTAACCTTATTATTTCTTCAAACCTTATTGAAAAATCGATGTGATAATAAGAAACTTTAACCATGCCTGCACCTGCAGTCAGCCTTTCCTGAAAATAAATACGGACCTTCCCTTTCGGGGAAAGTCCGTAATACAAAGCTATTATTTAGAAAAGGCCTTTGCTTATCCCTGTTTCGGCATATGTTTTGGTCCAATCATATTTTTTGGGTCAAGTGCTTCGTCAAGTTCCTCTTTGGTCATTAATTTATGCTCCAGCACAAGGTCATAAACACTTCGGTTGCCTTTTAGGGCTTCACTTGCCAGCTTATTTGAATTTTCATATCCTATAATAGGGTTCAGCGCAGTAATCAGTCCAATGCTATTGTAAACCATTTGCCGGCAATGCTCTTCGTTGGCCGTAATGCCCTTGATGCAGCGGTGGTTTAAGGTGTTCATCCCGTTTTTTAACATTTCGATGGATTCAAAAATGCTATATACAATAATAGGCTCCATCACGTTCAGCTCCAACTGACCGGCTTCGGCAGCCATGGTAACGGTAAGGTCGTTGCCAATCACTTTGAAGGCAATCTGGTTGACAACCTCCGGGATAACCGGATTTACTTTGCCGGGCATAATGGTACTACCGGGTTGCATTGGGGGTAGGTTGATTTCGTTCAATCCTGCACGTGGCCCTGAAGAGAGCAGCCGAAGGTCATTTGAAATCTTTGATAATTTCACCGCAAGTCTTTTAACGGCTGATGAGTACATAATAAATGCGCCGGTATCCTGGGTGGCTTCCACCAGGTTTGTAGCCAAAACAAAGGGTTTGCCTGTAATTTCGCCCAAATGCTTAACCACTATTCCGCTGTATCGCGGATCGGCATTTATACCGGTGCCAATGGCAGTACCGCCCATATTGACTTCAAGGAACAATTCAACATTCTGGTTCAGACGGGCAATTTCTTCTTCAAGCATTACCGAGTAAGCTTCAAATGCCTGTCCCAGCGTCATGGGCACAGCATCCTGCAATTGGGTACGACCCATTTTTATTACATGAGCAAATTCCTCTGCCTTAACCTGGAAGCTGGCAATCAAATCCTTAAGTACAGCTACCAATTTTTCGTTGCTTCGTATTAAAGCGATTTTAATGGCTGTTGGATAGGCATCGTTGGTGGATTGCGAAAGGTTTACGTGGTTGTTGGGGTGGCAATGTTCATATTGTCCACGCTCATAGCCCAGTAATTCAAGTGCACGGTTTGCAATCACTTCATTGGCATTCATATTGGTAGAAGTTCCTGCGCCGCCTTGTATCATATCCACTACAAAGTGAAAGGCGTATTTGCCATTAATTACTTCCTGACTGGCGGCAATGATGGCATCGGCCAGTGGTTTGCTCAGCAGGCCAAGGTCATAGTTGGCTTTTGCGGCGGCAAGTTTAACCATGGCAAGCGATTCAGCAAAAACAGGGAAAAAGTTTAACTGTACGCCCGAAATGCTAAAGTTTTCAAGTGCGCGCAGGGTTTGGATGCCGTAGTAATATTCGTAAGGCACTTCACGGTAACCAAGTAGATCGTGCTCCGTGCGGGTGCGACCTGATTCATATTGCGCGGCTGAGCTAATCATACGTGCATTGGCCTGCCTCATGCGCCGGGAAATTACCCGCGAAATATTGGAGAAAATTTTGAGTGCCGTCGGGCCATTTTCTTCAAAAAAATTTTTTTTCAAAATCAAAACAGTGGTGTTTTGCTTGGCCCTGGCACTGGTGCTGTGTGGCGATTCTTCGGTTAAGGAGCCTTCGCCGAGGAAATCAAGACGGCTGAAATAGCTGAGTTTCGTTTCTGCACCCAGTGCTGATTTCTTGAATAACTCAACCTCCCCGTCGTAAATCATGAAAATGGCTTCGCGCGGACTCCGCTCCTGAAAAAGAAAGTCGCCTGACTTATACTGGCGTTTCTCCACAGATGCCACAACTTTTTCAATTTCTTCGGCATTAAGGCCTTTAAACAGTTCGATGTCGGTGATGAACCGACTGATTTCATTTATTCCCATGATATAGAGATTTTTTGGTTTTTAAGTGCGATAGGAACCCTGCACCTGGCAGGAAATTCGATTTTGTTGAGTGAGATTCTGGGGTTTTAACAGGCTTTTTGCCTTCAATTATTTGGCAAAGTTAGCCATATTTCTAATCGTTTGCACGTAAGCAAGAAAATATGATTTAAAGAAATATGAGATTAATTCCCGCTAAATGGTAAGTCAAAAAAGGGCTATGTTTTGGCACTTCAAGTAGAGGGCGTCGCGGCGGTGAGATTGTGTTTTCTTGTGCACCATTTTTGTTTGTAAAAAACAAATTTATTATTGAAAAGCCAATCTGCAAAATAGTAAGATTTAGCCCCCTTCTCCTGTAGGAGAAGGGCGGGGGGGTGAGGTGTTACTCGATTCCTCTCCAACACCTTCTCAATATTATTCATGCCACCTCGTCCCTGAATCGAATGACTTTTATTCCAGGATTTTTTAATTCAACTGCCCATTTTCTTATTTCAACAACCATTCCACCGCTTTTTCGGCATGAATCTTCGTGGTGTCAAATACGGGGATATTTACGTCAGAATCGGAGATCAGTAGTGGAATTTCGGTACATCCTAAAATAACGCCCTGTGCGCCTTCTTCCTCAAGGTGGCGGATAATTTTTTTATAAATTTCTCTCGACTCCTCTTTAATTTGTCCATGGACAAGTTCCTGATAAATAATCCTATGTACTTCATCCCGCTCTTTTTCGTTCGGAATAACAACCTCTATCCCGAATTTATTTAGAAGGACTTCTTTATAAAAATCTTTCTCCATGGTAAACTTCGTGCCAAGCAATCCCACTTTTTTTAATTTGCGGGCTATGATTTCCTGTCCTGTGGCTTCCGCAATGTGGAGAAAGGGTACGGTAATCTTCTCCAGTATGGCTTTGGTGCAAAGATGCATGGTGTTGGTGCAAAGTACGATGAGGTCAGCGCCCGCATCTTCAAGCATTTTTGCGGCATTTGCCATTATTACATCCAATTCCTGCCACTTTCCTTCATGCTGTAACTTTACAATGGCGTCAAAATCAACGGTGTACATTAAGCTTTGGCATGAATGGTGCCCTCCAAGCAATTGCTTTGTCTTTTCATTGACCAGTTTGTAATATTCCACCGAGGATTCCCAACTCATTCCTCCTATAAGTCCTAATGTTTTCATGGTTTTTTACATTTTTTTTCAATCCGGAGCAATGTCTTTAAAATCCGGAGTTGTATTTTCATGACAATAACTTGAAATAGCTAGTGCAGCCGGCTTAAATCCGAGAGATGTTGCCCGCTGCCAATCGCTGCATGCACGCTGTTTCTCACCTTTCTGATATAAAGCTACACCCCGGTTGTAATACGCCTCAGCGTAATCTGATTTGATGTTTATGGCTTGTTCAAAATCGGCAATTGCGCCTGTAATATTACCGGCCTTCCCTTTTAAAATTCCCCGGTTGTTCAGCGCCAGCAGGTATTTGTTGTTACGGCTTAAGGCCAGATCATAATAAGTCATGGCCTCATCGGATTTATTTTCGGCATCAAAATAATTGGCCAGGTAAAAATAGCCATGCGCCATGTCGGCATCCGACCGTTTGTTGTCAATCACATCAGTAAGCAAAGTGGATGTATCTTTCCATACCCGAACGCGGTTTAATGTCGCCACACTCAGGCTTGCAAGAACCAGACCCGAAGCAATTAAAAATAAGCGGCGGGTATTCTGATCGAATGTTTTCCGCGAATTCCAAAAGTTTGTAGCCAGTCGTGCCGGAATGATAAACAATCCGATATATGGAATGTAGGTGTATCTGTCGGCTGTGATAAAAATCCTTGACCAGAAGAGTGGAAGTACCATGCCAATGCTCACCAAAAAAAACAGCAATCCAAAGGTGAATTCGCGCTTATTTTTTCCAGAAAACCATAGTCCTGTCAATACGCCGATAATCGCAAAAATTGAGGCAAAAACGTATGCCGGCAAATGACCATTGGTTAATTCCGGAAAGGCATAAATAGCAGATAAATGTGTTGGTAGAAAGAATTTAGTGAGATAAAAGGCAATACCATAAACAATCAGAAAAAGACGCTGGAATAAAGAATAATCTTGTTCAAGAACGGTAATGTGTCCGAAACTTGCGGAGGCTTTTATGGCAACTATTCCAAAAATTACGGAAAGCACCAGAAAAGGGATTTTTTCTGTTATCAGGCGGAGGTTGAATTTCCTTTTCTGTAGATAATCCACCACAAAAAGGACGATTGGGAAGGTTGCTGCCATGGATTTTGAAAACAACGACAACAGGGCAAAAAGCAAAGCAAGTAGATAATGTTTGGTTTGAAATCCATTTTTCAGGTATTTATCCCAGGCCAGTAAACCGGCAAGGAAGAATAGTGAGTAAAGGGCTGAACTGCGTGTTGAAATCCAGGCAACGGCTTCCACATGCATGGGATGTATGGCAAACAGCAGTGCCACGATGGCAGCAGGGATCAAGCCTTTCAACCATCGCTCCATTAGCTTGAATACCAATAAAGTATTAAGTAGATGAAGTAAAATGTTGGTAAGTATAAATCCGCTGGTTGCTGCTCCGGAAATTCTGTAATTGATGGCAAAGCTCAGCACGGCCAGCGGCTGGTACATGCCCAGGTGAAAACTGCTGAAAATATCGGCAGTATTTATAGGCCCTGCCGCCGATACCGACGGATCGGAAAGATATTCGCCATCATCCCATCCGATAAGAAAGTCATGCCGCAAAGCCCCTGAAAAGAGAATAAACGTAAATATTAAAATCCCTGCCACCAGGGCTGTTCGGTTGCCGATTTTTAAATTTCCCGGCAACGATATATAACCGGAGGTGGATTGCATTGGTGGAGCGACCGATGCTTTTTTTGACTTCTTCATGAAACCTTTATCAACAAACTTATTCTTTGGCAAAGATAGGAGAAAAGCCCGGTCAGTCATTCCCCATTTCCCTGGGCCCCCTCCTTTAAACGTAATAATCTGTCATTCAGATTGCCGCGAAGAATCTTTTGATTCTATCTGACACTAAAAATTAGAAATTAGAAACCTGCCAGCCGGCAGGCTGGTTAGAAATTAGAAATTAGAAATCAGAAATTAGAAATTCCCCTAACTTTGGGTAATTTTGCAGTCATATCGTACGTTATGGTTCTTACAGATTCATTAAACTTATTCTCCCATGAAAAAAATATTATGTTCCGTTTTTTTACTTTGCACAGCGATCTTATGGGTTTCATGCAGCAGTGGAAAAGGAGACCTCCTCACCGAGCGCATTCAATACGATGTAACCATTAAATCTCCCGAAGTTGACCTCGCCTGGTTTGTGCAAAACCTTGAAGGACCCAAACGCGAGAAATTTATCCAGGCGGTAATGGATGCTGCACGCGCGGGCAATTTAAAGGTGTATGACGTTATGAGCAATAAGCCTCTTACGCCAGAAGAGGTGCAAGTGATAGGTACACGAACCAATATACTTACCCTGCAGCGGCCTTATGATCCTTATGAAAGTTATGATACCATCATAAAAAGCGAACTCCAGCTCTCCGATATCACCCGTGTGCGGTTTCTTGAAGAATGGTATATGAACGGGAAGGATGGTTTTATTACCAAAAAAACAATTGCCATTTGCCCACTGGTTGAGAGTTATACCGAAACCGGGGAATTACGTGGTTATATGCCACTCTTCTGGTTGTCTTATGCTAAGGATTTTCCATTGGAAGCCAGATAACTTCTTATTCGTTTCTAAATTTGGCTCGATTTCCTCAGGTTTATCTCAAAGAACACTGGGAAAATTCTTATACCCGTAAAAATTGTATTTTTGCGGCCACTAATCTTATTTATATTGTACCAGTTTCATACTTTAAACAACGGCATCCGTATTGTACACCGGCAATCCGACCGTTTGGTCAGTCATTTGGCAGTAATGGTTAATGTTGGCTCGCGCGATGAATTGCCCGGGGAAGAAGGTCTTGCCCATTTTATTGAACACGTTATTTTTAAAGGAACCACCAAACGTAAGGTTCACCATGTACTTGGCCGCCTCGAAAACGTGGGTGCCGATCTTAATGCGTATACCACCAAGGAGGAAACCTGTATTCATGCTTCCTTTCTCAAGGAACATTACCCGCGGGCCATTGAACTTTTCGCAGATATCCTTTTCAATTCTACTTTTCCGGAGAAGGAAATTGACAAGGAGAAAGATGTGGTGATTGATGAGATCAATTCATACAAAGACAGCCCTTCGGAATTAATTTTCGATGACTTTGAAGCCATGCTTTTCAATGGTCATCCCCTTGGAAAATCTACATTGGGGAAGCCTGCTACCGTACGAAAAATCAATCGCAATAAAATTTTAAGCTTTATTTCCAATCATTATCATACCGATCAGATGGTGATTAGTTCAGTGGGAGATATAAGCTTCACTCGTTTGGTTAAATTACTCAACGTTTTTTTTGGACAGCAACCGGCCCGATTGCGCGATTATAAGCGTGAGATATTTATTGGTAATCCCCCTCAAACCATTGTTCAGCAGCGCCGTATTTTTCAAACCCATTGCATTTTAGGTAGTCTCGCTTATGGCTATGTGAACGAAAACCGCACTGCCCTTGCCCTGCTGAACAATATGCTTGGTGGTCCGGCCATGAACTCCAGGTTAAGTATGGCTTTGCGCGAACGAAATGGCTTGTCTTATAACATTGAATCTTCTTATACTCCTTATGCGGAAACAGGTTCCTTTATGATTTACCTGGGAACCGATAATGGTGCTTTGGATAAAGCCATTTCTCTGATATATAAGGAATTGGATAGATTTCGTGATAAAGAATTGGGATACATGCAGCTTCATACAGCACAACAGCAATTTATTGGTCAGATTGCCCTTTCGTTTGAGTCAAACATCAACGATGCCCTTTCCATGGCAAAAAGTGTGTTGGTTTATGATACAGTTGATACGCACGAGGTGCTTATCTCCAAAATCAATGCCATTACTGCACCTCAGTTACTTGAGGTTGCCCGCGAAATACTGAACCCTGATGCTATGGGTATGTTGGTTTACAAAAACAGGAAATCATGAGTAAACTCGTTGAAAGGCCTCAGTATCAGACCACTGTTCCTGAATATGAACAATACGCTATCGATCATACAACGTCTGAGCCCGAACTGATGCAGCAACTTATCCGGGAAACACATCTGGCTGTAACCACCCCCGGTATGCTCTCCGGATTGATTCAGGGGCGGCTATTGCAGATGTTGGTGCAAATGATTGACCCGCAAAGTGTCCTGGAGATTGGCACTTTTACGGGCTATTCAGCCATTTATATGGCCTCAGGACTTTCGGAAAAGGGGAAATTACATACCATTGACAATAATCCGGAAGTGGCCCATATTGCTGAAAAATACATTGAAAAGTCGGGCCTTTCTGCTAAAATCATTACCCATCAGGGCAATGGGCTAGAGGTTATTGAAATCCTTGAAGGACCTTTTGACCTTGTTTTTATTGATGCCGATAAGGAGAATTACCTGAATTATTATGAGTCAGTATTGCCAAAAGTGCGGACCGGTGGTTTTATTATTGTCGATAATGTACTGTGGTACGGCAAAGTGCTAAAGTCTGATGCTTTGGAGGATAAGGAAACACGGGGTATTGCGTCCTTCAATCAGCGCATGAAAAATGATGCCCGGATAGAGCATCTTTTGCTGCCAGTGCGCGATGGATTGATGATAGTCAGAAAACGTTAAGGTCAGGCGATCTTTCGCTGTGATCCCAATATTTACCCTTCCGATTCAGAATACTCACACCCTGTATTCGTATTTTACAGCACTCAGGTCTTCATTTGCTTTCACAATTTTCTTTTTCAGGTCTTCCTTGAACGAAATCAATTGCGACTGAAGTCCTTCATCTCCTGTTGCCAACATCTGCACGGCAAGGATTCCCGCATTACGGGCACCATTGATGGCAACGGTGGCTACAGGAATTCCGGGAGGCATCTGAACAATAGCCAGCAAGGCATCCATGCCATCCAACGAAGCCTTGATGGGAACCCCAATCACCGGAATGGTTGTCATTGCAGCAATTACACCACATAAATGGGCGGCCATTCCTGCTCCGGCAATAATTACCCTTATGCCCCTGCTGTGGGCTGTTTTAGCAAATTTCTCCACTTCGTCTGGTGTACGGTGGGCTGAAAGTGCATTGATTTCAAAAGGAATTTTAAAATCGTTCAGAATCTCTGCAGCTTCTTTCATAACAGGCAGATCGGAGGTGCTGCCCATGATAATACTCACTTTTGGTTTCATGTTCATCAGGTTAGGATTGCAAAATTAGTAAATAAGAAATGCATTCGATATTCTGGTCTTATCTAAACATTCATTTAATTATATGCCTGTTTGTCTATCAATATATTTATCAAATATCGTACTTTTGGCAACCAAATACATAGGTAATGAAGAAAAAGATTAAAGTCAGGGATAAGGAATTCGCCATTTACCTTACTGCTGAAGAAATTGATAAAGCAGTGGAAAAGGTTGCTACAGCAATAAATAATGACCTTAAAGGTAAGGTTCCGCTTTTCCTGGTTGTATTGAACGGGGCATTTATGTTTGCCTCTGATCTGCTGAAGAAGATCGATCTTGAAAACAATATTTCGTTTGTTAAACTTTCCTCTTACACAGGCACCCGTAGTTCGCAGGTGGTAAGGGAGCTGATTGGCCTCAATGAAGTGGTTAAAGGACGTTCGGTGGTGATTCTCGAAGATATTATTGATACAGGTCTCACCATGAAGCGTATGCTAGAAATCCTTCATCAGCAGGAAGCGGCTGATGTTAAAATTGCAACACTGGTATTCAAGCCCGGGGCTTTTTCAGGAGATTATCCCATCGATTATGTTGGATTGGATATTCCAAATGACTTTATACTTGGTTATGGCCTTGATTATGATGGATTTGGAAGGAATTTGCCTGATATATACAAAATCATTGAATAGGAGCATTTGATTTTCTCAAATAAGAACATGACTTTTTCTTCACCATTATAATAAGACACTTATATGCTTAATATCGCATTGTTTGGCCCTCCGGGCGCAGGTAAAGGTACGCAGTCAGCCTTGTTGATTGAAAAGTATAACCTCGCTTATATATCCACCGGGGATTTGTTGCGTCAGGAAATTGCTGAAGGTACGGCGTTGGGTATGAAAGCAAAAGATATTATCGGCCGTGGAGAACTTGTTTCAGATGAAATGATTGTTCAGCTCATTGAGAAAAGAATTGTTTCAAGTGCTGATAAAAATGGGATATTGTTTGATGGATTTCCCCGAACGATGGTTCAGGCGTACATTTTGGAGGGCCTTTTGCTGAAGCTGAATACCTCCCTGGCTTGTATGCTGAGCCTTGAAGTTCCCCGCGAAGAACTTATCGGGCGCCTGCTTGAAAGGGGTAAATCTTCAGGTCGTAGTGATGATACTGCAGATGTTATTCAGTTCAGGCTTGAAGAATATAACAATAAAACCAAGCCGGTTGCAGAGTTTTATCAGGATCGTGATAAATACATCCCCATCAATGGGGTTGGTCTGATTGATGATATCTTTAGCCGACTGGTAAGTTCAATTGATGCAACTCTTCAGAACGTATGGTTTAACCTGGTGCTTACCGGTGCTCCCGGATCAGGGAAGGGCACTCAGGGCCGCTTACTGGCAAAAAAATATAACCTGTATTATATTTCAACCGGTTCCTTGTTGCGCCGTGAGATCAAAGCAGGTTCCGAAGTGGGCATAAGGGTAAAAGAGATTATGGCTCTTGGCGAATTGGTGCCGGATGAAATTGTTATCCGATTGCTCGAAAGTGAAATCAAACAGCACAATAACGTTCGGGGTTTTGTCTTTAAGGGCTTCCCCCGAACAATTGTTCAGGCATATATCCTCGATGGTTTGCTTCGCAGGCTTGATTCTTCTGTTTCATTCTGCATCGAGTTAAGTACATCTACGCTCGAATCCATCAAGCGATTGAGTGCGCGCGCCAAAACACCACAATCACGTTCCTATGACCTTAACACCGATCTGATTGTTCATCGCCTGGAGGAATATCAGGAAAAAACGCTTCCTGTTGCCGATTTTTATAGCAAACAAAATAAATTTGCTACTCTGGATGCCTTTGGTGGAGAAGAAGCTGTTTTTGAGCGCCTTTCTGCTACTGTTGAAGCGGCAATGAAGGTGATAAGGTAATTGATTGTTTTTCAAAGCAGTATAATTTAAATGCCAGTAAATCTGGCATTTTTTGTATTTTTGCACTTCAAAAAAAAATTAGACAACGTTTTATGCCTTCTTCCAATTTTGTTGATTACGTTAAATTAAACCTTAAATCCGGCAAAGGTGGCGCTGGTTCAACCCATTTGCTGCGCACCCGCGGCAATGCACGTGGTGGCCCTGATGGTGGCGATGGAGGAAGGGGCGGTCATATTATCCTAAGAGGAAATGCCCAGCTATGGACCCTGCTGCATTTGAAATACACCAAGCACCTTAAAGCAGGTGATGGAGTGGGTGGAAGTAACAACAATAAAACCGGTGCTGAAGGCCGTGATGTAATTATTGAAGTACCTCTGGGGACAATAGTTAAAGATCCCGATACATTGGAACAGGAAGCCGAAATTACCCGGGATGGAGAAACGGTTGTAATTCTCAGTGGAGGTCGCGGTGGCATGGGAAACGATCATTTTAAATCGCCTACCAACCAAACCCCGCGTTTTGCGCAACCGGGTGAGCCAGGTCAGGAGGTATGGAAGATTCTTGAACTCAAAATATTAGCAGACATCGGACTGGTGGGATTTCCCAATGCTGGTAAATCAACCCTTTTGTCGGTCGTTTCCGCGGCTAAACCTGAAATTGCGGATTATCCGTTTACTACCTTGCGCCCAAATCTTGGTATCGTGGCATATCATGATGATCGTTCATTTGTGATGGCTGATATTCCTGGTATTATTGAAGGAGCTTCTGAAGGTCGTGGTTTGGGATTGCGCTTCCTAAGGCATATTGAGCGAAATTCAGCACTCTTGTTTATGGTACCGGTAATTTCCCCCAGCATAGTTAAAGAATATAAAATCCTTCTGAAGGAATTGGAATTGTATAATCCTGAATTAGTCGATAAAAATAAGATTCTGGCTGTAACTAAATGCGACCTGATTGATGCAGAGGGTATGAAGAAGGTAATGAAACGGAAATTACCTGATGTGCCGGTTGTTTTTATTTCAGCCCATTCCGGACAAGGTATTGCAGAATTGAAGGATAGAATATGGACCTCACTTCATCAACCTTCCTTTTAAAGTATGGATTTTTTTCTTGATCTGGACCGGCAACTTTTCTTGATCATCAACGGATGTCATACGCCTTTTCTTGATGGGATCATGTTCTGGCTAAGTGATAAATACATCTGGATACCGCTTTACGTCATTCTTTTGACATTTTTAATAAAAGAAAATCGCCGCCATTGGTGGTTGGTATTAATTGCCGTTGCTTTACTGGTAACACTCACTGATCAGGTTTCAGTCAAACTTTTTAAAGATGTTTTTACACGATTGCGTCCATGTCATGACCCTTTATTGACTGGATTTGCAAGGGTGCTGAATGGTCATTGCGGTGGCGCCTATGGTTTTGTTTCCTCTCATGCGGCAAATACTTTCGGACTGGCTGTTTTTGTAGGTTTATTGCTGAAATTACGCTTCAAATGGATGCTATGGGCATTAGTGCTGTGGGCCGCAATGATTTCTTACAGCAGGGTTTATCTTGGCGTTCACTTTCCTGGTGATGTACTGGTTGGTGGAATGGTTGGAGCCGTGATAGGATATGGAGTTTACAGGGGATTTTTATTGTTGCGGGATAGCATCGAGAATGGATACTCCTAACAGGACTTCTTTCGACCTGTTAGGTGTATACAGACAAAACAATAAATCAGCATATATTTTAATTATACTTTTCGGGTAAAGTCAGACAGACACTAAAGACGGTTAAAGATTAAGAGCATAATCTTTCAGCAGAAGGTTCCACTGTGAAATTTTTTGATTTTTTGAATACTGAATGAATTATGCATCATATTCAACTCAGTATCCAAAAGCTTTTGCTGATAACGAACTGGCTTTTATCCGCATTACTGCCACATTTTTAACTGAGGGCGCATTGTATTTAAAATCAGCACGTTTGGTGTATTGCCGCATTATAATATTTAATACCCTGATTTTCTCATCGAAGTCATCAATAAACTCAACTTCACCTTCAATAAGTACACTTTTGTATTTCATCCCATAACTACAGGCTACATCTTCCGATTGAAGATAAAGTTCATGCGCTGTGCTGAACGCTACGCAAACATTGGGATTTTTCGATAAAACGTCAATTTTCCTGCCGATAGGGGCTGAATGCAGGTAGAGGGTGCCATCTTCAAAACCAAAATTAAATGGCAAGGTATATGGTTTGTGGTCCTGATCAACCATTCCTACATAACAAGCTTCGCATGAGGTGATTAATCGTTCAATTTCCTCTGTTAGCGTGATGAATCTGCCTTTCATTGTCTGAAATTGTATTTTTCAGCGAATATACAAAACTCTTGTAATGTCTGTTGACATTGGAGATATAATCATGTTTGAAATAAATCGTTCAGGCCACTTAAGAACGTCAGATATATCTATACCGTAAGCGATTGGGCAGATTAATTGCGGCTGTCAGGATATTTTGAGGGTACTATAGAATTGATTACGGTAGTAACTCCGGTAACAATGATGCTAAAAAATAAAACTGCAATAAAATGGCTTATCAGGAATTCAGGAAAAAACAGGGAAGTCAGATAAGTAATGCCAATGTTCAATAAAAGAATCAGGAATCCAAATACCATTAGGTTCATCGGTATTTTTAATTTCAAGAATAATCTTTTTGGAATGGTATTGGCAAATGCAATCAATACTCCAGCAGCCAGCAATGCAAGAAAGGTCATTGCAGTTATCCCTGGCATCAGGTAGATGATTGTCATCACCAACAGTGTAGTAAGAAGGAGTCTGAAAGGGAATTTCATGTTAAATAATCCAAATCAATACCTTAATAAACACGAAGATACAATCATTTTTTTAAAATAATCAATAATTGTAAAAATTTATTGAAAATAAAAACTCAAAGACTGTATTTTTATTTTTATGAAGGTAAATTCCTCTTAGTCCTGTACTTACAGGCATACTTAGTCCCAAAATATGTACATCCGTTATAATGTCTAAACCAGTGGAAGGGTAATTCTGTGCTGGTATTCCTGCAGATATTTGAGTGAAATCCTGAAAAATATTTAAACTGATCCGTTTAAGATAGACCAGTTCCATTAGGTTGAAGTCGGGATACCAGAGCGGTAATTTATAATTTATTTTCAGACTTATCATTTCATTTCCTCCGGCAAGTATTTGGTAACCCCGGCTACTGCCAATAAGGTTTTGAAAGCGGTATTTTCCAGGTTGGGACCGTTGATAACCGGCGTAAATTCCCAGTGAATGGTTCGCGAATAAACCCGGCAGAAAAAACTGAGTTTGTAGTGCCAATATGTTTCCGGCATCCAGTGAGCCATACGGAGAATGTCTGTACCTGAAATCCACGTTCATACCCAAAGGGGGGGCCAGGTCGCGGATAGCTTGACGGGCATATGTATAGGCGAAAAACCGATAGGATAAGGCTGACAACGTCCCACGTGTGTAATTTTCAGGGGTATCCTGGTTATGGCTTATTTGGGAGTTGGTGTAAGTGGCTTCACCAAATATCCCTCGGGTAAAATTGCCGCGCGAAAAGTCAAGAGATTGACCAATACTGAGGTCCGTGTTCGTTTCATGCCAGGTAAATCGTTGGGCCAGTCCATTTACGGTGTGAGATGCCGCCCGGTTGCCTGATGATATCTCCGCTGAAACGGTAGGAAACCAGCCTTTATAGGTGATCTTAGTCTTGAACATCCCTGTCTGCTCATTTAGATCATAGTCGAACCCTGCTGTTAAAAACATCGTCGAAAGTAGATTCTGGCTCATTACAGAAAAACCAGGGCGGGCAGTTTCCCCGGAAACATCTACATATAATGGCGCCCAGCTATGAATATTAAATAAATGAAGTCCCTTCTGGTATTTTTTTGAAATGTATCCGGAGTCGCTCGAGGGGGATTCTGAGTAAGGGGGTACTGGTTCTGCTGTTTTATTTACGCGAATCCAGTCTTCAGGCGGCGTAGGATAATATGGCTTTGAGGAAATTTTATTCAATGATTTTTGGGCTATTCTGTATCCATCGGCTGTATAGTCACTATAGATTAAGGTTTTATGGTTTACAGAAGGTCTTATCGCGCCATAAGCGGATTCTGTTATCGTCTCAACTAGCTGTGTTTCTAGGTTCATCCGGCAAACCTGACTTTTGTCCCCAATTGTCCCTGTAAAATAAAGCCACTCATCTGCCACTTGAGGATCACTGATTTCTGTATATTCTGCTTTGCCAATATCTGTAAAAGTGGAATCAATGGTATTAAGTTTCATGAAGCGCTTGCCTGAAGGATCAATCGCTATGAAGATCAATGCATTTTCATTGTCCATCCAGGTGGGTGTAATGGGGTGTATTGTTTCCGGGACCTTTATTTTCTGTTCGCTGCTTTCATTTATTATACTGATAAAAGCAGTGCCTTCCGCATTGTATTCAATCGCAGCAAATGCAGTGCCATCCGCTTTGGCAACCGGTGCATAGAGCTTTCGTTTAAATGATTTTCTTTTTACAATGCCGAGTGCCGGATGATAAAGCACAACATCCGTATAGCTCACTGTTTGCCACCGCACATGAGGCCTGTATTCTACCCATGCCATCCAACCATGGTGTGTTGTAATCAGATTGTCAATAATATAACCGGGAGTTAGGATGGTTTCCTCTCTGCCTGATGGGCTTATTTTTACAATTTTTGGCGTTTTATTGAAGGAAGTTTTTAATGAAACTACCATTGAGTCATTGATGCATGCCGGGTTCAGGTAATTGATGTATTCCCCTTTTTGTCTCTGGGATTTGATGTAAAGGGCATCGCCATCTTGTTTACCACCCCAGATTGAATCCAGATCAGTTACCGTTTTGTTGTAAAGTCCTTTTTTATTTAAACCTGATATCTTTTTTAAGCCAAGGTTAAATGGGGTAAATGTATAAGGTTTACGGGCGACCGAATTCATCGCCGAATTCCATAGTTCCATGCCGTACTTTTCTCTGCCAAATGCTACGATATGGTACCCAAGGGTGTATATGTCAGGTACGTAATCACGGTAGGATCCAAAAGCTGCTTTGGGGTAGCTGTAGGCCCCTCTTTCTGCAAGTTGTGCCCTTAGGGTGACTGAAAATGCAGGGACCCTTCCCCTTCCGGTTTTACTGAATTCAGTCTCAGTTACAACGGCATCCCCTTCTAAAAACCATGAAGGTACAAACAAACCGGTGGAAACAGCAATGGCTTGTTGCCCAAAAAGGTAGGTCAATCCATGGGTGAGGCCCTGGTTGAGCTTTGATAATTGTACAATGTGTCGGTATTCATGAAGGGCCAGCTGGTTGAGCCAGGGATGTCCGTAACTATCCTGAGGTGGGGTGGTAAGTACTTCAATTCGTTGTGGTGCCCAAACGGCGTAGGCATTTGAATAGGCAAAATTCGGATGAAGTAGTATAGGCGTTTTTAATGGTCTTACTTTTAATCCTGACTGTACATTTGTTGCACTATGCTGAAAATAAAAGGCAGTTTCAGTTGCAATCTTTTTAAGATTGTCAGGAAAGATGAATTTGAAGTCACTGGTCTCAATCGTACTCCAGTTTGTGGACGCAGGCTCCTGGCCAATATCATAGTACTGCCCTTTTGCAGCCTGGATACTGATTGTGGTTAGCAGGAATGAAAATATGACTGTTTTAATCCATGTTTTCATTGATTCATTGAGTTTTAATTTCAAACAACCAATTCCGGTTTTTGTCATCGACAACTTTGTTCCATAAAGCAGGCTTGCCTGTTTTTTTTAGATGGACGTGGATTGCTCGAAAAATTTCCATTCAGGAAGGGAGGGCAGTCCTGCAACTATTTGAAGTGTTTCTCCCGAAACAGGATGCGTGAACTCCAGCCTGCGTGAATGCAGACAAATGGAACCGTCAGGGTTTGATCTTTTAGCGCCATATTTTAAATCGCCACGGATATGACAACCGACATTGGCCAATTGTGCCCTGATTTGGTGGTGCCTTCCGGTTATAAGTTCAATTTCAAGGAGATGTAGTGATTTTGAAGAAGCGATAAGTTTGTAATCCAATACCGCAAATTTTGAATCTTTCACGGACTGGTCAACTACATAGGATTTATTTTGTTTTTCATTCTTTTTTAAATGGTTTTCTAACCTTCCCTGCTCCGGTTGTGGCACTTTGTCGACAATAGCCCAGTATATTTTTCTGATTTCCCGGTTCTTTACCATAATGGTAAGTCGTGTGAGGGCTTTGGAGGTGCGTGCTAGGATTACTGCTCCGCTCACCGGGCGGTCAATACGATGCACCAATCCCAGGAACACCTGCCCGGGCTTATGGTATTTCTCTTTCAGATACTCTTTCAGCAATTCGGTAAGTGCAATATCGCCGGTTTTGTCACCCTGCACGATATCGCCTGTTCGTTTGTTTACAATCAGCAGATGATTGTCTTCGAAAAGTATTTCGGGAATACCATCCATAAAAACCGAATTAATATTGTTCGCGCTCATTAGGGAAGTCAACCGACTTTACATCCACAATATACGACCGCACCGAGCCTTGTATTTCTTCACTCAGGTTATGATAGCGCCTCAAAAAACGGGGTGAAAATTCCTGCGTAATCCCCAGCATATCATGCAATACCAATACCTGCCCGTCAACACCCGGACCAGCGCCAATTCCAATAATCGGGATTTTAATTTCTGAAGAAACCTTAGCCGCAAGTTTTGCCGGTATTTTTTCAAGAACGATGCCGAAACACCCGGCCTCCTCAAGTAAATGTGCGTCTTCAACCAGTTTATTGGCTTCATTTTCTTCGGTCGCCCGAACCACGTAGGTGCCAAATTTATGAATGGATTGGGGTGTGAGCCCCAGATGTCCCATGATGGGTATGCCGGCAGATAAAATACGGTTTACTGATTCAAGAATCTCACGGCCACCTTCTAATTTTACGGCATCTGCTCCCGATTCTTTCATTATTCTGATGGCTGAGTTTAGTGCCTCTTTCGAATTTCCCTGATAAGTTCCGAAGGGCATGTCTGCTATTACCAAAGCCCTTTTTACTGCACGAACAACCGATGAAGCATGGTATATCATCTCATTCAGGGTAATGGGAAGTGTGGAGGTATAGCCAGCCATTACATTGGAAGCCGAATCCCCAACCAGGATCACATCAATTCCTGCTTTATCCAGCAGTCGTGCCATGGAGTAGTCATATGCGGTCAGCATTGCGATTTTCTCATTCTTTAGCTTCATTTCCTGAAGTACATGGGTGGTAACCTTGGTTACATTGGCAAACTTCGAAATACCTGGCTCAATCATATCACTTTGTTTTATTGGTGGTTAAAGAGATTCAAATTGTGTTTATTATTCGGATAAAGTACCACTGCAAATCTACAAAAGAAATCGATTGGCCCTTGTTTAAGGAAAATTGCTCCGATTTGTGCTGTTTTGAATTGATGTTTCTTGAAATATCTACTTTCCTGAACTGAATTTTACTTAATTTTGTCCATTCTATAAATGCAATATTCCGCTCAAAAGCACTGTTGTATCAAACTTACTCAAATGAAAAGACTTTTTCTGCTTTTACTGCTTATCTCTGTATCCCTGTTTACCTTTCAATCCTGTGAAACCGATTTTGATGTAACTGCTCCATATAAGGACATAACCGTGGTATATGGGATGCTAAGTCAAAATGATACTGTGCATTATCTCAAAATAAATAAGGCTTTTATTGGTGAAGGTAATGCTCTGGAATATGCTCAAAATGCGGATTCAAGTTTCTATGGTGATAATCTGGAGGTAATCCTGAAGGAGATCAGTAATGGGAATGTATTAAGAACCCTGAGTTTTGACACAACAACAGTTTATGATAAGGAACCTGGCATTTTTTATGCGCCCAATCAGGTTTTGTATAAATCAACGTTTATTATTCAGGGCAATGCTGCTGATCTGGAATATGATCTCGAAATCAGAAATAAAATTACCGGCGAATTAATTACAGCCAATACTCCTTTGGTATCCGAATTTTCAGTGGAGAGCCCTCGCCCCCTGCGTCAGATTAATTTCACCATTGAAAGCCCTCAGCGCATAAAATGGTCCTCTGCCAAAAACGGGAAACGTTATACAGTCTCTCTCAGGTTTTGGTTTGATGAAGTAATGGCTGCCTCAAACGATACCATTCAACGATATATTGACTGGAATTTCAGTTCAGTAAAATCGAATTCCATTCAAGGGGGAGAGTCTTTGGAAATTTTGTATGTACCAACCGCCTTCTTTAGCATTTGCAAAAGTCTGATTCCTTATAAAGAAACCAGTCAGATTAGCGAAGATGCAATCTCTGCAAGGTTAGCAAACCATGTGGAATTCCTTTTTGCGGTTGCCGGAGACGAATTGAATACCTACATGGAAGTGAATGAACCTTCGTCAGGTATCGTTCAGGAGAAGCCTGACTATACCAATATCGATAATGGGATTGGCATCTTTTCATGTCGTTATACCCAGTCTACTGCCAGCTCTTTGTTTTTTACCCGATTGAATGATGCTACAGAGAATCGCTTAATTGATGAAAATATTAAGTTTGTTGAGACTTTCTGGAATAAATAAGGTTGTAAAACTGACGAATTGTCATAATCTTATATGTCATAATATATTTGAAAAACCGGGGATAAAACCCCGGTTTTACTTTTAATATTATTGATAACCAAACAGATAGCCTGCTGAGTTTGTTCCCCGGGTTGTTCATGACATACAATCAGGTCAATGCTGGCACAATACTTGACCAAGAGCGTGAAAACAAAGTAGAAATTTTCAAAAATTTATTTATATGGGTAAAATAATAGGAATAGACCTTGGAACCACAAATTCATGCGTAGCAGTAATGGAAGGCAATGAGCCGGTGGTTATTCCCAACAGCGAAGGTCGTCGCACAACTCCATCCATTGTTGCTTTCACCGATAATGGCGAACGCAAGGTGGGTGATCCTGCAAAACGTCAGGCAATTACAAACCCCGAACGCACCATTTCTTCAATTAAGAGGTTTATGGGTGAATCGTTTGACAGGGTTACCAAAGAAATCAATCGTGTGCCTTTTAAAGTAGTAAAAGGCGATAACAATACAGCCCGTGTTAAGGTTGACGATCGCACCTATACTCCACAGGAGATATCTGCTATGGTGCTTCAAAAGATGAAAAAAACTGCCGAAGATTACCTCGGACAAACCGTTACAGAAGCTGTTATTACCGTTCCTGCATATTTTAGTGATTCGCAACGTCAGGCTACAAAAGAAGCTGGTGAAATTGCCGGGCTTTTGGTAAAAAGGATTATAAATGAGCCTACAGCCGCCGCATTGGCCTATGGGTTGGATAAGAAAAACAAAGACATAAAAGTTGCTGTTTTTGACCTTGGTGGTGGAACTTTTGATATTTCCATACTCGAACTCGGGGAGGGCGTTTTTGAAGTTAAATCAACCAACGGTGATACCCACCTGGGTGGTGATGACTTTGATCATAATATTATTGATTGGCTGGCAGATGAATTCAAAAATGATGAAGGTATAGACTTGCGTAAGGATCCCATGGCTTTGCAACGCTTGAAGGAAGCTGCTGAAAAAGCGAAGATTGAGCTGTCAAGTTCAACTTCAACTGAAATCAACCTGCCTTATATTATGCCGGTTGATGGAATACCGAAGCACCTTGTCCGCACACTTTCACGTGCTAAATTCGAACAAATCAATGATAAACTGATTCGTTCAACCATTGAGCCTTGTAAACTCGCACTCAAAGATGCTGGTTTGTCAACTGCTGATATTGACGAAGTGATTCTGGTTGGTGGTTCAACCCGGATTCCTGCAATCCAGAAAATAGTAGAAGAGTTTTTTGGAAAATCGCCGTCAAAAGGAGTTAATCCTGATGAAGTAGTTGCTATTGGTGCTGCCATTCAGGGAGGCGTGCTTACCGGAGAAGTTAAAGATGTGCTTCTGCTTGATGTTACACCTCTTTCATTGGGTATTGAAACTTTGGGTGGTGTATTGACTAAACTTATCGAATCCAATACGACCATCCCAACCAAAAAGTCGGAGACATTCTCAACGGCAAGCGATAGCCAGCCTTCAGTGGAGATTCATATCCTTCAGGGTGAACGACCAATGGCTCGTGATAACAAAAGTATCGGGCGTTTCCACCTTGATGGTATTCCACCTGCACCACGCGGTGTTCCTCAAATTGAGGTAACTTTCGATATCGACGCCAATGGAATCCTACATGTTTCTGCAAAAGATAAAGGAACCGGAAAATCACAACAAATCCGTATTGAAGCTTCCTCCGGTTTGTCGGAAGATGAAATAAGAAAGATGAAAGATGAGGCTGCTGCCAATGCCGAAACCGATCGCAAAGCCAAGGATGAGGTTGACAAGGTTAATAGTGCTGATGCAATGATCTTCCAGACCGAAAAGCAGTTAAAGGAATTTGGTGAAAAACTTCCCGCAGACAAAAAAGCGCCTATCGAAAAAGCACTCGCTGATTTGAAAGAAGCTCACAAAAATCGGAACATTGCTGGAATTGATGCTTCTCTGGAGGCACTGAATACTGCATGGTCAGCTGCCAGTGAAGAAATGTATAAAAACACCCAGGATGCCGGACAGCAGCCCGGAACCGATGGCGCTCCCAATACAGGCGGGGCTGGTAATAATGGCGGAAATCCTGACCAGGAAGTTACTGATGTTGACTTTGAAGAAGTGAAATAATTTTCAGTGAAATATTCTGCACGAATTTTGTAAAGAACAGGCGGGGAAACCCGCCTGTTTTTGTTTTGTGTCTCCTAAGAATAACTTTTTAAACCACTTGGCGAAGAATATAAATCCAGGCTCTTGAAATTTTGTACTTTTATGCTTTCAGAATCTGGGCTACAAACCATTTGAAGTGTTTTATCAATGAGAAATCCACTTGCTCGTATACTTACATTGCTGATTTTTATCTCTGTTCAGGCTGTTTTTAGCCAGAACGATAAGCCTTTACGGATTGAAATTCCTGTAAAGGATGATACCGGCATTTATAAAGTGGTGCCATGCGATGATAATGGCCTGATGATTATTTACCTGAGCGCGGATAACGATGACGAAGGCAATATGATGTGGATTGCTGCCCTGCTTGATAAGGAGCTTAAAGAAACATGGCGGATGTCGGTGCCGCTGCCCCGTGGATTTATTTTACAGGAATCCCTTTACAGTAATAATCACCTCATTCTTTTTTATCATTCCCCCAAAGGCCCTCCCGAGAATAATTTCAGGGTGGTGGATATTCAGGTGGATGAAGGTAAATACTCCATTATCGCCTATTCTGTTCCTGAGCGGTCGGGTATATCCTATTTTAGTATTGGTAATGCTTTTGCCCTCGCCGGTATCAATACACGAAATGACGAATCAATCATTCTGGCATATACTTTTAATAACAATCAAATCTCTGTGATTAATCCCGGGGTTCCAGGCAAAGTTGTTATTGTGTCAATGAATATTGATAAATCTTCTGGAATTATTTCTTCAGTTATCCGAACTTCCGGATCAGCCCGGAAAAGGAACTATTTTCTGGTAAAGTCAGATATAAATGGGAATATCATAACCAATATCCAGCTTAGTCGGTTTGATGATAACAATATGATAAATACGGCGTTTTCCTACAGGGTAGATGCGCATACTGACCTGATTATAGGATCTTATGGTAAAACCAACCGCACACGTAATATTGAAGGCGTTGAAACCATTGGCGTAGCATCCACCGGATTCTTTTCAATCGTTTTGAAGGACAATCAGGAGTCCAACGCCAATTTCTATGAATTTACAGATTTTGAAAATTTCTATCGCTATTTGCGTCGTCCATCCGATTTGAATTCCCGAAGGTCTTCTCAACGGCTTGAAAGGGGAAAGGATTACTCCTCGGATCATGATTTGATGGCGCATGAGGTTTTTGAGTGGAATGGTCAGTATGTATTTTTAGCCGAAGCCTATTATCCGGAGTATAGAACCGTTACTACTATGGTTTATGATTATTATGGACGGCCTTACCCTTCGACGTATTCGGTTTTTGAAGGTTTCAGGTACGTTACAACCTTTGTTGCAGGATTTGATAATGCGGGCAATCTGTTATGGAACAACGACCTGGAGCTTAGAAATATTTTATCCCAAAATCTTAATCGCCGTGTAATAGCCTGGCCCGACCCTGAAGGTTTAGTCCTTGCCTACGCGAATGAGGGGAAAATTGTTTCCAAAATTATTAACGGCGGAACCACCATTGATGGCCTGGCACAGTCAGATATTGAACCATTAAGTCCGCGCGACAGGGTTTTTAATGATGTTAACAGTGTAATAGTGCCTTGGTACAACAACTACTTTGTTGTCTATGGCTATCAAAACATCCGAAACAGTTATGTAAGCAGCAGAAACAATAAAAATGTGTTCTATATCAATAAGATGGCTTATTATTAGAGTACTTTGAGTTTAAACTTTATATCCGTTATGGAGTGCAGTATGTTTATTAACGAATGTGAATAGTGCAATTATTTGTAAAAATATGTCTTAACAATATCCTCTTTTCTTAAATACCAGGTTGAATCATCATTCTGTTTCTCAGATATCTCAAGTTGTTTGTCATTCGGAGTTTGAGTTTCTGAAATGTGTTTATCACCGTTTTTTCCGACCAATGGTGAATGCTGTGAACTATATGAAAGACTTTGTGTATAAGTATAAGATCCTCCAATATCCTCATCGTCTTATGCCCGTATTTTAACATTTGCTTTAGCTTGTAACGACCTTATTTCTGCTGTATTTTATGTTGTTCTACTTTCAGGTGGGACTATACTTCTGCGCATTATGGGTGAATGAAATGATGCCAGACTATTTTTCTTGCGGGATAAAGGATTTTTTATTACCAGCGCGAATTGAAGGATTGCGAGGTCAACCTTTTTAAGTGGATCAGACAAGTACAGCACATAAAAAAGGCCGGTCATAAACCGGCCTTTTTTAATGAGTTGAAAGTGTTTATTACTTAACCAGATTCATAAATTCTGCATTCTGGAAGAATTTGATAAACTCACGGTCTTCTGCTGCCTGAGCTTTGAGTGAAGGATCTTTCTCAATGGCTTTGGTCAGGTTTTCAACCATCATTGGAATGTTATTGCTGCGTGCTCCGGCAACGGCCATCAGGTAATAATTGTGTCCTGATTCAGGGGCACATTTCAATGTAGCTGAAGCTTCATTGAATTTACCTGTCATAATCTGTGCAAGACCTACATTGGTATTGCATTTCTTATTGCCCATCATGCTCAATGCCTGATCGTATTTACCAGCAGCAAGTTGGGTAATGCCGAGGTTGTAATTTACATCAGCTCCAAGGGTTTTGGCTTTGCTGTATTGGATAGCAGCAGCTTTGAAATCGTTTTTCTTTGAAGAAAGTGCGCCAAGGTTGTTAACAACAGCCATATTGTTTGGCTCAAGCTGGTCAGCTTTATTCAGATGTGAAGCAGCTTCACCCAATTGATTGCCTTCGAGTTCAACAACAGCAGCATTATTGAAGCCTCTCCAGTCATTTGCAAACTGGGTGGTAGCATTCTTGTAAATGCGCAATTTGGTGTCATTGTCGTTGGTTAAAGTTGCAGCGTAAAGTAGCTCCTTGTTGTCGAGTTTTGAAGGATCACTTGTTGCAAGAGCAGCAATTTCTTCGTCAGTTTTCTTAGGCTCGAAGCAATTTACGGTAATTACTGCCCTACGTAATGGAGGAAGAATTTCGTCTTCGATTTCTTTGTAAACAACGCTCATGTTGCGAATTTCCTGCTCACGTTTTGTAACATCTGATTGTGAGTTAACAACGTTCATGATGATGCGTTTGTCAGGAATGTTTGAAGCTTCAACAGCCTGCATAAATCCGTTCCAGTCTTCACCGTTGGCGAAGGTGTTGAATTTGAGTGTATTATCAGGATCTTCAATAATGAAAGGCTCTTTTTTGTCTTTTGCCATCTTCTTGACCATGTCAAGAACTTGTTTCTTTGCTGTCTGTGCACGACGCTCTGATAATCCCTGGTTGAAACTTTCCTCACCTTCAGGTGAAGCCCAGGCATTGATGTCTATGTCACGAATAGAGTAACCCATCTTAATGAATGAACCGAGTTCTTCAAGTTTTTTCTGAGTTTCGTTATTCCTGTTCAACGGTAGATTCCAGTTGAGGTTATGCATATTTACAGGGAAGTAAATGATGGCATCCTTGCTGATGATGGTTTCTTTTTCATAACCATGTTCGGCAATGATCAGGGTTTCATCATGTGCAATGCGCATATCGGTTACAATCACGCCGTCGGCAAGTTTACGTTCAGGAAGATCAATAACTTTATATTTTGCTCCGATTTCTTCGGGAGTTGCATTGAGGGCAACCGGCTCTTTAGGCTCATACAAGGTTGGGGATACTACCAAATCAGAAACATTCATGCCTGGTTCGTAAGGAACGCAATCAACATAGGTGTATGAACCACCGGTTTTGTAATTGATAACAATACCATCACCATTTACATCTTCACCCTGGAAATTAATTGGTTTAAGTGTGCGGGTTGTTCCGGCATACTTAAGCTCAGGTTGGAAGTTCATCGCAGCTTTTTTGGCGAAATATTTCTCCGGGAACATAACTTTTACATTCACACAAACGGTATCACCAACTTTAACCAATGGGTCAGGAGTGGTTTCATACTTAACCAAACCATAATTTTTTTCCATCGATTTGAGGTTAGCGCTTGGTTTGAATTTGTAAGTAACACCCAGCATTGCGGTTGCGTAGTGGTCGTTATTCTCAGATTCTAAAACATCAATGTCATCAACCATGGTATAACGGAAGTTATATTCCAGGTTAAGGTCCACTTTTTCAGCAAGACGGAAGTTAAGGCCTAATCCCATTGGGATTACAAATTCGCGCATGGGGTCTGTGGAGAATGGTGCTTCTGCCTGAGGGCCAAAACGATCGATAATTTCTTCGTTGCTGTTTTTGTATAAGATAGACGAATAATTCGCCAGTGCTCCTCCGGCAAAACCATAGAATCCTAAGAATCGCTCTGGTTTATATCCGAATATCAGATCCGTGAAGCTTAAGGTTAAATGCAACTGAGCATCCCATAAACTTGACGACATCCTTAAATCAGCATCTTCGCGGGTGCTATTGAGCCAACCGTTGTTAAAAACGCCCCTTACTCCAAAAACAGGAGAGAACTGGTATCCAAGTCCTAGTCCGTAAAATAAATTTAGATCTTCGTTAAACCGATCCTCTTTATTTAAATCACCGTAGAACTGGGAAACACCACCACTAGCCTGAAGGTAGAGGTACTTGTCGAAGGACGAATTGGCTTTCTTTCCTGAATCTTCTTCTTGTCCAAACACCAATGCTGGAGCAAGGCCGAACATCAGGATGAGCATCATCACGAATGATTTGTAATTAATTTTTTTCATAATGGTCATGAATTAATAAACGATTTCTGTTTGTTGTTTTGTTTGTGGTTTGCGAAAAGTTGGACAAATATAGGGCGGATTATAATGTTTTCAAAACAAATACACGTATTTTCTTCAAAACATTGGAAATAAAAGGCTTTTGGCCAAATATCCCTTTGAATCCGTTCTGTTTCTTAAACAAAGATCGATAATAAAAGTTTATCGGTGTCACGTTGTTATTCAAAATATGTTAAAATGATTTTGTCAAGTTTTGTTGCTTTAGAAGCAATTATCGTACCTGAAATCATTTATATTGATTTTGTTAAAAAGTAACTTGCTGGTAATCAAAAATATAAAATTTTCAAGTTGATTTTTTTACCTATTGGGACAGGCTAATTTCTTGAGTGCATTGTGTTGAACTTATTAAAGAAATCCCATATTAATATACCCGCTGATACTGAAACATTTAGCGAATGTTTGGTGCCATACTGGGGAATCTCAATACACAATTCACAATGATTCATAACTTCATCGTCCACACCCTGAACTTCATTACCCAGAACCAAGGCATATTTACTTCCTTCCGTAATTTCAAGCTGATGAGGTGAAATACTGCTGGTGGCCTGCTCTGCGGCTACAATGGTGAATCCTTCTGCCTTGAGTGCTTCAATTGTTTCCAACGTTGATTCACGGTATTCCCAGGCAACAGATTCGGTGGCGCCTAGTGCTGATTTTTGAATTTCACGGTTGGGAGGTGTGGCTGTTATTCCACATAAATAGATTTTACTTACACGAAAAGCATCTGATGTTCTGAATACGGAACCCGTATTGTGCTGACTGCGGATATTATCCAGCACGATAACCAGAGGTATTTTGTTGGCTTGCCTGAATTCATCAACCGTAATTCGGTTCAATTCAGTCATCGAAAGTTTCTGCATGTATGAATTTAACTTGAGGCTGCAAAAGTAATTAGTTTTTAAAGTTTATCGGTTTCCTGAGGGCAGGTTTAAAACAAACTCCCTATTTTTGTTTTTTAAAAAAATAAAAATTTTGGCTAAATCATCTGCGAATAAAATTGTTGAAACCCCTTTGATGAAGCAATACAATTCCATCAAGGCAAAGTATCCGGATGCCTTGTTGCTATTCAGGGTTGGGGATTTTTATGAAACTTTCGGCGAAGATGCCATTAAAGCATCATCTATATTGGGTATTGTATTGACCAAACGGGCCAATGGAGCTGCTTCGTATGTTGAATTGGCCGGGTTTCCCCATCATTCATTGGATACCTATTTGCCAAAATTGGTCAGGGCTGGCCACCGGGTTGCCATATGTGATCAGCTGGAAGACCCTAAACTGACAAAAACCATTGTTAAACGTGGTGTTACTGAACTGGTTACCCCCGGAGTTTCCTATAATGACAAGGTTTTAGAGAACAAGCAAAATAATTTTCTGGCTAGTATTCATCTTCAGTCAAAACAAAGTGGAATTGCCTTTCTTGATATTTCTACCGGCGAATTTTTAATTGCCGAAGGAAACAATGATTATATCGATAAATTGTTACAGACTTTCAAGCCCAGTGAAGTTATTGTGCAAAAGTCATTGCGTCAGGATTTTACAGGTTTATTTGGGGATAAATTTTACATCAATACCTTTGAAGATTGGGTGTTTACTTTTGATTTTGGTCATGATTTATTGTTACGCCATTTCGGCACCAAATCCCTTAAAGGTTTTGGCGTAGAGGAGATGCCCTCTGGAATCGTTGCCGCTGGTGCTGCCATGCATTATCTGGCAGAAACACAGCATGATAAGGTTGGACACATTTGTAATTTATCGCGTATTGAAGAGGATCATTTCGTTTGGTTGGATAAGTTTACCGTTCGGAATCTGGAAGTACTTAATTCACCTAACGAGCAGGCCACTACTTTGTTAAGTGTGCTTGATCAAACCGTTTCGCCTATGGGTAGTCGCCTAATGCGCCGATGGCTGGTGTTGCCCCTCAAGGATAAAAAGCCCATCCTCGAAAGACATGATACGGTAGAATATTTTGTCAACAATCAATCTCTTGGAGAGGAAATTCTTGCACAGATTAAATCCATGGGGGATATTGAGCGTATCATTTCCAAGGTGGCCGTGGCAAGAATAAACCCACGAGAGGTTGTACAACTCCGCCGGGCGCTTTTGGCCATTGAGTCCTTGAAGTCATTGTGCGCTGATGTCCCAATTGCTGCAATTCGCCTGATGGCCGATCAAATCAACCTGTGTAGTTTAATGGTTCAGA
Source organism: Lentimicrobium sp. (assembly GCA_034005265.1). Lineage (GTDB taxonomy): Bacteria > Bacteroidota > Bacteroidia > Bacteroidales > Lentimicrobiaceae > Lentimicrobium. The sequence continues at coordinate 48,048 of JAVEVB010000022.1, forward strand.
AAATAGGGGAGGAGTTGAATCCTGAGCCCCCAGCTGCCGTAAGTAAGGGTAATGTTATTGCCGAAGGCATTTCGCCAGAACTTGATGAATTGCGTGAATTATCTCATTCAGGGAAAAATTATCTGGCAAAGCTTCAGCAAAGAGAATCAGAACGCACCGGTATACCCTCACTAAAAGTCGCCTTCAACAATGTTTTCGGTTACTACCTTGAAGTTACCAATACGCATAAGGATAAGGTGCCACCAGAGTGGGAACGCCGGCAAACCCTCGTAAATTCAGAACGTTACATCACCCCCGAGCTTAAGGAATATGAATCAAAGATACTTACTGCCGAAGAACGTATTCTTGCGCTTGAAAGTGATTTGTACAATGATTTAATCCTCAGTCTTGTAGATTATATTGAACCCATTCAGACCAATGCCAGAATTGTGGCAAGATTGGATTGTCTGCTTTCATTTGCCTCAGTGGCAGTAAATAATAATTATTGCCGGCCTTCGGTGAATGATGGATTTAAACTTGATATAAAGGATGGACGGCATCCGGTTATTGAAAAGAACCTCTCTCCGGGGAATCACTATGTAGCCAACAATGTAGAACTGGATGATCAGGATCAGCAAATCATTATCATTACCGGACCCAATATGTCGGGAAAATCTGCTTTACTCAGGCAAACGGCTTTAATTGTTTTGATGGCTCAGGCAGGGTGTTTTGTTCCTGCTACTTCCGCCGAAATTGGGTTGGTGGATAAAATTTTTACTCGTGTTGGAGCCTCTGACAACATTTCATCAGGCGAGTCAACCTTCATGGTTGAGATGAATGAAACGGCAAGTATTCTCAACAATATTTCTAACCGAAGTCTTATTCTGCTTGACGAGATCGGACGTGGCACCAGCACTTATGATGGTATAAGCATTGCCTGGGCCATTGCAGAGTATCTTCACGAGCATCCGTTATTCAAAGCAAAAGTTCTTTTTGCCACACATTATCATGAACTTAATGAAATGGCAAGTAGTCTGGCCCGGATTAAGAATTACCATATTTCGGTAAAGGAAGCCGGAAAACAGGTGATTTTTATGCGTAAACTGGAGCCAGGGGGAAGTGCGCATAGTTTTGGAATACATGTGGCCAGGATGGCCGGAATGCCACAATCGGTTCTTGATAGGGCCAACGAAATGCTGTCACTACTTGAAAAATCGCATGGAGGCGGTCAACTTCAGGGTACTTCCTCCCGAAAAAAGCCCAAATCGGCAGGCGATCCCTATCAACTTAGCTTTATTCAGCTAAATGATCCGCTCCTGGAACAGATTCGTGAAGATATTCTTGATACTGATATTAACACACTTACGCCGGTTGAAGCACTGATGAAGTTGAATGAAATTAAAAATCTTTTAAAAAAAGCATAAAAATCTTTGGCAGATCAAAAAGGCGTTGTATATTTGCAGCCGCTAAAGCAATAAGCGAAAGTAGCTCAGTTGGTAGAGCATGACCTTGCCAAGGTCAGGGTCGCGGGTTCGAGTCCCGTCTTTCGCTCGAAACCCCGAAACTTCGGGGTTTTTTTATCCAGCCAATGGATGCCCGAGTGGTGGAATTGGTAGACACGAAGGACTTAAAATCCTTTGGCCATTGCGGCCGTGCCGGTTCAAGTCCGGCCTCGGGTACACCCCTGAAAATCCCTTTAATCAGGGATTTTTTTTTCGTCCCAGGTTAAGTATTCTTTTTCTCTCAAGTATTGCTACTTGTGAATTAAATTCATATCTACTCAGGTTTTAATCAACTTCTAAGCGTTATTTTCGTTTATACAGGTAAGTCACTGTAATATGTTGCAATTAAGAATGAAAATAGATTAATTTTGTGCATGCTTTAAGTTGGTTATGAAGGTCAAATCAACCTTCAAAGACTCTCTTAATTTCAGCAATGGTACAATTATTGACTAAAAACGAAGTTTAATAACCAAATTTAATCCTTTATTATGATGAGCACAGAAAAACGCCCCCGTTTTGAATATGCGGGTAAGTTCAGAATGTTTTTGGTAATGATGTTGGTCGTGTCTATGGGGGCCGGGTTTACATCATGTAAAAGTTCAAAAAAGGCAGCCAAAAAGAAAGCAGCCATGGAGTTGGCTGAAAAGACGGCAAAGGCAAAGGCTGATTTGTTGGCTATTATTAATGATGATGGCAAAATGACCCTTGAAGAAAAGGAATTTAAGCTTGCCACGATTAAACGGATGAACCTTGAGGACCAGGAAGTGAAAGACCTTATCACGCAAGCCGAAGATATTTTGTCAGCTGAACGTGCCGCTGTGGAACGCAGAAAAGAAGAAGAACGCCTTAAAAAAGAACAGGAGGAACGTGACAGGGAGTTACGTGAAGGTGGACAATACAGGGCCGTAAATATGGCACTTGATGCTGTTGCCAATGCAGGTGATGTTATGACCGCAAATACTAAAATTCGTGAGGCCCTTTCCGCATTTTCCAGCGATGATATCCCGGTGCTTATTCTCATCAGTAGTGATGGTGATATTAAGGACTATGACAAGCCAACGACCATTCGTAAATACCTGGAATTCATAAAAGACCAGAAAAAGTCGCCAAACAAGGTGCTGAATGCAGTAATGGATAGTAATGGAAAAATAAAGGAATTGGAACTCATTAAAAAGTAAAGAGATATGAGAAGAATCATAGGAATACTTGTTGGATTGATCATTTTATCATCCGGAAGTTTGTGGGCGCAGGACGAGATAAGCCCATCGCGGAAGCAGGCCATTGACTCGCTTGCCCTTGAAAAGGTACGTGATCTAAGCAAATATATTAGTATCGTGGGTAACAAAGATACGCCATGGTCCGAAGCCAATCGCGTGATTGAACGTACCCTTGAACTTTTCGCCGACGGAGCATTAATGGGTGTTTCGTCCATTAACAAGGAAGAAGTTGAATATTATGGCGTAAGAGAATATCTGGAGCGATTGATGGCGCTTAATTATGACAAGGTTACCATATCCTGGTACAATATTCAGTATATAAGTGATCTGGAACGTCAGCCTGACGGAAGATATGTTGGTGTAATTACCATATATCAACGTTTTGAAGGTACAACCAACGAGGGTTTAAGGTATGTTGATGTTACCAAAAAAGATGTTACGGTTTATGTAGAACGTAAAACCACACAAATTTCTGGAAGAATCATTGGCTTCTGGGATGTAATGCTCGGCGATATCAGGGTGAGTGAAACCAAGCCAGGTTGATTTTAGCATTGATTGTTTTTCTGGCTTCAACGATAATTTATTATTGCGTTGAAGCCAGATTTTTATGTTTTCAATATGATTGTTCAGTCATTTACCCTTTGCCTGAAAACTATGTCCAGATACCTTAAATTGTTTCTTTTGTGTATGTTGTTGCCAGTTATGGCATCAGCTCAGCTCTTCAATTCATTGCTTGGAGATGAAAGCATTCTGAATGCTCAAACCAAGCAGGTGAACCAGTTTTTCAGGCGTTTTAACGGGGAAGAAGATGCTAAGGGAAATCGATATTACCCTAAAGACAACGATTACCGCGATGTTCAACTCCGGAGAAAATACATGAATGTGCTTTTCGATCAGCAGAACGCCTCCATGACTGATCCTTTGAGGGATGAATTTGTTGGTGATGTTCTTAATCCCACAAGTCCACAGTTTCTTGATTTTCATGCAGGGCAGTGGTTTGCGGAGGTAAATACAAAGTTTCTTTATCAGGGGAAAGAAGAAAACCTGGTGCTGTTTCTTAAAATTGAACAAGAGAACCTGGGCTATAAGTGGGTGATTTCCAATGTTTATTTTAAGCATTTTCATCAGATGTTTACCAGCCAGGCGGAAAGTGGTAGTCATTTTTTACATCCTTTGAGTCACGAACTCGATTTTATGAACCTTATCAGGGTTTTTCAGGATAAGGAATTCGTGGAACTTTATACTCAGAAAGGATATCAGCCCGACTATCTTACCTTATTCCTCTATGAATTTAAAAAAGGGAATCTGAAGTTTAAAAGTGTTACCAATGTAAAGTTTCATTTTTTTCAGGTCGATGGCTGGTATTTTGAATTGTCAGAGTTTAACCGTCCGGGAAGTAACTCGGGATGGCTGATTTCCGGACTAATGAAAATTGATGAAGAAAAAAAGGCGTTATTACTTAAATACATTTACCATGAATAGCATTAAGCCCATCGCAATTTCCCTGTTTATATACTTTCTTTTGGCAGGAAACCTGTTCGCCCAAAATACTGCAACATCAAATGTGCCGGGACAGAATGAAATGAGCGCAGAAGATTTTGAAATCTTCAAGAAACAGGCTGAGCAGATTATTAAATTCATGGAATTTTCTTTCAATACGGTTGGAAGTAGTAAAACGGAATATCGGGAAAAGGATATTGTCATCAATCAGTCTTACCTTAAATTTTTCAGGGATGCAAAAGTCCAGATTGAGGATGATTTATTGGAACACAGGGATGTGGTTACCAATAAAGATGTGCAGGCTTACCTCAAAGACATTGACTTTTTTTTCAGAGATGTGACATTTAAATTTACCATTGAAGACATTACCAGGGAGCTGAACGACAAAGGTGAACCTTTTTTTAAAGTTAAAACCAGTCGCAATCTGAAGGGTACCACTCTTGATGGGAAGGAAATCAGTGAAAATAAACCACGGTATGTTGAAATAAATCTTGATCCTGCAACCCGTGATTTGAAGATTGTGAGCATATACACCACCCGTTCGAGTGAGGAGCAAGAGCTGATGGCCTGGTGGAATAGTCTTGAACCGGTATGGCGAAATTTCTTTTCTGGCGAAACACTGCTGCTGGATGGTTACAAAATGAAATTTATTCAGGAGATTTCTTCTGAGTTTATGATAGTAAATACAGGTGAGTACATTGCTGATTCACTCTATACCGGTGACACCATTAAGAACAGCCCGGCTTCCATGCTTGTTGAAGTGAGAAAGATATGGAGACAGGAACAGTTGGATATCAGCGGTGTTGATGGGGTTTATGATCTGGAGCCACTGAGCGCCTTAACCATGCTCAAGCAACTCACTATTTCTGGGAGCAGGGTCTCAGACCTTGGGCCTGTCCGCAATTTATCCAAGCTGGAAACGCTGATAGCTTCTGCAACGCAAATTGCTGATTTGTCGCCCATCCAATACACCACTGGCTTAAGATATCTCGATATTTCTTCCACCCTTGTTGCTGATATATCTTCCCTTGGAAATTTCGTGCAGATGGAGTTCCTTAATCTGTCTGATACCCGTGTACAATCACTTGCAGTATTGAAAAATATGCCCGATCTTAAAGAGCTGAGGATTGCTGGTTTGCCATTGCTGTCACTGGATGGGATTTCGGATCATGCTGCGCTTGAAGTGCTGGACATGACCGGTTTAAGAATTTCTGATTTTGGCCATTTTGCCGGATTAAATGGGTTAAAGCGAATTGTTTTAAACAACACATTTATTGCGGATGTGTCAGTGCTTTCACAAATGCAGGGTTTGCAATATGTTTATCTGGAATATGCACCTGTCGCGGATATTAAGCCTCTGCTCAAGCTCCCCGATTTGAAGGTTATTTATTGCGATAAAACCATGATTGATAAACAAGCCGCACTTTCGTTTATTCAATTGCGTCCCGACGTTAAAGTTATATATGAATCAGAGGAGCTTTCGGTCTGGTGGTCAATGCTTCCTGAAGCCTGGAAATCTGTATTCAGTTCTCTTGTTGAAGTGAGTAATCCACCATTGCGTGAGGAGTTGTACGAAATTTCTAATCTTCGAAAAATTGACATTGCTGGTAATTCGCAGATAAACAGTCTTGCTCCTTTGCAGAAATTGCCTTCACTTACATTTATTGACGCATCGCGCACCTCATTATTAAGTTTAAAGGATATTAAGGAACTGACTGAATTGCGTGAGTTAAATATCGCAAAAACTGCTGTAAATGATCTTTCTCCACTTTCTGATTTTAATAGCCTGGTTTCGTTAAATTTTTCCAGTTCTAAAATAGTAGATTTAAGTCCATTGTCGAGCCTCTGGAACCTTAAGTTTCTTGAAATGGACAGTGTTTCGGTCGAAAATGCAGGTTCAATCCTTCGTTTAAAGCGGTTGGAAAGGTTGTACGCAGATGGAGTTCCGGGTGTTTCAAAAATTATAGAGCAACTTTGGGATTCTATACCTGCTGCTTTAATTGTTTACCAAAGTGATGCTCTCCTGAAGTGGTGGGATGGTTTGTCTCCCGTTTGGAGGCAGATATTTGCCGGGATTGAGCCTCATACCGGCATTCCCGACAGGGTACAGTTGCACCGAATTGCTTCAATTACTGAGTTGGATATTACCCGCAATATGAGCGTCAGTGAGTTAATGCCGGTTTCGCAATTAAAGAGGCTTGAAATCCTGAGGTTTTCGGGGACCCCTATTGCTGATCTCCTTCCTGTCGGCCTTATCCGTAAGTTGAAAGAACTGGATTGCTCCAATACGCCTGTTTCTGACCTCAAACCAATTACAACCCACCGGGAGCTGATAAACCTGAATTGTTCCAATACTCAGGTGAAAGATATAAAACCTTTGGAGTTCCTGGGCAATCTGAGCATACTTGATATATCAGGGACCCAGGTAAAAAGCCTGAGCTCGTTGTCATCACTAAGCAAACTTACACAACTTAATGCGTTCAATACGCGCATCAGTAGCCTGAAGCCTCTTGATGATTTGCCATCATTGCAATTACTGCGAATCTATAATTCCAGGGTTTCAGAGCGGAACATCAGTAAGTTTAAGGAAGGTAAACCCAAGGTGGAAGTGGTGTTCTATTAGGAAGGAATTTCAGGTTAATTTTATCAGAATTACCTGATTACTTCAACTGTTGAAGCCTTGAAACACGCATATATTGTTTTTCCGGGGTAGAGGTTCATTCGTTCAACACTTTCCCGGGTTATTTTTGAGAAGAAGGACATTCCACAGTCGATTTTTACTTCATGCCCATCACGTAAAGGGTTAATGGACTTTATTGTGCCTTTAAATACATTCATGGTACTTAGTTCAGGCGGATCATTGCTTAAGACAATATTTTTGTTTCTGATCATAATATGAGCAGATCCGTCAATGAGATTGTCTGGACCGATGACGGAGATGTGTTTGTGCTCATCCGGGACAATCACCCGGTTTTGAATGGTTGCCCTGAAAAAATTGTGTTCGCCTGCAAATGCGGCAGCAAATACGCTTGTTGGCCTGTTGAATATTTCTTCCGGAGAGCCATTCTGGATGATTTCTCCATCTTCAATGACTGCCATTGAGGTTGCCAGGGCGATGGTTTCCTCATAATCGTGTGTAACATGTAAAATGGGTAATCCATTCTTGTTCAGATTGCGAAGTAACCCCCTTAATTCAGCTTTGAGTGAGGTGTCTATGGCTGATAATGGTTCGTCGAGTAGTAAAATATAAGGTTCTGAAGCCAGAATTCTTGCCAGGGCAACCCTTTGCAGTTCACCGCCGGATAAGGTGGAAGTGCCTGCGTACAGGAGATGGGAGATTCCCATTTGATTGGCCAATATTGATGCCTTCTCTTTTTTTAACTGCTTTGATTCTCCCCTGGCGGCATATAGGATGTTTTCCATCACATTCATGTGGGGAAAAATTGCAGGATGTTGAAAAATTAGTCCAGTTTTGCGTTTGTCAATACCTTTTAAGGTAATGTTTTCTCCCCTTAGCCATATTGAACCACGATCCGCAGTAATAAGCCCGGCAATAAGTTCGAGCAAAACAGATTTTCCGGCACCTGAAGGTCCCAAAAGAACAAAGTAATCGCTGTTTGCTACAGAGAGATTGATGTTTCTGAGGCTAAATCTCCCGAAAGATTTGTTGAGGTTATTAATTTCGAGCATTTTCGGGATCTTTGGTTAACAAACGCATCAATAGAAACAGAATAACAGAAATGATAATAAAAAGAAGGGCTACTGGTCGGGCGTATTGCAGGCCAAAAGAGCTGAAACGTTCAAATATCAATACAGGCGTTGTCATCGGCTGATAGGCAATGATAACAATAGCTCCGAATTCGCTCATTCCCCTGGCAAACATCATTACTGCGCCACTCATAATATTCCGGGCTGCCAGTGGAATAGAAATGGTTAAAAATACTTTCAAAGGTGAATTTCCAAGATTCAGTGCGGCATGTTCCAGTCGTTCGGGAACTGCAGCAAAACCCTCCCTGGCGGCATTCACAAAAAAAGGAAGGCTTACAAATGCCATGGCAAGTACGATTCCTGCCGGGTGGCCAACAAAATCAATGCCTATAGAAGTGGCGATCCGGCCCACAGTGCTGTCTCTTGAAACCAGCCCCAGCAGAGCGATGCCTGCAGCGGTATGCGGAATGACAACCGGCAGATCGATGATTCCAAGGACAAGCCTTTTTAAACGAAATCTCCTGCGGGCCAACAGCCATGCACCTGGTAAGGAAATAACGGCAAAAATAAACGTTGCAGTAAAAGACGCAGAGATGGTTAGTAGTATGCTGTTGGTAACCTGTTTGTCTGAGGTTGTATCAAATAGGTCTGAAAGTGGGGTTTTGAATACGATGCCGGCAATCGGTGCAATAATGAAGATCAGCATCAGCCCCAAAGCAACGGAAATAATCAACGAAAATGTCCTGTTATGCATAAACACCGTTAAATTGAAGGTCTGTCAATTTGGCAAAGTTATAACAATTGTCAATAAACCGATGGATTGAGTAGAGGGGGTATTGGTGGTGTGAACAAAAATATTGAATAGTTTAACCAAAACGTCTTGTCGTTGTTGTTTAGTTAGTATTTTTGTTTTTAATCGTAAATATATATAAAATGGCGCAAAAAGTTGCATTGATTACTGGAGTGACCGGACAGGATGGTGCATATCTGGCTGAGTATCTGCTAAGGATGAATTATGTTGTTCACGGGATAAAACGCCGCAGTTCATTGTTTAATACCAACCGTATAGATCATCTTTATCAGGATCCCCATATTCAAAACAGGCATTTCGTACTTCATTATGGAGATATGACCGATTCCTCCAACCTTATTCGTATTGTGCAGGAGGTTCAGCCCGATGAGATCTACAACCTTGCAGCTATGTCGCATGTTAAGGTTAGTTTTGATTCGCCTGAATATGTTGCTGATGCTGACGGTATTGGAACACTTCGCCTGCTTGAGGCAGTAAGGTTGCTTGGATTGATAAATAAGACAAGAATTTATCAGGCTTCAACCAGTGAATTATACGGATTGGTGCAGGAAGTTCCACAGCGGGAAACAACACCTTTCTATCCGCGCAGTCCTTACGCAGTTGCAAAACTATATGCTTACTGGATAACCGTAAACTACCGTGAAGCCTATGGTTTGTTCGCTTCCAACGGAATACTTTTTAACCATGAATCGCCTATTCGTGGAGAAACTTTTGTTACCCGTAAAATAACCATGGCTGTTGCCCGAATTGCCCTGGGAATGCAGGATAAATTATATCTCGGTAACCTCTCAGCTCAACGCGACTGGGGTCATGCCAAAGATTATGTCAGAGCTATGCATCTGATACTTCAGCAGGATAAGCCCGACGATTTTGTGATAGCAACGGGAGTTACCACCGAAGTGAGGGAATTTGTAAGGATGGCTTTCGATGAAGTGGGAATTAAACTTCGTTTTGTAGGGTCGGGGCTGGAAGAAAAGGCTTTTGTCGATAATTGTGCCAATCCTGAGTTTCAATTGCCGGTGGGTAAGGAAGTACTTTCGGTTGACCCACTTTATTTCAGGCCAACTGAGGTAGAACTATTGATTGGCGATCCTTCAAAATCAAAAAAAGTACTTGGGTGGGAACCAGAGTATGATCTTAAAGGTTTGGTTACGGATATGATGGAAGGTGATATCAAATTGATGAAAAAGGATAAGTACCTCAAAGATGGGGGATATGATGTTTTGAGTTATTTTGAATAATAGATTCATGGACAAAAAAAGCAAAGTTTACCTTGCAGGGCACAGAGGGCTTGTAGGAAGTGCAATTTTAAGAAATCTGACTTCTAAAGGATATACCAATATTGTTACGAAAACCCATGCTGAACTTGATCTTGCCAATCAGCAGGTTGTACAGGAATTTTTTGAAGTTGAACAGCCTGAATATGTCTTTCTGGCGGCAGCTAAAGTAGGTGGGATCATGGCAAATAGTGTTTACCGTGCCCAGTTTATCTATGAAAACCTTCAGATTCAGAACAATGTAATCCACGCTGCTTATTTAAATGGTGTAAAAAAGCTCCTCTTTCTGGGCAGCAGTTGCGTTTATCCCAAGAACGCGCCACAACCTATGAAGGAGGATGATTTGCTTACCAGTCCTCTGGAATATACCAACGAACCTTATGCCATCGCTAAGATTGCCGGCCTAAAAATGTGTGAGGCATACAATGCACAGTATGGTACTGATTATATTTCGGTGATGCCCACCAATCTGTATGGTCCAAATGACAATTATTCGCTCGAAAATTCACATGTGCTGCCCGCTTTGCTAAGAAAAATTTATCTGAGCAAATGTTTACAGGAAAATAACCTTGCCGCAATTCGTCGCGATATTGTTTTGCACGGTTCCGCCTTAAAAGCGCAGCATCCCGGGGATGATGAAATAATCAGTTATCTTGAGGAAATTGGTATCCGAAAAGTTGATGAATCCGGAGTGGTTGAACTTTCGCTTTGGGGAACCGGTAGTCCGCTCAGAGAGTTTCTTTGGAGTGAAGACATGGCTGATGCCTGTGTGTTTTTGATGGAAAACTATAGTTTTCAGGAAATTAAAAACCTGAAATACAAGGGTGTTTCCAGAGAAGTCCGCAATATGCACATTAACATTGGGTCTGGTGTTGAGGTTTCTATTAAGGACCTGGCTTTATTGATTCAAAACATAGTTGGTTATGAAGGGACCATTAGTTTTGATCTTTCCCGTCCTGATGGTACCCCGCGTAAGTTGCTGGATGTATCCCGGTTAACTTCCCTTGGTTGGAAAAGCAAGGTAAGTCTCCAGGAGGGTATCCGCAAGATATATGAAGAATATTCAAAATAAAAGCAAAGGGCTGTTGATTAAAAACAGCCCTTTGCTTTTTAAAAGAATCAATTATTGTTTGATCAGCTTTTTTGTATAGGCATTTTTGCCGTCAATAATGTTTAGAAAATACATGCCATTGGGCATTGTAGCAAGATCAATAAGTTTCTCGGAATTGCCTGCTATTTTGTCCTGAATCATAACTTTCCCTGTAAGCGACAGAATGGTAAGGCTGGCGCTTTCATTGCTGAACTCAGTGCATTTAACATAGAAGATTCCGTTTGATGAAGGATTTGGGTATGCCGTAATTTCAGCAATTTTTCCGGCTTCTTCAAATTCGGTTGTTGTTTCTCCTGATTGCTGGTTTTTGTTCACCGATATGGTTACATTGGCATAAGTAGAAAGATTTCCGTATCCATTGTCGCGCACCCTTATACGAAGGTTGTACGTTTTGTCCGATGATTTATTGAATGCAATTGCGTTGCTGATGGTAATAGTACCGGTCATCAGATCAATACTGAAAATATTATCGACATTTCCCTGTCTGATGTAATATCTCAGTACCTGGCCGGTATCCGGATCTGTAGCTTCAACTTTACCGACTGCTGCCCCTTCATTGGCTGGCCTGTTGGTGATGAAAGTCTGGTCAGGAACAATAGGTGCTTCGTTTACATCAATCATCAGGATTGGAACAATCAGATCAGTATAAGCGCCATGATTGTCTATTGCCCTGATTTTAAGGTTAAATACCGGATTAGTTTCAAAATCAAGTGCTTCGCTGTTGTTAACAAATAACCTGCCTGTATATGCCTGCAACCAAAATGCATCGTTAGTGTTGCCTTCCAACAGGTAAAACTGTACCTTGTCTCCAGGATCATCAGTTGCCACAAATCTGCAGATGTAACGTCCATTGGGCGCATTCTCCTTGTAGCTGTATGTTTGAGGATCCATTACCGGAGGATTATTAGAGCTTATTACATTGATGTTGATGGTGGCTTCTGCCGATAATATGGGTGAGCCGTTGTCGGTTACCCTTACCGTCATGTCAAAAGTTGGATTTGTTGCGTAGTTGAGGTCTTCGGGTTTGTTAACCAGGATTAGTCCATCTTGGGTTAGCGTAAATGTTTGATTGGCATTTCCTGATACAATATCGTAGGTGAGTTCCTGTCCTTCATTCGGATCAGTAGCAACCACCTGTCCTACCGTGAATCCCAGCGGACTGTTTTCGGGAACTTCAAATGATTGTTCCGCGATTTCTGGTGTATTGTTTGTGTATATTACAGTGATGGTAATCAGGGCATAGGCACTGAGTGAAGGTTGACCATTGTCACTTACCCTTACTGTTAGGTCGAAGGATGGGTTGATTACCAGCGCATCCCGATTACTTACCGAAAGTTCTCCTGTGCTGCTGTCCAGGGCAAATGCATTGTCAATGTTGCCATTGGTGATTGAGAAAGTGAGTGTTTGATCTGAATCAGGATCGCTGGCAAGAATGGTTCCTATTATGGTACCGGTGAGTGCGTATGAATCTACCTCAAAAGACTGATCCACCATTGTCGGAACTTCATTTACATCGTTGATGTTAATGATGATTTGTTCTTCATCACTCATTACCGGGTTTCCATTGTCTGTGATTCTTACACTTAGGGTGTAACTGCTGCATAATTCATAACAAACAAATCCTGCAATGCTTAGCATTCCTGTAGAGGCTTCTATTGCAAAAGCATTCTGTGTGTTGCCATTTGTAATCGAATAGGATAACGACTGATTAAAGTCGGGATCCGACGCTTCAACAATGCCAAATAATGTTCCTGCAGCCATGTGCTCGTTGATCGTAAATAGCTGATCAGGTGCAATCTCAGGCTTCTCATTCAGGTCAAGGACATGAACAGTAATTCTTGCCGTACCTGATAAGGCTGGTACACCATTGTCCTCAACTTTTACGGTCAATTGAAAGGTGGCCTGTCTTTCATAATTTACACCAACCACATTGTTGACGCGTAAAACTCCATTTTCATCAACAGTATACGCAGCCATAGAATTGCCACTGGGAATGCTGAATGTGAGCGTTTGTCCTTCATCAGGATCAGAAAAAGTGAGTTGTCCGATGAAGGTGCCGTTTGCCGAGTTTTCTTCAACAGTAAATACCTGTGGTTGAATCTGAGGGGCGTGGTTTACCGAAGAAACATAGATGTTAATGTTTGCGTTGCTGCTTAATATTGGTGTTCCATTGTCTGTAACAGTAACTATCAGTTCAAAAACTGGATTAACAAGACCATTGATGGCATCACTGTTTGATACAAGGATAATGCCGGTTGCAGGCTCAATGGAAAAGGCATCAAGTGTATTCCCTGAGGTAATGGAATAAGTTAGTGTTTGTCCCTGATCAGGGTCCTGGGCTGTTAGCGTACCAACAATAGTTCCGTTTGAAGTGTTGTTGGCAATTTCGAAATTCTGATCATTTATCACCGGGCTTTCATTCACATCGTTTAATGAAACAATTATTGTGGAAAGTGCCGATAGTTCCGGGGTGCCATTGTCGGTAACACTGATGGTGAGCTCAAACTGTGGTGTAGTTTCAAAGTCAATAACAGCTGAATTTTCAACATAGATTATGCCCGAAGTTTGATTGATGGAGAACGCTGTATTTATATTGCCTGATGCAATTTCATAACTGAGGGTTTGTTCCAGGTCGGGATCGGTAGCTTCTATTTGTCCGACAAAGGTTCCGGAAGGGGAATTTTCATTTAATTGAAAGGCTTGTGTGGCGATTTCAGGGACTTCATTCATATCGTTGATGTTTATGGTCATCAAAGCAGATGAAGAAAAATTTCCCGGACCATCGTCTTGTACCTTAATAGTTAAGTTAAATTGAGGGGTGGTTTCAAAATTCAATGCAAGTGAGTTTGCTACTGTTAGCACTCCGGATGAAGTGTTTATTGCGAACGCATTGTTCTCATTGCCACCAAAAATGGAAAAAGTTAAAGTTTGTCCCGGGTCAGTATCCGTAGCTACAACAACGCCAACCTGAGTTCCTGAGTCGCTGTTTTCAGCAATGGTGAATGATTGTGGTTCTATTTGAGGCGGATTGTTTAAATCAGAAACTGTTACCGTTACCTCTGCGGTGCAATTGAGCGAAGGGTTTCCGTTGTCTGTTGCCCTTACGATGAGGTTGAAAACCGGATTAATCTGGTAGTTGACTGCAGAAGCATTGGCTACACTTAAAATACCGCTGCTGGCGTTAAGATTGAAAGCAGAAGAAGTGTTTCCCGATACAATTTCATAGTTCAATGTTTGTCCGGCATCAGGGTCTGTGCCCTGTATGGTGCCTACTATTATTCCTGCTTCAGTATAATTTTCAATAGTAAAGTCATGATTGCTCATTGAAGGGGATTCATTCACATCGCTGATAATTACAGTAACCAGCGCTGAAGTAGATAAACTTCCCGGACCATTATCCTGTACCTTTACAGTTAACAGATATTCCGGGGTGGTTTCAAAATCCAATACTGCAGGATTAGCTACACTTAGTCTTCCTGTGCTGGCATTCAATGAGAATGCATTGTTGCTGTTGCCTCCGGTAATGGAAAAAGTTAAGGTTTGTCCGGGGTCATTATCCGTAGCTACAACAAAGCCAACCTGAGTTCCTGAGTCACTGTTTTCAGCAACGGTGAATGATTGTGCTACTATTTGAGGTGGATTGTTTAAGTCAGAAACTATTACGGTTGCATTCGCGGTGCAATTGAGTGAAGGGTTCCCGTTGTCTGTTGTTCTTATGATGAGGTTAAAAACCGGATTGATCTGGTAATTGATTGCAGAAGCATTGGCTACACTTAAAATACCGCTGCTGGCGTTAAGATTGAATGCAGAGGAAGTGTTCCCCGATACAATGGAATAAGAGAGGGTTTGTCCCGCATCAGGGTCTGTGCCCTGTAAGGTGCCAACTATTATTCCTGCTTCAGCATAGTTCTCAACAGTAAAATTCTGGTTGCTCATTGAGGGTGATTCATTCACATTGCTGATAATTACAGTCACCAGCGCTGAAGAAGATAAACTTCCCGGACCATTATCCTGTACTTTTACAGTTAACAGATATTCCGGGGTGGTTTCAAAATCCAATACTGCGGGATTAGCTACGCTGAGTCTTCCTGTACTGGTATTCAATGAGAAAGCATTGTTGCTGTTGCCTCCGGTAATGGAAAAAGTTAAGGTTTGTCCGGGGTCATTATCTGTAGCTACAACAATGCCCACCTGAGTTCCTGATCCGCTGTTTTCAGCAACGGTGAAAGTTTGTGGTGCTATCTGAGGCGGTGTGTTTAAATCGGATACCGTTACGGTAACGTTGGCAGTGCAATTGAGCGAAGGGTTCCCATTGTCCGTTGCCCTTACAATGAGGTTGAAAACCGGATTGATCTGGTAATTAACAGCAGAAGCATTGGCTACACTTAAAAGGCCGCTGCTGGAGTTAAGGTTAAAGGCTGAAGAGGTATTGCCCGAAACAATGGAATAGGAGAGGGTTTGTCCGTTGTCAGGATCGCTTGCATATAGGGTGCCTATAATTGCGCCTGTTTCAGGGTTGTTTTCCGATTCAAAGTCCTGGTCGCTCATAACCGGACTTTCGTTTACATTTAAAATGTTTATAACAGCAATGGCAGTCGTAAAGGTGGAAGGCGTGCCGTTGTCGGTTGCACTTATGGTTAATTGAATGCTTTGAAGGGCTTCAAAATTCAGGGCTTCGCTGCTGGCAACACTGATTTGACCGGTTGCTGGGTTGATGGTAAAAGCATTGCCTGTATTTCCGGAGGAAATGCTGAAGGTGATGGTTTGTCCGTTGTCAGGGTCGGTAGCACTCATCTGTCCTACCATTGTCCCTGTGGGTGAGTTTTCATTTATTTGTACATTAATTCCGCTCATTTGTGGAGCTTCATTAACATCTGTAAGGCTAATGGTGATGGTAGCACTTGCACTGAGATTGCCTTCCCCATTGTCCTGAACGCGCACCGTAAGTTGAAACTGGGGTGTTGTTTCATAATTTAACGCCTGGCTGTTCACCACTGTCAAAGATCCATTGTTAGCGTTAATGGCGAAAGCATTATTGGTGTTTCCTGCAGTCAATGTGTAGGATAGGGTTTGTCCTGCATCCGGATCGGAAGCTACAACGGTTCCTATAATACTGCCATTGGCCCGGTTTTCGGCTGTACTGAAGGATTGATTGGCGATGACTGGGGCATGGTTTGAGCTTCCTTCTGAAATTCGCTCATGAATACCTATGTCAGGGACTGAGTTTTGGGGCACCGCGGTGCCAAAAAAATCGCTCTCTAATCCAACATCAGCGGCCTGGTTTATACAGGGTGATGCAGCAAGCAGACAGTAATCATCAATGGCGCAGTTTACAAATTCAGGGTCTGCAACGAAGGAGTTTACGTCATTCCCTGAAGCTGATTGCCATGAAGTGAGTGTGCTGTATCCATTCAGGAAGCTGCTTTGTTGTCCGGTAAAGTTGTTGTTGTCTGAAAACAACGTATTGTTACAGACATAAACTCTTGAGCTGCTGCCTGATATGTGGAAAATATTGTTTTTCGATGTAACGGTGGTTCCCGCACCGCTTCCTATGCTAATGCCATTGTTGTCATAGAAAACATTGTTTAATGCGGTTAAGCTACGGTTGATCATTACACTTATTCCCATATTGTTTCTTAGAACCTTGTTATAATGAAACTGAAGGTCGCTTACGTAGGAATATACCGCATAGTTACCGTCACGTAGGGTATTGTTTCTGATGGTCACCGTTTTGTTGGTGTTGCCCAGGTAGATACAACTGGTGGTTTGGCCTGAATTTCCAATCATTGTATTATCCTCAATGATTCCGGTGTAGGTTTCCCCGGCAGCTATAAAGCAGAATTTATTGCCAGTGGTGCTGTGATCAAGCGTGTTGTTGTGAATATGGAAATTTAAGTTGTTGATGGAGACCAGTTGAATATTGTCGCCAGCCGAATAACTCTGATCTGGGTTGGTAAAGTATTTTGTATTTACATGGGATATATTGCAATAGCCAATTTCTAAATCCGAAATGTCTTTTGCGTAAATACCATCGTCGCCTATATTATAAATGGTGCAATTCAATACCCGGTTGCCCGGCGCATTAGAGATTATTCTTACACCCCATTCTGTATCATGTAGTACACAGTTGTCAATAAGGTTGTTGGGGGAGATATTTGTTCCATACCCATCGATAATCACTGCTGAAATAACACCCGCGGTGGCACTGACATCCAGGTCGCGTACCGTGCAATTTGAAACAGTGGTAAAATCAATAACATGGCCACCACTTGTTGTTTTGATAACTTTTGGCAGTTCCCCGGTGCCATAAGCACCTAAAGTTACATTTTCCTTCCCGGTAATGGATACGTTACCCGTGGTATACGCCGTAGTGCCTCGTTTCTGAAGATAGGTATTCCCATTTGAGAAATTTACCTGGCTCCATTCGCTGTATGGGCTGTCGATAGAACCATTGCGAGTCTGCCCGGTAAACGTTGGGTCAATGTAATATGTGGTTTGGGCTGTTGATGCCAAAGAGAAAATCAAAATTGCGAGCGTTAAAAGAGTAGATTTGAGTTTCCGGCATGAAGTCTGAGTTTTTGTAATTTCTCTTTTCATTTCGTAAGTGAGTTTTGATAGGAGTAAATGTTAGAATTCCTGATGTCGTAAGATTGCATCATTTTTTTAATCTTTTTTCCCTGAATGCAATCAGTAGTTCATTACTTAAATGACAAAAAGTAACCCCGAAAATGAAATTATTTTTTATTATTTATACCTGGTTTAAATTATTGTATGTAAAATAAATTTTATCAATGTCATTATGAAGCTGAATCGAAGAACGTTGTAAAACACTGTAAAATAATTAGATATAATAATATGAATGTTATGTAATATGATCTAATGTAAATATAATTTACATTAACTATATATGCGAATATGGTAAATATATAAAAAAAGCGACTGTTGTGAAACAGCCGCTCTTCAATGTAATGGGTAATCGCAATTAATTTTTAATGGCTTTTATGGTTTTAGTGTGTGAAGCAGAGGTTATTTTTATCATGTACACACCAATAGGCATGTTTTCAAGGTTTATTGGCATTAGATCAGCATTTACCTCTGTTATCTCAGTAATTAATTTTCCTGAAAGGTTAAACACCTGAACAAGAGTAGGTTCATCCATGTTTTCAATGCTTAAATTGAAATGTCCATCATTCGAAGGATTCGGGAAGAGGTTATAGATTGGCCCCTCATTAACGACAAATTGTGTTCCCTGATTTTGCTCACCGCTCTTAAATGATCGTACATTAACCTTTATTACTGCGGTTGATGAGAGTGACGGTTGTCCGTTATCGGTAACTAACACTGTCAGATAAAATACGGGGTTGGTGTATGGGTTGAGTGCCGAACTGTTGATTACATTAATGGCTCCGTTATGGTAGTTTATGTGAAAAGCGTTGGAGGTATTTCCCGAAACTATCCGGTAGTTCACAGATTGACCATCATCAGGATCACTTGCCGGTATGGCTCCCAAAAAAGATCCATTGGGCGAATAGGCCTCAATATCAATGGTAGCCGGGCTTAATACAGGAGCCTCGTTTACATCGTTCAGTTGCACGGTAATGTTTGCCTGGGCACTCTGGCTGTTGCTGCCATTGTCCGTAACCCTTACAACGAGATTAAAAATCGGGCTAAGCTCAAAATTTAAACCAGAGGTGTTGTTTACTGTTAAATTACCAGATGTAGTCCCAATATTAAATGTATTGCCGGTGTTCCCGGAAACTATGGCGTATGAAATTGTTTGTCCCGCGTCAGGATCGCTCGCAATTACCTTTCCTAAAAAAGTGCCTGAGGTTGAATTTTCATTCACAGAAAAAGATTGGTTACCAATTAAAGGTTGCTGGTTGGCTCCTCCTGCTGCGTTTACCGTAATGGAAATGGTCGCTTCTGACCACATGGACGGATTTCCGTTGTCGGTGGCCCGCACGGTGAGATAAAACACACCTGCATTAACAGCCCAATAGTTGTTTACCGTGATGCGGCCATCAGAACTTCCCAGGTTAAAGGCTGTATTGGTATTTCCTGCCCTGATGGTATAAGTAATTGATTGTCCTGCATCCGGGTCACTGGCAGTTATTGTTCCGGCATAGGTTCCTGCGGGTGGGTTTGCTGATAGTGTGAAGGATTGATTGTTGATTACCGGAGCTCTGTTGGCCGTATTATTTCCAACAGTTACCGTTACTGTGGCTTCTGACCATAGGAACGGGCTTCCGCTATCGGTTACCCTTACCGTGAGGTAAAAGGTGCCGGAGGCCATGGCACTTTGGTTGGCAACCCTCAATCGTCCAAGAGATGAAATAATATAAAATGCCCCGTTGGTATTGCCGCCAGTGATGTTATACCTGATCGACTGGCCTGCATCGGGATCTGATGCAATCACATCCCCAATATCGGTTCCTTTTGGCGAATAGGGCACAGCCGTAAACGATTGATTTGAGATATTTGGTGCATTGTTTCCTGTGGATGAAGTGACCGTTACAGTAATCGTTGCCTGTGACCACATTGCTGGATTTCCGTTGTCGGTTACCCTTACCACCAATGAAACTGTACCTGGATTAAGTGATGCCGCATTGGCTACCGTGAGCTGCCCTGAAGAAGCAGAAATACCAAATACACTGTTGGTGTTCCCGGAGGTGATGCTGTAGGTAAGCGTTTGTCCGCTATTCGGGTCGCTTGCTACTATCGTGCCCACCGCGGCGCCGTTGGATGCGCTGCCTGATATACTGAAGGATTGGTTGTTGATTACAGGGGCCTGGTTGTTGGCGCTTGAAGTGTTTATGGATATGGTTGCCTGAGCATAAAGCACTGGCGATCCATTGTCAGTCGCCCTTACCACCAGATTGAAGGTAGTGCCGTTTATGGCCGTTGCATTGGCAATTGTAAGCTGTCCGTTGCTCTGGTTCAGGGCAAAGGCTCCATTCGTATTGCCCGAAGTTATGGTATAGGCAAGGGTTTGTCCCTGGTCCGGGTCCGAAGCAGCTATTGTCCCAATCAATGTTCCGTTGGATGCATTTTGTGATGCTGTAAAACTTTGATTGCTGATTACCGGGTTTTCGTTGACATTCTGAATGTTAACGGTGATTGTGGCTTGCGACCACAAGGCTCCGCTGCCGTTGTCGGTTGCCCTTACTGTCAACAGGAATTTGTTGCCTGATTCGTAGTTTATTGCCTGGCTGTTGCTTACAGTAAGTGTCCCTGTTGAAGCGTTTATGGTAAATGCATTGTTGGTATTGCCCGATGTTATGCTGAAGGTGATGGCCTGGCCAGCGTTGGGGTCTGTTGCAATAACGGTTCCTACAACTGTTCCATTGGACGAATTCTCATTCACCTGAAAGGTTTGGCTGTTGATCACCGGGGCCGTATTGTTGGTTTGGTTTCCGGCCAGTTCATAAAATCCTATGTCAGGAAGGCTGGATTGAGGAACCGGGGTGCCAAAAAAGTCCTGTTGAAGGTTTACATTGGTGCCGGTATTTACACAAGGTGAGCCCGATTGAACACAAAAGTCATCATTCCCGGCATTTACAAACATCGGATTGTTGACAAAAGAATGGGCATCATTGCCCGAGGCTGATCGCCATGAGGCAAGGGTACTGTACCCGTTCAGGAAATTGCTTTGCTGGGTATTGAAATTATTGTAGTCGGAAACAATTGAGCTATTGCAGGAATATACCCTGGCGCCGGTGCCGGAAATGTAAAAGATATTGTTTCGTGAGGTAACAGATGTATTGCTGATGGCACCGATGCAGCTTTCCCTGTTGTTGTAAAATACATTGTTCAGGGCAGTGAGGCTTTTGTTGGTCATGATGCTTAAACCCTGGTTGTTCCTGATCACCTGGTTGTAATAAAACTGCAGATTATCGGCATAGGAGTAAATCCCGTAATTGGCATCTTTCAGGGTGTTGTATCTTACCGTAACTGTTTTATTGGTATTGCTCAGATAAATACAACTGGTGACATTTGCTGAGTTTCCAGTCATGGTGTTGTGTTCAATCACTCCCGAGTAGGTCTCTCCTGCTGAAATGAAGCAGAATTTATTGCCGGTAGAACTATGGTCAAGTGTATTGTGGTGAATGTTGAACACCATGTTGTTGGTTGAAACAAGTTGGATGTTATCACCGGCAGAGTAACTTTCGTTCTGGTTTACGAAGTAATTGGTGTTGACATTGTAAATAGTGCAATAGCCAATTTCAATGTCCAGCACTCCGTTTATATAAACCCCGTCATCACGGGTAGTGTGGATGGTGGAATTCAGGATTTTGTTGCCGGCAGCCACACTGATTATCCTCACGCCCCATTCACAATCATGGATTTCGCAATTGTCGATAAGGTTATTTGACGATATGGCTGTGCCGTAGCCATCAATAAGTACACCGGTGGTTGCATTTGAGGTGGAACTAATCTCCAGGTCGCGAACGGTGCAGTTTGAAACGGTAGTCAGGTCAATAACATGGCCGTTTCCGGAGGTTTTTATAATCCGCGGACGATTTCCCGTGCCATAGGCCCCAATGGTGATGTTGCTCCGGCCGGTAATGGTGATGCTCCCCGTGATATTTGTCGTGGTTCCCCGTTTTTGAAGGTAGGAATTGCCATTGGTCCAGGTTACTTTGCTCCAGGAATTGTATGGGTTGGTTATGGAACCATTTTGTGTTGATGAATTGTAGGTTGGATCCACGTAAATGGTTGCCCCGAAAATAATTGTGGAATAAACAACTGTTAAAAGAACAGTCAGGATCAAAAATAATAGTTTGGAGTTGTTGTGTGTGTGGGTGGTGTAGTTCGTTGCTTTTGAGGTAATTTTCATTTTTCTCCCTTTTGTTTGTTAAAATTAAACCACTGAATGGGTTGATTTTAAGTTATTATTGGCGATAATCATATTCATGGTTATGCCTCCCTGATTTTTACGGACAAACTTTTCCCTTTTGCCGTGCACAACGGTTTAGGAAAATTGTGCCAGTAAAATTGAAATTTGTCCCCTTTTAGGTTACCTCATTTATTTTTGAGGGAGACGCTGGAATTCACCATTTTATAGATCAAGTTTTGTAACATTATAAAAATATTTATAAACAGTCTAAATAAAAAGAGGGGTTTCGCCAGTCTTATTTTCTCGATTTGGGGAATCTTTCCCCGTATTTAGTAAAGGTGTACTTTTTACAATATCTCATGCTTAATTTAGCGATTAATATACTGAAAATGAGATATATAACATATTAATCTTGATTAATAAATAAAATGCAAACAGCGCAAGATTGACTGTAAAATAGATGTTGTGCCAGATTTATTCTGTTGAGCGGTATGAGCAAGGTGGTCTGGATTACAGGGTTATGTAGGGTCTGCTGTTAAAGTATAAAAGCCTTGTGCTCTAGCGGATTATAGCTATATTTGGGGTAACTAATGCATGGATTTATGAGTAAGGCCCATAAAAAGCTTGCACCGACACCCAAATATATCAGT
>JAVEVB010000023.1:0-69647 GCA_034005265.1 Lentimicrobium sp.
GTTTCCACCGGCCCATTCAATCAGTTTGGCAGGGTCATGTGGTACGTACAACGAATAATTCCAGGCATTGCCTTCGATAAAGCCCTGACCTTCAGTTTTCAGCGGATCAAAGTTTTGCTGCCAGCTTCCATCCGACAATTTTGGCCGCATAAATCCGGTGGAGGGATCATAAATCTGCTCGAAAGAGCGGGCACGGCGGTCATAAATCCCGGCAAGGCCAAGGTTGCCGGCTTTTTCAGCCACACGGGCAATACACCAGTCATCGTAAGCATACTCCAGTGTCTTTGAGGCTGAATTGGAAGTGAGATCGGCAGGTGCGTATCCGTATTTCATGCAGGCGCCAATGCCATCATAAGGTGCGTAAGTAGCGCTGGCATCCAAGGCTTCCAACGCTTCGGCAACGTCAAAACCACCAATGTCTTTCATTATGGCATCAGCAATCACCGGAACGGCATGATAACCAATCATGCACCAATTTTCATTGGCCTGATGCGACCAAACCGGAAGAATTCCATGAACACTTTGCTTGCGGTGGGCCAGCATGGAGTTAACCATATCCGAAGTGCGCTGCTGCTGAAAAATGGTGAGCAATGGGTGTAACGCCCGATAAGTG
The DNA here is from genome assembly GCA_034005265.1 of Lentimicrobium sp. Classification (GTDB taxonomy): domain Bacteria; phylum Bacteroidota; class Bacteroidia; order Bacteroidales; family Lentimicrobiaceae; genus Lentimicrobium. The sequence continues at coordinate 614 of JAVEVB010000023.1, forward strand.
TCCCACAGCGAGAAGGTGGAGTAATTGATAAAACCATCTGCATGATGAATATTCTGATCCAATCCACGATATTTCCCATCCACATCCATATAAATGGTGGGTGAAAGAAACGCGTGATACAAACTGGTGTAGAAATTCCTTTTCACTTCTTCAGTACCTGAAACCTCAATCCGGCTCAATTCGCGATTCCATTTTTCTGTAGCGGCGGACCTTACCAGATCAAAGTCAAAACCAGGAATTTCAGCTTTCAAGTTGTTCAGGGCGCCTTCTGTACTTACTGATGAGAGCGCCATTTTTACCATCAACGGCTCCCCGGCCTGCATATGGAAGCGAAACCAGGCCTTTACATTTGTTCCAGCCATTTCGGGGAAGTTCTCCTTTTCATTGAATTTCCGGTAAAAACCGCGATAGATGATGTCTTCAGCATTATCATAACCATAACTGCTGATGGGTTTCGACAAAACCATCGCGAAATAGATGGTGCGCGTCCTGGCCCAGCCCCGGGTCTGGCGGAAACCGGTGATCAGGGTATCGTTCTCCACACGGATAAACTGCCAGATGTTTTTGCCGGGATAATTGTAGATGCCGGCGGTCATATCCAGAATAAGGTTTGTTTCACCTTCGTCATTATATGTATAGCGATGAAAGCCTACCCTTTCGGTGGCGGTGAGTTCAGCAAGAATGTTATAATCCTCAAGCATTACCGAATAGTAGCCAGGTGAAGCGGTTTCCCTTTCGTGCGAAAAACGACTGCGGTAACCCGATGCGGGATTATCTTTTGTGCCCGGATTAAGTTTCAAAGAACCCCTTGTGGGCATCAGTAAAAAATCGCCCAGATCGCTGTGGCCGGTCCCCGAAAAATGGGTATGACTGAACCCGCAAATGGTTTGGTCGTTGTACTGATAGCCCGCGCAGTAGGCGTAAACATCCTTGTTGTAACCCTGTCCGGTAGAATATGGAACCGTATCCGTATCTGGACTAAGCTGTACCATCCCAAAAGGAACCGTTGCTCCCGGGAAAGTATGGCCCATGTGGTCGGTACCGGTGAAAGGATTTACAAAATCAACGGGCTGCTGACAATAGGCCATTTGAGAAAAAAGAATGATGACAACGCTTAGCAGATGTTTCATAGAATAAATATTTACACAGACAAACATACGGAAAAGTGGAAATGATCGTAAACAGACCAGAAAATTTTACAATTAAGAAATCAGAAAATACCGTTAATGGCCCTGTAGCTTAAAAAAAGTGAATTATCCAACGAGAAGGCACTATCCCTATAAACATCTGATTGACTGAATCTTAAATATTTCTATTTTATTTGAATGATGGCCTGAAGTAAAAAAATGTCATTTTTATTTAAAATACCTAAACATACGTAGAGGAAACGTGTTACTATTTTTCTAAATTTGTATTGCAAAACTAACGCAGCACTACCTTCCCGCTTGTTTGATCATAATGACCCGAAAGCTGATTTTCCTGTTTTAACAATGTAGTCTTATTCAATTACAATAAACACAGTAAATCAATCACTTAATCATTAACATTAACCAAAAACCCAAACACATGAAGAAAATTACAATTACCCTTTTTGCAGCCTTTTTGGCATTGAGCCTTTCGGCGCAGGAAACATTTACAACCGATGATGTGGTTCTTAATGCCGGTGCTGGTTTCGGTTGGTACGGGTATGGATATGGGGCAACTTCAATACCTGCCATTACCCTTAGCCTTGATAAGGGAATTAAAGAAATCGACTTTGGCACAATAGGCATTGGTGGAATTGTTGGCTATAAACATGCTTCATATAATTGGCTTTCCGGATATGATTGGTCATGGACTGATTACATTATTGCAGCCAGAGGATCGCTTCATGCAGACATTTTTCAAGTTGATAACCTTGACACATATGGTGGTATTGCAGTTGGAATTAGAGCTGAGACCTGGAAGTATTTCACATATGACCCTTTTGCCAATGTTTATGGTGACGTAAAGGAATCAACTATTCACCCATTATTTGCATTTTACATCGGAGGTCGATACTATTTTTCCGACAACTTTGCTGCCTTTGGTGAATTGGGCTATGGGCTTGGCTATCTAACACTCGGTGTTTCTTATAAATTATAATGCTAAAATTTTTTGCTAAAAAAAAGCCATCCTTCGGGTTGGCTTTTTTTTATATCATTATCATGGGTTCTTTTAAAGATGGATTTTTATATATAGTTATCTTTGTCTCATAGCATTCATAAAAATTATTCCATGAAAGTCGGCAATACGCATTACAAAACCCTATGGATGGATGGAAGTGTGGTTTACATGATTGACCAAACCCTGCTGCCCTTCCAATTTAAGATAGTAGCCTGTAAAACTTCCGATGAAACTTGCAAAGCCATCAAAAATATGACGGTTCGTGGTGCAGGTGCCATTGGTGCCGCTGCCGGGTTTGCTATGGCGCAGGCTTTAATGGAGGGGCTTGACCCCGAAAAGGCCAGGGAGCGCATCAGGGCAACCCGCCCAACAGCGGGGGACTTGTTTTATGCCGTGGATAAGGTTTTTGAAGCACGCAAACTGTCTCTGGATTCGGCTATTGCTGAAGCACAAGGACTTGCTTTGGCCAATGAGGAAGCGGCCAAAAAGATCGGCATAAACGGAGCGCATTTAATCAAAGAAAACACCCATGTGCTCACCCACTGCAATGCAGGCTGGCTGGGCTTTGTGGATTATGGCAGTGCGCTTTCTCCTATATACGAAGCCCACCGGCAGGGCAGAAAAGCACTGGTTTACACCGATGAAACCCGCCCACGTAGTCAGGGAGCGCGCCTGACCGCATGGGAATTGTACAATGAAGGGATTGAGCATGTGATTGTTCCCGATAATGCCGGCGCCTACCTGATGTCGAAAGGCCTTGTTGACCTGATTATTGTAGGTGCCGACCGCATTGCATCCAATGGCGATGCCGCCAACAAGATCGGAACTCTTGAAAAGGCCATTGTGGCAAAACACTTTGGAATTCCATTTTATATTGCCGCACCTTTGTCCACTTTTGATCTTTCTGCTGAAACCGGGCAAGATATCGAAATAGAAGAACGTAGCCCCGACGAAGTCAATTACCAGACAGGCCCTGACACAAACGGACAAATGCACACCATCAGGGTAAGCAATCCAGGATCGGATGCATTTAATCCGGCTTTTGATGTAACTCCGGCAGAGTTTATTACGGGAATTATAACAGAGAAAGGGATTATCCGGGCGAATGACAGTGAAATCGGAAAACTCTTTTAATGTTTTGGCTTTAGAAAACAAACAAAACACAATCCGCAATCTACAATCCGATATGGAAAACTCCTGTACCTGGCCGGGCAATGACCCGCTGATGATTGAATACCATGATAAGGAATGGGGCGTGCCCGTTCACGATGACCGCAAACTGTTTGAGTTTCTGGTGTTGGATGCCTTTCAGGCAGGCCTGAGCTGGAAAACAATACTGCATCGCCGTGAAGGTTTTCGCGTAGCATTTCACAACTTTGATGCAAAAAAAATTGCTGCATTTACTGATGATGACTTCAACCACCTGATGCAGGATACCGGCATTATCCGCAACCGGGCCAAAATCAGGGGAACCATTAAAAATGCGCACATCTTCCTCGAAGTCCAAAAGGAGTTTGGCTCCTTCGATGCGTATATCTGGCAGTTTACCGGGGGAAAGACTATCGTAAATCACTATACAGAACACCAACAAATCCCGGCCACCAGTCCTGAGTCAGATGCTATGTCCAAAGACATGAAAAAGCGTGGCTTTAGCTTTTGCGGAAGCACGATTTGCTACGCGTTCATGCAGGCCGCGGGTTTGGTTGACGATCATTTGGAAGGATGTTTCAGGAAAAATAGTTTACGACTATTGCAAATAATGTTACGAGGCGAATAATAGAACTTAAGGAACAGTCCGCAGAGTTTTAAAAAGCTAGTTGTTCAAATACAGATATCAAAGAAAGAACAAGAGATTAAACGTTAAGGTGGGGCTATTGCTTCACCTTTTTTCATAATAGTCTGTACAACCATTCAACTAATTGATACAGAATAGATACCGTAAGTATTCTCATTATTTCCCTTGAATTAGGTAGTAGGCATATTTTTATGTAATGTAATAAATCCTATATTTGCTATCAAATCATAAAACTATCCAATTATGAGCAATTGTATATATTGTGGAAAGTCAGCAGGTTTGTTTTCTAAGTCACACAGGGACTGTGAATTAAAGTATATTCAAGGCAGAGAGCAAATAGTTGAAGAAATTACAAAGTACTTTCAATCAAAACATAGTAAAGATATCGGTCAGAAAGTAAATTCAATTGCTGAAAGCTCATTTATTAGCCCTCAAAATCTAAAGAAGATGATAATTCAATTATATGATGGTGCTGTAGATGTCTATCTTGAAGATGGAGTACTTTCAGAGCTTGAAATAGATATACTCGATAAATATGAGGCAATTTTTAATATTAGTTCAGCAGAATTAAATGAAGCAGGAATAACTAATAAAATTGTAAAAAATCTGGTTCTTCAAGATGTAATAAAAGGTGATATTAAAGCAAATAGAATTCACTTGAATGACAATCCATTTTTATTCGAAAAAGATGAAATTGCAATTTGGTTTTTTGAAGATGTAGAATTATATGAACTAATAACAAAAACTAAAATTGTAGGAGGTTCACATGGTGCAAGCATCAAAATTGCAAAGGGATTATATTATAGAACAAGTTCATTTAAGGGTGAGCCAATTAAAACTGAAGAATCAAAATTAACCGCAGTTGGTTCTTTTGTACTCACAAACAAAAATATATACTTCGGCTCACCAAGGAAAACTTTAAAAATAAAGTATTCACAAATAATCTCAATGCCCACATTCTCAGATGCAATAGGGATACAACAATCAAGAGCCAATTCAAAGCCACTTTATTTTAAAAATATAGATGTAGGTTTTGTATTCAATGTTATTTCTAATCTTAAAAATGACTAAACAAAAACAAACAATTATGAAAAAGATTTTATTTGTACTGATTGGTGTAACCCTTTTAGGTTGCAATGGTAACAGGATACCAGATGCACCTAAAACAACAATTCAAGCAAGTGAACCTACTTACATGGAAGTATCATTTGTGTATGGTTCTGAATATGCAGGTGTAAAATCAGCAGTATCTAGCAGTGTAGTTGTATTCTATACTGATGATAATGATAGCCTATACTTAAATAAAGAGTGGGTAAGAGCAATAAAGGAAAAAATGAAAAATATGTCAGCTGATTATGCAAATGTTCTGCTTTTTGACAGTAAAGAACATGCGCCTAATGTTGCTGCTTCTGGGATGCAATATCCGGAAAAATATGATAAGTATTTGGTTTGTGGATATTGGAATTACCCAAATTCAGCACCTAAATTCTGTTATGGTGGTACAAAGCCGGATAGGAGCAATAATTTTAAGGTTTGTGAATAGTATTAAAGTTTTCAATATCAGGCATAAATAAAATATTTACAACATATAAATAAAAATAATGCTTGTATGCAGGCCGCGGGTTTGGTTGACGATCATTTGGAGGGATGTTTTAGCAAGGGAGTTTAGCGAAGGGGCAATAGAGTGACCTCAGCGACCGAAGTTACCTCCAAAGACCAAAGCCTGCCCGCCGAAGCGAAAGCGGAGGAGGGACCAAAGACAAACCGACTAACGACAAACCGACTAACGACTAACCGACTAACGACTAACCGACTAACGACTATCCAACTAAATCCCTATCTTTAACCACTCAAACCCAATCTACACTTGAATGAAACACTTTACCACCAACTGGAAAACCCATGATGGCCTTGAAATTTTTTCTCAGGGCTGGCAACCAGATACACTTCCTGCGAAAGCCGTCGCCTGCTTTGTACATGGCATTGGTGATCATTCATCGCGACATGAGCATGTGGCTAAGGCATTTACAAATGCCGGTTATGTGTTTTTTACCAGCGATATGCGCGGCCATGGAAAGTCACAGGGTCAACGTGGTCATTTCCCATCCATGGAAGCCATTATGCAGGATATTGACATTTTTCTCCATCAGGCACGTACCCGGTTTCCGTCTTTACCTATAATTCTTTACGGCCACAGCCTTGGCGGAATATTGGTATTGCATTATGCTTTGGCGCGAAAGCCAGATTTGAAGGGCGTTATTTCAGTTAGCCCAGGATTACACAATGCCCTGCAAAAGAAGCCATTACTGATAATTGCAGCACAACTACTTGGCGGACTGTTTCCAAAGGCTTCCATCTCAAACCGGCTGCCACTGGATGGCATTTCACGCGATAAAAAGGTTGTAGAATCCTACAGGAATGACCCCTTAATTCATGACCGGATTTCCATGGGGCTGGGGAAAATGATGATACACGCAACCAAATGGACGTTGAAAAATGCAGGTAAATTCAGATATCCGTTGCTGATTATGCACGGCAAAGCCGATTTCATAACGTATGCTTCAGGAAGTATAGCTTTTGCAGAGCCTATAAAAGAAAATTGCAAGTTGATGCTGTGGGAAGGCGCTTACCATGAGTTGCACAACGAACCCGAACAGGCAGAAATACTCAAAGCGATGACTGATTGGATGGATCAACTGCTTATGAAATCCTAAAATTGCCGAAAAATGAAGCAATTCATACTGGCCCTGGACCAGGGGACAAGCAGTTCACGGGCGTTACTGTTCGATAAATCAGGAAATATTCTGGCCATTGCCCAAAAGGAACTTCACCAGCACTATCCTCAAAGCGGGTGGGTAGAGCACGATCCCAACGAAATATGGTCGTCACAGGTATCGGTAGCTGCCGAGGCAATGTCGAAAATAAACATCAGCGGTGAACAACTGGCTGGCATCGGCATAACCAACCAACGCGAAACCACCGTGGTTTGGGATCGCAAAACAGGCGAACCTGTTTACAATGCCATCGTTTGGCAGGATAGACGAACGGCCACTTACTGCGATGAATTGAACAATAACGGCCTGGCATCAAGCATTCGGGATAAAACCGGACTGGTGATTGATGCCTACTTCAGTGGCACCAAATTAAAATGGATACTTGATAACGTTCCCGGCGTTCGGGCTAAAGCCGAAAAAGGCTTACTGGCCTTTGGCACCATCGATTCATGGTTGGTGTGGAAGCTCACCGGAGGGGAAAAGCACATTACCGATGTGAGCAATGCCAGCCGCACCATGCTTTTTAACATACATACCCTTGAATGGGATGCAGAACTATTGAAACTGATGAATATTCCCGCTTCCATGATGCCGGAAGTGGTTTCAAGCAGCGAAGTTTATGGCCATACCAGTAGTGGATTTCTGGGAGCGGAAGTGCCCATTGGCGGCATTGCCGGCGATCAGCAGGCGGCGCTCTTCGGGCAAATGTGCCTGGAGGTTGGCATGGTGAAAAATACCTATGGCACCGGCTGCTTTATGCTGATGAATACAGGAAACGTGGCGCGTGTCTCCGAAAACAAACTCCTTACCACCATTGCCTGGCAAATTGGCGGAAAAACCACCTATGCCCTGGAAGGCAGCATTTTTATGGCCGGGGCGGTAATTCAATGGTTGCGTGATGGTTTGGGCATTGTCAAAAGCGCTGCTGATGTTGAGAAACTGGCAAGGACAGTAACCGACAATGGCGGTTTGTATTTTGTCCCGTCATTCACCGGTATGGGCGCGCCTTATTGGGATCAATATGCCCGTGGGCTGATGATTGGCCTGAGCCGGGGAACCACCGCAGCCCATATTGCCCGGGCTGCCCTCGAAGGCATCGCGTTCCAGAATATGGATATACTGAAGCTCATGGAAAAAGATGCCCAGATCAACATCCGTGAACTGCGGGTGGATGGCGGGGCTTCGGCAAGCGATGTACTGATGCAATTTCAGGCCGATTTATTGGGCTTACCGGTGATTCGACCCCTGATTACCGAATCAACGGCTATGGGCGCGGCTTATCTGGCCGGCTTGAGCACCGGTTTTTGGGAGAATGTTGAAGAAATCAAAGCCCAGTGGAAACCCGAAAAAAAGTTTACACCTAATATCGACCCTGAAAAGGCAATTCAAATGAAATCGAGATGGGCAGAAGCCATAAAACGAGCCCGGAATTGGGAAGCGGAATAAGCCAGGACTATTTATTTCCAGGTATGAATACCTATAAGTTGGCAGATGCCGAACTGCTGAACCCGCAAAATCTTATATTTGCAGATACAAACCCTTTTTAATGAAAACTTACCTGCCGCCCGACGATTGTTCCTTTAGCCATATTGACGCCCCTTGCTTTCGCAATTTATTGCCCGAGGAGATTGATCTGGCGCGCAACAGCAAAACCAGGGTAATTTTTCGCAAAGGCGAAAACCTGACCAAACAGGGCGCTTTTGCTTCGAGTATATTGTTTGTGATGGATGGGCTGGCCAAACAATATGTCGAAGGCGGTGCCACCCGGAATTTCAACCTCAGGTTGATTAAAGGTGGTGAATTTGTGGGACTTTCGGTGGCCTTTCAAAAGAACACCTACGATTACTCTGTGGTAGCTTTGCGCGAAACCATGGCCTGTCTGATTGAGAAAGAGGCCATTACAGAACTGATTAAAGCCAACGGTAACTTTGCTTACAACATCATCAACCGCTATTGCGAACAAAATGCGAAACTCTACACTTCTATTCATGACTTAATGTACAAGCAAATGAACGGCCGCCTGGCGGCAGCATTGCTGTACCTTTGGCGTGAGCAGGTAAGTGAGGCGGTTTTCCCCTTGCTCAGCCGCAAAGACATCGCCGACTTTGCAGGGCTTTCCACCGAAAGTACCGTTAAATTGCTCAAAGCCTTTGAAAAAGAGGGCCTGTTGAAATTGGAAGACAAGAATGTTATTTTGAACGATGTAAATGCAATGGAATTAATAAGCTTGAAGGGATAAGCAACATTTTGCCAGATTTTTACAAGTACATTGCCGAAGGATAAACAAACCTTTCCAACCATGGAAAATAACAAGAAATTTCTTGACACGATTGACCTGATTATTCTGGGTCTCATACTGCTGAGTACCATTGGTGGCACCTATGGCTGGATACAATACTATGCGCAAACCGGCGACACCATCCCTGCCATTTCAGCCTTCTACAAAAGTCTTCAACTTTTTGTGTTCAATGTTGACCTTTCGCGCCCATCACTGCCCTGGCTGCTGGAAATTACCCGCTTCTTCTCTCCAATGCTGCTGGCCACAGCCATCATCAGGCAACTCATTTCGGCTACCTCCAAACATATGGATGTACTGAAAATAACACTATGCTACAGAGATCATTACATTGTTTGCGGGCTTGGCGCAGTAGGTTACAAAATTGCAGAAGATTGCAGAAAAATGGGAGCAAAAGTTGTGGTAATTGAAAAATATATCGAAAACCCAAGAATTGGAGACCTCTTAAAAGAAAACGCCATCGTACTTCATGGAGATGCCACAGACAAAAACATACTTAAGAAAGCCGGCCTGAACAAGGCCGCAGCCCTGTTCGCGGTTACCGAAAATGATTCGGTCAACCTTCAGATTTATCTACAATGCGAGGAATGCGTTAATAAAACAACCAATCATAACAGGAAAAGGACAGCGGACACTGACCCTTTGCGAATTCTGGTACACGTGGCAGAATCGAGCACCATCAACCTGGTTTATGAAGGAGAAGCATGTAAGCAAACTAATCTTAAGGAGGAAGTTGGTCCACGTCGTATTTTTATGAAGCCATTCAACATCAATCAGATAGCCAGTAGTCAGGCTTTACTGGATTATCCTCCTGATGAATATTATCCCGTACATAACATAGACGAGGAGCCCATTCACATCCTCTTGATTGGATTGGGAAACATCGGTGAAAACCTGTTGATAAATTTTGCCCGTACGGCCCATTACTTTTGTAATATTCCGGAGAAGACAGACCAGGAATCCATAAGCAGAAAAAATACCGTTCATATCGTGGATTCCAATGCCAAAGAACGATTGAATGAGATCCGGGCACTTTATCCCGGCCTGGACAAGGTAGTGAATTGTGTGGTGCATTCCTCTCCCACGCTTTCGCTCCACCTGAAGGATTTGTCAGATTTGGTTGCCCGACACAGCATCCGCATGGCTTACCTGTGCCTGGAAAATGACATTGAACGTTTTACCATCACCCATATTCTACAGCAATATCAACTGCGCAGTAAACTTCAGGTGGTCAACCTCATTCCTACCCGAGTCAGCACAGGCATGAATACCCTGACGGAAACGGTGTTTGAAAAAGCCAAACAACTGCAGGAGAATTTTGTGCAATATAACATCATTGAAAAAACCTGTAAAAAGGACATCCTCATCAATGAGTCGTTGGATAAGATTGCCCTTCATATACATGGCATTTTCGAAAACAACAATCAAAGCATTGATTTGGCAAAAGCTACCAGAGATTGGGCGCTTATGCCGGAAAACTTTTACAAACAATCCAGCCGTTTCAGTGCGGAGCACCTGCAAGTTAAATTGCGGGCCCTAAGTAGCAGCAACCAAAAAATAACCGGCGAACAAATTAAGGAAATCCTGGCCGGCAATGCTGAACTTTTTGAGAATCTGGAGCACATTGAACATATACGTTTTGTGGCCGAGCGCCTGCTTGCCGGATGGGAAAGAACCTCACCCGAACAGGAATTGCTCTCCGAATCTGAAATTAAAGCCCTGAAAGCCTTGAAGATTAATAAAACCTTGCGCCCTTTCCGCACATTGACCGACAATGAGCGGGCGTTTAATCAAGGATTTCTGCGGATCATGCACGAATTGGTCTAAAAACTCAAAACCCATGTCAAAATACCACCCCAGACCCATAGATACCTCAAAAATTGAAATCCCACAGGATTTATTGGCACTGGCCGATACGCTGGCACGTAATGTGCATGAAACGTGGGCGCTGGAACGCATAACCCAGGGCTGGGAATACGGTACGGAACGAAATGATGCCAAAAAGTTCCATCCTTGTCTGGTACCATACGATGACCTTCCTGAAGAAGAGAAAAAATTCGATCACATCACCGCCATGGAAACCATTAAAGTAATTCTGGGACTGGGGTATGAAATACGTAAAACCGAAGGTATCTCCGGCTTAAATTAAAGTGTTTTTGCAAAGTTCAATCCAACCGGAATTGAATCATTACCAGTGATGAAAATCATTGACAGAACCTGGAAAACATAAAAACCCTTATTGCAACCCGGCACCAACCCTATTTTAAGGGTTAAAGGTTGACAGTTACCCGTCACAGAATACTTGGGTTATGTGCAAAATTAATTCTTTATCCATTTACCCTGCCCAATAACTTTCCCTTTAGCGGTAATACTGTAGATGTATGTTCCAGTCCGCAGATGAGTAGTAGAAACCCTTTCTTCATCACATGAAACTTCTTTTTCAAGCATCGCCCGACCATTGGTATCAAACAACCGTATTTTAGCATTTTTATGCTGCACAGCCAGCTTCACCTGAAGATAATTGCTGCCAGGGTTGGGGAATACAATGGCTTCCTGAGTTTTAGGTTCATTGGGCTGGTCAATGTTTACAATAAGCCCTTCATTGTTAACGCAAAGAACGAAAATATCCTTTTGATAAAGATGCGGAATGGCTTGGGAATCATAACGGCTGCCAATAACCATAACGTTACCGTCTTTCGTTCCCTTCATGTCAAAAGGGAAATAAAAGGCATCGCCCCCATAAAAGTGTTGATCAATCAATTCAAAATTTTTATTAATCCGATTAATAAATATCCACGACGGTCCCTGTTGGAAAGGATATTCCCATGCGTGAAAATTGTAAGCTCCCATGGTATAAATAACAGAATCCATAACCAGGGTGTTTTTTGCATCACCACATGTTGCCAATGTATCCGTGTTGCCATTCGCATTAGGTATTTCAATGGAATTGATTAGGTTGTAATTGTAATCATATTCGGCAGTAACAAGATGTTGATAACTTATTTGGAAGTTAACGGTTGTGGAGGTTACGAGAAAAGAAGTATCTGAATAATTGTATAGTGAAGTATTCCCCATAAGAAAAATCGAAGGGTCAACGCTTGATATGTAATTAAGATCAGCATCAAATTTACTTATTTTTGAATTGCTGTTGTCTTTTAACAGCGTTCCGGCATATGAGACAATAATGGTGGAGTCAGACTCATTATAAATTAAATCACCAATATATTGAATCCCTGTCAACGGACTTTGGAAGTAGGCCAGGCTATCAAAAGGCAATCCAATTTTTAAAATTGCAAGGCTTTCGTAAGGATTATTTTCGAAATAGAGGTAGGAAGCAATGTATAGAATCGAATCATTTAATAGCAAACACTCCTGTGGAACTAAAGCAATATCTTCTTCAAAACTGCAACAGTTTCTCGAAATCAAATTGAAATATGAATCATATTCCCACACGCATACCCTTTTTTGTAAGCCGGTGGAGGTGGCGGAGTCAGAATCTCCAATGGCGAAAATCTTGTCACTACCAACACAAAAAATTGAAGAATATCCCGTTTGATTTCCATAGTCCAAAGTGGTGAAGTCCTTCAATTTATTCCCTTCCTTATCAATTTTTAGAATATAGCCCCTCACTTCATTATTTATATTCCTATGTCCACTTATAAAGAAATTGTTGTTTTCATCCTCGTCTAAGCAAAAGGGCTCCTCATGTTCTTCTGAATAATAAAACTTAAAATAGGTTTCCTGGCTAATTGAAAATAGGGGGAAAAGCAGGGTAAGTATTATTAGATTTTTTTTCATGGTGTGATTGTTTGTGAAATGAAGAGGTTGTCCTGCTCTAATTTTCCTCTATATGAGCAGGACAACCATCTAATTGATGAATTATTTAGCTTGGATTTTCAATTTTTTTCCCAAAAAATAAAATATAATCGTGCATTATCATCCAAGACCTACCCACTACGAAATCTTCTATTACATCTACAGTTTTGAAGGTTTTGCCTGGAAACGAATAAGACGATTTGATATAATCAAATTTGCTTAAATAATAATTCAATTCTTCCGGTGATATACATACATCATATGGCTCTGGGCCGCTTCCCGAAGCAGTAAACAACATGCTCTCACCATTAGGGCTATTATAATCAGGAAAATCATAAAACATTACCCACACAGATTCAACATCAATAAAATAGCCGGTAGGCTCAACTGCCAAAGGATGCATGATTTTATATTCCAGTTCAGTAGTCGCGTCCCTGCCCATATATTGACCAGTAAAATCTCCACATTTTCCCATTCCATAGCCCCAATACCAATAATCGGTGGAGTCAAAAGGTACATAATTTTGGGTGGAACCTATTAAACCACCAGATAAAGAAACTGCAAGGTTTTTCTCTCCGTTTTTAAGTCCAGTTTCTACAATAGTTAAATCAACTATGTCGAAAGTATAAGATTCATTATCTTTGGATTGTTTGATGCTGTTGGCCCAATCTGAGATGGCTGAATACAGGTTGTTCAAATCGTCTAGGCTTACCTGATTACCCATTAGATTTACCATAAGAGTGTCATGATAAAAATCAACTCTTCCGAACTCGTGACTGTTATTGGCTTGTTCAAGATTTAACAATCCTTCAAGGTACCATTCTGCACTGTCTGCAATCAGGGTGCCTGTGCTTTTGTGCTTCAGGGTTTGTTTAAAATCAAGTAACATAGAGGTAACCTTGTTGTTACCCTGAGCATTTAAATCTTCGTTTGACCCGTCCGGGACATTGTCTTTTTTGCATGAAGCAACTGCCAAACCCATTATGGCCAAGGTTAAAACAAAATAAAATCTTTTCATGATATTAAATTTGAAAGTTTGAATCAAAATGTTCTTTGAAATAAAGGCAGAAATACATATTTTTATAACCTAAGGGGGCTTAACTGACAATAAACCTATATATATATATACCATATTATATTTGTTTAGATTATTGTGTTTACAAGTTTTTACTACAAATATAATAGGAAAATATTTACAAAAAACAATAAATAAGATAAATTTTGAATCTATCTAAGATTTAAATAGAATAAAAGAGATAGTTCTGTTTACTATATTGATATTCAGACCAATAAAAGGATATAGTTTTGATATAAATGGTAAGCATGTATAGGTAGTACACACTAACTCACTAATAGGTGTAAAGAATTATTACAAATATATTATTTTGATCAATTAGACAACTGTTTATTTCACTTGGGTTTAATTTCATTCGAAGAAAGCAGTTTATGCAATCCGGAAAAGATAAAATACCGGGAGAATTGGGAAGCCGTCCGTGAGGAACGAAGGGACGGCTTCCCTAAAGAAAAACCGAAGGTATCTCCGGCTTAAATTAAAGTGTTTTTGCAAAGTTCAATCCAGCCGGAATTGAATCATTACCAATGATGAAAATCATTGACAGAACCTGGAAAACATAAAAATCCTTATTGCAACCCGGTACCAACCCTATTTTAAGGGTTAAAGGTTGACAGTTACCCGTCACAGAACACTTGGGTTATGTGCAATATTAATTCTTTATCCATTTACCCTGCCCAATAACTTTCCCTTTAGCGGTAATACTGTAAATATATGTTCCTGTCCGCAGATGAGTAGTAGAAACCCTTTCTTCATCGCATGAAACCTCTTTTTCAAGCATCGCCCGACCATTGGTATCAAACAACCGTATTTTAGCATTTTTATGTTGCACAGCCAGCTTTACCTGAAGATAATTGCTGCCGGGGTTGGGGAATACAATGGCTTCCTGAGTTTTAGGTTCATTAGGCTGGTCAATATTTACAATAAGCCCTTCATTGTTTACGCAAAGCACGAAAATATCTTTTTGGTACAGATGCGGAATGGCTTGGGAATCATAACGGCTGCCGATGACCATAACATTACCATCTTTTGTCCCCTTCATATCATAAGGCATATAAAACGCATCGCCCCCATAAAAGTGTTGATCAATCAATTCGAAATTTTTATTGATGCGGTTGATCAATATCCAGGATGGATCATGTTGCCACGGATATTGCCAGGCATCAAAATTGTACGATCCAACAGTATAAATGATTGAATCCGTCACCAACGTATTTTTAGCATCGCCACAGGTCATTGCAGTATCCGCGTTACCATTCGGGATTTCAATGGTATTGATCAGGTTAAAGTTATAACTGTACTCAGCAGTTATTAGATGTTCGTGTCTTATTTCCCAATTGGTGGTAGAAGACGTAAAAAGGAAAGAAGTATCAGTATAATTGTATAAGGATGAATTGATATTAAAGAATATCAATGGCTCGAAGCTCTCTATATGATTAAGATTATGATCAAGCTTTATTATTTTGGCATAACTGGTACCTTTGAAAGGTGACCCACCATAAGAAACAACCAATGTGCTGTCATGATCATTATAAATTAAATCCGCAATTGATTGAACCCCAGTAATCGGACTATGGAAATAGGCGAGGCTATCAAAAGGCAACCCAATTTTTAAAATGGATAGGTGAAAATTTGGTTCGCCTTCCGGGGCTGTAACAGAACCAATATACATAATTGAATCATTAAGAAGTAAACATTCCTGAGGGAATTGTCTTACGTTTTCTCCAAAAGTGCAACAGTTCCTCGAAATCAAATTAAAATGAGAATCATACTCCCACAAACAAATCCGACTTAGCAAGCCCGTGGAGGTAGCAGAATCTGAGTTTCCAACAGCAAAAACCCTGTCGGAGTCAGTACAGAAAATATATGGGTAGCCCGATTGGTTATTGTTGGATGCAGTAATATCCTTAACTTTATTCCCTTCCTTATCAATTTTCAGCATATAGGCTTTCGCCTCACCATTTATATACCGTAAACCACCCAAAAAGAAATTATTGTTTTGATCTTCATCTACACAAATTACTTCATCTGTTACTTCTGAAGGGAAAAACTTAAAATAGGTTTCCTGAGTGAATGAAATTAAGGGAAAAAGCAAGGTAATTATTATAAGAATTTGTTTCATGGTGTGATTGTTTGTAATATTATATTTGTTAATTTAAATCGAAATATTTTTTGAAATATTGTCCTGCATACAAGAAATAACCACCTAAGGGGGCTTAACTGACAATAAACTTATATATATTTATATATACCATATTTTATTTGTTTTGATTATTGTGTTTACAAGTTTTTTTTACAAATATAATAGGAAAATATTTACAAAAAACAATAAATAAGATAAATTTTGAATCTGTCTAAGATTGAAATAGTATAAAAGAGATAGGCCTGTTTACTATATTGATATTCAGACTAATAAAAGGATATAGTTTTGATATAAATGGCATAAATGCATAGGCAGCACACACTAACTCATCAATAGTGTAAAGAATTATTACAAATGAATTATTCTGATCAATTAAGCAACCGTTTATTTCACTTGGGTTTAATTTCATTCGAAGAAAGCAGTTCATGCAATCCGGAAAAGATAAAATACCGGGAGAATTGGGAAGCCGTCCGTGAGGAACGAAGGGACGGATTCCCTAAAGAAAAACCGAAGGTATTTCCGACTAAAATTAAAGTGTTTTTACAAAGTTCAATCCAACCGGAATTGAATCATTACCAGTGATGAAAATCATTGACAGAACCTGGAAAACATAAAAACCCTTATTGCAACCCGGCACCAGCCCTATTTTATCAAATCATACCCTTCCCGGGCCGAAGCGTCGCCGGGTTTATTGAGCAGGGCCTTACCAAACAGCACTTTGGCTTCACGCAATTTACCCAGTCTGTAGTTGGTCCATCCAAACATATGAAGGGCATCATAATCAAAAGGATAGAGATTGGCAATTTTCTCAAAATACTTATAGGCAGTCTGATAATCTTTTCTTCCGTAATAAATCAATCCCATACGGTAATTCACCGTATAATGGTTCGGATCAATTTTCAGAATTTCATTGTACCTTGAAATTACCTGATTCCAGTTGCCCAAAGCAGCGGCAGGAAGTACAAACCCAAGCCTGGCCTCAATAGACATGGGCATAAGAAGAATGGATTTGTTATAAAATGCAATAGATTCAGTAAACAGTCCGGCCTGGTAGTCGAGCCAGCCCAGGCGCAGATTCAGTTCATACGATGACTCATCATATACCTTTTTCAGCACTTCAGCGGCTTTTGCGTATTCCGCATTGCTTTCGTTCGTATAACTTGTTTTAAAAGCTTCTTCCAAAGAAGTTCTATCCTGAGCCAAAAGTCCATTTACAGCCGTAACCATAAAAAAGGCTGTCAAAAGTGCTATCTTTTTCATCAAAGATTCCATGATACCCCTCCTGTAATGCTAAGTGTTTGATAATTGAATGAATAAATTCCACGATTGCCGGCTTCATCAAAATAGAGTTCAGTGCCTTCCCTGGAAAAGACCTGCCCCCTTAAACTAAACCTGAAGTGTTCGTTTAAGGTATGAATGAACCGTAAACCATAGCGATTCTTTGCTTGATCGAAGCCGTTGTATACCACCTGAAGATTGTTTTCCCCGGTTCCTGTCAAATCACCCTGTGTATAAAACGCTTCTGCCCATAACTTATTACAAATTTTTCCCCCAACCATCTGATGATAAATCAGACTACCATCAAAACCATTGTTTTTGTAGGTGATATTTGAATAGGTGTATAAATTTAAATTACCCAACGGTCTGAAAAAGAACGATGCCGATGCTTGCCTGTAATCTGTTTTATCCACTTCAATCACCCAAAATCCTGCCGTTACGGAAAAATAAGGTGCCAAGAAACTCAACTCACCTCCAAAAGCAATGTCATTATAGGCGGTTGCCCCAGAAGGGCCAATGAAACGTTGGACGATCGTATCATCACTTGATAGCAGATTATCATAACTCACATTAGAAATGCGCACGGCAGGTGTTATTTTTAGCCGATCAAAAAACATAAAAGAAGTTGACAAATAGCCCTCATGCTGCGTCACCTTGTAATTGCCGATGAGTGAGTCAAAATAAGTAATGTCAACCCTACGCTGTTTATTAAAATCCATAGCCGTATAAGCTACATTCACAGACCAACGGAATCCAAGTGGGATTGTTGATCCGACCAGAAAATAATAAGCATTTTTATTCAGGTAAGTCTCTGAATAAAGACCGTTACCCGGTTGCCTTTCATTATCAAATTTACTGATGTGATTTGAAAACGAAGGTCCGGTTTCCATATAAACAGAAGGCCTGAGGGTTGCCGCGCCTATAGATTCAGCGGTTTCAGGCGGCAGACTACTCAAATAAGCTCGTGCTTCGTCCTCACGCCCACTGTAGGCATATGAATAATAAACCAGTTCAATGATGTAAGAATCTGAATTGTTAAATTTAAGAGCTTCCTCGAGATGCAGAACTGCCCGTGAATACTTTTGGAGCTCAAAAGCAGCAATACCAACTCTTGCCCGCATAAAGTAGTAATCATAACCTTCGGCGATAGCCCTTTCCCCAATAATTATCAGACTATCCCATTTTTGTTGGGTATAAAGTCTGTAAGTAAGTATTTCATAATCATCAGCAGGATTATTTTCGGCTTGCACCTGATGCGGCAGAAACATGGTCATCACAAAAAAAACAGTATAAGCGAAGATGGCCCTCATAAACAATCAGGATTGTGTAAAGTCTATCCTCACGTTGAGGGATTTTGACGAAATGGTCATCGTCTGCAATTTATCTCCGGTCACTTCAAGCGTAAATCTGTACTCAAACCTTTTTTGCCCTGCTATTTTCATGGAACATTCAGAAGCCAATACCACCCTGTTTCCACTCAAATCCTCTGTAAGTTCATGATACTTCAAACGGTAAACCGGTTTAAGAAAAAGATAAAAAGGTGCGATAATATCCTGCAATAGCTGACCCACAGAAGTTGAAAAGGAGGAAGGTGGAAACATATCTTCCACAATCAGGTCCTGGTAAAAAGCCAATGGGACCTTGTAGGCCATCAGATAAAAATAGTAAAGGGCACCTTTGTGCGCTCCTTCATAATGATTGAAGAAAAAGACAGAGCCATCGGTATGAAAATATGCTTTTGATTTTGTACTGGTATCTTCGAGGTATTGATTTTTATACATATCAACCTTTACTTCCCATTTTCCCGAAAGGGAAGAATCCTCAGGACATGATAGGTTGATAAACTGACCCGGTAAAAAGTGGAAAGCTTTCACCAAAGCCTGCTCTTGTTGCAGATTGCCAACCAGTTCGTTCAATACAGGGGTTTGATAAAGATTAAGTTGCTGACCACCCCCATAACTGATAAATTGCGAAATGGGATAATCAAGTGTTGGCGACCCGATGTGGGGTGTAGATTGGGCTTGAAAATGCAAATGCGGATAAGGCGAACGCCCGGAATTTCCGCAGGCGGCCAGCACCTGTCCCTTCACCACCCAGGACCCAACAGCCACTTTTATGCTTCCGCTTTTCAGGTGGCTCAATTTGGTATATAATCCTTCAGTATGCCGGATGATAACGGTATTTCCCCAGTTCTGGGCAACGTTAACCTCTCCAATTACATTATCGGCTACATTGTTGACCACTTCTTCTATCCAACCATCTGCAGGCGCAATCACCGGCATATTAAAACAATAATAGTCGGTCAATTCAGCGCCGTTATCCTGATATTCTTTATCCTGCTCATCAACAATAACAAAATCCCATGCATGTCGCCAGGCTTCTTTATGGGTATGTGCACCATTATGGGCCTGATTCACTTTCCAGGTTCCATAAAAAGGTAATGAGAGCGGAACAAACGTTCTACCTCTGAACCGGCGATTTGAGCTCTGACCTATATACAGGTTTTTTTCAGGAGAAAAGTATTGTATCAGCACCGGTTCGGGCTTGAGCAGCATCCGTTCCCTGAACTTCATTCCATATAAAAACAGCACTACCACCAAATTGAATGACAAGGAATACAAAGGCAATTGCAAAGGTTGAAAAAGCGGAGCCAACCCACCACTGATGATGGTTATAATTGGCGTTAAGAGCAATACCCACAAAAACGACCAACGGGAAGCCACCATAAAAAACCCGCCAATGGCTATTGCTGTCAGGATGTGATTGAAGCCAATATAACCATAATTCAGGTCATTCATATCTGCACCAATAAGCAGATAGAAAAACCAGGCGAAGGCAAAACCCAAAATTGACAATACAAAAGCAATGCGGGAATAAATCAATAAACCCAGGGCGATCAGCAGCCCGGCAAAAAGATGGTACTGAAAGAAAATGGCGCCCAATGATTTAAAGTAAGTTTTAATGGCTATGGGCCAGTCAACCTCTCCAAACCAATTGTAAATACTAACAATAACAGGCCCACCTCTTTCGTATATTGTATTCAACGTATAAATATCCGACTCTCCCTGAATTAAGGAACTGTAAGTCCGGGCCGCCAATGTTACAATCCATAGTGAAATCAGAAAGGGGAACGTCAGGTAGGGAAGTCCATATTTCCCCAGAACACCTTCAAAGGCAAGAGTTATTAATAGCGTAGCAAGTGCGGAAAAAGCCAGCAAAAGGTAAAATTGCGGCAGAGGCCGGAAAGCAATGCCAAGGCCTAATCCGACCAACAGAGCATTGAATCCATAAAACCCTGAAACAATACTCGTCCGGTTCAACCCCAGCATCCATGCAAAAGCATTCGCAGTAACGAGTGACAACAAGCCAGCAATACCAGCGTAAATGTCGAAAAACGAAACCAGAAATAAAACAACACCAAACCATCTGTTTTTCGAAAAGAAAACCATGGTATAGCTGTTTAATGTGCTACGGAAAATACGGTTCAGGAATAATGTGGCTTCTGACATAGAAGTTCAGCAGGGTTTCAGCTTAAAAGTGGATGTTAATCAATGTAATCATTCATTCGGGGATCATTCATTATGGCTTTTTTTAACCTTTCCTTGCAATTGTACTTCTTGGTTTTGGCATAATTTTCAGATCCGTAGCCCATGGTTTCAGCAATATCTTTCGAAGAAAACTTCTGAAGCGAAAGCAATAAAATCCGTTGACAATCTTTTTCCATGGCATTGAAATGCTCACGATAAATTCGGTATTTCATCTGCTCGGCTTCTGCTGATTCAGGTGTTGATGTTTCAGGAATGTTAAAAAATTTCTCAACAAGGTCAAAGTTTGTGGCCCCTTTTCTTTTCAATTTCAGGCGTTGCATCCATAGGTTGCGGCTAATGGAGTACATATAGGTAAGAAAAGAACAAGTCAGGTAAAAATCATCCTTCTGAACATTTTTCAGCACAACAATCAACGATTCCTGAAAGATATCCTCAGCATCCTCATCATTACCCGTGTTCTTTTTAATGAGGTACCGGATGGTAGGAAAGAACTCCTGATAAACGTGCTTAATGATATAATCACTGTTGAGCTTTAGTCCTTCTACAATCGCTCTGTCGGAAAAATGTATCATTTAAGCTTTATGTTTATGATAGTTCATTTCAACGGCAGCCCGGGGCGTGTGATTTATATTAAGGAAACCCGCTTTGGGTGCTACCTGAGGTTTGTTTATTCCTGATTGAGTTCATAAAAGTATGAAATATTTAACATTCAAGGGTCAAAAACTTTATTCATCGCGAAGTATATTAAAACACTTCTCTTTAATTTAAACAAAAACGTTCATACATATGCCTATTATTCAGGGCATTACGTCTTTAAGGGAAGGCTTACCCGGCTTTTATCACCAAATGCGCCGGAACTTCTTCGTTACCATTAACTGATTGATGATCTTCCTTATTTCTTACAATATGCACCTGACTGTTTTCATCAATCAGCACAACATTGGGCCTGAGGTGAATAAACTGCATCCATTGGGTGAGGTTATAAGCCCCGGTTTTATGAATCACCACATGATCATTTGTGTTGAGCAGAGGCAGATTTATGCTGTCCCGGATACAATCGATATTCATACACAGCGGTCCGTAAAGTACGGTGTCTTCCCTGTATTGCGAAGTCCCCTGAGCCACGGTAACCGGATGTTGGTACCAGAAAGAGGTGAAAAGCAGGTTTACACCGGCATCTATAATGGTAGCCCTGCGTCCGGTTGACAGACGTTTATTTGCAATTACTGTAGAAACAATATATCCGGCTTCATCAATCAATGCCCTGCCGGTTTCCAGAATCAGTAAAGGCAGTTCACCCGGAGCAAAATGGCTGTTGGTTAAAGCACTACTAATGGCTTCAGCATATTCACTTAACGATGGATTGGTATCATTGCCAGGCAAATAGGCCCCTTTAAGTGTGTTTTTCGAGGCAAAACCTCCTCCAAGATCAATATATTTGATGCGGTGGTTAAATTTTTGCTCCAATGACCTGGCCAGTTCGGCCAGCTTTGATGCGGCAATAGCATACGCATTGGCACTCAAAATAAAAGTCCCTATATGCGTATGAAGTCCCACCAAATCCAATTTACCGGAATGCATAATCTTGTTGAGCGCATCCCAGGCCTGTCCATTTTCATAATTAAACCCAAACCTGTCCCACATAGGGTAAATCCCTGTATCCATATTCACCCTTATGGCAACCTTTGGTTTTTGACTGGTTTGATCTGCCACCTCAATCAAAAGGTACAACTCGTCCAGATGATCAATGTGAATGAGCGATCCGTTTTCAGTTGCCGTTAACAGTTCTTCTTTGGTTTTTGCTGGACCATTGAAGATTATTTTTTTCGGATCAACACCGTTTGAAATGGCTTTTTGATATTCAAAACCAGAGACTACCTCAGCCCAGGCACCTTCCTGATGAAAAATGTTGCATACTGCCGACAGATAATTTGTTTTGTACGACCACGCAAATTGCACTTTCGGATAGCGGGTGGAGAAAGCTTTATAAGCCCTTCGATAGGTTGAACGAATGTTTTGTTCTGACAAAACGAATAACGGAGATCCATATTTTTCGGCCAGATCCTTAACCGCCACGCCATCAATATGCGTTGTGGGAGGCAATTCACTTTTCATACCGAATTTTCCGGGCATTCCCGTTTCAAGCCTTACGATATGCGGACGTTCATATTGTTTTTTTTCCATAATATTTCTATTTAAATTTCCCCTTTTACTGAAAAGTTTTCAAATTCACTACGATCAACAATCATATCCCAGGAGTATCGGATAAATAATTTTCCGACATCATAGCGTGGGTAAGCTTCAGGTTTCTGACCCAAGGCAAGTAACGCAAGTGCTTCAGGGATATTCTGTCCGACACCTACGGCCAGATAAACCCATGCCGGGATACGCGGATTGATTTCCATAAGGAAATATCTGCCATCACCTGATTTCATCATTTCCAGCTCAAACCCGCCCCTCCATTTGGTGGAACCCACAAATTTGCGGGTAATCTCCAATAGTTTTTGATCATCGATACTTATGCCTGCCCATGCCTTGCCCTTGTCAGTGATATATTGTTTGCGCATGGGCACAGCAGCAATCAGATTACCTTCACCATCGCCCAGACCGGTAACATTGTATTCCGTACCGTGCACAAACTTTTGTAAAACAACAGGCACTCCCCATTTGGCAGCAATTTTGTTAAAATAGGTGCGGGCCTGCTCAATATTATACGCAATATAAGCATCATACCACTTTCCCTTGATCATCATTGGAAAATCAAGTTTATCCACCTGCTTATAAATTTCAGACGAATCATTAACCGCAATACCCTCGGGCACTTCAATGCCATATTTTTTGCCAAAGGACGACAGGTTCACTTTGTGTCGTTCTTCAAACTGCTCAAAAGTGGGCAGAAACATATGAATACCCTCTTTTGATAACTTGTCCTCCAGTTTCATAAAAGAATACAACTCGGCATCAAAGTTTGGTATGATAATATCCAGATGCTCCACTGAATGAATGTACATTAACCTTTCCAACAAAGCATCGGTGCCCGCGGTAGGGAATGGAATAAGGTAAGTCTTATCCGTCAGTTGGTGCATATAAATACCGGGTTCCAGCGATTCATAGGCCAACCCGATGATGCGTACATCAAAAGCGGCAGCTTCTCGCAATCCTCTGATCACGGCCACTCCAGGCCCCGGACTGTCAATAGCATTGAGGCCGGTAACTGCTATGGTAAATATAGGCTTACTCATCTTTTTCTCTTTCAAGCAAAGCGTAAGTTTTCAACATTCCCATAAAATCATGCAGGTCCTTCTCAAAGACATTCCTTTCAACATGATACAGCTTAGTTATCGCTTCAAATATTTGTTCATGGGTCATGCCTTTGCGGAGCATTTCAATAATCTCCGCTCCAATGGGATTCACCGTGAATGATTCGCCGGTGCCGGGATTGAATAAAAACCCGGTTTCGCTTACAGCTAAATTGTGGTTAATTTTCATAAGTTATCCTGTTAAAGTATTTAAGGATCAATGTATTTGCAAAGTAACGCATGATCACCCTAAAATAATTTACAAGATTCGCTAAAAAGCTTATAAAATTCGGACAGGACGTTTTAAAAATCCCACTTATTGTGTTATTCTGGTTTAATCCGGACATAAAAAAACTGCAAAGGGTCACCTTGCAGTTAAAAATTTCGTTTGAAGAGAACCAGGGAAAATTTTCCCTGCAAATTCAGGGATAAATTATCTGACTACTTTAACTTCGTAGGCACTCAACCCCTTAGGGCCTCTTTCTACTTTAAAAGTTACTTTATTGTTTTCAATAATTGGCTCCAACACCTGATTGATGTGTACAAAAATACTCTCACCGGTAGTCAGATCCTTGATAAAGCCAAAACCTTTTGAATCGTTAAAAAAGGTAACAATACCTGTCCTGTTCTCATCAACAGGATCCATATCTTCTTTTTTTCTCACGCCAACTTCAATCTCCTCAACCTTAACTACTAATTTTGCAGCAGGATCGGGAGGGGTATCGGAAATACGTCCAAATTCATCAACATAAGCAATCATGTCGTCGAGGCTATTACCATCGGAGGAACTTGACGATCTTTCCAGTTTTTTGGCGGCCTTGTCTTTCTTCTTCTTTTGTTTCTTTTTTTCGTTTTCTATTTTGTTCCAGGTTTGTTGCGATCTTGCCATGTATAGGGTTTAGGATTGTTGGTTGAATTGGTTTGAGGGATAAAAATGTTCTGCCAGAATCCGCCAAAGATGAGGTAATTGTTTCCAACAAAACGATGAGACTGCAAAGATACGATTTTTTTCATTAGTCGGCTAGTCGTTAGTCAGATAGTCACCGGACTTTTAGTCATTAGATTGTTTATTGTTATTTGTTCAGTGTTATTTGTTTAATGTTTAGTATTTATTGCTAATTGTGTTTTGCGTTGTTTGTATTGATATTTGGTGTTTAGTGTTTCTTGTTTAGTCAATTCGTTTGCCTCATCGCCTGGTTCGCTTAAGTCTTCCCCTCGCCCCACTTCGGTACAACTTTTGTGGCAAAATGAAGCCAAAATCACCAATTTACGACAAGTCCAGAATTTTTGTATTATTTTTACATCCCTATTGTATTACGAATGATTAATACTGCGTTTAACTTTCTGTTTCATCAATGCCGGACCAGGATACTGATTCTGTTGACCCTTTTATTGCTGTCAACAGGTGCTTATTCGCAATTCTACAATGGTTCGCAAATGCCTTTTGGTAAAAGCAGGGTGCAGTATGGAGACTTCCTCTGGACCTATTACCGTTTTGCTGATTTTGACACCTACTTTTACCTTAACGGTAAAGAATTAGCCATTTATACTGCCCGCTATGCCAAGCAAATTCAACCTGAACTTGAAGCCTTGCTCGAAACCAGGGTAACAGACAAAATTGTATTCATTGTTTTCAATTCGCTTACCGACCTCAAACAGAGCAACATAGGTCTATTGAGTGAACAACAGTATAACATAGGTGGAATTACCTACATCATTGGCAATAAGGTATTCATATACTTCGATGGAAATTACGCGAATTTTGAGAAACAAATCCGCGCGGGTATGGCCCGGGCGCTGATAGACCAATCCATTTACGGCGGTTCTGTTGGGCGGCAGATTACAAATTCAACCCTCATGACTATGCCTTCATGGTTTATTGACGGCCTGGTTTCGTATATAGGTGAAGAATGGAACACTGAACTGGACAACCATATGCGGGATGGTATAATCAGTGGCAGGTACAAAAAATTCAACCATCTGAAAGGGGATGATGCCATATATGCCGGGCACAGCATCTGGAAATACATAACGGACAAATACGGCAAACAAAGCATTCCAAACATTATTTACCTTGCCAGAGTGAGCCGTAATGTGGAAACAGGATTCCTGTATGTGCTTAATGTTTCATTCCGAAACCTGATTAAGGAATGGTATGCCCACTATGAGCAACAATACAAAGATAGTGAGCTGGGTAAAGTGATGCCGCAGCCAAAACCTGTTCAGAAAAAAACTAAGAAAACCGTTGTTTATGACCGGGTGCGCATTAGTCCCGATGGGAAATACCTCGCATGGATAACGAATGAAGCCGGTCAGGCTAAAGTATGGCTATACAATAACATTACCGGTAAACGTAAACTCATCTACCGGCAGGGTCAACGACTGGATGAAAAAGCCGATTATAGTTATCCGCTCATTGAATTTCATCCCACCAATAGTTTAATCGGTCTGATTACAGAACGCAAAGGCGAAATTCGCTTTTACCAGATTGATACAGAAACCCATAAGAAAACCTGGCAATTTATCTATGGATTTCAGAAAATACTCGACATCAATTACTCGCATGATGGGCGCTATCTTGCCATGTCGGCCATACGAAAAGGACAAAGCGATCTGTTTATATACAGCATTGCGGCTTCATCAGCGGAGCAAATTACCGATGATATATATAATGACCTGAACCCCGCTTTTATCAGCAACTCAAAACAAATTGTATTTAGTTCCAATCGTCCGAATGATACCATAAGCGAGAAGCCCAGCATCTCAAAACCCGGGCTGGAGCGCACCAACGACCTGTTCTTATACGATGTGGCAAAAAAATCAAAAACACTCCGACGCATTACGGATACACCAATTGCCAACGAAATACAAGCCGTTGAATATGAGAAGGGCTACATCACCTACCTGAGCGATGAAAGCGGTATCTACAACCGATACCTGGCTGGCTTCGATAGCGTAATTACCCATGTGGACACCATTGCCCATTATCGTTTTTTTACAAGGAATTATGCCCTTACGGATTATGCCCGGAACATCACTTCACACACTGCCAGTGTTTCGGCCGGAAAAACCGCTGAAGTGCTCTATTCAGATCAAATGATGCGCATATATACTACCGATATGCCCTCTGCGCGAAATATAGAATTTACCAAACCTTCAAAAACCGATTACATGGAGCAGCAAATGCTCCAGCTTAGTGCACTGAGCCAGGCTGAACCGGAAATTAAGCAACCGGCAACCAAATTACGAAAACGCCATTTTGTGAATGTATATGCCGGTGACCCTGAATTGCCCAGTTCCGACAGCCTGATTGACCTGGAGGAATACCGTATTTCCATGGAAAACAAAGCCGGTACCAAACGAAAACGACGCGGCGGGATAAACGAAGAGGGCCTTGAGGAATTTGTAGTTCCAAAACAAAGAAACTATAATGTTGAATATCAAATAAATGAGCTTGTCAGCCAACTTGATTTCAACTTCCTTAGTACAAGTTATCAACCTTTCTCCGGAGGTGGTGGACCAATTTTCCTTACGCCTGGCCTGAATGCATTTTTTAAAGTTGGGCTAACTGATCTGCTTGAAGATTACCGCATTGTGGCGGGGGTTCGGCTGGACTTTAACCTCATTAACAATGAATACATTTTTTCCATCGCCAACCTCAAACACCGGCTTGACAGGGAAATCTATTTCCACCGCCAGTCTATTGAGCAAGTAAGCCTTTATTCTATAGTGAGGTACAAAATCCATGAACTGCACTATATACTTAAATATCCTATTAATCCACTGCTCAGCATTAAGGGTACTACAACCTTCAGAAAAGACAGGGCAGTATATATGTCAACCGACCAGTACAACCTGAGGCAACCCGATGAAAACAAATACTGGATATCAGCCAAAGGAGAAGTAACTTATGACGGCACCAGGCAGTTGGGACTAAACCTGCTTGATGGCATGCGTTTTAAACTCTTTGGTGAGTATTATCAGGAGATTGCCGGCGAGGACAATTTTAATAATATGGCTGTTCTGGGTTTCGACATCCGCCATTACATGCCGATCCACCGCAACTTTATCTGGGCCAACCGTTTTGCCATCAGCACATCGTTCGGGAAAAGCAAACTCATTTATTACATGGGAGGTGTTGACACCTGGCTTACGCCGAAATTCACAACCGAAGCCCCCATTGACTATTCGCAAAACTATGCCTATCAAACCCTTGCCACCAACATGCGTGGATTTTACCAGAATGTACGAAACGGCAACAGCTTCGCGGTATTCAACTCCGAACTGCGCTTCCCCATTTTCAATTATCTGGCCAACCGTCCACTCAGATCCGATTTTCTGAACAACTTTCAATTGATAGCCTTTGGCGATCTGGGCACCGCCTGGACCGGACCGAATCCATATTCGGATGAAAATGCCTTATTTACCCGGATTATTAATAGAGGACCATTGTTTATTACCATTCGCGAGCAGCGCGACCCATTGGTTGGAGGCCTTGGGTTTGGTGCCAGGGCCCGTATTCTCGGTTATTTTCTCCGGGCCGATTATGCCTGGGGCATTGAGGACATGGTCATCAACAAACCGGTTTTCTATATCTCCTTAAGTCTTGATTTTTAACTAGTTAACGCATTACCTCCTGTTATCATTCCCTTTAATCATTATGATGAATTGATTTTGAGCGCCTTATCTATCGGCTCAAAGTTTTGAACTTTTTTCTTCTCCCCAATTGTTAATAACTCCAATGCCTTTGTGAAAATCTTCCTCCGGTTTCATTGCCAAAGTTAACGATATTTGCATTCTGGTTACAACAGCGCCACTTTCGGCTTTTACTCTGAAAATCAACTTGTTAATTTAACTCTCTCATACTTAGCCATTTTTTACTCTAAATACGCTGCCGAGAAATAATTATTAAGATTATTACAAATTCGGTTTCAGATAATTACAGTGCAAAAGGTCCCAATTGTTAATAAGTCAATTTTGACTGGCCTTTTTGGAATTTGTATATTGGTCTATTGTTAAAAGAGCACTTATCAAAAAGATAAGTGCTTTATTATCAGCCCGATTGTGTGCTAAGAATGAAATATTGATTTATTGTAATTTGACCTATTGCTATGGAAAACAGCCTGTTCACAAATTTTGACGATGTTAATGAAACTTCAGTTAATGAAAACAGAACTGAACCTTACAATGAAGTACTCGAAAAAAGGGTACGGCCTGTTGTACCGGAACAAAAAGAATATGAACCGGAACAAAATGTTAGAAAAATGGACAGTGTATTACTTGAAAGAGCCTCAAATATGAATGTTACTGCACAGGATGATCATGTAGCTTATCCACATGACGAAATCCTTGAAAAAGCAACAGCCTATTTTGATGGCGACTCCCTGGCAGCTGATGTCTGGATGAATAAATATGCGTTAAAGGACAGCCACGGAAATATTTATGAACGTACCCCTGATGATATGCACCGCCGTTTGGCAGCTGAGGTGGCACGTATCGAAAAAAAATATCCTAACCCCATGAGCGAAGAAGAAATTTTTGATCTTTTTCGCAACTTTAAATACATCATCCCCCAGGGAAGCCCCATGGCTGGAATGGGCAATAACTACCAGGTCTCATCGCTTTCAAACTGCTTTGTAATTGGGGGCGACTCCAATTACGATTCCTATGGCGGCATCATGAAAATTGACCAGGAGCAGGTGCAACTGATGAAACGCCGCGGAGGTGTAGGACATGACCTGTCACACATCCGGCCAACCGGAAGTATGGTAAAAAACAGTGCACTCACGTCCACCGGAATTGTTCCTTTTATGGAGCGCTATTCCAATTCCACCCGTGAAGTGGCACAGGATGGCCGCAGAGGTGCACTAATGCTCTCCATCTCAGTGAAACATCCGGATGCGGAAAGGTTCATCGATGCCAAAATGGAGGAAGGGAAAGTTACCGGGGCCAACGTTTCGGTAAAACTCGATGACGAATTTATGCGCGCCGTCATCAACGGAACACCTTATCGCCAGCAATATCCTATCTACTCCGATAATCCTATGAAGGTTCAGGAAATCGATGCCCTCGGAATCTGGAACAAAATCATCCATAATGCATGGAAATCAGCTGAACCGGGCGTGCTTTTCTGGGACACCATCATCAAGGAATCTATCCCCGATTGTTACGCCGACCTGGGTTTCAAAACCATGTCAACCAATCCCTGCGGCGAAATTCCCCTTTGCCCATACGACAGTTGCCGCCTGATTGCCATAAACCTTTTCAGCTATGTTGAAAATCCGTTTACCCCACAGGCAAACTTCAACATGGATTTATTTAAGAACCATTCGGCCAAAGCGCTTCGCATCATGGACGATATCATTGACCTGGAGTCAGAAAAGATAGATGCCATCCTTGCCAAAGTAAAAGCAGATCCGGAAGATGAAGAAATCAAGCGGATTGAACGTAAAATGTGGGAAAACATCCGCCAGAAAACTCTTTTGGGTCGCCGTACCGGTATTGGTATTACTGCCGAAGGAGATATGCTTGCTGCACTTGGTTTACGCTATGGTTCAGATGATGCCACCGATTTTTCAGTTGACATCCACAAAACGCTGGCGACCGAAGTTTACGGTGCTTCAGCAGATCTGGCAGCCGAACGCGGACCGTTCCCTATCTATAACGCTGAACGTGAAAAGAATAACCCTTTTATTCAACGGCTAAAAGAACATGCGCCCGAGGTGCACGAAAAAATGATACGCAACGGAAGGCGTAACATTGCAATGCTCACCATCGCTCCCACCGGAAGCGTGAGTATCTGCACACAAACATCTTCGGGTATAGAACCTGTGTTTATGGTCAGTTACAAACGCAGGCGTAAGGTTAATCCCAACGATAAAAAATCAAATGTATCCTTTGTTGATGGTGTTGGTGATTCATGGGAAGAATACAATGTCTTTCATCCCAAGTTCATCAATTGGCTGAAAGTGAATGATTATGACCCTGAAGAAGTAAAATTATACGACGAGAAAAAACTTCAGCCGCTTATTGCAAATTCGCCATACAATAAGGCAACTTCAAACGATATCGACTGGGTAAGTAAAGTAAGAATGCAGGGTGCCATTCAAAAATGGGTGGACCATTCCATTAGTGTAACCGTTAATCTGCCCAATGATGTTTCAGAAAACCTTGTTGGTGAAGTTTATAAAACAGCCTGGGAAAGTGGTTGCAAGGGCATGACTATCTATCGTGATGGCTCCCGCTCGGGCGTACTGGTGAGCAATGATAAAAAAGAAGACCCCACAGTATTTCATGAAACTAAAGCACCGGTCCGCCCTGCACGCATTGAGGCTGATGTTGTTCGTTTCCAGAATGATTATGAAAAATGGATTGCGGTGATAGGATTGCTCGATGGCAAGCCGTATGAAGTTTTCACCGGCAAGGCTGAGGGCTTTTATTTACCACCATGGGTACAAAAGGGATCAGTAATCCGGAACAAAACAGGCGATGAACCCGCAAGGTATGATTTCCAGTTTGAAGACAAAGACGGTTACAAGGTTACCATTGAAGGACTATCGCGTTCTTTCAACAAAGAATACTGGAATTATGCCAAACTCATTTCAGGCATTTTGCGACATGGAATGCCTTTGCCATACCTGGTCAACCTGATTCAAAACCTCAACTTTGACAACGACAGCATCACCACCTGGAAAAATGGGGTGGTCCGTTCCCTTAAAAGATATATCCCCGATGGCACTTCAGTTTCTGCCAAAGAAACCTGCCCCAGTTGTGGCGAGAAAGGAGCCCTTGTTTTCAAAGAAGGATGTATGACCTGCACACAATGTGGATACTCAAAGTGTGGATAACCTCCATTTTTATCATAAAAAAACCTGCCGGAACATTGGCAGGTTTTTTTTATTCCCCAATTTAAGAACTCAAAAATGGATTTTGTGGTGATCAAACGTCTGGTTGTCCCTGAAAAACCGGATTTTCGTTGCAATTACTACAAAAATCTGCAGATCGTTTTTAGTCAACCAGGCAATGGCTTCCGGCTGGTTGTGACAGGCATCCGAAATTACCGCAAGAAAAAAATACTTGTTTTGATTCAACCAATCATAGGCCTTATTATTGTCATCAATTGCCGAATCGAGCGCTGCAAGTTCACGGTAACCATTTTTAATCAGCCAGGCAAAAGCCTCCTCGCTGCCGCGGATGGCACTCGACAAAGCGGCCAATTCGGGATAACCGTTTTTTAACAACCAGTTGAGCAGTTCATCGTTCCCACTAAAGGTTTCACCAAATGCCAGAAGGACCTTTACGGGATAATTTAACATAGAGTTGAAGGTTTGAAGTTAACTTTTTAAGGCATCAATTTCAGCAGCCAGTTTATGATCTTTATCGGTAACCACATTGCCGGCATCATGACTGCTAAGTTTTATCACTACTTCATTATAAACATTGTTCCAGTCGGGATGATGCCCATGCTTTTCAGCCAGGAAAGCCACCTGGGTCATAAAAGCAAATGCTTCTACAAAGTTATCAAAAACAAAACGCTTTTCCAGATAATTGGGACCTTCCTGACCGCTTTTATATTTTTTGTTCCACATAATCGAATAAGATTTGATTTAACAGTGCAACAGTTATGCCGGTGACATTGTTCGCATCCTTTAAAACCAACCCAACCAAAACCTTTATTCTAAGGCCGGAAAGTAATAAATCAGCAACTCATGATTAATCTGTTACTACGTTTAACGACAGAAAATATCGTTGGGAAACTTAGAAAAGCTATCCATAGACGTTTGTCTATATCAAATAAAAAAGGAACTTTACGCCATGAGCGTTTGTTTTACAATATATTTGCAATGAAATTACACTTTAGAAGACTGAATGAGTTTGTTGAATGAAATAAAAGCACCGGTTGAGGAGCACATCAGGGAATTTGAAAAAAAATTCAAGGATTCTATGCGCAGCAAGGTTCCTTTGCTCGACCGGATCACAGCCTATCTTGTGAAGCGCAAAGGCAAGCAAATAAGGCCCTTGTTCGTGTTTCTTTCGGCGCAATTGTGTGGCAATGTGAATGAATCAACCTATCGGGCTGCTTCGCTCATTGAGTTGTTGCACACCGCCACACTCATTCATGATGATGTGGTGGACGATTCCAATGAAAGGCGCGGTGTTTTTTCACTCAATGCCTTGTGGAAAAATAAAATTTCAGTACTTATTGGTGATTTCCTGCTCTCCAAAGGCCTGCTTCTTTCACTCGACAACAACGATTTTGAATTGCTCAGGATTGTAGCCAATGCCACCCGCGAAATGAGCGAAGGGGAACTGCTGCAGATTGATAAAGCCCGCCGC
Source organism: Lentimicrobium sp. (assembly GCA_034005265.1). Taxonomy (GTDB): domain Bacteria; phylum Bacteroidota; class Bacteroidia; order Bacteroidales; family Lentimicrobiaceae; genus Lentimicrobium. The sequence continues at coordinate 34,116 of JAVEVB010000023.1, forward strand.
CTCGACATCAGCGAGGAAGTCTATTTTGAAATTATCCGCAAAAAGACCGCATCGCTTATTGCCTCCTGCTGTGCCAGTGGTGCGGCTTCGGTGGCGGCTGACAAAGAAACCATAGAAAAGATGCACCGATTTGGCGAATTGACCGGCATTGCCTTTCAAATAAGGGATGATTTGTTCGACTACAGTAATAGCCTTGAAACCGGGAAACCCAATGGCATTGACATCAAGGAAAAAAAAATGACCCTCCCCCTGATTCATTTACTTTCCAACTCAAACTGGATGGAAAAACGGCGGATTATCAATGTGGTTAAAAATCACAATGACAATCCCGCAAAGGTAAATGCACTGATACAGGAAGTTTCAGTAAAGGGTGGCATAGCCTATGCCGAAACCAAAATGACGGAATACAAAGCGGCTGCATTGGCCTTGCTGCAAGAATTTCCTGATAGTGAAGCCAAATCCTCACTCGAAAAGTTGGTCAACTTTACCACGGAACGCAAATTCTGAAAAGAAAAGCGGTTGAATGCTCAGGCCTTACGCAGGGTAAAGGCAAAAGTAGTCCCAACGCCGGCACTGCTGCGCACATTGATGGTTTGATCATGCGCTTCAATAATGTGTTTAACAATGGCCAATCCAAGGCCGGAACCTCCCTGTTCACGAGACCGTCCTTTATCAGTGCGAAAAAACCGCTCAAAAACCCTTTTCAAATCCGGCTCTTCAATGCCATTTCCATTGTCAGTAACTTCCACCAAAAGGTTTTCATCCATATCAAAAAAACTGATCAGGGTTTTACCATGTTCCTGGTTACCATATTTAATTGAATTGTCAATCAGATTGATCAACACCTGCCTGACGCGCTCCTTATCGGCCATTACATAAAATGGCTTATCATAATTACCACCAAATTCTATTTTATTGTTGCGCTTTCGGGCTTTAATTTCCATAAAATCAATGACTTCACGGGTAAGTGCAAGCAGGTCGGTTTTTTTTAGTTCAAGGTGCAGCTCACTAGACTCAAGTTTTGATATTGACTCCAGGTCCTCTACAATGGCAATCATACGGTTGATGCTTTTTTCGGTCCTGAGCAAATATTCTTTATTGATGGAGGGATCTTCAAGTCCGCCATCAAGTAAAGTCAACACATAGCCCTGAATGTTAAAAATCGGGGTTTTAAGTTCATGGGAAACATTGCCCAGAAATTCACGCCGGTATTTGGCCATTTCTTTCAGTTCCTCAATCTCTTTACTTTTACTTTTCTCCCAATCAACCACATCTTCATAAACTTCATTGACCGATTTTCCGGCACTGATGTCATGCCCGGTCCCTTTGGTCGTTTTTTTGTTACGAATGGTTTTATAAATAACCCTTATTTTTTCATAGATAAATTTCTCGAGGGTAAACCTGAAAACATAATAGGCAAAAATAAACATCAGTGCCAGTGCAATCAGCAGATACCACCACACGGGACCATTATCAACAAAAATAGCATAAACGGCAGTAAGCACAGCCATAAAAGCCACAACAAGAAACGCGTTACCAAGGGCCAGTTTATTTGGGTTTGAGAAGTCTGTCTTCATAGCATGGGTTCGTATTTGTAACCAACACCTTTAATGGTTTTTATATTATCCGTTCCGATTTTTTCACGTATTTTCCTCACATGCACATCAATGGTGCGGTCGCCGACAATGACATCGTTGCCCCACACACCCATAAAAATGTCATAGCGCGAAAAAACCTTGTTTGGCTTCGATGTAAGGAGCAACAATATCTCGAACTCTTTTCTCGGCAACTTAATTTCCTTACTGTCCACAACAACCACATATCTTTCCTGGTCGATGGTCATGTCGGGCAAATGGTAAACCCTTTCCAGCACTTCATCAGCCTTATATCGCCGCAACAGGGCCTTAATCCTGCTGGTAAGCACGTTGGGTTTAATGGGCTTTGTGATGTAATCATCGGCTCCGGCTTTAAAACCTGCTATCTGGGAGTAATCTTCGCCCCTTGCCGTAAGAAAAACAATCAGGCTCGCCTTAAGGGACGGGATGGAGCGGATGGTCCGACAGGCATCGATTCCATCCATTTCGGGCATCATCACATCCAGGATAATCAGGTGAGGTAGCACTTCTTCGGCAATTTCAAGTCCTCTGCGCCCGTTTTTTGCCGTAAATACGTTATACCCTTCCTTCTTTAAATTGTAGCTTAAAAACTCCAGCACATCGACTTCATCATCAACCAAAAGTATTTTATACTGGCTATTGTCCATAAGGCAGAAGTTTAAACAGGCATTATTTTAATTCCGTATCAAAATTACTTTAATTCAAAGGAATAACAAAATGTTTTTCAAATTGGGCATAAGACCCTAAAACACAAGGAAAGACCCAAAATAAAAAAGGGAGGAAAAAATCCTCCCTTTTTTACCACCTTGAAACAAGGTTATTGACCAATAATAAGTTTTATTCTCTTGCTCATCTGAGCATTATCGATCAACAATATGTATACGCCCCTTGAGGCATCGGGTAACTGTAGATTGTGGATTCCTGATTTGGATGTAGTTGTATTTAATACTTCGACACCCGAAACTGAAACGACTTTTAAAGCAGTTTCACCGGTGAGTTCAGGAAGTTCAACCGTAAACCTGCCATTGCCCGGGTTAGGATAAACCTTTACCTGATTGCGCAGTGACAAGTCATTCAACCCCATACAGTAATCAACAATAATGTAGCCTGTTTTGGTAACCATATTCATATTCACGCCATCCGTAACCGTCAGGGTAACATCATAGGTTCCAGGCTCAGGGTACGAAATCTCCGGATTCTGAACATTGGAAGTATCGGGAACACCTCCCGGGAAACTCCATGCCCAGGCGGTAACCTCACCAGCTGAATTGTCGTTGAAAGTAATGATATCGTTTTCACAAACCTCAACATCAGATGCTATAAAATTGGCAAGTAACGGAGCCGCAGTGCTCAATTCGAAGAAATTGATATACGCCAGCATGAGCGAATCTTTAACCGAGCGTAAATCAGCATCGGTAAGTCCACCAAACTCAAAGGAAGAACCAATGGTTTTGTAATTGCTGCCTTCAAAATAGATGGTTGCATCATACACCGGGCTTGAGTTTTTGAAGATGGAAACAGCATTCAGTTTTGGAGAAAGACGATCAATGTAGCTATTATCACCACCAAACGCAAAAGCCATACCTTCGGTAAACTCTCCGTCTGTACCATTCAGCGTTTGCAAATCTCCACTTCCATCAACAAGTCCGGTAATCATAAACATTGGATGAACAGCGGTAGCCGTGTTAAACGACCATGTATCACCACCTTCCATGTAAACCCTTCCACCGTTGTTGAGGAAATCTGCCAGGGCTTGTCCCTGCGTTCCGCTCAATACTTCATTGTTTGGATAAACTCCAAGGCATACGAACACCGATTGATAGGTATCAATTGTAGCTGGCCATGAAGTTACATAATCAGATGAAACTGAAAGGTTGTTTAAGCTACTCTGGATTACGGTTCCTGAATTATGGTTCCCGTCCAGATCAATGATAAGCACCGGAATTTGTCCTATAACAATTTCAAAACTTCCGGTTGAGGCAAAGCCACCATCTGCCGAAATATTAAACTGAAATTCAGCAACATGTCCCGAAGGTGTTGCCGGATTGGCAGTTACAGTATAAACTCCTACAAGTGTATCATTTCCACCAATGGTAGCATAATTGATACTATCCAAGGAGATTGAGATATTTTCATCTGTAGTTGAAAGCACGCCGCTCAGGTTGTAAGCTGGGGCGCCACCTTCGTTAAGAATCGAAATGTGAAGATCAAAAGTTTCACCCGGATCGGCTTTGCCGTTGTTGTTTCCGTTTTCGTCGGTAAGTACACTACCACCAAAATCCAGCACTGCAGAATGTGCAGTAACATTAAAACTACCGCTCCATTCGTCATCGCCGGCAACAGCTACATAGTTAAAGCTGATTTTTTGTCCGTCAGGCAGGTCGTTTCCGATGGAAAAAGCAAACCCATCGGTAATGGTATCGGTCAGGCCGGCACCAAGAAATGGATAACTCTCGGTATTATCAGTTATGGTAACAGAAGGATTTTCTGTACTGAGGGTTACTTCCACATTTTCAACATCTTCGGTTCCAACATTTTTAAATGCCAGCGACAAAAGCACCGATTCATCATAATCAAGTTGTTGATTGTTGTTTCCATCAGCATCATTGATCATCTGACTGTTGTAAACCACGTAAGGTCCATCCAGAGGGAATACATCAACATCCACGATATAAGGAATGTGATTGAAAGCTGTTACAGCAAGTTTCATGGTACCAACATTGCTGAGGGTAGGGATTTCAATTACCGCTGTGCCACCATCAACAAAGGCAGTTCCAAGAATTTCTCCATCAAGGGTAAGGCAAGCAAAGGCATGTTCAACATCGCAGCTGATTTCAAACTGACTGGAACCAATAAAAGCTTCAGGATTATGACCAACAACCAATTCCTCAGGCATAGCTGTCCTGACCATAACGGATGGGTCTCCAAAAATAAGCCAGGTATCAGCCATTTCTTCACCATCACCACCGTAGGTTTCATTCATTTTGATGCATCCATTCATTGCAATGCCACCAAAGGTGCGTTTGATGTTGTTTTCATAGGATTCAACCAGAATGTCGTTCATTTCATCCTGTCCATCCATTGGAGGATTCCAGGATTGATTGATGGTTGACATCAAGGTTGCAATTGCTCCTGTGGGACCATTGGCATTGGTAGCCCTTAGCCATGCTTCGGCAAAACAAGTGCTGTTCTGAAAATCGCCGTTCACACAAGCCACCGAAAAGATGAATGGCCACATGTTGTTGTTGGTAAGTGAATTGACGCCCGTGTTTGAAAAACCACTTGAACCCCAGGAAGTCTGGCTTCCGTGACCGGTGTAGTTAATGATACTTGCACCCACGTTTAATTCATTGGCAACAAGCGTAGAGTTAGGATTCCCCGGAAGGTCAATGCCACCCTGAGATCCATCATACAATTCAGCCACATAAGTATAGGTAAAACCTACGAGGTCTGACTTAATGTTATTCATGTGCTCATAATCATATTCACCATCATCACCAGGGCCCTGGCTCGATGCTATGCCTACACCTTTTGAGAACCAATCCACCGATACATCGGGATTTTGCTCATAAGTTATGGTACGTGTAACCTGTGTCTGAACCTGATCCACATTCTCAGCAGAGAACCGGCCTACAAAAAATTCAGGATAATGATCATTGCCCAATACATAAGCATAGGCATGATCAGAAGGACCGCCAACTCCACCAGTGGTTACAGTGGGAATCTGGGCATTGTCGCCAACCAGCAACAGATAAGTCAGGCCGTTGGTATTGTAATAATCAGCCACGAATGTTTTGATGAGTGTGGCAGTAGCGCCTATGGTAGCAACATCCACAATTTCAACAGGCATACCAATGGTAGTTTTCCATGCTTTGAAAGCCTCCAGTTCAGGGATAAACGTGCCATAGGAAATGATCAGCATATTGCCTTGTTCCTCCAATGGGGTATAACGTGAAGAGGAAGTTGCATTGAGAAAATGACGCGCATAAACATTTTGAAATTCACTGTCGGTCTTTTCAGGTTGTGATTGCCGGTTCAATATGTTATAGGATGAAATGCCATCAGCATAAACCTCAACGGTCATTTCATAATAAACCCTGAGGGTTTTGGTAACCGGATTATAGCTGAATGGGTTTGCGATAAGGGTCTGTCCCCTGAAATCACGAAGGATGTAAGGATCACTTAAGCCAACCTGATTTGCAGGAAAAAATTCATCCCTGTCGTAAGCTTTTCCGTAAACATAAGGAATGCTTGCCGGATCAATATCGCGGGTAAAATTACCTTTTGAGGGTGCGACATCCATAAACGGATAGTCGATGTACCGCGACGAAATCACCCTTGCAGACATTTGTGCCTGATCAGGAATGATCAGGGCTGCTGAAAGCTTTGGTAAATCGGGCATCCCTTGTTGGAGCATGGAGGTAGCTCCATCCACATTAATAGTAAAGGCTTCACCGCCGGAAGTAGATACCGGATTGAGGTAAAACCCCTGGAGGTTAAATTCAACAACCGTAACCGAGGCGTCGGTAGCCACCAGGTTGGTGGCTGCCGGCACTGGGCTATCAGAAGTTATGGCTATCCAGTTCTGGGCCGATATTAATCCGGCGGAGAAAAGGAATATTGCAATCAATAATAAACTTCGTGAACGCATAAGTACTTTTTTAAATGACTACTCTGATAAAACAACTTTTTTAACATCAGTTCCATTGGAAGATTCCATCTTCAGGAAGTAAATCCCTGGAAGTAACCCCTTGGCAGTAAAAGTGATGTTATGATTTCCGGTGGCGAATAAACCATCTTCAATCCTTCGTACTTCCTGACCTAAAAGATTGAGCAGACTGATTTTTACCTGACCCGCTTGTTTAACTCCAAATTCAACATTCAATTGGTTGCGGAACGGATTTGGATAAACTTTCAGGGCATTGGATAATTCCTGATTTCCTACGCCAACCATTGAGAAATAAATCTGCTCAGAAGGATCAGACACACATCCATTTTCTGAAGTCACAACAACGTAATAATAATCAGAAATTTCAGGTTCGTAAATCTGGTTTACAGCACCTTCTATCGGTCCATCGGTATTGTACCACTGGTTTCCGGTTTCAGCACTCGAGATCAGTTGTGTGTCATTTGGCTCAATAACAGGAGTTTCTGGTTTTGCATCAACAATAATTTCAATTTCAGTGCTGGTATTTACCAAACCATCTATTACTTCAATTGTAAAGAGGGTGGTATCGGCAATCATTGCAACAGGATTGTATAATGCAGGATTGTTAAGCATTTCAGCAGGAGCCCAATTGTAAACCAATTCATCGCCTGTAGCATTCATGGCAAAAGCAAATAAATTAACTTCTCCTTCACCACACAAAGCAGCGGGATAAGCAAAAGCTTTTACAGCAAATGTTGTTCCTGTACCACCACCATTTGAAGATGGGAATACAATATCATCAATATAAGCCGCATCTGATCCACTGGTTTGGCTGCCATCTTTGCTATAAGTCCATTTAAAGGTATGGTTACCAGCGGTAACAGGATAGGTAGCAATATCCCAATCCACATCACCAGCCCATGAACCTTTTTCAGCGCCATCTACATAAAACTTAAGGTAATCATAACCACTTTCACTGGAAACCTTACGGGCAAATGAAATATTATCAGCAGCAGCCACATCCATTGAAATCTGAAGGGTGGTTGAAGCACTGTTTCCTATAACACCCGAGCGGGCAGCATAAGTTCCGGCATGAACAGGATTTGTGGTAATGGTCCATGGGGATAAGCTGGCATTGTTCCATTCATAGGCACTGAAATCTCCGCTTTCAAAATCTTCGATGATAAGTCCAACCTTTGGAGTGTAAACTTTTGAAGAACTGTAAGGACCTGATTCATTTGAAAAATACAGATTTACAGAGGTACCTATCGGTGCATCTTCACTAACAGCTACATTGTAAAAAGACTGCCCTGAATTTTCACTAACGATATCTCCAACCATGGTTTTAACAGAATCAATCACAATCCATTCGCTATCGGTAAACAGATAAGCTTCGGTGTCAGGAGCAACACAATGACCATCATTGTTTACTTTGAAGGAAAGAACCACATTTTCACCCGGATCGAGACGACCGTTTCCATTTCCGGTGCCATTAATAATGTCATCAATGGTAACATCGCCCGACATCAATACAGGTGCATTCAGCTTAACCATAAAACTACTGTTCCAGGTTTCAGTACCATTTGAAATTTCCAGGGTAAATTGGGCTGCATGTTGATCAGGAAGCCATTCACTGGTAAGGACATCAAATACATTGTCAATATTGAGTGTTTCTCCAGGAGCAATGTTTGGCCATGTTTGGGTTGAAGTAAGCACTTCAGCATAAGGGCTGACCGTTGAAAGTGTAACGGTAAGTTCCTGAGATTCAGTATTTCCCACATTTTTGAGGGACATATCAAAACCAAAATGCTCGTTATACTCGGGAAGCTGGTTGTTGTTTCCATCTTCATCATTCACTACCTGTGATTGCATCAATACATAAGGTCCTTCAGGTGATGCAACCAGAACAGCACCAATGTATGGCTGACGGTTTTGTGCAGTAATGACCACATCGGCCTCACCAGGAACAGAAATGGGTTCAAGCATAACTTCTGCTACACCGTTCTCGTCAGCGAGAGCACTTCCATAAAGCACACCTTCTTTTGAGATGGCAACATAAGCATAAGGATCAGTATTTACGGTGAAAGATAAAGACTGCAATGGCATCAATGGCTCATAGGAAACTGTCATTTCGTCGGGTACACTAAAGTATATCATCAACGAAGGGTCGCCCATAAGGCAATAAATCTCCCAATAGTAAGTGGTGCGTGATGAGCCTGATTCGGTTACTGCAAGGTTACCGGCAACAAGCATTTGTGCCTGTGAAGTAAACCAGTCTTCAAATGGCTCACCATGATCATGGAAAGCGCGGTCATAACTTCCAAGAGTGGTACCTTCATAAGTAGGGTTAAGCACAACATTACCCACACCAACACCAAAATAAAAATCTTCGTCCCAATATGTACTGTTTGAACCTCCAATGTAACCAACAGCACCTTTATCCTGGGCACGTAGTAATTCTTCACCAAAACAAGTAGTGTTGTATGTACTGGTAAGACAACAGTTACCTACGAGCAAGGGATATTTGCCATAGTTTTGCAATGCAGGAATATTAGAAATTTCAAAAGAAGGATCTGCCCATCCGCTTGAGCTTCCGTGAGCAGTATAGTTTCCATAAGCTACACCATCACTTACATTCTGCCTGATGGCTGCTGCCGAACTTCCTGAGGCAGGATAAAGATAAGTATGGCTTTCAATGCCGTGGGCTTCATTAAAATATGTAGTAGTTCCATAATTGATCTGACCATTTCCATGTATTGGAGCATAGCTGCCATCCACACCTGAAACCATTACAACTTCACCAAGGAAGGAAGGATCGGGGAATTGATATTGCTCATACATAAGGGTTTTGTCAATCTGTGGCTGTAACTGGGCCAATGATGTAGCAGAAAAACGTCCGTAAAACATCTCTGGAATATCATCGTTGGTATATTCACAATAATAAAGGTCGGTTACATGTCCGCTCTGGGAGAATGCAGGAACCTGTGCCACATCACCTACAAACAACACAAATGATGGAGCAGGATCTTCGGTGGTTCCGGCATTGTATAATCCCTGGAGATAGGTTTTAATGGAAGCCGTGGTGGTTCCAACTGCAGGATCGTCAGTATAACCTTCAACAATGGTGAATCCTTTTTTGGTTTTCCATTCAATGTAGGGTTGCAATGCTTCTTCGAACATAGGGTCGGAAACAATGACCATTTTCACCGGATAACTGGTAAAATTTTCACGATCGTTACCTTTTGGCAACTGGTTGAGGAAACTGAAGCCACCAAAATAAGGTGAGCGCGTTTTTGAATTAAGTAAAACTGTGGCTGAATAATCAGCACCGGTAAACTGAACGTCTACCACAACATTGCTGTAAACCTTAATGGTTCCCTGAACAGGATTATAAGCTACAGGGGCAATTTCGAGGCGGGCAATGCGCATGTTACGCATGGTTCCAACTACCTCAACTTTTGCAAGGATATTCTCTGTAAATTTATCCGAGGTGTAAACAGCATTATTTTTAACAAAATCAACCGAAGCTTTATTGTCCTTGGCTACAGCAGGCTGAGTGGGGAAAATTGGATGGGTAATACCCAATTCGCTGAGGTTGTATTCCGTAACATCATACGAAACAACAGAAACTCTGGGTTGAGCGCCAACCGGAATTTCAATCAAACGCCGCATCACAGGAAGTTTTGGAGATCCTTCTTCCCAGGTAAAACCATAAGAAGCTGCAGAAATTTCAGTAAAAACACCCTCTTTGGTGTTTACGTCAAAATGATTGAAGCCGGCAAAGGAGTTGGTAACCCTAATACCGGTAAATGCGTTTTCATTAAGCACAACCCCATTTTGCTGAGTAGAATTCAGCACGACCTGTGCATAAGTTAAGCTGCCTGAAAGCATGGTGAGCATGACTATAGCAGCAACAAGTAGTTTGTGTAATGTTTTTTTCATGAAAAAAAATTTGAAATTTTTCGTAGATAAGTCCCGACAAAACTAAATAAAAAACCATCCCCTTATATTTTTAACCCAAAAAAAAACGAAGGATTACCTAATTGATTGACAATTAAGTAGACTAAAATCAGGGTTTTTAGTGGCAAGAGGAGAAAATTGCTTAAGAAAATTATTTAATATCTTTTGCTATCCAATTACCTAAACAATTGATTCTATGAATTGTCAGATATTCACATATTTAGTTAATGTAGATTCGAAGATATAATTATTATCTCAGGCAAAAAAAGTAGCCCAAAAAATCAGGAGAATCCAGGCAATAGAAAAAATTAATGCAGGTGTAATGATTGCACCACAGGCCCCATCCTACGTATATTCCGTACCGGAAACCAGGCTGCCACAAGTCCAATGAAAGAAACCACTAAAAAAACATAAACAAAATCCATTGACTGCATTACTACAGGATAGGCATCAATTAAAAATGAGCCACCTTCGGTATTAATCCTTACAATGCCAAAATGCTGTTGCGCAAGACAAATAATCGCGCCCAACAACATCCCCAACACAGCTCCTCCAAAGGAGACCATCATTCCCTGCAACAAGAATATCTGTTTTACCAAATGTTCATCAGCGCCCATACTCTGCAATATTGCGATATCTTTACGTTTTTCGAGAATCAACATGGAAAGAGATCCTATAACATTAAAGGTTGCAATAAACAGAATAAATCCCAGAATCATGAAGATGGCCCATTTTTCGGAGCGCATAATTTTGTATAGCATTTCCTGCTGCTCAAAACGGTTTTTGACAATAAAATTATTTCCAAGCACGGATTGAACCTTTTCCTGAATTTCCTTTAAATCTTTGTCCCTGCTCAGGGCCATTTCCACTGCGCCTAATTCATGCGGATATCCGAGCGCCTCTTCAGCAAATGACAAAGGAACAATCATATACTTTGAGTCAAAATCCTGTTGAACCGAAAAGATCCCCACAGGACGAATATCCATACGGTTAAATGCCTGCTCAGGGTTTAACCCGATGTTGGCTGTGCGCCGGGGTGCATAAACTTCTATTTCCTGCTCAAAATTATCGAGATCAAGCCCCAGGAAATAAGCCACCCCCTGCCCCGGAATGGCCAGTGGCCGCCCCTTATATTCGAGCATCAGGCTGCCTTCAGAAATCATGTTGTTGAGGCCGGTCCAGGTATCGTAGTTTTTATCCACACCCTTTAGGGTAGCCAGATATTGATTGGTACCATACCGGAGCAGCACCTTTTCTTCAATTACGCCAGTTTGGGCAGCAAGCCCTTTTATTTTTGAAATCTCTTCCCAGGGGAAGGTACTATCAGCAAAAGTTTTACCGGCAGCAGGATAAACTTTTAGTTGTGGATCGAAGGTATTGAAAAGCGAAACGACCAATGATTCAAAACCATTAAAAACCGATAATACAACAACCAGCGCCATGGTACCTATGGTCACACCGGCAACGGAAACACCCGAAATAATGTTGATCACATTGTGCGACTTCTTCGATTTCAGGTACCTCCAGGCTATAAAAAGCGGCAGTTTCAATGTGCGGTTGATTTATTGATTTAATGATCAGGCTTTGAGCAAATTATCAATATTTTCGATGTAATCAAGAGAATCGTCTACATAAAAGGCCAAATCAGGAATTATCCGCATTTGTTTGCCCACCCTTAGGGCGAGTTGATGTCTGATTTCTTTCTTGGTTTTATTGATGCGCTTGAATATTTCATCCTTATCACCAGGGCCAAACAGACTCAAATATACTTTGGCAATAGATAAATCTGGCGAAATATTCACTTTGGTTACCGTTATAAGAAACCCTTGTAAATGGTTGCGGGTCATAAGCTGAAATATTTCACCAAGGTCTTTTTGCAGCAGACGTGATATTTTTTGTTGTCGTGTCGTTTCCATAGTGCAAAGATACGGAATAAATGTTTTTAGTCGATTAGTCGTTAGTCGATTAGTCGTTAGTCGGATAGTCGCTAGTCTCCTGGTCGTTAGTCTCCCGCATCGCTGCGCTCAATTTGGTCTTTAGTGGGTCACTCAGTCACTGAAGTCGCCCAGTCACATTATCGCTTCTTTCGCCCATTCGCTGAAGTCGCCCACTCGCTTAAGTCGCAAAAATCGCCCACCCGCTCAAGCCATTTACAGTAAAAACCTCCGAAACAATTAACATCAAATCCCACATAACCCTTATCTTTGTCAGCGCTTTGGCGAATCAAGGCAGCTATTACCTATGAAAAACGTCCTTAAAGTACTGCGTTATGCAATTCCTTACTGGGGATTTGCTTTGCTAAACATTGTTTTTAATATTCTCGCAACCATCTTTTCGCTGGTTTCCTTTGCCGCTGTAATTCCGGTATTAAACATCCTTTTTAAACTGGAAAAACCAGTAGAATCAGTTGGCCCTCTGGAATTTGAGATGGAGTCGATTAAGGATAATTTCTATTTTTACATTGGTAAACTCATTGAACAGTTTGACGAACTTACGGTACTGGCTTTAATTTGCGGAATCCTGATTACCGTTTTCTTATTAAAAAACCTTTTCCGCTATCTGGCTATGTATTACATCGCAGAAGTGCGCAACGGTGTGGTGCGCGATATGCGCAATGCTTTATATTTCAAGATATTAATTCTACCTCTATCCTATTACTCACAAAAAAAGAAGGGCGACATTATCTCGCGCATGACCACCGACGTGCAGGAAGTGGAATGGTCGGTGATGAGTTCCCTCGAAATGATGTTCCGCGATCCGGTTACCATATTTTTCTATTTATTTTCCCTTTTCGCAATGGATTATGAGCTTACGCTTATGGTCCTGGTGTTGTTGCCCATTACCGGACTGATCATAGGCCAGATAGGGAAAAGCCTGAAAAGGACTTCCGCCAAGGGACAGATAAAGATGGGTGAATTACTTTCCACCATCGAAGAAACTATCGGCGGGCTTCGCAACATCAAGGCCTTTAATGCCATTGAGTGGGCCAACAGCAATTTCAGGGAAACAAACCTAAGGTACAACCGTTTGATGGTGCGCCTTTACCGTAAAAGAGACCTGGCTTCGCCTTTGAGCGAATTCATGGGCATCGCCGTATCAGTATTTGTGATCTGGTACGGGGGAAAAATTATTCTGGCTCCCGAATCCACCCTTGATGCCTCCATGTTTATCACCTACATCCTTATTTTTTCGCAGTTGATCAACCCGATTAAAGCCATATCTACTGCAGTTTACAATATAAATAAAGGCGCTGCCTCCATTGAGCGCATTGAACAGGTGCTGGCAGCCGAAGAAGTAATCACCCAAAAACCTGATGCCAAAACCATTGATGAATTTTCCGATAAAATTGAATATCGTAATGTATGGTTTCGGTATGAGCAGGAAGATGTACTGAAGAATATCAATCTGATCATCCCAAAAGGGAAGTCCATCGCATTGGTTGGGGCTTCAGGCTCCGGTAAATCGACAATGGCCGACCTTCTACCCCGTTTTTATGATGTAACACAAGGCGAAATCCTGATTGATGGTTCATCCATTCGCGATTTTGTTATCAGCGATGTGCGGCAATTAATGGGAATTGTGTCACAGGAGACCATTCTTTTTAATGCTTCGGTGTTTGAAAACATTGCTTTCGGAATGCAAGGTGTAAGTCTCGATGACATTATCGCGGCAGCCAAAGTAGCCAATGCCCACGAATTTATTATGCAAATGCCCGAAGGTTATGAAACCAACATTGGTGACCGCGGTATAAAAATGTCGGGCGGTCAGCGGCAACGTATTAGTATTGCACGGGCGGTTCTGCGCAACCCTCCGGTGATGATACTGGATGAAGCAACTTCAGCCCTCGATACCGAATCAGAAAGATTGGTACAGGAAGCCCTGATCAACCTGATGCAAAACCGCACTTCTCTTGTAATTGCCCACCGTTTATCCACCATTCAACACGCCGACGAAATTATTGTGATGCAAAAGGGCGAAATTGTAGAACGTGGCACCCACCAGGAACTGATGTCACGACAAGGAGCATATAAAAGGTTACATGACATGCAATCGATTGGCTAATAGTCGGTTAATCGAGAGTCTTAGGAGGCAGTCTCTCTATCTCTTGGCCGCCCTCTCACCATCTCGCTGAAGTCGCCCACGCACCCATCGCCTGGTCGCTTCGATCGTCATGTCGCTTAAGTCGCTTCCTCCCCAGCCCCCTTTCCCGGTCAAACCAAAAATCAAAACTCCTATCTTTGCAAAAAAAAATTGTATGCAACCCGAATTTAGTGAACAGGAAATTATCCGCAGGGAATCTCTTAAAGAACTCCAAAAAGCCGGCATCAATGCTTATCCCGCTGAGGCCTATGAAGTCAATGTAAACACCACCGAAATACATAAAAACTTTCCTGATAACCATGATTTATATCAGGACATTAGTATTGCCGGAAGAATAATGACCCGTCGCATAATGGGTGCAGCTTCATTTGTTGATCTTCAGGATTCAGCCGGTCGAATCCAACTTTACATCAAGCGCGATGATATCTGCCCGGACGAGGATAAATCCTTCTACAATAACGTTTTTAAACGTATGTTAGATATTGGGGACATCATCGGGGTGACCGGTTTTGTTTTTATTACCCAGATGGGCGAAATTTCCATACATGTGAAATCACTTAAATTGCTGAGCAAATCATTGCGGGTACTTCCGGTGGTTAAGGAAAAAGACGAGCAGGTTTTTGATGCCTTCAGTGACCCTGAACAACGCTATCGCCAGCGCTATGTTGACCTGATTGTGAATCCCGAAGTACGCGATATTTTTGTCAAGCGCAGCCAGATCATCAATACCATGCGTGGACTTTTCAGTGAACGTGGCTACCTCGAAGTTGAAACACCCATTTTGCAACCCATTCCCGGAGGAGCAGCAGCCCGCCCGTTCATCACCCACCACAATGCGCTCGATATGCCGCTTTATCTTCGCATTGCCAATGAATTATATCTGAAAAAACTCATTGTTGGTGGCTTTGATGGAGTATATGAGTTTGCAAAGGATTTCCGCAACGAAGGTATGGACCGTACCCACAACCCGGAGTTTACCGTGATGGAGATTTACGTGGCCTACAAGGATTACTTCTGGATGATGGACTTTACGGAAGAAATGCTCGAAAGGGTCGCCCTCGCCCTGCACAAGCGAACCCAGGTTCAGGTTGGGAAGCAGTCCATTGATTTTAAACGTCCCTTCCGCCGACTCACTATGACAGACGCCATAAAACAATATGCCAATGTGGATATTGCCGGTAAAAATGAGGAAGAATTGCGCAACATTTGCAGGGATTTAGGCGTTGAAACCGACCCAAGCATGGGAACCGGGAAACTCATTGATGCCATCTTTGGCGAAAAATGTGAAGAGCATCTGATTCAACCCACTTTTATCATGGATTACCCCATTGAAATGTCACCTCTTTGCAAACGACACCGAAGTAATCCGGAACTTACCGAAAGATTTGAACTTTTTGTCAATGGCAAGGAGCTTTGCAACGCCTATTCCGAGTTAAACGATCCCATCGATCAGCTCGACCGCTTCCAGGAACAAATGAAACTTTCACAAAAAGGGGATGACGAAGCCATGTTTATCGATATGGACTTTGTGCGTGCGCTGGAATATGGCATGCCCACCTGTTCGGGTATGGGTATTGGCATTGATCGCCTCACCATGTTTATGACCAATCAGCCTTCCATTCAGGATGTGTTGTTTTTCCCGCAAATGCGACCCGAGAAGAAGGCAATTTCAACAGGCGATGCAGATGAAGCTTTTGTTTCGGCTGGTGTACCCGAAGTATGGGTGCCGGTTTTGCGCAAATATGGTTTCAAAACGGTGGCCGACCTCAAGGCAGCAAATCCCAACAAAATGTTGAACGACCTGGGTGGCTTACGCAAAAAAATGAAGCTGGATGTCCCTGCCCTGAAGCTCGAAGAGATACAGGAATGGGTGAAAGCATAAATTTCAACCTCAATGCTATGAATTTCCCTCCGATTCAAACATGGATTCCTGCCGGTGAACGACCACTGGTAATTGCCGGACCATGTAGTGCCGAGTCGGAAGAGCAGATGATGCAAACAGCGCGTGAACTGGAGAAAATTCCCCAGGTAAAGGTTTTCAGGGCGGGCATCTGGAAACCGCGCACCCGTCCCGGTTCATTTGAAGGCGTTGGTGTGGAAGGTTTAAAATGGATGATGCGGGTAAAAGCAGAAACCGGATTACTTACCACCGTTGAAGTGGCCAATCCGCAACACGTGGAGCAAGCCCTTGCACACAATATTGATATTTTATGGATAGGTGCCCGCACAGTAGTTAATCCATTTTCCGTTCAGGAGCTTGCCGAGAGCCTTGCCGGTGTTGACATCCCGGTAATGGTAAAAAACCCCGTCAATCCTGACCTGTCACTTTGGATGGGTGCCATTGAACGGATGTATAAAAACGGAATTACACGTCTGGCCGCTGTACATCGCGGTTTTTATCAGTTTGAGAAAACACAGTACCGTAACCCGCCCCAATGGGAGATCCCCATAGAATTAAAAAGACGTATTCCCGGTATACCGGTATTGTGTGATCCCAGCCATATCGGTGGCAGCCGGAAATTGATACAACCCATTTCGCAACAGGCATTGGACCTTGAAGCCGATGGCCTGATGATTGAAATCCATCCCAATCCCGATAAAGCCTGGAGCGATGCAGCTCAACAGATAACCCCCGGACAATTGCAGGATGTACTGGCAAATCTGATATTACGGGAAACTTCAGGGAATAAGGAATTTGAGCGCAATCTTGAAGAATTGCGACATGAAGTTGACCTTATCGACTATGAAATGATCCGTCTCCTGGCAAAACGCATGGGCATTACCGAAGAAATGGGGCGGTATAAGCATGCGCACAACATCACCATTCTTCAATTGCAGCGCTGGCAGGAGCTATTTGCCGACCGCATTAAAAAAGGGAAAAAGGCCGGCCTTGACACCCGGTTTCTTGCTGCCATGCTTCAATTGGTGCATGAGCAGTCCATTCAGGCACAAACCAATGTAATGAGTGGCGGAAAGAAGGGATAGGAATTTCCCCTGACAGGGTTACCGACAATAGTAAATCGATAGGGAAAGGCTACCTGATTGGAGTTTGTCTTAATGATTGGGCGCTCACCCTGTCAGGGTTGATTATCGGAAAAGAGTTTGGTTTTCGGGGAGAATGGGAAACATTCCCTTTTTTGGGGAAAGATTCCCTGAAAAAAAGAAGAATTCATAAAGCCTCGCAGCAAGGGTTACCATCCCCTTCATACCTGGGGGATTTTATCCCTTACACTTTGGCATTCAACCGTTCACAGAATAGGTGAAATTGAAGGGAGAATGGGAAGCATTCCATGAAATATTTAGTACAGGGTTAAACGTTTTCCCCGGCAAGGGTTACCATCCCCTTCGTACCTCGGGGATTTTATCCCTTGCACAAATCACTTATTACCAGTTCGTAAATGTTATGAAAAGGCAATCTTACTTCGCCAGCACTTTTAAAGTTTTTACCACCCCATTTGCAGACATCTTTAAGAGATAAATGCCAGCAGACAGGTCCTCATTGATACTGAAAGTATGCGACCCGGCAACAATGGTCCTGGTCCCTGATGCATATACTTTTACCCCGCTGGCGTTGTACAATTCAAAAGATACCTGAGCATTTGCAGGCAAGGTATATGCAATTTCAAAATTTCCTCTAAAAGGAATGGGAAATGCCCGCAGTGTGGGTTCTAAACCGGATAAAATTCTTGTATTTACACCAAATTCTACTTCGAGGGTAACGGGAATTACTGCTTCATTCAGGAAGAAATCCTTAACTTTTACTTCTGTAGTATAAATTCCATCATTCATTCCTGATGAGTTGAATAAAAGCTTTATGGTGCCATGTACTCCCGGGTATAAAGTATCCATATAAGTTTCAACCGTCAACCATGAAGCTGTATCAGGTATAGAAATTTCACACGGATTATAACCCAAAGCAGTACTTGATAGTTCAAGATCCACCACCGTTTGATTCTCCGGAGCAAGAATAACTTCTACTGTATCAGGCAGCACGGCAATGACAGGTGGATTCTGCACCATAAACATGGCCTTATGTAAGTTAAGCCTTCCGCCGCTTACCGTCCTCCCTACAAAAGCAGGCAAAGTATCCACGGAGGCAATAAGGTATTGTTTGAATTTGAGCGAGACAAGCTCAGGATTATCCCTGTATTGCAGAATGGTGGATGAATCGGCAGCGGCATACATCATGGCAATGGAACCCGAAACATGGGGTGAAGACATGGAGGTTCCCGTTTTATTGCCATAAATATTGCCCGGACGGGATGAATAGATATTGGTACCCGGTGCGGCCAGATCAATAGTGTGAAGTCCATAACCAGCCATGCTGTAGAGTCCGTCAAGATTGGTGCTATTGGTAACAGCAACTATTGAAGGGTTTGTCATGCCGGTTGGGATATCGCCCACAACGTCAATGTCCCAGTTCCTGTTCGCGGTAGAAGCCACATTCAAAATACCCACCGAACCCAGGGAATCATATATTGCCCCCCATAGCGGGTAATTGGCCGGATTTCCCTGATCAATGCCGAACGAGGAATTGGTTACAACCACAAAAGCGCCTTCGGCACCATTGGTTTCATTATAGATTTTTCGCATACTAAAGATATAATCATATGCAACCACCGCAATGGCTTCATTTGACCCTGAACCTGAAATGGGCATCAGATACGTATTGAAGGCAACCCCGGCAATGCCGGTTCCGTTGTTACCAATGGCTGTGGCTGTGCCGGCAACATGGGTACCATGATCGCTCGACTGCACATTTCCATTATTTCCGTATGCATTCCAGCCATCATAATCATCCACAAATCCATTCATATCATCATCAATGCTATTGCCGGGAATTTCCAGCCTGTTTTTCCATAGGTGCAGGTCTTCATGGTTCAGATCAATACCCCCATCAACCATGGCTACCACAATGCTGTCGCCCAAAACGGTGTTTCCCGAAGTGGTGATGTCCCATGCGAAGGTTGCTTTTATGTCGGCCAGGGGCGTTCCGCCCATCTGACCCGTATTCTTCAATCCCCATAACTGCATGAAAGAAGGATCATTAGGGATAACTTCCCTTTCGGTAACCTTGTGGTTAAACTGTGCCAGCGAAACAGTGGGATGTTTCCTCACCTCTTCCAGCACATTCGCCGCCATTGCGGATTCATCAAAAGAGATAAGCCAGATATTCATCCGCTTTGAAAGTTGCCGGATAGTTTGAAGACCGGCACCTTCAATATCCTGCGAAAGTTGCATATCTGGGGAAACCACGAAACCCGATTTGAATTGCACAATCATTTCTCCGCTTTCGCGGGGAACAGGAATGGTCTGGGCATTGCAGTTTATTGCAAAAACCAGGGAAATTGCCATCAGTAGCGTATATTTCATAATCGGAGTGTTTTATCTGTTGATAAACATTATATGGAGTGTGTTGTTCAACCGCTGATTGATCCATCAAATTTAAGCTTTTTTGTTGATAGGAGGCCGGAGGTCAGCAGTAAGTAAGGAAGTCGGATAACATTACAAATTAAACACCTGTGATAAAAGGAAGTCATTATACTCTGTATTGGAGTCGGGAGGCCACAACCCGCAATCTGAAATCTGTGATAAGTAATCTGTACCTCAAAATTCAAATATTTTGCGGATCTCCGCGCCTTGGCCTCTTTGCATGCCTCTTTTGGCTTAAATCCCCAATCTGAAATCTGCAATCGCACATCCGCAATCCCAAATCCCCTACCTTTGCCCCATGAATCTTCCTGAACGCCGCCCCCTTACCGATTGGTTGCCCATCAGCCGCGAAGAGCTTGACCGCCGTGGCTGGGATGAAGTGGATGTAATCATTGTTTCGGGCGATGCCTACGTGGACCATCCTTCGTTTGGCCTTGCTGTGATGGGCCGCCTGATTGAAAAAGAGGGTTTCCGGGTAGCCATTCTGCCCCAGCCCAACTGGCGTGACGATTTGCGCGATTTCAAGAAATTGGGCAAACCCCGCCTCTTCTTCGGGGTAACCGCCGGCGCCATGGATTCAATGGTGAACCACTATACCGCCAACAAGCGCCTGCGTTCCGATGACGCTTACACACCCGGAGGTGTGTCTGGCTTCCGCCCCGATTATGCCACGGTAGTTTACACGGAAATTCTCAAAAAGCTGTTTCCCGATGTGCCGGTTATCCTTGGCGGAATAGAAGCATCCATGCGCCGACTCACCCATTACGACTACTGGAGCGATAGCCTGAAACCCGATATCCTTACCTGGAGTGGTGCCGATATGCTGGTATTTGGCATGGGCGAAAAAAGCATAGTCAGCCTGCTTCACCGGTTGGCTGAAGGAGAAACCATAGATCAGATCAGAAATGTAGAGCAAACCGCTTTCAGGATGCATACAAATGAAACCTTGCCTGAATGGGAAGGCATTCCAACAAAACTTTTACCTACGCACCAGGCCTGTTTAGCGGATAAAAAAGTATTTTCTTCCCACTTCAGGATATTTGAGGAAGAATCCAACCGCTGGCAAGGCGCCCGTTTAATAGAACCCAATGGTGAATTTCTCACTGTAGTGAACCCTCCCTGGCCACCGATGCAGGAAGCCGATATTGATGCTGCTTTCGATCTGCCCTACACCCGTCTGCCTCACCCGCGCTACCAAAAGCGGGGACAACTTCCGGCCTTTGAAATGATCCGCAATTCCATCAACATGCACCGGGGTTGCTTTGGAGGATGCACTTTTTGCGCCATATCTGCGCATCAGGGCAAGTTTGTGGTGAGCCGTTCCGAAAAGTCAATCATAAAGGAAGTGAAAGAAGTCGCCTCTGCCCCCGATTTTAAAGGACACATTACCGATATGGGCGGCCCTTCGGCCAATATGTATAAAATGCAGGGCATAAATACGGATCAATGCAAGAAATGCCGACGCCCTTCCTGTATTTTTCCCAGCATTTGTAAAAACCTCAACACCGACCACCGTCCCATGACCGCGCTTTATCAGAAAGCGCTGAAAATGCAGGGCATCAAGCGCATCACCATTGGCAGCGGTATTCGCTACGATATGCTGATTGGCCGGAGTGAAGCTGAAAACAAGGCTTTCGGGCTCAATGAGTATATGCAGCAGGTCATTTCCAAACATGTTTCGGGAAGACTAAAGGTGGCGCCTGAGCACAGTTCTGAGCAGGTGCTTCAGCTTATGCGCAAGCCACATTACCGCACATTTATTGAATTTCAAAAGCAATTCAATGCCATTAACCGTCAGCATGGATTAAAACAGCAACTGATCCCCTATTTTATTTCAAGCCACCCCGGCAGCCGGGCCGAAGATATGGCCGAACTGGCCTGCGAAACCAAAGACCAGGGATTCAGGTTGGAACAGGTGCAAGATTTTACACCTACACCTATGACTTTAGCCACCACCATGTACTACACAGGCTTTGACCCTTACACTCAAAAAGCAGTATATGTAGCCAAAGCCAAAGAAGATAAAATCAATCAGCAGCGGTTTTTCTTCTGGTATAAGCCCGAGAATAAGCGGTGGTTAAATGAAACACTCAGAAAAATTGGCAGAAATGATTTAATTGTGCGGTTCAGTAAACGAAATTAGTGTTGAGGCACAATCATAACAGGGCATGAGCTCTGACGCATAACACCATCACTTACACTTCCAATAAAAGTACGGTATAAAAAGCCATGACTTTGCGCACCCACCACAATCAAATCAGCAGCAAACTTTTCTGCTTCATTAATGATGGTGCTTACCACAGGTCCATGCATCAGCTCATACCTGTCTTTAATTCCCTGTTCCATAAGATAATTGGCCATTGCCTTAAGGTCATGACCTTCGCGGATAATCTCTTCAATTGCCGGGTTATTGGCAACAGGAAACTCGGGAGGATTATCATTGAAAAAAGATCCCGGCACCGTAATGTGCAGAATATATACTTCGCCATTGAAGGCCCTGGCAATTTCACCTGCTATATCTATAACATCGGTGGATAAATCGGAGAAATCCACGGGTACCAATATCCTTTTCATATCTTAGTATATTTTATATCACAAAGATACAATTTGCGAAAGCAAAATGCAAGTGCTCCCATTAGTCCTACTTAAACCGAATGTTGCTTTCAGGGCCTGGCAAATTTTTATATAAAAAACCCTGATAAGTCGAAAGAAGACTTGTCAGGGCATATTTCTCACCCTGACTGACAGGCAACCCATGGTAAAGAGCTGTATATACTTGATTCCTGTTTAAAGAGGATGGAATAGATTCTTATTTCAGGATCACCTTCTGGCTGTGTTGGCGTTTTTCATCAAAAAGCCTTACAACATATACTCCTTTGGGCAGAAACCCCAGATCAATATTAAAATTAGTAACGCTCCCCGGATAAGCTTTGGCATAAACCCTGGCTCCATTGAAAGCATAGATTTCCAGATTGATTTCGGTATTATTTTTCCAGGTCATAACATTTACAATGCCATTGGTAGGGTTGGGAACAATGGATGCCTGAGGATCAGACACTTCGCTAATGCCAATCGTTTTACAAACAATCGGATGAAGAATCATGGAGGTGTTTATTTCCCAGTTATTTACATCACTAAAAGCATGCCAGGTATTGTCGTCCCACTTTTCCCAGGCTGTCCCTGAGTATGCATCCTCATGTTCGCGACACCATAAAGCCACGGTGTCGCCGGGAGTTTGGGGTAAAACTATACCAATATAAAATGCATTTTCGGGGGTATAAGGCTCGCTTAACATTACTGTAGAAATACTCTGATTTACCGCATCGGCTATGATGGAATTCAGCGATTTTGCAGCAGAAGCGACCATAGTTCCCGGCTGTCCATCGGTGCCGGTATTGTCCCAAATCCCAAAGGTAATGTCAGCATTGCTGTTGCTCATGCTTTTGGCAATGGCAAAGTCAGCAATGAAACCGGTGATGGCCGAACCAAATTCCAGGGAGTCGTAATACTCAGCTTTTACCAGATCATTGTAGCTATTGTTTCCGGTAACATAACCCGCTTCCGGTGCATTCAGAAAATAATAGGTAATAACCCCTGGCAACGGAAAGCGCAGCGTATCACAAACCACTTCCTTTTGTGACGCTTCATGATTGGTTTGCAAGACATTACTTTTTACCACACCCGATGACCTGAATGTGTTGTTTCTGACAATTTGTCCCTGAGCACCAATTACCATCATCATGGAGGCCAGCGCCATAAAAAAAACCTTTTTCATTGTATATTTTTTAGAAAATCAATTTTTCTTTTTAGTTTTGGAAGGAAAATCAGCACATTTGATGCTTTCCCCTTATTAATTTGCCTGTTCCTGAATTTGTACCATTCAAACTAAACCATACATCTATGAACTCTGTTTCAACTCATGAAACGGCTTTTAGGCCAAACGTCATCAAAAGAAGACGTAAAATTAAAACAATAATCATGCCTTCATTACGGGTAATTGCAACATTTTTTCTGATTGCAGGAATTTCATTGCCACAAACCACTTTTGCACAGCGCAAGAAGGCTGAAGTTGCCATTGACACCCTAAAATCAGGGGATTTCAGCGGATTGAAATTCCGCTCCATCGGTCCGGCATTTGCTTCGGGCCGCATTGCTGATTTCGCAGTTAATCCCAAACATCCGGAAGAATATTTTGTAGCTGTGGCTTCAGGTCACATCTGGAAAACCAACACCTCTGGTACCACCTGGGAACCGGTTTTTGACAACTATGGCGCCTATTCCATTGGTTGCCTGACCATGGACCCTGAAAATTCAAATGTGCTCTGGGCCGGTACCGGCGAAAACAATCACCAACGCTGCCTTGGCTATGGCGATGGGGTGTATAAAACCATGGACGGTGGCAAAAGCTGGAAAAACATGGGCCTTAAAGATTCCCGTCAAATCGGTATGATTGCCATTGATCCCCGCAACACCAACGTGGTGTATGTAGCTGCCGAAGGTAGCACCTGGGGACCGGGTGGCGAGCGCGGACTCTACAAAACTACCGATGGTGGTAAAACCTGGAACAAGGTACTGGAAATCAGCGAAAATACAGGTGTGAACAATGTAATTATGGATCCCCGAAATCCGGATGTATTGTATGCCACTTCTGAACAAAGACGCAGACATACCTTCACTAAAATCGGTGGCGGACCTGAGTCAGGCATCTGGAAATCAACCGATGCAGGCGCAACCTGGAACAAACTCACTTCCGGACTTCCGGGCGGTGACGTTGGAGGGATTGGTATTGCCATTTCGCCTGTTAATCCTGATGTAGTTTATGCCATCATTGAAGCTGCCGGAGAAACCGGCGGATTTTTCCGTACCGCCGACCGGGGCGCTTCCTGGTCGAAAATGAGCGATTACAATTCCAGCGGACAGTATTACAATGAAATTTACTGCGACCCGAAAAATGTGGATAAAGTCTATTCTACAGAAACCTATTCAAAAGTAACCACCGATGGTGGCAAAACCTGGAATAATGTTGGCAATAAATACCGCCACGTGGACGATCATGCACTATGGATTGACCCCAACAATACCGATCATTTCATGATTGGTGGCGATGGCGGCATTTATGAAACATGGAATGCAGGACAGGATTTCCTTTTTAAAAACAATCTGCCGGTTACGCAGTTTTACCGCGTAAACGTTGACAACAGCGAACCATTCTATTATGTGTATGGCGGCACGCAGGACAACAACAGCATGGGTGGCCCTTCGCGCAACCTGAGCAGCTACGGCGTGGTAAACGATGACTGGTTTGTAACCAATGGCGGCGATGGTTTCTGGACGGCAGTTGACCCCACCAACCCCAACATTGTGTATGCCGAAGCCCAATATGGCAATGTGGTGCGTTACGACCGCAAAAGCGGCGAAGCCATGGACATCCGGCCCGAGCCGCGCAAAGGCGAAGACACCTACAAATGGAACTGGAATGCACCCATCATCATCAGCAAACATGCACCTACACGTCTGTATATGGCCGCCAACAAGATGTTCCGCAGCGATGACCGCGGCAATACCTGGGAGGTAATTTCAGAAGACCTGAGTACCGGCACCGACCGCAACACCTGGCCGGTGATGGATAAATTCTGGAGCGCTGATGCCGTGGCCAAGGATGTTTCAACTTCGCTGTGGGGAACCATTGTTTCGCTGGATGAATCTCCCGTAAAGGAAAACCTGCTGTATGTTGGCACCGATGATGGCCTCATTCAGGTGAGCGAAGATGCCAAAACCTGGCGCAAGATTTCCGCTTTCCCCGGTGTACCAGAATACACTTATGTTTCGGATGTTTTTGCTTCACCATTGGATGAAAATGTGGTATTCGCCAGCTTTAACAACCTGAAACGCGACGATTTTAAACCCTATTTACTGAAGAGCACCGATAAAGGCCAAACCTGGGTTTCCATCGCTTCCAATCTTCCGGAAAACGGCAGCGTGCACACCATTGCCCAGGATGTTGTTAACCCCGACCTTTTATTTGCCGGTACCGAATTCGGCATTTTCTTCAGCATTGATGGTGGCGGACAATGGACACAGCTTAAAAACGGACTGCCAACAGTAGCCGTGTATGACATGGCCTTCCAGCAACGCGAAAATGACCTGGTTTTAGCTACTTTCGGCCGTGGATTCTACATTCTTGAAGACTTCACACCACTCCGCACCATCACTAAATCCATGATGGATAAGGAAGCACATATTTTCGATGTGAAAGATGCGTTGATGTTTGTGGAAACGGGTGGAAAATACGGACAGGGTTCATCCTACTATGCGGCCAAGAATCCGGAATTCGGAGCAACCTTTAGCTGGTGGCTGAAAGAGGTACCGAAAACCCTTCGCGACAAGCGTAAAAAAGCAGAAAAAGATTTGTTTAAGAAAGGGGAACGCATTCCTCAGCCCACCGAAGCCGACCTCCGCGCAGAGGAACAGGAGATCAAACCATACCTGATATTCACCATTAAAGATGCAAAGGGAGAAGTGATCCGCCGTCTTTACGAAAAGCCCTCTAAAGGCCTGAACCGCCTCAACTGGGACCTGCGCTATGCCGGAACCAGGCCCGTGCGGGAAAAGGAAGGAAAGTTTGATCCCTTCAAAGGTGGCAATTCAGGCATGTTTGTATTGCCGGGTGAATACACTGTTTCAATGGCCATAGTAGCCGGAGGAGAGACCACAGCACTGGCCGGACCGGTAAACTTCAAGGCCAAAGTACTGGACAACACTACCTTGCCTGCAGCTGATCGTGCAGCTTTGGTCAGTTTTCAGAACGAAGTGGCTGATTTAGCCCGCGTCGTTATGGGCACCAACCGCTTTGCAGAAGAACTTTCGACGAAACTCACCACCATGCAACAGGCCGTGCACCAAACACCATCAGCATCACCTGAGCTAAGCAACAAAATCCATGCGCTGTCACTTCAATTGGATGACATACTCTGGACCCTTAACGGAAAAGAGCCCAAAGCCAGTCGCGAAGAGAACCCACCTGCACCGGTTTCCATCAACGAGCGATTGGGCAGTATGATTTATGCTTTCTATGGCAGCACCTCAGCACCTACCAGCACCCAAAAGCGCAATTACCAGATTATCCGCGAGGAATTCCCTGAAGTACACAACCAACTGAAACAACTCAGCGAAGTGGCCGTTCCCGCCATCGAAGCTGAAATGGAAGCCGCGGGCGTACCATATACTTCTGGGAGATTGCCGGAATGGAAGTAAAGGGATTGCGGATTTCGGATTGTAGATTTCGGATGTCAGATTACAGATAACAGATTATTTAATATGAGTTGATTTTAGATTGATTATGGGACCGGCCTGCTGTAAAGTGGGCCGGTTTTGTTATAGGGCTACCCGACAGAATAGTGAGACATGCTGTATTTTCATTTTGCCCTATACCCTGATTTTGCTGTGTATTCCGTATAAAAAATCATTAAAAGGGTTTTTCAGGCCTGTTTGAAATTATAGTTAAAACAGATCGTTTGGATAACTGAAATCTTATTATATTCGCAGGGAGATTATTGGCTTAAAAGTGCTGATTTCAGCTATTTATAAGATGGAAATATACGCAATATTGCGTATAGCCACTCGTTAGGCACCATAAAAAAAAGACATGAGGACATATTTAATATTAATATTTTCAATTCTTGTTACTATTCTTGCCAAAGGGCAATTAGTAGTTGATAATGGAGATTTTTTGACCACTTCTGAGATTTCAGATTTGACAGAACAAATGAACCAGATTAAAGAGAAAACTTCAATCGAAATATTGATTTACACCACAATGGATTTGAAAGGTAAAACCATTAAAGAATACGGAATGAATTTAGCAAGTCAATATCCAGTAGGTAAAAAGGGAATTAATAATGGAGTTGTAATAGTATTATCAAAAAATGACAGACAAATGCAAATATTGAGTGGATTTGGTCTTGAATGGATTCTTTCGGATAGTCTTAGTCAAAGCATACTCAATAGTATGATTCCTTATTTTAAAAAGCAGGAATATTA
The DNA here is from genome assembly GCA_034005265.1 of Lentimicrobium sp. Lineage (GTDB taxonomy): Bacteria > Bacteroidota > Bacteroidia > Bacteroidales > Lentimicrobiaceae > Lentimicrobium. The sequence continues at coordinate 61,914 of JAVEVB010000023.1, forward strand.
TAATGGACTAATTTCAGCTCTGACCTCAATTAATAGAAAGACAGCTAAATTCGATTGGACAATTGAAACAACACAAATAGATAAGATTACTAGAACTGACTTAGGAAGAGTTTTAATTTTTGATTATAATAACTCTTCTGGACTGATTAATTATAAATATGCTTTGGACATTGATCCTCAATTTTCAAAAGATTTTCAAATAACCTTGGAATCAGATAAAAATAAATATGTGCTTTATTATTCTAAGTATATGAATGATATGATCGGACAAATCCTGACTAAATCAAAAATTACAATATTTGCAAGGATGGTTGATTGGGATAACAAAGAATTAGAATTATTAGGAATTGAATAATTTACGGTGCCTAACAGCAAGTCATAGCACATAGCCGTAATACGGTTATTAAGACAAAGAATTGTAAAATTGAAAGTAGTACAAATTAATATAAATCAGAGTAAGGAACGGCTACGTACCATACTTGCAAACCGTTGTAACCCATAATAAATGAACACAACACTACTTAAAATAATTGCTTCAAGAGAAGATATTTCTGACTATTTGTTTCATTTTACAAAAGGCAGTAAAGCATTTGACACCTTAGTAAAAATAATTGATGACAAACAGTTGAAAGACATAAAGAATAATAAAGTGCTATGCTTCACAGAAGCTCCAGTAACTTTATTAAAAGATATGTTTGAAATATTTGAAAAGTATACCGAGCCGATGTATGCCACATACGGAATAGCTGTAAAAAAAGAACATTTGTTTGACCTAGGAGCCAGACCTGTTATTTATGGCAAGCCAGAGGAAAAAAATGAACTCGCAGAATCAATTCAATGGAGATTCGAAGAATATATTCCTAATGTTAAAGATTTCACATGGCTTAGAGAATGGAGATTGAATAAAAACTCATTGGATTTAACCCAAGATAATTGCTTCATAATAACTAAAACAAAAGACGAATATGAATCAATAGCTTTTAGTGACGAAAATTTTACGGACATGGAATTTGATGGATGTGTAGCTGATGGACAATTTTGGGGAACAGCAGTAGGATACTTTGAAAGAGGTTTCAAAGGAATTTCAATCGAAGAAATTATCGAACTCAACAAATTATCGAAGTCGGAGATTGACAAAATGATAAAAAATCAAGATTTTAAGGATACGAGAGGACGAAATCTTGGAGGCTTTATACAATGAAAAAATTACGTGTTACAGCACAGTACATATTGCAGGGCGGGGTTTGGTGGTACGCCAACTGCGGATTCTCGCATCGCAGTTCCGTGTCTTTCGGACAGGAACGCACTCCGAAATCCGCCCCGACAACATGTACCAACCGTTATATGCAAGTGTGAAAGACTCGCTGCAGAGAGATTAGTGCAAATATGAAGGGATTTATTTTGTTTTTTCTCCTCTCGCTCAAGAAAAGAAAATCCGACCTACATTGCAGCATATTTCCAAGCCCCCTCTGGCAAACGCTAATACCAAAGGCTTGTAAAAAAGCTGTAATTTTACCTTCACACTTGTTGGCATTTGAAATCATTAATTGTATTTTTGATGTCAATTAATTTGTCTTTGATGCAATTATTATGAATAAAAAACAATTGAATAGAGTCAAGGTAGTTCTGGTTGAGAATAATAAGAGTAACAAATGGCTTGCTCAAAAACTTGGCAAGAATGAAGCTACAATTTCTCGTTGGTGTACAAATGATGTGCAACCGACATTACCTACTCTTGTTAAAATCGCTGAAATTCTTGAAGTAACGCCAAGAGAAATCATTAATGACAAATAAATGGAAAATAATATAAATAACATATCAACTAAAGTTCCATTTAAGGTTTCAGCAAGGACCGCAAAATTAATTGGCCTTGAAAATTTTTCGACAGAAGAAGGGGCAATAATTGAACTTGTTAAAAATACCTATGATGCAGATGCATCAAATTGTATCATAATCTTCGACTTAAAATATAAAAGGGAAAAATCATCAACAGAAGAAGTTCTTGTTGAAAAGTTTGACAAAGGAAATAGCACAATCTACGTCATTGACAACGGCATTGGGATGAATGAAAAAATTATTCAAAACCAATGGATGACAATTGGAACAGACCATAAACTTTACGAGCATACAACAAAAAATGGCAGAATAAAGACAGGAGCAAAAGGTATCGGTCGATTTGCACTCAATCGACTTGGTATGCTTACGAATATGATTACTTTACCAAATCAACTAGATTTAGATGGAGAGGAATTAGTTACGAATCAAGAAAAAATTGGATATGATTGGACTGTTGACTGGAAAGATTTTGACAAAGTCGGAGCAACTGTTACAGATGTTCAGGCTGTATTAATGACAAAAGAAAACACTAACATAAAACAAGAATTTTCAAAACAATTTTCAAGCTACAGAAAAGTTCAAGAGACAATAGATGAAATAAATTTTGAATCTGGCACTGTTATCGAAATAACAGAACTAAATGACGATTGGAGTGAAGAAAAATTAAAGAAATTATTTAGCAATTTGGAGATGTTGCTTCCACCGGAGGAGCAAAATGACTTTAAAATAGATTTCTTTCTTATCAATAATTTGGAAGAATTTGGAACTGTTAAAAGAGCCTATTATGATGACTATGATTATAAAATAAAATCCTCGTATAACACAATTAATGGTAAAATACTAAAAGTTGAACTCACACGAAATGAACTGGATGTAGATGCTTTAGAAAATCGATATGCTGAAGTATTTAAGTTTGACATGATGAATAATTCGCCATTCAGACTTGAAGATTTTAAAGAAAAAGTAATTCAATTTGATTTATCAATTGAAAAATTGGTATCGGAAAAGGTAGATAAGGATTTACTTGAACGGATTGGCAAGTTTGATTTTTCATTTTATTTCTTGAAAAATACTATCTCAGACGACAAAGCGGATGGTGATTTAAAAAAGTATCCTTACAAAAGTGTTAATAGTGCAACCAGAAAATCTTGGCTTAAAAAATTTGGGGGTATAAAAATATTTAGAGACGATTTCCGAATTAGACCTTATGGTGAAAATGGAGATGATTGGTTGCGATTAGGGGAAAGACAGGCTCAAAGTCCTGGTGGAGCAGGGCAAAGACTTGGCGGATATAAAATTGGACCAAATCAGATAGCTGGAACGGTTAAAATATCGAGAATTCATAATACATATTTTCAAGACAAATCTGGGCGTGAGGGCATTATAGAAAATAATGAGTTCGAATTATTTAAAAATATTCTACTTGAAATAATTGGACTATTTGAGAAAGATAGGAATATAATAATGCATAATCTTTTTAAGCTATACAATGATAGAAAAGATGAGGAGGCGAAGATAAAAAAAGCAAAAGAGGATGCTGAAAGGTTAAAGAAAGAGAAAGAAGAAGAAAAAAAAGAAGTTGAAAATAAAAGTGATGAAAAAGAGGAAAGTTCTACAACTAAACCGACTGACTCATATGAAAATATGGCTGAAGCTTTCTTAATTCTAGAAAGGGAGAATGAGAAAAAAGATGAAGAACTTAGGTTATTGAGGAGTTATGCCAGCGTTGGGCTTATCATTTCATCTTTTGCTCATGAGGTTAAGAGTTTAAGGGCACGACTAATACCCAGAACAAAATTTTTAATAAACGAGCTAAAAAATCATTTGGATGAAAAAGAATTAGAATCAAAATTAGATAAGGATGATAATCCTTTCTATATGATTGATTTAATGAGTGAAGAAGATTATAAATTGAAACATTGGCTTGATTATTCATTGAATACTTTAAAACCTGATAAACGAGAAAGAACCAATTTAAATTTTACTGAATACTTTGAAAAATTCAAAGCCAACTGGAGTAAGGCTCTAAAACAAAGAAATATTAAAATCGAGTTAAACAAACTTGATGACCAAGCGTGTATTATTAGAGCATTTGAGGTAAATATGGATTCTATTTTCAACAATTTGCTTTCGAACTCGGTTAATGCTCACTACGGTTTTAATATTGAGGAGAAAAAAATTGAAATAAAATGGAAAAAAAAGGATAAAGACGTTGAAATCTTTTTTTCTGACAATGGTAAAGGATTAGATGAAAAGTATAAAAATAATCCTGATGAAATTTTTAATTTAAATGAATCATCAAAAACTGATAACAAAGGAAATAAAATCGGAACGGGATTAGGTCTTTACATTGTAAAATCAATCATTGAAGAGTATAATAACTCGTCCATTTCCATTATCAAGATTGATGAAGGTCTAACTTTTAAAATAACTTTCAAAACAAGAGAATGAAATACAAAATTGCATATTTAGACGAGAATGATGGTTGGATAAATACCTTTTATCAAACTTTCAAGACCGATTTTGATATATTAAGAATCAAAGTGGATATAAATTCTTCGATAGAGGAATTAGTAGAAAAATTAATGGCAAGTAATCTAGATGCAATTGTCACTGATTACTTATTGGAAGAAGAGGGGGATGTTTCTTTTAATGGAAATAAAATTGTTGAAGCAATAAAACAAATTAGACCTCATTTTCCTATAATAATGCTTACATCTTACCAAAAGCAAGCTATTAGTTTTACAGATGATGTGCACATAATTTACAGTAAAGATATTTTAGATGGAGAGAATGAAGATGAATTGGAAATCTTCAAAACCAAAATCAATTCGAATATTTCAAACTATTACAAGAAAATTAATGAAACAAATGAACGAATAGAGAATCTTGTGGAAAAAAGAAATTCTCATGTTTTAGATATTCACGAAGAGGAAGAGCTTACCAAGTTGTATATCTTATTTGATGAACTTAATCCGGAGGGCAAGGATTTGCCAGCAAATCTAATTCATAGAGATTCTATATCTAAACTCAATGAGTTTGTAACTGAAACAAAGGAAATTTTGGAGGAGCTTAAGAAACTTAATAAGAAAAAGTAAAATGATTCCTTTTAGAAAAGAAACTCCAAATAGAAGAATTATTAAGACTGTGGTTACAAAGTATACTGACCATAGAAACGATTTAAAAACAGATTTCAAAAGCCGTTGTGGTTATTGCAATGACGTTGATATATGGAGAACAGCGTGGTTCGAAATTGACCATTTTGTTCCTCAGAAATGTTTAAAGAACATTAAAGATACGGATTATTCAAATCTTGTCTATTCTTGTAGGTCTTGTAATAATTCTAAAAGAGCCCATTGGCCAACTGGCAATGAATTGATACATAATCAATATGATGAGGGTTTTATAGACCCATGCAATGATGAATATGGACAACAATTTGTTAGAGGTTTAGATGGGAAAATTTCACATAATACTCCGTTGGGGAAATGGATGTATTACAAGTTAAAACTTCACAAACCACAACATGAAGTAATTTGGAATATTGAAGAAACATACAACTTGATTAATGAATGCAAGGAGGTTTTAACGCAAATAGAAAGCCCAGAAATCAAGGATAGACTTTTGGTTTTATATGATAATTATATGGAGTACACATTAAAACTTGGTGAGAACTAGAATGAGAAACGCTTTCAAATATTTAAGTCAAAATTGTTTAACAACTCCCAAGGAAGTTGATAGGCTTATTATTTCTGCATTTCTAAAAATTAATAAATTCCAACCTAGGTACAATACATTTTTACAATCATATTATATTGACAAAAGCGATAAAGAAGAATACGAAAGATTAATTGAATTTATATTTGTTATCAATTCAGATGTAGTCCATTTCGGTTTTGAAGAGCTCATCGAGCTTTTTGAATTTGTAATTTCCCCAGCGGATAGAATAATCAATGGTGCAATTTATACACCCGAAAACATTAGGAAATTTATTGTCAAGGAAACTTTGAACAAGCAACCTGTTATTACTGATTTATTTAAAATATCAGATATTGCCTGCGGATGTGGTGGTTTTCTATTCAATGCTTCAATCGAATTGAAAAAGAAGATAAACAAACCATATTCTGATATTTTTAGCAATCATATTTATGGATTAGATATACAGGAATATTCAATCAATAGAACAAAACTTTTACTTACACTTCTTGCATTATCGGAGGGTGAAGATATTAACACGTTTAATTTCAATTTATATACCGGTGATGCGTTATCATTTAATTGGAAAAATCAGAACCCAAATTTTAATGGGTTTGATATAGTCCTCGGGAACCCACCTTATGTTTGTTCCAGAAACATTCCTGAAGATACAAGAAAGTTATTAGAGAATTGGAAAGTCTGCAAATCTGGGCATCCTGACTTATATATACCATTTTTTCAAATAGGAATTGAAAATCTCACTTCAACCGGTATTCTGGGCTATATAACCATGAATACATTTTTTAAAAGTGTTAATGGTCGTGCCTTAAGAGAATATTTTCAAGAAAGCCAATTTAGTTTTAAGATTATTGATTTTGGAAATAATCAAATTTTCAAAAGTAAATCTACTTACACATGTATCTGTTTAATTGAAAATTCAAAATCTTCAGTCATTGAATTTGCAAGGAGTAATAAAAAGTTGAACAACTTGATTTTTAATAAAATAAAGTATTCTAAACTAGATGCTTTCAAAGGATGGAACTTAAACCAAAATGAAATAATTGATAGAATTGAAGACACAGGTGTATCTTTTGGAGAATTATATAAAACTAGAAATGGAATTGCAACCCTAAAAAATAACATATACATTTTCAATCCCATAGATGAAAATAATGATTACTACTATTTGCAAAATGATAAAGTCTATGAAATTGAAAAGGATATTTGCAGGGATATAATTAACCCCAATAAATTTACGCAAGCAGAAAGCGTGGACTCAATAAAAGTCAAAGTAATTTTCCCTTATGAGTATTTAAATAATAAAGCAATTCTTCTTGACGAGAAATACATAAAAATTAATTACCCCAAAGCATACAAATATTTGACTGATAAAAAGAAAATACTTGACACTAGAGATAAAGGAAACGGGAAATATCAAAATTGGTATGCCTATGGTAGAAATCAATCATTAGAAAAATTTAAGTATAAATTATTTTTTCCTCATATTACACCTAGTACACCTAATTTTACGATTGACACTGATGAAAATTTATTGTTCTATAATGGTTTAGCGGTTGTTACTGAGAATGAAAAAGAACTTCACTTTCTGAAAAAACTAATGACTTCAAGACTATTTTGGACATATATTGAATTGTCGAGCAAACCCTATGGTTCTGGTTATTATTCATTAAGTAGAAATTATATAAAGAATTTTGGGGTTTACAATTTTGATGACAAAGAAAAAGATTTCATTATAAATACTAATGAGCAAAAGGAAGTAGACACTTTTATTGAAAGTAAATATGGTGTCATATTAGAATAATCCCCCACTATTTGCAAGCACATTGCCAAAGCCCCACGAGCCAACGCTCCAACCAAAGCTTGTCAAAGAGCTTGCAAGCCAGCCCAAGAGAAGAATTTCAAAATTTTTCTCCCACGCTAAAAAGAAAAAATTAAAACACGCCAACACACAGACGACACAGACAGGAAAGAAAAATGAAGTAACTTGACAAGTTTAATATGAAAGTGCAATTTGACAGAAACCTACAAACAGACAAGAACCGCCAGTGCATAACAGTGAATAATCCGGACTATAGTATGCCACCGTTCCGGAGCAAAGTAGGCCACCCATTCCGGACTAAAGTAGGCCACTATTCCGGAGCAAAGTAGGCCACTTTTGGCACTAATTTGACATCTGCAACA
>JAVEVB010000133.1:0-3351 GCA_034005265.1 Lentimicrobium sp.
GAAAAGACAAGAACCGGGATTTTGCCAACGATTTTTGCACCTACCTCAGCGGGATGAAATGGTTTGTTTCCGACTGGTTTTTAACAATCATGCGCCCTTTCTGGGGGAAAGCAAACGACGAAATGTTTCGTGGATTTGTGAAACCGGTTTTTAAAGCCTATACCGAAAATATGGAACATGGTATAAATCTGGTAAATTATGATGCACCCCTTGCCCTGTATTTTTATGGTTCCCCCTATACCGATCCTGCCGATCCGATAGTTGCGGCTACCTATGCAATGATAGCAGCGGAGTCGATGGGATTGGGCACCTGCATGCTGGGAGCCATTCATCCGCTACTTCAGAATGGCAAAAAAGCACAGCAGTTCAGGGAAAAATACGGAATACGGTTTAAAAGCCGCGAAGGTCTGTTTGTGGTGGTTGGCTATCCGGCAGTACAGTATAAAAAGGGAATCCGGCGAAGTTTTGCATCGGTTGCCAGTTTGTAAACCATCTCCAAATTAGACTTCCGGGTTTTACGCGGCTTACTTAGTCAACTTTACTCCCAACGGAAGCACTGTCTTTCCTGCCAGGTCGTTGATAATAATTGCAGCCATCATATACCACGCACACAACGCACAAATAATCAGAACGATAGCCGCGGATACCTTCAGTTGTGGAAATCCAAAATGCTCCAGAACCAGTAAAATAAATCCGATTTCAAGGAAGATAAAGGTAATGGTCATGGCTTTGTGAACACGCAATGAGGCGATTAACATGATCATCGAATAGAGTCCCCAGACCAGTAAATAGTAACCCAAATCTTCGCCGGTGGATGGATAAATCTCAAAGTGATTGAATATCTTGATGATACTTAAACCAATCCAGAATGCTCCATAAGAAACGAAGGCAGAGTATCCGAAACTATTTCCGACTTTCTGCTCCTGAAAACCAGCAATTAACTGAGCGAGTCCACCAAAAACAATCCCCATTCCCACTACCGGACCCCAGCCTAATAATCCAAGATTGTGTAACTGCAACAACAAAGTTGTTAAACCAAAACCGGCCAAACCCACAACCGCAGGATTCGCATTCTTCTTTTCCATGTGCGATAAAACTGTTAAAAATTTGAAGGCGCGAAATTACTAAAAATTTCTCAGAATTTGTTATCCAATTATGATGTAATAAAGCAAGGGTGAAATTTTGTTGCAAATTATTGAATTTCTAAAGAGAAAATACTGTATATTTGTTTCGGCAGACCCGGATATCAAACAATAGACATACGATCACCCAAAGAAATTATACTATATGAAAACGAATAACACCGTCATTAAAGGGTTCAAAGCCGTTGATTTTATGCGTGAAGTTCGGGATAAAATCAGTTTAGATATTCAGGATATGAACTTCGAAGAGATTCGAAAATACATGGAAGAAAGACGATTGAAGCTTACTTCGATGAATTACTCAGACCCATACACACATGTAATGGAATCAAGTGTGGTTTCAGAACCAACTGCAACAACTCCTGCTGAGGTTGATGAAGATGCCGAATCTGAAAACAGTTCCATATAATCAATCCCCCGATTGACATTTTTGAGATGTCGTTCAGTAATTGTTTTTTTGCAATTTTAAACAGCTAGGCTTTAAACGAAAGGGTAGGGTCAAATTCTCTCCAATTTGCAACTGCATTTATCACTTCAATCTTACATTGTGAAATTGTTCAGGCGCATTTGATTGTGAAAAAATGTTTCTCTGATATTCCCTGTGTTTGATTTGTCCCCTACAAGGTTATAAATAATATTCTTATTGTCAAGATGCACTTTATCCACTTTACCTAATCCACGTATTCCGCTTGTTTCACTTCTCAAATGACTTATCAGACCGGCTTTCTCCATGTATGCAAAGTAATCGTCCAGGGAGTTACGGCTTACTTCAATTATACCCGCTATTTTAGAGAAATTTGGTTTAAATGGTACACTTTCAGCAATAATCGAAAGTAGTTTTTTCAATTTACGACTTGTGCCTACGTTTAGATTTGCATACTGCGGAATATCAGTTTCCAAAGTTTGAATAATGATTTGACCTAAACGTATCTCCATTTCATTTTCAAGACCAAATGGATAATAACCGCGTTTTAAATAGTCATTAAACAAGGGCAAAGGATGTGCAATATCTATTAATTTAACTTCATTGCGTACAATCTGTTCCATCGAATATATGTCCGAATCAACATTATGGAAAAGTTTCAAATACTCACGGAACGAAAGACCCTGCAAATTGTAAATAATAACCCGGCGGCTTAAATCTGAAGATCCTTTCAGTATATCAAGTACCGATGAACCTGTATGTATATATTAATCTGTAAGATTGGAAATGAATCGTAGATATTTTTCAACTCCTGCTACCAATTGTTGTATTTTGTAACTGAATTTCAAATTTCTGAAAAAGTGCTTTCATGACTATTTAAAATTTTATGCAAAGACTATAAATGCACAACAAATTGAGCATTTATAGTCATTATTTTTCATCGGAATGTCTAAAAGCCTGCAATAATTACTATATTTTATTCTGCCGATACCCATCAACTATAGCTAAATCGCGCAAAAAAATCCACGTCAACCAAAGCAGTTAACGTGGATTCAGTTAAAAATATTGATCAAAAATTTAGCCTTAGCTATGTATCATTAAAACTTTAAACGAGAATCTCCTTCTCAATCGCACCCATTAATCATTAATCATTAAAAATTAATCATTATTTGGCGTAGCTCACCGCTCTCGTCTCCCTTATCACCGTTATCTTCACCTGTCCCGGATAAGTCATTTCATCCTGAATCTTTTTGGCTATATCGAACGACAGCAATTCGGTTTCCTTATCGTCTATTTTATCGGCACCTACAATAACGCGGAGTTCGCGACCGGCCTGGATGGCATAGGTCTTCACTACTCCCGGATACTGGGCTGCCAGGTTTTCAAGGTCTTTCAGACGTTTGATATAGGCTTCTACTATCTCGCGGCGGGCACCCGGACGGGCTCCTGAAATTGCATCACACACCTGAACGATAGGAGCGATGAGCGATTCCATTTCCACTTCGTCGTGGTGCGAACCGATGGCATTGCAAACCTGTGGTTTTTCCTTGTACTTTTCGGCCAAACGCATACCGAGGATTGCATGCGGCAATTCCGGCTCATCGTCGGGCACTTTCCCAATATCGTGGAGCAGACCGGCGCGTTTGGCTACTTTTGGGTTCAGACCCAGTTCCGATGCCATGGTGGCGCAGAGGTTGGCTACTTCACGCGAGTGCTGCAACAGGTTTTGTCCGTACGACGAACGGTATTTCATTTTACCTACCAGACGAATCAGTTCGGGATGCA
>JAVEVB010000069.1:0-15574 GCA_034005265.1 Lentimicrobium sp.
GCAATGACGGAACAGCAACGGCCACCGTTACCGACGGCACAGCACCTTATACTTACCTGTGGGATGATCCTTTGGCTCAAACTACGCCAACCGCTACCGGCCTGACACAGGGAACCTATACCGTAACCGTAACCGATGATAATGGTTGTACCGCTACTGAAAGCATTACGTTGACTGATCCGGGTACCCCATTGGCCGTTATCGTAACGGTAGATCAGCATGTTTCCTGCTTCGGTGGCAATGATGGAGAGGCTACGGCTACCGTAACCGGAGGAGAACTACCTTATACCTATCTGTGGAATGATCCTGCAGCGCAGACCACTCCAACCGCTACCGGTCTGGCAGCAGGACCTTACACGGTAACGGTAACCGATAATGCAGGAACCATAGTTGCCGAAAGCATTACCATAACCCAGCCGGATGCTATAGTGGCAACTGCTACAGTTACAGATGCAGCCTGTGATCAGCTCACAGGTGCAATTAGTGTTAATGCATCTGGCGGAAGTGGTTCTTTTGAATATATGTTGATTGGGTACACCGGATGGCAGATAGATAATACCTTCACTAACCTGGCAACCGGAACGTATGATGTAACTATCCGTGATGCAGCAGGCTGTGAATTCACCCTTATTGGTGTTGAGGTTGGAAACATTCCCGGTCCTTCCATCATCGACCTCCACCTCACCTCCACAACTTTCTGGCTGCCGAACGGTGGTGTAGGAATTGTTGCAGACGGCACAGCGCTGCCGCTGGTTTATTCCATTACCGGAAATGGTATTGATTGGCAACCTTCGCCTGAGTTCATTGACCTCGCTGCTGGTCCTTATGTGGCATGGGTGATGGATGCAAATGGTTGCATGGATTCAGCTCCATTTGAGATACTTAACCAGGTGGAAGGCGATGTAACCATTTCGGCTGAAACGAAGACTTTCTGTATGAACAAACCCGTGATTATACTTGTAAATGGAAGTAAATTTATTGAGATTTCAAGCTTCTTTATTGAACTTGAATTTGATCCGACCGTGCTTTCACTGCCTACGCTTGAGAATATCAATCCATTGCTTGCACCGGGAATCTTTAGTCAAACTGTGGGCAATAACATTCTGCAGATACGTTTTACAATATTTGATGGCTCGGTAACTGTTCCCAACGGTGAAAACCTCTTTGATATTAACTTTGAGGCATTGAGCCCTGGTGTCAGTCCTTTGAGCTGGAACCTGCTGAGCTGCGAAATTTTTGAGTCTGCCGGTCATCAGGTGCCTGATCTTTATGTTGAAGGCGAGGCGACCATCAATCCGGCTCCGCTGATTTATGCCACTGGCAGCGGTGAATATTGTGAGGATGATCTGCTTACCTTGCAGGCTGGTTCGCTCGATGGTGAAAACCCCACTTACACCTGGACAGGCCCAACAGGTTACACCCATCATGATGCAACATGGCAGCTCGGTGCACTCGGCATGAACGACAATGGTCAGTTTACCGTAAGAGCAATCAATGAATTCTTATGTAGCGATGAGGAGACTGTTGATGTTCTGGTAAACCCGAAACCGCTGATCTCACTGGGCTATGCTGATACCGTTTGCTTCGGTCAGCCACTGTGGCTGGATCCGCATGCTGGTGCTGAATATGAGAATTACCTGTGGCACGATGGCAGCACCAACGAAACCATGCTGGCCACCGAACCCGGCTTATATTGGGTAAGTGTTATGGATACCAAGGGATGTAGCGCCGCCGATAGCGTTTTGCTGGAAATTTGCTCCATCGACATCATTGTACCCAATGCTTTCACACCTGACAATGGCGATGAGTTGAATGATGAATTCAAACCAATCATCACAGGTTGGGAACCTGGAAAATACTACATGCAGGTATTCAACCGCTGGGGCGAACTCCTCTTTGAAACCAACGATTACAATGAAGGATGGGATGGAACTTATAAGGGACAGTTAGTGGCGCCTGGACTCTATTCCTATATCATTGTCTTTGAAGCACCTTCCTACATTACACGGTTGATCTCTAGTCCGGTGAGCGGAAGCGTGACCGTTATTCGGTAGGATGAAAGGGCGACTTTAGCGACGGGGCGAAGGGGCGAACGAAGCGACTTTAGCGACGGGGCGACCAGATTTCTCCATTTCTTAAACAAAAAAAAACATCATGAAAACAATAGCCGCATCATTCCTAATTGTGATAACCTTACTTTCAAGTAGTTGTAAGAAGGAAGAAAAAGTCGAATCCAAAGGTCCTGTGCCCATAAATTTACCCGAAAAGGCCGGTGCTATGATTAAACAAAGCAACAGCTTTGGCATCGATCTTTTCAGAGAGACAGCAATTGGAGAGGAAGCTAACCTGATGCTGTCTCCGCTAAGTGCATCCACCGCGTTATCGATGCTTCTCAATGGTTGTGGAGGTGAGACCTATACCCAAATCAGGGATTTGCTGGGCTACAATGACCTTTCTATGGAAGACATAAACGAAATTTACCATAGCCTGGTAAGTCAGTTGCTCAACGTTGATCCCGCAGTGCAACTTTCATTGGCCAATGCTGTATGGTACAGAAAGGATTTCGCGGTTAAGCCTGCTTTTCTGGAAAGCATGAGTGTTTCGTATGATGCCAAAACCGAAGCCCTTGACTTTGCCAGCCCTTCAGCCCTTACCACCATCAACAACTGGGCAAAAGACAATACCAACGGTAAAATTGAAAAAGTTTTGGATGAGATTACTCCGGAGACTGTTATGTTCCTGATGAATGCGCTCTACTTCAAAGGCAATTGGACCTATCAGTTTGACAAAACGCTTACTGAACAGCGCCCTTTTTATCCGGAAAGTGGTGATCCGCAAAATGTGGAAATGATGCATTCGGAGTTGCCATTCCGCACATATGCAGGCGACGATTTCAAGGCAGTTGAACTTCCCTATGGCCAACAAAATTTTTCCATGGTCATTGTTTTGCCCAATGCTTCGCTGGAAAGTTATCTCGGATCATTTAACGGGAACACATGGGAAGAGATTACCGCATCGTTAGCTATTGTTGAGCCTGTTTCCAATGAAATTACCCTGCCTAAATTCAAATTTGATTTTGAAAAAATGCTGAATGAGCAGTTAAAATCTCTTGGCATGACCGATGCTTTCAATCCTTATACAGCAAACCTCTCGGGAATATCAGATGCATCCATTTACGTTAGTTTTGTGAAGCAAAATACTTATGTGGATGTGAACGAGGAAGGAACTGAAGCTGCTGCTGTAACAACCATTGGCATTGATTACACAAGCATCCCTGAATCTGTGGTGGTTAACAAACCCTTTATTTTTGCCATTCGGGAACGCACTTCCAATACCTTGCTTTTTATTGGAAAAGTTGAAATGCCGGAGTATTAACAGAGATTCGGTTACTTGTAACGCTCGAACCGGGAGGGTGGTCATATCGATACATCGACATTGGCGAAGTAGATAGATTAGCTACTACAGCATTGGAGTACTTTTGCAAACCGCCTGTTGCAGGTTTCTTACCTGTCCCGGGCATTCTGAGCCAGGGAAAGGAATAAAAGTCAAAAAGCGATAAATACAAAAATTGCCAAAACCAACAAGCAGACTTACTACTATATTAAGCTTACCAGAATTCTGAGTGTTTGGTGATTCAGGAAACCCCTATACATCCACCTCCACAACTGTGGGGCAATGATCTGAGTGAATGGCATTAGGCTGTATCCATGCGTTCAATAGTTTGTCTTTCAGGGAGTTGCTAACCATGTTGTAATCAATGCGCCAGCCTAAATTCCGGGAACGCGCCCCTGCACGATAGCTCCACCAGGTGTAATGGTGAGGGTGCTTGTTGAAAACCCGGAAACTATCGGTAAATCCACTGTTCAGGAAATCATCCATCCATTCCCGTTCTTCAGGCAGAAAGCCTGAGCTATTGGCATTGCGTACCGGATCATGAATATCGATGGGTCGGTGACATATGTTATAGTCACCCGATAAAATCAGGTTTGGTCTTGTTTCCAGCAGAACCTGTGCATAATCATAATAATCTTCAAGCCATTCCATTTTATAGGATTGCCTGACATCTCCGGTGGTTCCCGAAGGATGATAAGCACTGATAACGGTAAGGTCACCAAAATCGGCGCGGATGAGCCTGCCTTCGGTGTCGTATTGGTCAATATCCATACCTGAAATCACCTTGTCGGGACGTCTGAGGCTCAGCAGGCCAACACCGCTGTATCCTTTTTTCTGAGCCGAGAACCAATGGCAATGATAGCCTAAGGCCTCAAATTCATCCATAGGAATCTGATCGGGCTGCGCCTTGGTTTCCTGTAAACAAAGCACGTCAGGCCGCTCCTGCATTAGCCAGGTAATGAGGCCTTTGTTTAGTGCTGAACGAATGCCGTTTACATTATAGGTAATTATTTTCATGGACTTGGGAATTTGGAAAACCGAAGGTTTAAAAGTTTAACCGATATAGATATAGATCAGGTAAATGCCTGTAAGTATGCTTATTGAGGCAATTATCCATAGCAAATATGTGGTCCGTGTCCTTTTTTGTGCAGAAAATGCGTTTGCCCATCGTGCTAAAGGTAAATAGATTGGACGGATAAAGCCAATGGCTCCAATGGTTCCGATGAGCGAACCAAGCAGGACATCACCTGGAAAGTGCACGCCTACGTATATTCTGGTATATGAAATGATTACAATAGATAAGGCGGCAACAATCTCTATGTATTTATTGGGATTCAATACTGCAACCATCGAGGTTATGGCTGCGGCAGCAACAATACTGTGTCCAGAAGGGAATGAGTTGTGATACATTTTGTACCCGGCAACAGTATGAACCAGATCCATACCTTCAAATACCTTTAACGGTCTGTCGAAGGAATCAAACACGGTGTTCTTCAACAACTGGCCAAACAGCCCGGTGATAATTACCATCACGATAATGTAAAAAACCAGTGCCGGATTCTTTCCGGACAAGATGAGTGCCAGAATCGATGTGAGTATAAGCGCATCGCCCAGATGGGTCATTAAAAACATTGGCATATCCAGCAATGGCTGGTGCAGACCGTTGATTAGCAAAAAACTGCCATTATACCCAAATAAAACCAGCATTATTCCCATAAAAAGCCAGTAAATCAGCAATATGAAAAAAAATATCCTGTTATTCTGAATGGTTTTTAATCTCATAATGAATTAATACGTGTTTTGGTTTGAAGGTCTGATTATAGGTAGCGACTTCTATTCTTGTGAAAATTCTTTTACTAAACTGCGATATGCTGAAAAAACGTTGGCGCGTGAAACAAACCCGGCATACTTCCCATTTTCGAGCACTGGCAGGTTATAGTGTGAACATTCGCTGAATTTGCGGGCAACATCCTCCATACTTTCACTAAGATTTACAACAGGTTCAGGCATGTACATGAGGTTTCTAACGAATGTTTTTTCGTAAAGATCATGGTTAAACATTATGTTTCGGATGTCATTGATAAATACAACTCCAAGAAACATATTTTCATTGTCAACAACAGGAAAAACATTTCTGGGCGAACGGGCAATGACTTTGACCAGGTCACCAAGGGTGTCATCTGGACCTATCGGAAGAAAGTTGTTCTCAATCAGGCCTTTGATGCTTAACCTGGACAGTACGGCTTTATCTTTATGATGGGTAATCAGCTCACCACGTGAGGCCAGCCGTTTGGTGTAAATGCTGTGTGGTTCGTAAAGGTTAATGGTCAGGTACGAAATGGTTGCCGTGATAATCAGGGGTATAAACAGCTGATAACCGCCGGTAATTTCAGCAATGAGAAATATGGCCGTAAGTGGCGCATGCATCACAGCCGCCATTACTCCGGCCATACCGGCAAGGGCAAAGTTTTCTTCAGGTACTCTGTAATATCCAAAGAAGTTGATAAACCGGGAGGTTAAAAATCCGGCGACACCGCCCATAAACAGCGATGGCGCGAATACTCCCCCAATGCCTCCGCCTGAGGTAGTGAATGCCATAGCCACCACTTTTAGAAAAAGCACAAGTAGGAGAAATCCAATAAATAGCCAATGATGATCTTTGAATGAATAAAAAAATGAATTGTTCACAATTTCATTTCCTTTGCCGTTCAGGATATCCGAAAGTACATCGTAACCTTCACCATACAGCGGAGGAAGCAGAAAAATAAGCGTGCTTACGGTAATGCCTCCAACAATAAGTTTTGTGGTGGCGTTTTTTATTTGTCCAAACTTATTCTCAATAAACATATTGGCTCGGGTCACATATAAGGAAACCAGCCCTGTAACTATGCCAAGAATAATGTAAAAAGGGATATTTGTAAGGGTGAAGGGACTGGTAATATGAAAGGAAAAGATGGCCGCACTCCCCATAAGAAATGCTGAGATGGATGCACCCGTAACTGCTGCTATCAACAAAGGGATGAGCGATGCCATGGTAAGGTCAAGCATCAGTACTTCAAGTGCGAAAATAAGGGCAGCAATAGGTGCTTTGAATATTCCCGCGATGGCGCCTGCTGCCCCGCAACCAATCATTAGGGTTATGGTGCGGTAATCCATGCGGAAAATCCGGGCAAGGTTTGACCCTATGGACGCACCTGTAAGTACAACAGGAGCCTCTAATCCCACTGAACCCCCAAACCCAACGGTTAAGGTGCTGGCAATGAAGGATGAATAATTATTATGGGTTTTTAAATGGCTGTTGTTTTTGGATATTGAATACAGTATTCGGCTAATTCCATGCGATATATTGTCTTTGACTATATATTTTACGAACAGTACAGTTAATCCCATGCCTATCAGTGGATAAGCTAAATAAAGCAGGTTGCCATCTTTAGCATCAAATCCACGGGTTAAAAAAAAATGGGTATAGTGTACCGCATTTTTGAGGAGTACAGCAGCCAATCCGCTGATAAGGCCAATTACCAGACTGAGAATTAGTACAAAATTTCGATGGCTGATGTTGTGCACCCGCCATTTGTGTATACTGATTAATAAATTGTTTATCGTCATGGAAGGCATTCCTACTCCAATTTTATTGTTCCCGGTATATTTTATTATCCCCGGGTATTTTATATTGAAGGCAAATGTAGGGAAAAATCAGGAACAGGGAATAAGGAAATAGAAATAGGGGGCAGGTCATTCTCCAAAAGACTATGCGCTCAGAATTTCGTAATGTCTGCTGGATTTGTCAGTAGGTGTTTGGTTGGTTGTTAGATAGCTCGCGTTCAATAGTTGATTTTCGCGTTTTTTGTTCTTCGTGAAGCAAGCTCAGAAAGGGTAAGGTACTCAACATACATTGTTGTATTGCCTCTTACCTTGCGCTCTCGCTGAATTTATTCTTTTTTCGGCTCTTCGTATGGTTTTTTGTTAGGATTACGTCCAAATACCGAGAAATGTACGTAACGGCCGGGGTTGAGGCGCATATCTTCAAGCAGGAGGTTAAGGCCTTTGGAAGCTGATTCAAGTTCATTGTAAACTTTCTCATTGTTTACAAGTTGGCCGAGTGATCCATCTCCATGCTCAATTTTCTGAACAATTGAATTCAGTCCGGTTACCGCCTTGTTTACCTTGAGCATGGTGCCCGAAACATCAACCCTAGCCAGTGAATCGCTCATTAAAGCTACATTGTTTATGATGCGGTTAAGGTTGTGGTTGTTATTTTTAAGGTTTTCACTGATGGATTCCACATTGGAAATAATAATGGAAAGTCGCGTCTTCTGGCTCTCAACCAGGGTGTCAACCGTTTGGGTGGCATTTTCCAGATTTTGTATGGTGTTTTTTAGGCTGGTAACCGTGCTGATAAGGTTATCGCGTGTCTCCTGATTAAAGACATCATTCAGCGAACCAAGGATGGTGTCGAATGAGGCCATCAGGTTTTCGGTTTTTTTCATAATGGGTTCAACCATGTCATTCAACTCGTCCTGAAGGCTTAACTGCATTTCTGAAATTAATGTATCGCCATTTACAGCCTGAACGTGCGAATCGCCGGGAAGTATCATAATTCCCCGGGTACCCAGCAAATCTGAGCTGAAAATACGTGCAACAGAATTGGCCGGCACGGATACATCGTTCGACATTAAGATCTCAACGACTACCTGACCTGGCTTTTGGGGATGAAAATACATAGCATTAACTTGCCCAACCTGTAAGCCATTGATGGTTATGGAATTGGCTGTCATTAGCCCGGCAACATTTTCGTAAACAGCATAGAAGATGCGCTGGCTTTTGAAAATATTCCGGCCTATTATAAAATTATATCCCCAAATAAAAGCAGCAATTGTTAAGAGTGTGAGTAATCCCACTTTTATTTCCCTGGAAAGTTTAAATAGTTTCATAGCTATCTGTAAAAATCAAAGATAAAGAATTTTAAGGTCATTTCAAACTGGGATGCTTAAGATGTCCACAATTATCCACAAGCAAAAATGCAGCCGCTTTTAAATTTTGCACTGTATTCAGTTATAATTAATAACAGTTGTTTGTTCAATTTGTTAATTGCCGGTCATCTGGCGGGCTTTATTGATGTCAATCCTTTCGTCATTAATGAAAGCCACCACAAAGGCATCCTTGTATCCTTTTTGCACCAATGTGTTCCGGATTTTCATCGCTTTGTCAAAAGAAAGTTCTTTTCCCGATGTGTATTTGTAATATCCCTGATGTTTGTAATACTCAACGTCGGGTATGCCATCAAATTGTCTGGCAGAGGTGTTAATCTTAGTCTCTGAGAGCAGAAATTGCACCTTGAAAACCACCTGGTTTGCATCGCTGTCTTCTTTTTTGGTTTCTGAAGATAGAGGCTCCTTAACAGTTGAGGAAGTGTTTTCTCCGGTTGCCGGTATTGGCTCCGTTACTGTTTCAGTTGTATAGGTTTCCGGGTCGGGGAGGGATTGATTGTTTTTTTCAATAGAACCCTTGTAATCACGCACGGCCTTGTAAATGGATAATGCGATGTTATTTTGCCCATGTTCTGAATTGAGGAGCTTCTCTTCGTTTACATTGCTGATAAAGCCTGTTTCTATAAGTACAGCAGGCATGGTGGTTTTGTAAAGTACCAGGAATCCGGCCTGTTTAACACCCCGGTCGTGAAGGTTTACAATACTTTTGAAGTATTTTTGCACCGATGTGGCCAGGTTCAGGCCCTGATCGAGAAAAGCATTCTGCAACATGCTGAAAAATATGTAGCCTTCAGGAGAGGTGGGATCAAAGCCATCGTATTGCACATGGTAATCATCCTCAAGCAAAATGGCGGCATTTTCCAATTGAGCCACGGCCAGGTTGGCATCACTGCGGTGAAGTCCCATCACATAAGTTTCGCTTCCGTAAGGACTTGTTGATTTGTTGGCGTTGCAGTGGATGGAAATAAAAAGGTCGGCTTTGGCCTCGTTGGCAATTCGTGCCCTGCGGTACAATTCCACGAAGACATCTGTCTTGCGGGTGTATATGACTTCAACATCTTTCAGGTTCTCCGATATTAGTTTCCCGGTTTTCAAGGCAATGGCGAGAGCGACATCTTTTTCCTTTGATTTTGAGCCAATTGCTCCGGGATCGTGACCTCCATGCCCTGCATCAATGACCACCCGTTTTACTTTTTGTGCCTGCGCCTCAATGCCGGGGTTTACTATTCCAACCACAAGCAGAATAAAAATAAGAAATCTGCGTTTAATCCCCATGTATATTTTCGTTAGTTTTGACCCCGGTTTAAGATGTGGTTAAATCAATGGATTTATTTCATCATAAACCTGAAAAACAGGCCTTTGCATAAATTGGCATTTTGCACATAATATCAAAAACTGTTTTTGTTGGTGATTATTGTGCTTAAAATGCTTGAAAAACATACAAATTTAACACTAATTGAAATACACCGGTACTGAAAAAAGGCAGGTTTTTGTTTTTATATTTCTGCTTGCCCTCAATTTATTTTTTTCTTGCGCGGTTGCCCCGGTCAATGCGTATGCCCAGGAGGTTGATACACTGCGGATATCTCCTGATTCATTGCGTATTGGTGCAGATACAATTGCTGTTTTTGATAAGGCTGTTCAGGATACCTCCAAATCTGCTCAGCCTAAGTCTAAAAAAAAGAGCAGCGCCATAAAAACCAAAGTTGAATACAGCGCTACCGATTCCATTGTCCTCGATCTGGGAAACCAAAAGGTATTTATGTATCGTGAGGCGGACATTAAGTACGACAAAATTCAACAAAAAGCAGCTTATATTGAGATCAACTTTGGTACAAATATGTTGAAGGCCAGATCGTTGTTGGATTCGGTAGGTAAGCCATATGGGAAACCCGAATTTATTGAAGGCGATCAGACCTTTACCTCCGAAGAGATTGATTATAATTTCGAGTCAACCAAAGGCTTGATTAAGAATGTGATCACAAAAGAAGGTGAAGGTTACCTGCATGGCGAAGTGGTTAAAAAACTGAAAGACAATGTGAGCAATATGCGCCACGGTGCCTATACAACCTGTAATCTGGAGCATCCGCATTATAGCATTCAATTTACTAAAGCAAAGGTTATACCCGGAGATAAAATAATTACCGGGCCAGCATTTTTAACCATTGAGGATGTTCCGTTGCCGCTTGTGCTGCCTTTTGGATTATTTCCCAACAAGCGTGGGCAGTCATCGGGAATACTTGTTCCAACCTACGGTGAATCGGCCACACGGGGCTTTTATCTTGAAAATGGTGGGTATTATTTTGGCCTGAACGAATACATGGAGCTAAAACTGCTGGGTGATGTTTACTCCCGGGGCAGTTGGGCGCTGAAGCCAACTTTTAATTACCGGAAGCGTTATAAGTTTAGTGGTTCCTTTAATTTTAGTTACGCCATTAATACCGAGGGTGTCAGGGAAACATCAAGTTTTGCAAAGAACCGCAACTTCAGGGTGGCCTGGACCCATAGCCAGGATCCGAAAGCAAGACCAAAATCCAGATTCAATGCCAACGTGAATTTTGTTTCCAGCGAATACAACACTTATAATCCTACCACTGCACAGGATATGATATCCAATACTTTTCAATCGAGTATTAGCTATCAGACATCATTTTTTAAGGATAAATTCAACTTCAGCGGAGCATTGAGCCACAGCCAGAATACTTCTACCGGGTTGGTAAAACTTAGCTTGCCAAATATTTCCTTATCGGCTACTCGTTTCTATCCTTTGCGCAAAAAGGGTAAAACCACGAATCTTAAGTGGTATGATAATGTGTCGATGAATTATACCATGAATGCAACAAACGATGTTTCAGTACAGGACAGTTTGTTGTTTACACCAGAAATGTTCCGGTCTTTCAGAAACGGTATGGAGCATTCAATACCAATAACGTCGAGTATCAAGGTGTTGAAGTACTTCAACATGAGCAACACCATTAGTTATAAGGAGCGTTGGTACACCAAAAGCCTTTTACGTACCTGGGTGAACGATACCCTTTGGACCAACGATACGACCTATGATGTGGGATATATCAGGAATGATACATTGAGTGGTTTTAAAACTGCCCGTGATTTTGGGTTCACCTCTTCATTGAGTACTACGCTTTATGGTATGGTGCAGATGAAACGCGGGCCGGTGCGGGCCATACGTCATGTAATAAAACCCAATGTTTCTTTCTCTCTTCGTCCCGACTTTGGCAGTCCAACTTTTGGCTATTACCGAACGGTTCAATCGGATACCCTTGGTAATTTTTCACGTTATTCTATTTTTGGTGATGGCACTAATTTTTCTTCTATATATGGGTCGCCACCCGATGGTAAATCCGGAAGTGTTGGCTTTAGCCTGACCAATAACCTGGAGATGAAGGTGCGCTCGAAAAGCGATACGGTTACCGGAATGAAAAAGGTGATGCTGATCGAAAGTTTCTCTATAGGAACATCATATGACCTGGCCAAGGACTCATTGAACTGGTCAACGGTTAGCCTGAGCGCAAGAACCACTTTGTTTAAGAAGTTGCAGATTTCATATACCAGCCGTTGGGATCCATATGTGATTAATGAAGATGGTGTTACTTTAAATCAATTTGAATGGGATGTAAATCATCGCTTGTTGCGGAAGGATAATACCACCTGGAACTTCTCCTTTGATTATAATTTTTCGTCAGGTGATAAAAAGAAAACACCCAAAGCTGAATCCGAAGAAGCCAGGAATGAACAGGAAGAATTTGCCCGTAACCCCGAAAATTATATCAACTGGAACAATCCCTGGAGTTTTTCTCTGCGCTATAACCTGAATTATATCGGACAAAACCTGCCCTCAAACGGACAAACTAAAAGTACAGTGAATCAAACCATCGGCTTTTCAGGCGATGTGAGCATTACTCCCAAATGGAAAGTTTCCTTTACTTCAGGATATGACCTCAAGCTAAACAAGTTGGCATACAATACCTCGGTAAATATATATCGCGATTTGCATTGCTGGGAAATGCGGCTCAACTGGATTCCTATTGGTACTTATAAAAGCTGGAATTTTTACATAAAAGTGAAAGCCAGTGTCTTACAGGATTTGAAGTTGACAAAGAAGAAGGATTTCAGGGATAATTAGGACAAAGGCATCTCGCAAAATATATAGGATTTCTTACTGCAGTTTCGCTAATTGATCTTCATATGGTGGATAGCCATACCGTTAGAAACTTCTTTGTTTTTGTAATTTATCCTGTGCTTTTCAGGCAGCAGCAGCTTGATTAAAAATTTCTGGTTGGTTGAGAAGTACTGACATTGCATTAAGCTCAGCGTTGCTGCTGATTGTTGTTCATAATATACTGAAGGTGTTGCATATAGCCTGGTTGTGAGAATTCCATTCACTGGTTTTTCAATAATTCTTTTTCCAGAAGCGGGTATAAATTGGTGGTGATGGAGGTGATGGTGCGTATGTGGGCCTTAACTTCCTCACTACGTGGAGTGTTTTCGTCAAGGTTTTCGAGGGTAGAGAGCACGGGAATGGCTTCATCGATACCCATGTGGCCATAGCTGGTTAATAGTTTGTGGGCCAGCAGTTTGATGCCGCGGATGTTCCCATCGTCGTAGAAAGTCCAGAGTTCTTTAACGGCTGCTTGTGAAGTCTGAATGAATGATCTTATGATACCTGCCATCTGGGCGGCATTGTCACCACTGAATTTTGCAGCTTCACTGAGGTCGTAAGGTAGTTTGTTGTCATGTTTAGGAGAGGGTTCTGCAAGCTCGGTAAGGGGATTGGTGAGGTGAGAAGCCATACATCGCAAAAATGCTACTTCGCTAAAAGGTTTCTGCAATACTTCATTAAATCCTGCATCCATGTATCCGGGTTCATATCGATCGATTTTGGAGGCTGTAAAAGCGATTACCGGAACCAGTGCAACACTGCGGTCAGGTTGGTTGCGAATCATCTTCACCAGTTCAAATCCGCTGACTTCCGGCATTTGTACATCGGTCATGATTATTTCGTAGCGGTTGGTATTGATAAGATCGATGGCCTGCCGACCGTTTGAGGCGATATCCACCAACATGCCATGATTTTCTGCAATAATGCGTGCCAGTAGTATATTGAATACATCATCATCTACCAGTAATAGACTTCGGCCTTCTAAATTTATGTTCTTCAATTGTGTGCCGGTTTCTGCGGCTGCCGGTTCACTGTCGGTGATGGTGTAAGGAATTTGAACCGTGAACACTGACCCTTTGCCCGGAGTACTTTCAACGGTTATGTTTCCATTCTGAAGGCGGGCGAGCCTGCGGCTTATAGCCAGGCCAAGTCCGGTTCCACCATATCGCCTGGATGAGGAGGATTCTGCCTGCCTAAAGTCTTCAAAAATAGCTGACTGTTCTTCGATAGCAATGCCTGTGCCAGTATCGCGTACCGCAATCACTGCCAGGCAATGGTCATCTTCCTGTTCAATGCTGCAAGAAATGTTTATAGATCCTTTTTCGGTAAATTTAATGGCGTTGCTCAGCAGGTTATACAATATCTGTCTGAGTCTCAGAGGATCGCCCATCAGCTTGAGGTTGCTGCCTGCATTGCAACTGGCCTCAAATTCAAGTCCTTTCTCGGAGGCTGACATCCCAAATGTGCTGATTACATCTTCGAGTATGTCCTTGATCCTGAATGGTGTGGATTCTATTTTTACTTTTCCGGCACCTAATTTGGAGAGGTCAAGAATATCGTTTACGGTTTCGAGCAGGTGATTTGAAGACCGACGCACTGCACCGAGGTATTCTTTTTGAATGTTGTTAAGGGGCGTGTGAATCAGTTGTTCCGAAAAACCAATTATGGCACTGAGCGGTGTGCGGATTTCATGGCTCATGTTGGCCAGAAATTCTTCTTTCACCCGCGCCAGGTCCATTGATTGCCGCGTAGCTTTGATAAGTTCCATCCTGTATTGGTTGTTTTGGCGTAATCCCCTTAAGACCATGTAGATAAATATGAGTATCAACATGAGCGATGCCAATGAAATGCTGCCCAGGATAAATATAGAACGGCTGGCTTCCTGGGTTGCCTTCTCGGTGCGTAGCTGGTTAGAATGCAGGTGACGGGTTTCAATTTTCCTGAAAATGGTCATCACCTGGTCAATAATCAGCGAACTGTTGCGCAACATGTTTAATTCCTGTTCTTTAAGCTGATCGTAACGGGCTTGCTCCTTTCTTCCCACATTGGTCAGGGCTTTTCTAACTTTCCTGAAGATGGTGGTATCCGCGTGTTTTTCCATAGCCGAATCAGAAATAATCTGTGTTCTGCTTAGAATAATGGGTTCGGTAGGGGTCATTAGCCGCTCATTTTCTACCTTCTTGCTGAAGAGTTTCTTAACCTTGTTGAAAAAACCTTGCGTTCTTAATTCAGGGGATTGTTTGTTGTAATCTATTCCTCTGGCAATGGTGTCATAAGTGGTGATAACCGAAATGCTGGTGCGGACAACATTTACTGCCGAATCGGGTGGTGCTCTTTTTATTTGTGAGTAGGCCTCAGTGGCAAAATTGAAGGATGCCAGCTGTTCCCTGACGGTGAGGTATTGATTGATTATGTTGCGTCTGCGCCCAAGTAATGCCGAAACGCTGTCTAGGCTCGAACGGCTGTCGTTCATATACGAGGCACTGCTTCGAAGGGTGTCAAGACTGTTCTCAACTTCCATGATTAGGTAGTTGTAAATGTTGAAATATTCCTGATCACTGGTGAGGGCATAGATGCGTAAACTGTTTTCTGCTTCTGACAGGTATGCCAGCAGATAACGGAGCCTGAGCTGATCTTTGTCAGGTTTGGATAATGAGGCCAGGGTTTGGTTGACTTCTTGCGAGTTTTTGCGCACAAGGTAGCCGGCTGCCAGCACTGCCAAAAACGCAATGGCAAAGATGGTGAGGATTTTAATTTGCAGCCCGCGCGAAAATCGCCTGGATCGTTTTCCCATGTAATATATTCCTGATAGTTTATAACAGTTAAAGGACGTGAGGGTTCAAATTATGTAGGGTCTGCTGAAAAACTCAACTGACAGATTTTGACTTTGATCGCCGTCAGATGCGTGCAACCTACTCTTAATTTTCATTCTCGCATAAGCATAGATGCTGGCGACTTAGTATTTTCATCCCGAAACCAATTGTTCCAAGCAGCATCAGCATTGCTGAAA
>JAVEVB010000070.1:0-15307 GCA_034005265.1 Lentimicrobium sp.
AAAAGGTGAGTCGTTAAGAAAAAAAATCTAATCCCAAAATTTTGCTATTTTTACCACCTCTTCTGTCACTGAATTAGTGGCCTACTTTGCTCCGGAATAGTGGCCTACTTTCACCGGAATATTCACTGAAATGCTATTGTAAAAGATAACATTGAATTTTTTTGCAGCTTCCGAATATTTTTGGATATAGGTGCCGTATGTTATTTTTTTGGTGTAATCATATAAGGCATATAACAGCATATCATGTAGCCGGCTTCTGTAATCACCATTTTTTGATTGTAAAAGAGTGATAGGGAAATTGAAATAATCAAAATATTTTCTATCTTTGTTCATGTCAATAATTTAAGATTTAAATCGGGGCTGAACCTTTGCCGGGATAACAGCCTCGATTTTTTATAAACTTGTTACTGTCTTTTATTTGAGCTAATTAATTTCAGTACATCTTTCATCTCGAAGAAAACAAGGTGCCTGATTTTTACAAAAGGAATTATTCCAGCGGTTCGCCAATTGCGTATGGTTCGGCCAGAAACTTGCATTAAGTTAGCAAGCTGATCCGTTGTTATCAGGTTTGGGGGTTGTAGCTTGTCAGTTGATTCAATCAACCTGTTTACCATTTGTCGGTTTCTTAAAGCTGCTTCGATTGCTTTTTCTGTTGCCATTGTACGTTTCTTTTAAAGTATAATATTTGCCTTTGATTTCCACAAATATACATTGGGCTTTTAGGATTGATATGAAACATTGTTTCGTTTTTTAGTAAATGTTAATAAGTTAATTATTAAAAATACCTATATATCATTTTGACATAAGATAGTAGTAAATGAAACAGTTTAAAAGGATTGATTTTTATTAAAATAGTCATTATACACAAAAAAAAGAGTCCGAATGGACTCTTTAAATGCCTATAAATAAGGATTTTAGATTAATCTACTTAAATGTTAACTTCATTAATTTTCCTTCGTGCTTGTGTTCTGCATTACGTTTTTTATCAGCGATTTCATTGTCCACTTTTAATAATTCATATGCTGCATTAAGAATTCTAAAGTCTGCATTTGATTTTTTGATATTCTCAATAAATACATTGAGAGTATTACCGAGTATTTTTTTGTATTTACCAGCTCTGTCAGCCTCAAAAAGATTTTTGTAAACTTCATCCGGGTTCAATGCCTGGGGCATATTGGAAGCCGGAAATTTCAGAATTTTGCTCATAACATCAATTTTTAGTTAAACACCAATAATGTTTAAACGGCTTAAATCATTCTCAATTTTGGAAACAACCATTTTTGCATAAATCCGGGTGGTTTTTGTATTTGAATGGCCTAAAATGTGGCTTACGCTTTCCAACGGCATCCCTTTAGTAAGCATAAGCGTGGCAAAGGTATGGCGGGCAACTATTGTTGTCAGGTCTTTGGTAATTCCACAAATAGAGCCAATCTCCTTAAGATATGAATTTAAACGCTGGTTTGATCTGGGTGGGAATATACGGCCGGCACCTGTGGAATATTTGTTGATAATTTCTTCCGCTTCGGCAAATAATGGTATGGCCTGAATTTCACCTTCAACCTTTACCCGGCTTTTTACGATGTACTTCTTATTATCAATGGTTGCGATGTTCTCTTCAGACAATGCCATTAAATCAACGTACTCCATGCCGGTATTGCACATAAATAAAAACATATCCCGGACAATTTCGAGCCTATCAATAGTAATAACCTTTTCCCTGATTTTTATTAATTCATCCTGTGTTAGATAAACTTTTCTTTTTGCTCCGGCTGGAATTTTAAAATTCAAGTACGGGTTTTTATCCACTAAATTATCATTAACAGCTCTTTTTAAATACTTACTTAAGGTTTTGTGATTTTTTGATGTGCTGGTTTGTTGCATTGATTTAAGTAAGTGGTTGTGATATTCTCTTAAAAATTGACCATCACATTGTGAAAAGGTTACGGTTCTGAATTCGTTTAAATTCTTTAGGACTGATTTTAGCCGCTTGTAAGTGGAATGTTTAACGCTTGCACGATCCAGCTCTAATTGCTGTTCAATATATTCATTTAAGGTCGTGGTTGCTGGTAAACGTTCCATCTCAATCCGTAGCAAGTCCCCTGTAAGCGTTTTGCCGGTTTCTGCATACTCTTTACCTATTTCATTTAATTTCTTGCGCATGCTGCTTATTTGAGCATTCAGCAGGGAATTATCGGGGTGGTCGAATTTTACTTGGTTTGTTCCTTTATCCCAATACCTTTTTTCTATTTTTACTCCAGGGCTGAAATATACCCTGTCATACCTATTGAAATAAACTTCAAACTGAACCGGAGCTTCTCCAGCTGTCTGGTTCTTTCTGTTGTAATGTAAAATGATTCTCATGATTGCCGGGTTTTGTGCTACCAAAAGTAATAAATTATTTGGTTGGTAGCGCAGGCAGTAGCACAAAATCAATAAAATAGCAATAATTTGATATTTTATGGTAGCACTTAAAACTATTTAAAATCATTGTAAGGTGCTGATTATCAATAAAAAAAGCCACTCATGTGAGTGGCTTTTGTGATCCAGCTGGGGCTCGAACCCAGGACCCCATCCTTAAAAGGGATGTGCTCTACCTGCTGAGCTACTGAATCGTTTAAGGGACTGCAAAAGTACTGCTTTCATGCATATATCCAAACATTTTCTAAATTAAATTTCAATAAATAATTTAACAAGCAGATTTTCAGGAATTTAAATATTGGATAATTTCCCATGAATGGCCAACCAAATACACGGAGGTGCAGTGCTGGTAAAGTTAACCCTGTGCTTTTTGTGGGCTGGAAGAAGGAGGTAGTCACCTGCCTTTAATGCTGTTTCTGTTCCATCAGGAAATGCCAGTCTTGCGTCTCCCTGTAACAGTACTACCCATTCATCTTTCTCCTGATCATACCATTCACCTTCAGGGGTTTGTTGCCCGTGCGAAACAATTCTTTCAATGATGGTATCTCCGGTGGTGAGTTTCTCAAAAACTTCCATATTCCCGGGAATAATTCCATCGATAAAAAAAATATTGCCCCGGGTTTTCAAATCAGTATACCTTTGCCTTCGCGGATGATAAGTAGTTCATTGCTTGTGCAATCAACCACTGTAGAGGGTTCGTTGTCGCCATAGCCGCCATCAATGACAATATCCACTAGATTGCTGTATTTTTCGTAAATGAGTTCCGGGTCAGTGCTGTACTCCAGGATTTCGTCATCATCATGTATAGAGGTTGACATGATGGGATGGCCCAATTCTCTGACAATTTCAATAGGTATGGTGTGGTCGGGGATACGGATACCCACAGTTTTCTTCTTACTTTGGATCAACTTTGGCACATTGTTGCTGGCGTTCAGAATAAAGGTAAAGGGCCCAGGAAGGTTTTTACGCATCAATTTGAACACATCATTGGAAATGGGGCGGCTGAAGTCGGATAGCTGACTCAGATCATTACAGATAAAGGAAAAATTGGCTTTTTCGGCCTTTATGCCTTTGATTTGAGCAATACGCTCAATGGCTTTCGATTTAAAAATATCGCAACCCAAACCATAAATAGTATCGGTCGGATAGATGATGATTCCACCATCCATAAGGCATTCGACTACTGTTTGGATATATTTCGGATTGGGGTTTTCGGGATAAATTTTCAACAACATCAGCAAAAAATTTATACAAATATAAGCAATATCTCACTTGTAGGAATAAAAAATGGGTAAGCTACTTACATCGCACCGCATCAACCATCTACCCTTGCTTCATTCCTGACCTGGGGGAGTTCAATGGGAGCTGGTCGTATAAGACTTACCCGCTGCAAAAATACAAAAAAAGTGAGCTTTTGCAACATTCTTGAATAAGTTTTTTATTAAAGGCAATGTATGCTTACATTTGCAGAAACAATTAAAACCTTGAGCTATGGAAGATCAGAATCCTGTGGGTGCCAAAACATCCAAAAGTTGCACTTTAATGATCAATTCACTTAAATATGGGCTTTTTACCGGGCTTGCAGTGATGTTGTTATCACTATTACTGTACGTTATGGATTTGAATGGCGCAAGTTGGGCCCAGTATATTTCGCTCCTGGTTCTTCTGGCCGGTGTTATAATGGGTACACTTGCTTTTCGGGATAAATGCAATGGTGGTTATATTTCTTATGGTCGCAGCCTGGGTTCGGGGGTAATTATCAGTTTGGTGGTAGGTGTATTTATGTCCATTTATACCTATTTGTTTTTTTCTTTCTTCGACCCTGGTGAATTGTTGA
Organism: Lentimicrobium sp.; assembly: GCA_034005265.1. Taxonomy (GTDB): domain Bacteria; phylum Bacteroidota; class Bacteroidia; order Bacteroidales; family Lentimicrobiaceae; genus Lentimicrobium. Next base: position 4,256 of record JAVEVB010000070.1, read on the forward strand.
AATTAGCTCAGGTTGCCGAAGAAAAGATGCTGGAAAAAGGACTAACAGATGATCAGGTTGATCAGGCCATGTCAATGACCAAAATGCTTATGACTCCTGCCTTTATTGCCATTTCGGGTTTATTCTCAATGCTTTTATGGGGCACTATTTTTTCTTTACTGGCCTCTATATTTATTAAGAAGAACGACGATAGTTTTGAACAATCATTTCCTAATACAGAAAATTAATTTAAAACCTGATGGATATTTCGGTTGTAGTGCCGGTTTACAATGAAGAGGAGTCATTGCCCGAGCTTTTTGATTGGATAAAAAGGGTAATGATAGAGAATAATTTTGCTTATGAAGTGCTTTTTATTGATGATGGAAGTTCAGATGACTCCTGGAATGTTATTCGAAATCTTCAAAAAAAGGAAATTACCGTTCGTGGTGTAAGGTTTCGTCGGAATTATGGGAAATCAGCAGCGCTGAACAAGGCTTTTGAACTTGCAAATGGCAAAGTAGTTATTACCATGGATGCTGATTTGCAGGATAGCCCTGATGAAATTCCGGATCTTTATAAAATGATTGTTGAAGATGGTTTTGATCTGGTTTCAGGGTGGAAAAAGAAACGTTATGATTCAAAGCTCACCAAGAACCTACCTTCCAAACTCTACAATTCCACCACCCGTCGGTTGTCAGGAGTTAAGCTTCATGACATGAATTGTGGCTTGAAAGCCTATCGCAAAGAGGTGGTAAAAGCCATTGAAGTTTACGGAGAGATGCATCGTTATATTCCCGTGATTGCCAAATGGGCTGGTTTCAAGAAGATTGGTGAAAAAGTAGTCATTCATCAGAAAAGGAAATATGGCGTTACAAAGTTTGGTTGGGAAAGATTTATTAATGGCTTTCTCGATTTGATATCCATCACTTTTGTAACCCGTTTTGGAAGGAAACCAATGCATATTTTTGGGGCTTTGGGAAGCTTGCTTTTTTTCGCTGGTTTTGTTATTGCGGCCTATCTTGCATATGCAAAACTGTTTATGGCCGGCTATAAGATGACCGATCGGCCACTTTTCTATTTTGGCCTGCTCTCTATGGTTTTAGGGACCCAATTGTTTGTGGCTGGTTTTCTTGGCGAGCTGATCAGCCGCAGTTCCAGCGATCGCAACCATTACTTGGTTGATGAGGTTATTTGATATTTAAGTTATTACAGGATAAGGCCATGCAGAAAAGGAAAGTTGTTATTATTGGTTCGGCATATCCTTTAAGGGGAGGATTATCAAATTTCAATGAAAGGTTGGCTGAAGAATTCGTCGCTGATGATTGGAATACTGAAATTTATACCTTTTCACTGCAATATCCGCGTTTATTATTTCCCGGCAAAACCCAGCTTTCAACAGAAAGTTATAAAGGAAATGTTCCCATAAGGGTAGTTATTAATTCAATTAATCCACTAAATTGGATTAAGATCGGTTTGAATCTAAAGAAGATTAATCCTGATTTGATCGTTGTCAAATTCTGGATTCCCTTTATGGCACCCTGTTTTGGAACTATTCTGCGTATTGCAAAAACCAATAAATTCACGAAAATAATTACTGTTATTGATAATATAATTCCACACGAAAAAAGGCCTGGCGATTATATTCTGGCTAAATATTTCAGTGGTAGTATTGATGGCTTTGTTACCATGTCGCGAAAAGTTCTTGAGGATGTAGCCCATTTTGATACAAAAAAGCCCAGGGTTTTTAGTCCCCATCCTATCTATGATAATTTTGGTGAAACGATTGAAAAAAGATTGGCGTTAGAAGAATTGGGTCTTAACCCATCGTTCAATTATATTTTATTTTTTGGATTTATCAGAGATTACAAAGGTCTTGATATCTTACTAAAAGCAATGGTAAATCCTGAAATTAGGGCACTTAACATAAAGTTGATCGTGGCTGGCGAATTTTATACGGATTCAAAACCTTATTATGAATTGATTAAATCTCTCGGGATTGAAGATGTTGTAATTATGTCGAACGATTTTATCCCAGATGGAGACGTAAATAAGTATTTTAGTGCCTGTGATGTTGTTGTGCAGCCTTATAAAAGTGCTACCCAGAGCGGCGTAACGCAGATTGCCTATCATTTTAATAAACCAATGATTATTACCAATGTGGGCGGGTTAGGTGAATTTGTCCCTGATGGAATAGCCGGGTTTGTGGTCGAACCAAACAGTGAAGCTGTTGCAGAATCAATCATTTCATTTTATAAAGAAAACAGAGAAAAGGTGTTTTCAGCTAATGTTGCGGAATTAAAAGAAAAGTATTCATGGAAATATTTTCTTCGTAATTTAAAATCGCTATTTGGATATTGACAGTTGTTTTTATTTCATATATTTGTTTGTTGAGATTTTGAAAAAAAATCAATGAACATAATAAATATGAGGTTCATAATATTTAAATATTTCACTTTCTAAAATAATTTGCTATGAAAAGGTTCAGTCATCTGATTATATTATTTATGATGGCATTATTGTTGGCTTCAAGTTCTCTCATGGGGCAGGTGGAAATCATAATCAAACCTGGTCCTGCGGATGGAAAAGATGCTTATATCAATTCTGCTTATGATTGGAAAAATGGAGATACTCAGAGTTTTATCGCTTCAGCTTGGACCTACTACGGAGGTGAAGGTGTCGGCAGAAGTTTTATCTACTTTAATTTACCAGAACTGCCAGCCTTTTTTATTAATTTTAAAGCTACTTTGAATCTTTATTATGATTATTCTTCCCAACATGTTGGACACGACGGTGACAACCGATGTAAATTAGAACGTGTTATCGAAAACTGGGATGAAAATTATGTTAATTGGTACAATCAACCTACTGTATCCTCTGAGAATACTGTTTTTCTATCTGCCTCACAGTATGAAAATCAGGATTATCCGGATATAAATGTTACCCCTATTGTTATGGATATGTATGCTAACCCTCAGCAAAGCTTTGGCTTTCGGTTAAGTCTTTTAGATGAATATATTTACCGAAGTATGATATTAGCATCAAGTGATCATCCTGATGACTTAGTGAGGCCTTCACTTATCTTAGAATATGATACCTGTTATCTTCCATTCCCTGAGTTTGAATTTCAGGTGAACAATCTAAATTGCAAATTTTCGTATTCTGATACTAGTGTCACTAATTGGAACTGGGATTTTGGGAATGGCTATGGTTCGTTGCTTCAAAATCCTGATTACACCTTTGATGAACCAGGGACTTATGAGGTTTGTCTCGAAGTAGAAAACGATTGTGGCAGGATTTCCATTTGTGAAACTGTTGTTGTTTGCGAGGCGATCCATCCTGAATTTTCATATGTTGCTGACAGACTGCATGTTGATTTTGTAAATGAAACTTTTGGAGGATATAGTTGCTTTTGGGATTTCGGAAATGGGTTCAACTCATATCTTGAAAATCCCCACTTTGATTTTTTAGAAACCGGAGAGTATTTTGTATGTTTAACAATTACAGATGATTGTGGTATATCCGCAACCTGCGACACTATTTGGGTTGATGCTAATTCGTCAATGGGTATTTCTGCATTCGACCTGGTTAAGACGGTTAAACTCTATCCTATACCTGCAAAAGATCAGTTATTTATAGATTCTGAATATAATATTTCTGAGATAGAAATATTCAACGCACAGGGACTTTTGCAGGATAAGGTCAAAACCTTTAATAGTTCGACGGATTATAATCTATCTTTGCAGGGTTTAAATTCTGGATTATACCTCTTGTTGTTGCATACGGAAGAAGGTATATTAACCAGAAAGCTTATCATCGAGAAGTAAAGAATTACCTATGATTATCAGATCAAAAACTCCGCTCCGCATCGGACTTGCCGGCGGTGGTACAGATGTTGCACCATATTCCGATCTTTATGGTGGCGCTATCCTCAATGCAACCATAAGTATGTACGCTTATGCTACTATTGAGCCACGCGATGATGGGAAAATTGTTTTTCATTCATCCGACAAAAACGAGCATTATGAATTTGACTCACTAGATTTCTTGCCCATAAACGGAAGCCTGAATCTTCATAGGGGAATATACAATCGTATTGTAAGAGATTTTTCGCATAAACCGCTTTCCTTTACACTGACTACTTATGTTGATGCTCCTCCGGGTTCCGGATTGGGGACTTCATCAACGCTTGTAGTAGCTATTTTGGGCGCTTTTGCCGAATGGCTTCAATTGCCTTTGGGGGAATATGATCTGGCTAAACTCGCTTATGACATTGAACGTGTTGACCTGGCAATGGCCGGAGGAAAACAGGACCAATATGCCGCTACTTTCGGGGGTGTTAACTTTATGGAGTTCTCTGCAAACGATAAAGTTATTGTTAATCCATTAAGAATAAAGAATATATATTTAAATGAATTGGCCCACAATCTGGTCTTGTTTTATACCCAAACCAGCCGTTTTTCTTCCCATATCATTGAATCGCAGGCAAGAAATGTGATGGAGAACAACCAGAAATCCATTGAAGCTATGCACCAGTTGAAAAAACAATCGGTGATGATGAAAGATGCTCTTTTACGTGGTGAGTTGGATAATATTGGTGAAATTTTAAACTATGGTTGGCAGTATAAAAAGCAGATGGCTGATGAAATTACCAATCCATTGCTCGACGAAATTTATGATGTAGCCATGAAAAACGGTGCCACAGGAGGTAAGATTAGTGGAGCTGGTGGTGGTGGATTCATGATATTCTATTGCCCGGGGGTTACCCGCTCAAAGGTTATTAATGCCCTCAGACAGTTTGGCGGGGAAGCCAAACGCTACGAATTTACCAATGTAGGACTTACTACCTGGTCGCTTTAAAGAATATCATTACCGGGTTTGCAGGTTTTTAGCTACTTTTGTACCTGATAGATTTTTAATTATGAACGATCGAATAAAAAAGGTTTTTCTGCAAAGTATAGCGGTTAAGACGCTGATTTTGGGAAACGAATTACTCCTTGACGAAATTGAAAAGTCAGTAGACATTGTTGTTGATGCATTTCGCAATAACCACCGGGTGCTGTTTTGTGGAAACGGAGGTAGTGCAGCCGACGCCCAACACCTGGCCGCAGAGTTTTCGGGCAGATTTTATTATGACCGCCCACCCCTTGATGCCGAAGCACTTCATGTAAATACCAGCTACCTCACTGCTGTTGGTAATGATTATTCCTTTGATGAGATTTATGCCCGCCTGGTTAAGGCTAAAGGATCAAAAGGTGACGTATTGGTTGCACTTTCAACTTCAGGCAATTCCCAAAATATTCTGAACGCGATAGAAACCGCACACGAAAATGGTCTTTTTACCATCGGACTCACTGGAGAAACCGGAGGGAAAATGGCTTCTTTGTGCGATATTATCATTAAGGTACCCTCAAAAGATACACCCCGTATTCAGGAGGCACATATTACCATCGGACATATTATTTGTGAGTTGGTAGAGGCTGCTATTTATCCGAGGTAGATATGTTTTTGAAACTCCCTGATGTTATTATTCTGGCCGGAGGCCTGGGAACCCGCCTTCGGGAAGCCGTTAAAGATATTCCAAAATCTATGGCTCCAATTAATGGACGGCCTTTTCTGGAATATCAGTTGAGGGCATTGCAGGCTGCAGGTTTGGAAAGAGTAATTATTTCAACTGGATTTCTCGGTGAGCAGATTCAACACTATTTTGGTAGTAGCTACCGGAATATGGAAATCATTTATTCCCATGAGCATGAACCACTTGGAACTGGTGGGGCTGTTAAACTCGCTTTTAATCACGTGCAAACACCTTACGCATTGATCCTTAATGGGGATACCCTGTTTAAAATTGACCTGGATTTATTTTTCCAGCGCTCAATTGAAAAGCTTGCTGATGTCTCCATTGCCTTGCGAAAGGTTGAAGATGTTTCGCGCTACGGTTCGGTTGAATGTAATAATGAAGGACAGATTATTTCATTTAACGAAAAAAAGAGCATTCAACAACCCGGTCTGATTAATGGAGGGATATACCTGATTGCTTCCCGCTATTTCCGGCGTAATGTCCTTGCTGAAACCTTTTCCCTTGAAAAAGACTTTTTTGGAATCCGATACAAACAGGATTATTTTCTAGGTCAGGTTTTTAGCGATTATTTTCTCGATATAGGTATTCCTTCGGATTATTTAAAGGCACAACATGAAATTGGGTGATTGGAATATTGATAAAACCTGGACATTGTTTCTTGACAGGGATGGTGTAATCAACAAGCGATTACCTGGTGAGTATGTGCAAAATATTCAACAATTTGAGTTTATACATGGTGTACCTGAAGCTATTCAACTACTTTCTTCTGTTTTTAAAACCCTGGTTGTGGTTACAAATCAGCAGGGAATTGGCAAAGGTTTAATGTCGGAGGATGAACTGCAATGTATTCATAATCACATGATTAACAAACTGGCAGAATTTAATGGCCGTATTGATAAGATTTATTATTCCCCCTATCTGGAATCATCGCATCACATAAGCCGAAAACCAGCAATAGGGATGGGATTAATGGCAAGACGAGATTTTAAAGACTTAAAATTCTCAAAATCTGTTATGGTGGGCGATTCTTTTTCAGATATGATATTTGGTAAACGATTAAAAATGAGGACTGTATTTATTGGTGACCCTGAATGTGCCAAACAAAATGCATTAATTATTGATTTTGTCTTTCCTGATTTGCTTACCTTTGCAAACTCAATTAAACTAAATTCCCCCAAAGCTTAGTGCATCCCATAACCATACTTTCTGTTTTTGTAGGTTATTCTATTTTACTCTTCTTTATCGCCGGCATTACCGGGCGAAAATCCACCAACAAAACGTATTTTACTGGCAACCGGAATTCACCCTGGTATGTTGTTGCTTATGGTATGATTGGCGCATCCCTTTCAGGTGTTACCTTTATTTCCATTCCCGGTGAAGTTGGCACTTCAGGTTTCTCATACATGGTCCTGGTTTTGGGTTATCTCATTGGTTACGCATTCATTGCTCAGGTTCTGCTTCCTGTTTATTATAACCGAAACTTAACTTCAATTTATACTTACCTCGATCAAAGGTTCGGAAAGGCCACTTACAAAACAGGGGCCGCTTTCTTTTTGCTTTCACGAAGTATTGGATCCTCTTTTCGGGTATTTCTGGTGGTGAATGTATTACAGGTATTTGTTTTCGACCGTTGGGGTATTCCGTTTACGGTCAACGTAGCCCTTTTTATCGGGCTTATCCTTATTTATACGTTCAGGGGTGGTATCCAGACTATAGTTTGGACCGATACACTTCAAACTACTTTTATGATTGCCGCAGTACTGGTTTCTGCTTCCATAATTTATACAGAGCTCGGATTTAGCCCCGGTCAAATGGTGCAGGAAATTCGCGAAAGCCGGTTTTCAGAGATGTTTATATTGGATATCAACGATAAACGTTTCTTTTTAAAGCAGTTTTTAAGCGGGGCATTTATAGCGGTGGTGATGACCGGTTTAGATCAGGATATGATGCAGAAAAATCTTACCTGCCGCAATCTTAAGGATGCAAAAAAGAATATTTATCTTATGAGTTGGGCGTTAATTCCGGTTAATTTTCTTTTTCTGAGCATGGGTGCTCTACTTTACCTTTATGCTGCAAAGCTTGGTATTCCTATCCCTGCACGTACCGATGATTTATTTCCTACCATTGCCCTTCAATACCATGGCGCCTTTGCCGGGATTATTTTCCTTATCGGTTTGGTTGCAGCTGCCTACTCAAGTGCGGATGGTTCTATTACGGCGCTCACGACATCGTTCAGCATTGATATTCTTGGAATTGAGCGAAACGATCATATTTCTCAGGAACAGGGTACCAGCATCCGCAAAAGGGTGCATATCGGATTCGCTTTGCTCATGTTTTTATTGGTTTTGCTTTTTCGGGCGATAAACGATGAATCGGTTATCAATAAATTATTCACCATTGCCGGGTATACCTATGGACCACTGCTTGGGTTATATGGGTTTGGCCTTTTTACACGCCGCGTTGCATGGGATAAATGGGTCCCTTTGGTCGCTATACTTTCGCCAATAGTGAGCTATATAATCAGCGTAAATGCAGCATGGTGGTTTAATGGTTATCAATTTGGCTTTGAACTCCTTATAATAAATGGGATGTTGACATTTTTGGGATTATTGTTTATTTCAAATCCCTCACGAAGGAAAAGGTCTTTATAATTGCTTGACTGAAATCAGAACTTTAAGTTCATTTTTTTGTTTGTTTTACTAAAATTCTAAAAATGAGTAACATTAGGTTTACAGCACTCGAAATGGCCGTCTCCCGTCCAAGGCGCCCATTTAATGACGTTGCCGGGAAGATTTCCGATTATTATGGCGAACTAACCTTCAGTAGGCCGGTGATGCGCGAATACATGTCATCAGAAGCCTACAATGCTGTGGTTCTGGCGGCTGAGAAAGGTGTTAGAATCGAGCGTAATAAGGCTGATCAGGTGGCTTCCGCTATGAAAGCATGGGCATTGAGCAAAGGGGCTACCCATTTTACCCATTGGTTCCATCCACTCACGGGTGCTACAGCAGAAAAGCATGATGCTTTTATTCAGCCTACAGGCGATGGCAAGGCCATGGAAAGTTTCAACGCCAGCGAACTAATACAACAGGAGCCCGATGCTTCAAGTTTTCCGAGTGGTGGAATTCGGAATACTTTTGAGGCCCGGGGTTATACAGCATGGGATCCGACATCACCTGCTTTTATCATGGATAAAACCTTGTGTATACCCACCATTTTTGTATCTTATACAGGCGAAGCCCTTGATTATAAAACACCATTGCTTAAAGCCTCTATGTCTATTGACCAGGAAGCCACTGCTGTTTGTAATTATTTTGATAAAAATGTACATAGGGTTTATGCAACATTAGGTTGGGAGCAGGAGTATTTTCTTGTGGATTCCGCATTGTATAAAGCCAGACCTGACCTCGTTTTAACGGGTCGTACATTGTTTGGACATTCAAGCGCCAAGGATCAGCAATTGTCAGATCATTATTTTGGCATTATTCCTGAAAAGGTCATTGATTTTATGCGCGAATTTGAATACGAAGCCCATCGATTAGGTATTCCGGTTCGTACACGGCACAATGAAGTTGCCCCAAACCAATTTGAATGCGCTCCGGTGTATGAGGAAGTTAATGTTGCTGTTGATCACAATCAATTGTTGATGCACCTGCTTGAAAAAGTTGGCAAACGCCACGGTTACAATGTGCTTTTACATGAAAAGCCTTATGCTGGGGTAAATGGATCAGGGAAACACAACAACTGGTCGTTGAGTACCGATGGTGGAGAGAACCTGCTCTCACCCGGAAAAACCCAAAAATCGAACCTGCGTTTCCTGGTTTTTTTGGCCAATATTTTAAAAGCTGTTGATACACATGCTGATATTTTAAGGGCATACATTGCCACTGCCGGGAATGATCTCAGACTTGGTGCGCATGAGGCTCCGCCAGCCATCATTTCAGCTTTTATTGGTAAACAACTTTCTGATACACTTGAAGCCATTATAAATACCGACCGGAAAGCGGTGAGTAAAGCAGGAGCAAGTAATGGGAATAACATCAACATCCCTAAAATACCAGAGATTCTGATTGACAATACCGATCGTAACCGGACTTCACCTTTTGCTTTTACTGGAAATAAGTTTGAATTCCGGGCAGTAGGTTCATCTTCAAGTTGTGCGAAGCCTATGATTGCTCTTAACCTTATTGTTGCCGATCAGCTTAGACAGTTTAGGGTAGAGGTAGATAAGCTCATAGCCTCAAAAATGAGTAAAGAGGATGCAATGTTCAGCGTTATAAAGTCATACATTATTGATTCAAAACGTATTGTGTTTGAGGGTAATAGTTACGGAGAAGACTGGATTGAAGAAGCCAGAAAACGTGGACTTTCCAATATACCGGATACACCAAGTGCATTAAAATGCCTGCTGAGTCCCAAAGCCATTAAATTATTTGAAGATCATAATGTTTTATCAGAAAGGGAAGTCCGTGCACGCCATGAGATAAAGCTAGAAAATTATGTACGTAAAATTCAGATTGAATCGCGCGTGATGGGCGACCTTGCCATTAATCACATTATCCCTATTGCTATTCGTTATCAGAACTTGTTGATTGATAATGTGAAAGGACTTAAGGAAGTGCTTGATGCCAAAACTTATACAGCCTTGTCAAAAAATCAGATTGACACCATTAAGGAGATATCGGAACACATCGCGATTATTAAGGATAAGGTTCAGGTAATGGTGGAAGCTCGCAAGCAGGTGAACGCAATCCTGGATATTGAAAACATGGCTATTGCTTATCACAATGATGTTTTACCATATTTTGACGAAATCCGATACCATGCCGACAAACTGGAACTTATGATTGATGATGAACTCTGGCCATTGCCAAAATATCGTGAGTTGTTATTTATCAGGTAATTGACCAAAGAATGAATACGGATTAAACAAAAATAGCCGACCTTAAGGGACGGCTATTTTTGTTATAAAAAGATTTATTTATGTGCCTTACGATAAGCTTTGCGCCATGCGCGGCGTACCCAATAGTGGCGTTGCCAGTATTTTCCCCAGTAAATTCCCGACCATATGCGCTCATGAAAATAATAAATAGCCAGTTTCAGTACAAAATCAATCACACTAATGATCCCAGCATCACTCAGACTTTCATACGAATCACGCTTGGTGGAAGTGCGCAGTACAACAAAAAAAACGATAAACATAACACCTGTGGCCGCAATTCTATAGGTAAGTGCCTTAATAAGGCTTCGTTGCGGGGTGTCACGGTAAATCGTTTTTGTTTCTAATCCCGGATTTGTATTTTTCAAACGATGGTTTTTCTGATTCATAAGCAAGTTTTTCCAGTGTCAAATTTACAACAATTCGTATTAGTATGAAATCTGATGAACATAAATACTGGTAGACATTAACCATCAAAATAAATCTTACAAAATGTTTACCTTTGAAAAAAAAATACAAATGATGAAGTCTTTTTTTGGAAAGTATAGCCATTGGC
>JAVEVB010000134.1:0-3269 GCA_034005265.1 Lentimicrobium sp.
TAAGCCCCTTAGGATCTGGGGTGAAGTGTTACCCACCGAACCTGTTGCGATTCTTTTTGATGGTGTTAGTTATACTACTCAATGCGATGCGCAAGGAAAGTTTGATGCTACAATTCCTGCAAAAAGCGCTTCTGAAAGTATGTATGCAATGACCATTTATGCCGCCGGCGATTCGGTTTCATACCGTAATCTGGTAATGGGTGATGTGTATCTCTGTGCCGGACAATCCAATATGGCTTTTAAAGTCGGTACGGTTACCCCGGACCAGTTAGCCAACGCCCAAGCAGATGCCAATTACCCCAATCTGCGATTTTTTGAAGTGGCAAAAGTTGTCAATGGGGGGGTATTGACCGGTGACTCGGATAAACCCTGGAAGACTGCGATTCCGGAAAGAGTTGTGGATTGGTCGGCAGTGGCTTTTTTTCTGGGTCGCGATTTACACAAGCACATCAATATCCCTATTGGATTGATTAATATCAGCCACGGAGGTGCACCGTCGGATGCCTTTATTTCACCTGAAGCCTATGCGGCCGACCCTGAATTAAACGCTGCTAAACGTCCCGATGGTACAGGCATTTACAATTATTATCAAACGCCTTCATCGCTTTATAACAGCATGGTCTCCAAAGTAGTCGGTTATCCAATAAAAGGCGTGTTTTGGTATCAGGCAGAAGGAAATGCCATTTACTGGCAAAACTTCAAAACGATTTTCAAAGGATTAATTAAAGATTGGCGGACTAAATGGAATGAGCCAACGTTGCCGTGGATTTTCGTGCAGTTGCCGGCTTATGAGCCCACTACTGACCCAACCTTTATGACATGGGCCGAAACACGCGACATTCAGCTACAAGTCTGGAAAGAAGATCCGAATACTGGTATGGCGGTTACTGTGGATTTGGGTCAAGCCAACGACATTCATCCAAAGGATAAATATAACGTGGCCAAACGCATGTTGCCTCATGTAAAGGCATTGGTTTATGGCGAACAAATCACCCATAAATCACCCATCTATAAATCCCATGAAATCGTAGGTTCAGATTTATTGGTTACTTTTGAAAATATTGGAGGAGGTTTAACTTCGGTGAAAGAGATTACTGAATTTGAAATTGCGGCAGAAGATAAAGTTTATAAAGCGGCAACTGCAATTATATTACCCGACAACCGTATTCAGCTTTCCAATGCAACTCTATCCAACCCCATGCACGTTCGTTATGCGTTCAGGAATAATACAACGATTTCCATATTCACCTCAGACGAGCTTCCTTTGCCATTATCACCTTTCAAAACGGATTATCCTGAGCCGGTTCAGTCACTCAGTGAAATTTCTTTTGAAAACATCAATGGCGCTTATGCTTCTTCCACTTATACCGGTCGGCTACCACTTTATGCCATCAATGGTGCCGGTTTAATTGGAGATGCACATGAGGCATCTATCACAGCCAAAGCATGGCATACCAATGATATTCCTTTCCCACATTATTTTAAAATTGAACTTAAGAATCCAGCAGCAATTGCATCCATGCGTATATGGAATCTCAATTGGTCTTCAGCTTATTTAAACCGGGGAATAAACGATATTGAAATTTATGTTTCAGCAAATGCTGATGCTATGCAGGAAATATCATTTTCTCAGCCATCGTGGACAAAAGTGATGAATTACACCATGAGTCAGGCAACCGGGGATAATACATATAAAGGAGAGTTGATTAATTTCCCGACAGTTCAGGAAAATGTAAAATGGATAGGGATAAACATCCTGAATAGTTATAATTCGACAAATGGTTATACAGGAATAAGCGAAATAAAATTATACAAATCGGAAGTGCTAAGTGGTACGAACCCTACCGTTAAAAAAAAACTCGCAGAAGTTTATCGTGTAAATAATCAACTCTTCCTTAAGAATAATTCTGATTGTGATTTGAATTTTGAACTATATTCTATTCAGGGTAAAATGTTGTATCATCAAATATTGCCAGCTCCCTCATCTATTCAACTCGCCAATTTGATGCAGCAGGGGTTTTACATCTTAAAAGTAAGTGATAGCAATACGAAGCAAGTGTTTAAAGTTCAAATGTAAACCCTACTAATGAAGTATGTCGTTATTGTTCCGGATGAATCAATCAACAATCCTTGCAAAGTTTATTAAAATGCTTAACTTTGCTCTCCATTAAACGATAAAATCAAACAACATCATGGACCCAAAAAATCAAAACCAACTTAACATTGAATTAACCCCCGAAGTTGCCGAAGGCATTTACTCTAATCTTGCCATCATTTCCCATTCAACTTCCGAGTTTGTAATCGACTTTGTGCGCATTATGCCAGGTACTCCGAAAGCCAACGTGAAATCCCGTATCATCCTGACACCGGAACACGCCAAAAGACTCTTATTTGCTTTGCAGGAAAATATCGGCAAGTTCGAGAGTCAGCATGGGAAAATTAAAATTCCGGACAATCATATGTTACCGCCTGTACCCATGGGATTTGGCGGAGGAGAAGCCTGATCCGTCTTAAGCGTAAATCTCCAGGGAATATTCTTCCAGTACTCACCCGCGTAATCAATCCCGATGCGTGGAGCTGAAAAATAGGAGGTGACATCAGGAGCGTCCTCTATCCACAGTCGGTTTGAGCAGGTCAGGCATTCACCGTAGAAACTTTTATCAAGTTGCAATGCCCTGCCTACACGCCCCGGACCGTTTGTGCCGGACAAAGCCCTGATCAGTACCACTTCCGGCATGTTTTTATCGCCGGAAACGATATTGAGCATCCAGTACATACCATATATTATATATACGTATAATACGCCCCCTTCTGCATACATGATTTCTGTTCGGGGTGTACGGCCTTTGCTGGCGTGACAGGCCAAATCTGCTTCGCCCAGATATGCTTCTGTCTCTGTTATGATGAATCTGCTTTGAGTCCCATCCGGCCAGGCGCACACCAGCGTTTTCCCCAATAGCTTTTGGGCGAGGGTAACGGCATCCTGCCGGAAGAAGTCTTTCGTTAAACGCTTCATATATCTTGTGTTGTTTAAACCTGTCAGGTTTTTAAAACCTGACAGGTTTAATTGACGTGCAAATATAGTACAAAATAATCGTTCGAATTATCAGTTTCTTCTGCTGTCAGGGCTATTTCAAACAAACTTTTTAAAATATTCCGAAACTTCATTTGTTCATTAAAAAACTTTTTGTAACTTTGCAGCCCCTTTGGGTAAAAACCAAAATTTTAAAAATAAAGTAGTTATAGTTTAAACAAAATTTAAAATGCCT
>JAVEVB010000071.1:0-14887 GCA_034005265.1 Lentimicrobium sp.
AACTAAATTTGAGGTCTCAAACATAAGGATTGATTTTGTAATGCTTTGTATTTCAACACTATAAAGATACAAAACAATCCTTATTGTTTTACTTTTTTCTTAAATTTCTTATGTCGAACTCAGGTTAATAGTGAATAACCAGTCGGCTGACGGCCTGATGTCTTTCGAGGTATCGCTTCAGTGCTTTTTCAAGCGTAGCCGCCATTTGCCAGGGCTCATCTGAGGGGTAAGCATCAAATTCAAGAAACCGGCCATCGTTTGAAAAGCAGACCGACGCCCCGGTGTATTTACGTTGCTAGTTAAGCGAAGTATAAAGACCGAAACCAACCACCAGTTCATTTATGGTGTTACCATCAGGCTTCCAGGGAATACCGCCCAACTTGGCAACAGCAGCGGAGGCAATATTTGGTATCCAGAAGGAGAAATTACTTCCACTGTTGAGCATCTTCTCCCTATCAATGGTCTGGGAAACTACGCCACGCGATAAAAGTGCCTGTCTGATTTTATAATAGACTGCATTCTCCTGCAGGGTATTGCCAAAACGGCTGAATCCGGAGAGGTAAAAAGCAAAGTAGGTTAGTCCGGGGAGTAAGTTCAGCTTACGGATGGCCTCTTCAATCTCAGGCACGGGATTCTCCTTATTGGTATAGATAATATTGAGATGATCGTTGAAATAAAAGGCTGTTTTGGTATAATTCATCATACCCCCGGAGCCCTTTGGCCTGGTAAGAAATGATCTCAGATGGGCCAGAGCAACGCCATCCTCTTCATGATAAATAAAAAAAGCCGTAACCGAATTACCGGGAATCAGGCGGTAGGGGCCATGCTTCTTCAGCATTGTATGTACTTCGGTTCCCTTTTCCTGCTCACCAAAAACAAGGTCGGTAACGGGTTTTCCTATGCGGTTAACAGAAGAGGCGGGCAATGTTTGCCAATGCGCCTTAACAGGAACCAAATCCCTGAAGGTCGCATTGTTAAGATATTTATCGTAAAAGGCTTCAATTCTGCTGATGTCCGCTTTATAAGGGTAATTTTCCAATTGTGGGGGAACAACAATACCCAGTGCATCGCACAATTTCAGGTTAAGCGATGGGTAAACATTCCCCAGATCGCGCAGTCCTTCTTCGGGAAGTTGATCAAAAGGATAGATTGATTTGTTGAATACTACTTTCCCGAAAAGAGCAGGTTCAAAGTCAGCTACCCGAGTAATCTCTTCAAGACTTCTTAAGAGCACCTTTGAGGTCCCCGACCAATTGACCAGCAGTGAGAGCTGCCTTGTTTGCTGCTCATAGGAAACCCTGAGGGTATATTTGTGAAATGTGGCATACTCACTGGTTTTACTTTCACGAAACCAGAAAATGGTATCATTCAGATAGTTGGCTTGCAAAAGATACGAATAGGCTGATAAATACGTCCTGATGACCTTATTGTACCAGGCGCGGGCTACCATAGGGTATGCTGACAGTTCAACCTCCACCGCAGCATTATCTGCGTGTTCCTCCAGATCAGCATAAAGAAAAGCATCCTCATCTGCTTTTATGCCGGCTGATAATCCAGCCTCGGGAGGCAATTGTTTTAAGCGGAATCGCTGCCTGCCGGGACCATCTTCCGTATGGAAAGATACATGGATGCTACGCTGCCGGTTTTCAATGGGCAGTAAGTTTATGCTGTAATGGGGCTTAACTGGTACAGTCAGCGGTTCAGCCTTTAATGAGGAAGCAATAAAATGTCTTTGATCAGTTCCTGTTTTCATCCCGTTTCAGATTATGGTAATACAAATTTACGAACAGTATTCAATATCATTTTTGTTATATATGAACATTCACGTTTAATAACTTTCATCGGCATGGCGAATGGATTACTATTTTATTTATTAAACCCGGTCTCTTTCAGTTTCAATATTTTATTCTTTTCATATTTATACGTCTTACCAATTTTGAAACTTGGGATTTTACCGCTTTTTGAATAGTTGTAGAGGGTGGTCCTTCCTATGCCCAGCATCTCCATCACCTCCTTGGCTCTTATAATATCTGAAACCTGATCCAGGCCTTTCGTATCCGCTACAATCTCTTCAGAAACCGATTCCCTGAGTGATTGCCCTGTGTCAGAACTATCTTCCTGAACAAAGGATAAACTTTCAATGCTACGGTATTTTTCATCAAAACCCGTCAACAAATTCCCGAACCTGCTGAACTTTTCATAAAATTCATCTGATTTATTGTGCATACCCGTCAATTTATCCTTCACGGAATCTGCATGAGTATCCCCATTGGGAACCCCACAATAGTAGCTGACAAATCGTTCGGTAAGTTCACTGGCATTGCGCATAAATGGTGTATTCCCCTTTTCGGGGAGAGGAAAATCGCTTTCAAAATCCGTCAGTTCATTGATTCCGAAACACTTAAGATGGGATTCATAAAAACCCTTGTACTGCAGAATACTTTCAATATAAAAAACGCGCAATCCAGCGAGAAGTACCTTTGCAATGGCAGCCGTTTCGGTGGATGTGGATTGGCTGCCACCACACCGCTGCATCATGCCTATGCAACGTTTCAGATTATTGGTAATCATCCTTTTTCGGAGATTCACTGATGCCGTAGCTTCAAAAAGCTGCGCCTGGAGTCCAAGACCGGAACGGATGGTTTTGGCAATCAGATTATAGTAAAACGCATACTTCTTATCACGGGAAGTCGCGTGCTCAAAAATGAATTTCACTGAATTGTATGTATTCACGGGCTTTACCCGGCTAAACATTTCCCACTCAGCAATCAGGGATGCTGGCAGCTTAACCGCTGTTTGGGCAAAAGCTTCAATCAGGGCAGAAAAATAGTTGTGCCCCATAGCACATTTTTTAGCAACAAGGCGAGTAATGGTTTCAAATTTCAGTGGGTGCTCATTTGCCTGTAACCAGGGCATGAGGCTATCATCGGTTAGCTGCCTGAAGGTTTCAAGCTCAAATGCTGTAAATTTACCCGAATGGCATACTGTCATATCCGTAATGGCAAATTGTATATTGATGTTATATATGCACATATCAAATTTCATTCCTTTTTTTTCTGATGTCATATAAATGATTTAAATATATCTCAACATCCTTACAGCTGCTGTTTTTTGATCACCTTATCAACAGCCGGAAAAGCAGAAGGCAGGAGTGCACTTTGCACTCCTGCCTTTGCGCAGCACCCGGTTGCCGTTTAAACAACTTCTATGCTTCCGGCCCAGGTTGTTTCGGAAACATTCTTTCTGCTGTTGTTCCCGTTGAGCGAAGCCAGGGCAACAAATCCAAGCAGAAAGTGAACCGTCCGCCCTGTCCATGATGCCGGCAGATTTACCGTAAGGCCGGCAGCATCGCGCCGTGCAGCATTCAGTTGAAAAACGGTTTCACGCGATACCGGATCCACGGCCACATAATACAGGAAGTCCGATCCCTGAGCATTCTGAATACCCGAATTATCAAACCAGCTCAATGCAATGCTTGCATTTGCCGACGCCTGGAGTACAGGCTGCACAACCGGATTCAGTGTGCCTTTTGATAAACAGGCTTTCTCATAATCAACCGTAAAACCGGTTGCCTCGTCGCCACTAAGGGCGTTGTGATAGTTCCATGAAAAGGCAGCATTAAATGCCGACATTCCATTTGCAAAGGAATTGAAACCAATACTGACAATGTCATTTACCGGTTGCAAAAACCTGATGATTGCCCTGAACTTTTCTCTTTGCGTAATCTGCAGGGCAGATGCTGAACGATTACTACCTGTGGGGAGCGAACGCACATAATCGATGCCGTTCCAGCTACCACCCACCACACTTCCGACTTTGCCGGAGACACCTCCAAGGATGCCTTTCTTCATTCTGGCCATTTTAAATGGTTTTTAGGTAAAAAAATAAATGAACTTACAGAACCCGGAGTCAATTAACCCCTTTGGTTCTGAAGGCATACAGGCAAATTGCGGGCAGTTTCCAGGTTTATGAACAATTTAAGCTGCCTGTCAGCATCATTGTCATACTGACAGTCAGGTCATTGAACAGAATGTTCATACTGTGCTGTTTTGTTCACACCTTGCCAAATGACTGACAACCTCCCCTTCACTTCACGCTTTACAGTGTTTACGGGGCTTCCGTTGTTTTTGCAGCGTTTTTCTTTTTATACTGCTTGATGCTGCATACCTGAAATGCCTGTAAATACAAGGCATTGAAGCCTGCATAAGAGAAGAAGGAGAGAAGGAGAAGTGAAGGAGGTGGGTGGAATAGCTTTGGGCTGGAGACAACTACAATCGAAGGAGCGGCTAAATACATTTTTATTCCGGCAGGTGTTGCCCGATTAATTTTACTAACGGGTGCATTCCCATGGCTTCAAAATAAACCGGTTGGCAAAGATGGGCCACTTGATTTACTTTACCATCAACAAAACAAAACTGTGTACAAGCATCTTCACTTTTCCAACTACGGGAAGTTTGAAGAAAAAAAGCAACAAGAGCTCTCATTTATATGGAGTTTGCTGGCGACAGAAGCAAAAGCATAGCCTGAATTTTTTATTTCCTTTAAGAGGCAGGATTTTGGATTATTTATTAAATTGCAGGGCATTTTGAAAGATTATTTAAAGTAAATCAATATTTATATAAAAAGCGTATTTGTATGACCCTCCACGAAGCAATTATTAAGGTTTTGCAGCAAGCTGGCCGGGCACTGACTACAAGCGAGATTGCAGATGCATTAAATAAAAACAAGTGGTACGAGAAGAAAGACAAATCCCTGATAATTGCCTATCAGATTCATGGCCGCACAAAAAACTATCCACAGTATTTCGATCGGCAAGGTTCATTGGTTACACTAAGAGACGGCACTTACGACAATAAAGATTATGTACCATCCAATGCCATTCGCTTGACCGGAGAAGGTGCGGCGGAAAAGGCAACTACCATTAGTACTGAACTGTGCCTCAAAATGCTGATGAACGAGAAAAACTTCAAATCTGCCGGCACCATTGATCAAAAAGTTCTTGATGAGCCTGGATTGTATTGCATCCGGATTGCAGATCCTTCTGCACTTCCACCTCCTTTTAACTCTTTACTTACTGCACGCGGACACAACATTCTTTACATAGGCATTGCAACCCGCTCACTCCGGAAAAGGATGCTTGGTCAGGAACTCCGGGCCGAGGGACATGGTACGTTCTTCAGGGGTATGGGCGCCGTTATCGGCTTCCGCCCTCCCAAAGGAAGCCTTAAGAACAAGAAAAATAAAAACAACTACACCTTTTCTCCTGCTGACAAAAAGAAAATTATCCAATGGATGGATGCGAATCTTTTGGTAAACTGGGTTAAGTTTGAAGGAGATTTCGGAAATATCGAGACCCAACTGATCACTCAATCCCGGCCCCTGCTGAATACTGATAAAAATCCTATAAAGCCTAGGGAACTGGCTGAATTGAGAAGGGAATGTCGTAATATTGCGAATAGTTAATTAAAGTTCAAGAATATAAATTGTTAAGGAATGAAAATTTCAACTCTTTTGGATTACATTGACAATGGGCACATGGCATTGCCCGAATTTCAACGTGGTTATGTATGGAATCGCGATCAGGTAAGGGGTTTGTTTGATTCTCTTTATCGAAAACATCCTGTAGGTGGATTGTTAATCTGGGCAACGGAATCAAAAACTGCTGTTTATCGTGGCCATGGAGAGATTGCATCAGGGGTAATAAAACTATTATTAGATGGTCAACAGCGCATGACATCAATTTATGGCGTTGTTAGAGGTAAACCGCCTAAATTTTTTGATGGCAACGTCTTGTCATTTACCGGACTTTACTTTAATCTTGAGAGTGAACAGTTTATGTTTTACTCTCCACTGAAAATGCAGGACGATCCTTTATGGGTGAGTGTCACCGAACTAATGGTCAGCGGCTTTGCAGGCATAGGTAAATTTTCACAAAGCCTGATCAACCTGCCGGAATATGGTAAATATATATCCCGATTGTCAAACTTGCTGAGCATACTTGAAGTGCAGATAAATGTGGAAGAAGTTACCGGAGAGGATAAGACAATTGACGTTGTTGTAGATATTTTCAATAAGGTAAACAGCGGAGGCACCAAACTTTCGAAAGGAGACCTGGCATTAGCAAAAATTTGTGCTGAATGGCCGGAAGCACGAGAAACAATGAAAACCAAATTGAAAGAATGGGAAACTGCTCAGTATAATTTCAATCTCGATTGGCTGCTCCGTTCAGTCAATACCGTTTTAACCGGTGAAGCAAAGTTTCAATACCTGCACAATAAAAATGCGGCTGAAATCAGTGAAGCACTCAAAAAAGCAAACAAGCATATAGACACCAATCTGAATTTAATCAGTGGCCGATTAGGGCTTGATCATGATCAGGTGCTTTTCGGACGATATGCCATACCGGTCATGGTCAGGTATCTCGAAAATCTGAATGGAGGATTTAATGAAAAAAACAGGGATAAACTCTTGTTCTGGTATGCTCAGGCAGGCATGTGGGGGCGCTTTTCAGGATCAACTGAATCATTTATCGACAAGGATTTAAACGCCCTTGAAGCCTCTGACAACAATATCGACAACCTGATTGAACAACTTAGGTTGTGGCATGGTGGTCTGCGCGTTGAAGCTGGTCATTTTACCGGATGGAGTCTGGGAGCCCGGTTTTACCCGGTGCTTTATATGCTCACCCGCATGGGTGAGGCCAGAGATTGGGGAACAGGAATACCTTTAAAAGCCAATATGCTGGGCAAAATGAGCAAACTTGAGGTGCATCATATTTTCCCGAAAGCAAAACTTTACGATAAACAATATTCCCGATCCCAGGTAAATGCGCTGGCAAATTTTTGTTTCCTGACCAAAGAAACAAACCTTAACATCAGTGCCAGTTATCCTGAAGTGTATTTCGAAGAAATTGAAACAAAACATCCCGGAGCATTGGCTTCGCAATGGATACCCATGGATAAAAATCTTTGGAAAATTGAGAATTACCTGGATTTCCTGAATGAAAGACAAGCCTTGTTGGCTGAAGAAACCAACAAACGGATGGCAGAACTATTGCATGGCGAAGGCCAATGGCTTGAAGGGCCTGCACCTGCTCCAATGCAAATGATAAACGGAGGAATAACCACAGAATCAGAAGAGAAGGAAATAGAAGCCTTGATTGAATGGATATCTGAGAAGAAATTACCCGATGGTATTCTTCTTTACGATTTTTCCGATCCGGAAACCGGTCAGCAAAAGGCAATCTTTGACCTCGCATGGCCCAATGGAATACAGGAGGAGTTAAGTCAGCCTGTTGCGGTGCTTTTGAATGAAAGCAATGAAATACTTTCAATTGCCAACAATGCCGGATTCAGGTGTTTTACCTCTGTAAAGGATTTTAAACAATATATCATTACGGAAATACTGAATGAGGTTTATGTATGAGATATTATTAATGTTAGTCTGAAATCATGAACATTACCGAATATCAGGCCCAATACTTCAGTTACCAGCTCACCTTACGAAGGGCGTCTGATGATGCACAAAAGCTTACAACTGCGCTGTTTGATGCTAAGGTAGACCTAAACCCGCACCAGATTGAAGCCGCACTGTTTGCTTTTCAATCGCCGCTTTCGCGAGGTGCTGTACTTGCCGATGAGGTCGGACTTGGAAAAACCATCGAAGCCGGCATCTTAATATCGCAATTGTGGGCGCTGGAACAGCGTAAAATACTGATTATCGGTCCATCGAGCCTCAGAAAGCAATGGAGCCAGGAATTACAGGAAAAATTCTATTTATCAACCATCCTTCTTGAAAGTAAAAATTTCAGAGAATTTTTTAATGCTGGTATTCACAATCCATTTGATTCGAGGCACATCGTAATCTGTTCTTTTCAGTTTGCCAGGAAAATGGCAGCTTTTATATCCAATGTTGATTGGAATCTGGTAGTAATTGATGAAGCTCACCGGTTAAGAAATGTATACAAACCTTCAAATATCATAGGGAAAGCCATAAGAGATGCCATTTATCCGTTTAAAAAAGTCTTATTAACGGCAACACCCATGCAGAACAGTCTTTTGGAATTGTACGGACTGGTGAGTATTGTGGATGAACACGTGTTTGGCAGTGTTGAAAGTTTCAGGTCGCAATTTGCCCGGGTAGATGAAACTGCTGACTATGCCGATCTGAAGGACAGGATATCACCGGTAATAAAACGTACATTGCGCAGACAGGTTCAGGAGTATATTCGTTATACGCAGCGTATCCCGTTAACTGTAAACTTTGAACCTACTAAAGAGGAAGAAGAGCTTTACAATTCAGTTTCAGATTATTTGCAACGAGAACTTTTATGGGCTTTACCTTCAAACCAAAGGCATTTGCTTACATTGATTATGCGCAAATTGCTGGCTTCTTCAAGTTACGCAATCGCTGGCACACTTGATAGCCTGATAAGACGGCTGGAGAAATTGCTTGAGAAAACTCCGGTTTATGATCTTGAAAGTGATCTTTGGCAGGACATGGACCATCTGGACGAACTGATAGAGGAGTGGGATGAAGAAGTTGAAGCAAATGAAGATTCTTTAACACTTGAAGAAGCTGAGGCCATAAGAAAAGAACTCGATGAGCTCAGACTGTATCGGGAAATGGCTCTGGCGATTGAGCACAATACAAAGGGCGAAAAACTGCTGCTGGCACTGGATCAGGGTTTTGAAAAGCTGAAAGAACTTGGGGCGAACCAAAAAGCAATCATTTTCACGGAATCCAGAAGGACGCAGGAGTATCTCTTTAATGCACTGCAAAGTACCCGGTTTAAAGGGGGAGTGATTTATTTTAACGGTAGCAACGATGACGATTTTTCAAAAAAGATCGTTAAGTCATGGATTCTCTCGCATGAAGGCACCGACAAAGTTTCAGGCTCCAAAACTGCCGACAAACGTCAGGCTTTGGTTGATTATTTCCGCGATGAAGCCGAAATAATGATAGCCACAGAGGCTGCCGCTGAGGGCATTAACCTTCAGTTTTGCTCTATGGTAATTAACTACGACCTGCCCTGGAATCCGCAACGCATTGAACAACGTATTGGACGCTGCCATCGCTATGGCCAGCTACACGATGTCGTTGTAGTTAATTTCCTGAACACCAAAAATGCAGCTGATTTGCGTGTATATCAATTGCTCGATCAGAAATTTAATTTGTTTTCAGGCGTTTTTGGCACTTCTGATGATGTGCTTGGTTCGCTTGAATCAGGCATGGATTTTGAAAAAATGATTGCAGAAATCTATCAGTCGTGCAGAACAACTACTGCAATAAACAAAGCTTTTGATGATCTGCAGGCCGAAATGGAAGAAAAGATTGCTTTAAGAATGCGGTCAGCTCAGGAAAAACTGATTGAGCATTTTGATACTGATGTGATTGACAAGCTGAAAACACGTATGATTGAATCAAAAGCTTTTCTTACGCGTTATGAAAAATGGCTTTGGTGGATTACCAGGCTTTTTTTAAAGAATTTTGCCGACTTCAATGTATCTAAACTCCAGTTTAAGCTTCTTAAAAACCCATTCCGATTTAAGATTAAAACCGGATTTTATACCCTCGATAAGAAAAACGAATCAGCCCATTTATACAGGCTCAACCATCCACTTGCAAAAGGAATACTCCGGCATTATAAAGAATTGAAATTACCGCTTGCCGAAGTCGTTTTCGACCTGCAAAATCATAAGAGTAAAGTCAATATTCTTGAACCATTAAAGAACCTTTCAGGCTGGTTGCAACTGAGCGAAGTGGAAGTAAATTCCTTTGAAGTTACCGATCATATGGTTTTTGCAGCAACCACCGACGAAGGAGAAATACTTACGCAGGAGCAATGCCAGCGTATGTTTGAACTCACGGCCAGAACGGGAAAGACGATTGATGTAAACGGCCCTGATTTCGAAGGAAAAGAATCCGTTTCAAAGGAGATAATGCAGCATTTGCGGGCTGAACTCAGAAACAAAGATGCCCGTTACCTGCAGCATGAAGTAAATAAACTGAACCGCTGGGCTGAAGACCGTATTTACCTGGTCGAAAAAGAGCTGAAAGACACAAAACAACGCATCAAAGAGCTGACACGTCAAGCCGCTCAGACCAATGAACCAATTGAACAGCTTGATATACAAAAACGTATCCGCGACCTCGAAAAGCGTCAGCGCCGTCAGCGACAGGAGATTTTTAATGCCGAAGACCAGATTAAAGAACAACGCGATGGTATGATAGATGAAATAGAAAAGCGCATGCACAGGAGCTTTAACGAAAAACCTGTTTTTACTATCCGATGGAAAATTTTATGAAAAATAAACCTATAGGTTGATTTAATGAAAATAATAGGTACTTTTGAAGTCGTTAAAGAAAGCCTGTATTCTGTTCGTTACAAGGGCAGGAAAATGTCGGAATTTGAGCGGCTTTTCGAGGAATGGAACAACCCCTATGACCTGGATTCCTTCTTTGCTGAGCATCTGGCAGACCTGCAGCAGGAATACTGGCAAGGAATGAGCATAAGTGAAGCCATCAAGAAAACCATTCGCGATGCTGCTGATCTTGAACGAAAAATCAAATATCTGGCAGTACAAGGCAAATTAAGCAAATCTGAAAATCTGTCTGATTTATTTAAACCCTTGTTCAATAAACCCACAAAACTCGAAGAATTTGAAAAAAGCAAAGCCAAAGGACTCTTGCACAAAAGCTGGCTCCGCGTCTATGCCATCAGACTTAAACCCAACCTGTATCTTGTTACCGGTGGAGCTATTAAACTGACGGAGGATATGAACCACAGGGCGCATTTGCTGCTTGAACTGGAAAAGCTGAAAATAACCCATAAATATCTCACCGGAACAGATGAATCAGCGTTGGATTTTATGGAAATGTTTTAAAAATCAAGGTTATGAACATTGACAAAATAAGTGAACGACTTGTAAGAGAGTCAAAAAAAGATGATTCATGGTTAAAAGCTGCCGAATGGCGCCAGAAAAACGAATACTGGCTGAGGGTTTCACAGGATATTGCCATTAAAATCCTTGGTTACCTGCGTTCAAAAAACATGTCGCAGAAAGACCTGGCTGCATTGCTTGAGTTTTCACCCCAGCATGTGAGTAAAATCCTGAAAGGTAAAGAAAACTTTACCATTGAAAGTATATGCAGAATTGAAAAAGCCTTACAGATAAAGCTGATTGACACATCTGTTTTTCAAACAACTGCACAATACGTGCCGGCGCAATCAGGCTTTACTGGTGTGTATAGCTACCGCAAAGCAGAAAGCCTGCAGCAGAAAGCCAGTTTTGTCGGGGAATCTGAAATCAACTATGTAATATCCAAAAACTGCGTCGCCTGATGGAACCTTCAAATACAAAAGTATCATTTGCCCTGCGCCGCATCTCCACCGAGCAATTTGCCATTATTGAAGATGCCTTTACCGAAGGCAAAGACATTAATCTGACAACCCAGCTCAAATTTGGTGCAAATGCAGATCATAAAATCATTGTGCTGCATGCCAATTTCAGGTTCGAACAGGAAGGGAAGCCCTTTCTTATTGTTGAAGCCGCAGGCCATTTCTCCATTGAAGAGAAAGCCTGGACCGACTTTTATAGTTCGGAAACCAACAAGCTTAACGTTCCCCAGGGTTTTATGTGCCACCTGGCTGTTTTGGTCATTGGCACTACGCGTGGTATTTTACATGCCAAAACCGAGAATACGCCATTCAACCGCTTTTTCCTGCCCACCATCAATGTTACCGAAACAATTCACGAGGATGTGGTTATTGACCTGAATTAACCCTGCACTATTATGACCGAAGCGTATAAAAAACTGATTGCCACCCTTGAGGAAATATTCCAGTTAGACCAGGCCGACCTCGACTTTGGCATCTACCGCATTATGAACCAGAAGCGGGACGAAATCAACGATTTCCTGAAGAATAGACTGCTTACCCAGGTAAACGAAACCCTGAGCAAAGCCGGCAACACTGATGGTGAAGCCCTGAAGAAGGAGTTGGAAAACCTTGAAACAACCCTGCGTAACGCCGGCGTTGATCCGGAAACCAATGCAAAAGTGAATGAGTTAAGGGTATTGTATGCTTCAACAGGAAGCCCCGAAGCGCTTACCAATGAAGTATTCAGCCACCTTACATCCTTCTTTCGCAGGTATTACAACCAGGGCGATTTTATCAGCCAGCGCAGGTATAAAAAAGATGTGTATGCCATTCCCTACGAAGGCGAAGAGGTAAAACTGCACTGGGCAAACCATGATCAGTATTACATAAAGACCGGTGAGAATTTTAAAAATTACACCTTTAAGACCGAAGGCGGAAAAACTGTGCATTTTGCCCTGCGCGAAGCCAATACCGAGCAAAACAATAACAAAGCGCAGCAAGGTAAAGAGCGCCGGTTTAAATTGGCCGAACAAGATATTTTCACCGAAAAAGGCACAGACCTCACCATTTGGTTTACCTACGAACCGACCGATAAAAAGGAAAAACAGGACGAGCTGAACAAAGCGGCCCTTCAAACCATTACAGCCAATCTGCCCGAAGCCTTTAAAACCGGGTTGTTGCAGAACAAAGGCACCAAAAGCAATCCTGGGCGCACTTTGCTCGAAAAACACCTGAACGATTACACCGCCCGCAATACCTTCGATTATTTTATACACAAAGACCTGGGTGGATTCCTGAAAAGGGAGCTCGATTTCTACATAAAAAACGAAATATTGCAGATTGATGACATTAACCTCGACGATCCCCAGAGTTTTGACCGGCAACTGAAAGTAATAAAAGCCCTTAAAACCGTGGCCGGCAAAATTATCGCACTGCTGGCCCAGCTCGAAGATTTTCAGAAACGCCTGTGGCTGAAGAAGAAATTTGTAATGCAGAGCGACTACTGCATTACCCTCGACCGTGTGCCCGTAAGCCTCTACCCTGATATTATAGCCAATACCCCACAAATTGAAGAATGGAAACGCCTGTTTGCCATTGACGAAATTAAAGCCGATACCGTTACCCTGCCTTACGCCGAGCCATTGACCATTGACTTCTTAAAAGGCAACCCCTTTCTGGTGCTTGATACTGCTTTCTTTGGTCGGGAATGGAAATACAAGCTGCTCGCTAGTATTGAAAACATTGATGAACAATGTGATGGGCTGCTGATTAATTCGGAGAATTTTCAGGCGCTGACCCTTTTGACTAATAGATATAATGAACAGATTAAATGTACTTATATAGACCCACCTTATAATACTAATGCTTCTAAGATATTATATAAAAATAATTATGAACATAGCAGCTGGTTATCCTTAATGAATGATAGAATTTTTCAAGGAAAAACCTTCATGAAGAGTGATGGATCACTGGCATGTGCTATTGATGATTTCGAAGGACAAAAATTATCTTTGCTATTGGACCAAGTTTTAGGTTTTGAAAATAGGCTTGGCAATGTCACTCTTACACAAAATCCTGGGGGAAGACATGATGATACTTTTATTGCTACAACGCACGAATACCTTTATTTTTATGGACTGGACTCTAAATACACTGAAACAAACCTATTACCACTTGAAGCAGTTAATATAAAAAGTTTTAAAAATTTCGATGATAATGGAAGTTTTAGAACAAGAGAGTTTAGGCGGAGTGGATCAAATTCTACGCGAGAATTAAGACCATTTATGTATTATCCAATCTTTATTAATCCAAAATCGCTGGAAATTCTAATTCCTTCAAAAGAAGAAGTCTTAGGAATTTATTCAAAAAACACCAATAGTTTTAACGATGATTATGTAGAGAACTTAATAAAACAAAAGGAAAGTAGTGGATTAATTTCACTATTACCAGTTGATCAGAAAGGGATATTGAGAGTATGGAGGTGGGCAGCAAGTTCAGCTACTAACAGAATATCTGAATTATTATGTGAATGTAAAAATGGCGAGTATATTCTTAAGACAAAAGATTGGCTTGAAAACAAAGAAGGGCTTAAGCCCAAATCTACGTGGAAAGATTCCAAATATGCTTCTGCATTAGGAACAAATTTACTAACTAATCTTTTTGGAGTTAGTGGCACTTTTTCTTATCCAAAGGCTTTAGATTCAGTCAAAGATTCAATAATAATCCAATCAGATGAAGATTCAATTACACTCGACTATTTCGCTGGTTCCGGTACCACAGGCCACGCCGTTATAAACCTAAACCGCGAAGATGGGGGCACCCGCAAATACATTTTGGTGGAAATGGGCGAATACTTTAATACGGTAACCAAGCCCCGCATACAAAAAGTAATTTACAGCGAAGCATGGAAAGATGGTAAGCCTTTAGGCCGCAAGGGCAGTAGCCATTGCTTTAAATATATTCGGTTAGAAAGTTACGAAGACACCCTCAATAACCTGCAATTGCAGCGCAGCCAAACCCAGCAAAGCCTGCTGGCCGATCCCGATTTTGGCGAGGAGTACCTGCTGCACTATATGCTGAATGTGGAGAGCCGCGAAAGTTTATTGAACCTGGAGATATTTAAACGCCCCTTTGGCTACACCCTGAAAGTAACAGAAAACAATGAGCTACAGCCACAGGAAGTTGACCTGGTGGAGACCTTTAATTACCTGATTGGGCTGGTGGTGGAAAGTACACAGCTTATCCGCGACAATGTGGTTATAGAAGGCCGCAACCTGCAGGGCGATAAAATACTGGTTATCTGGCGCGATGTGGACCAAACCGACAGTGCCGCCCTCAATGAATTCTTCAAAAAACTCAACATAAACACCAAAGACAGCGAGTTTAAACGCATTTATGTAAATGGCGATAACAACCTGGAAAACCTGCGCACCGATGGTGAGCAATGGAAAGTAGTGCTGATTGAAGAAGAATTTCACAAACGGATGTTTGATGTAAAAGACGTTT
>JAVEVB010000072.1:0-14885 GCA_034005265.1 Lentimicrobium sp.
ATGCTTCCTCTCAAGGTGTCGCAGGCTTTCCAGACTGCATCGTTGATGTCTTTCTGAGTTATTTTAGCCATTCTTTTTATTTTATTGCGTTGAATATTTGTTGTTCGATCAATTGCTTTCGTTGTTGAAGAATAGACATCCGTATTTCATTTTCTTTTTTCACTAAAGCTGATAGCTTAATTATTATCCTTTGTTTTTCAATAGAAGGGATTGAAATTTCCAGATCTTCCAAAACCGATTTCCGGATTGAAGGAATTGCAGTTCCTCTGGCATTGTCTTTAATGACATACTGAGTGTTTGGATGATTAAGAATCCACCCCAAATATTCCGGCAGGACATTTTTATCTGTAAGCCTTAATACAAAGAAAGAAGTAGAAGCCACAGCCGGTTCATTGTGATTTTCATAAACGGCTGCAAAATTTTTAGTTCCTTTGGCTGCAAAAAGCACATCACCATCTTTTAGAAAGTGCTTTTCAGAAATGCTATTTGCCAGCAGGTCGGGGTGTAGTTCGCCTAACAACTTTCCGTTTTCATCAAAATGCTTTGACTGCAAATAGACCACTTCGCCTTTATCAGAAGGCTTTGCAAAGAGTCCTGTTTGGATGTTGGTTATATCTTTTATAAGTGTTTTCAAATTTATTTCTTTGTAATGACGCTACAAAAGTAATCAAAGTTTTCTAATATCCAAATTTTTTATGAAAATAATTTTAAGTAGGGACTCTACAAAATATTTATTGTTTGCTTTAATTATCATTTGTGCTTGGAGAAAAAGTGGCTCTTTGGGCTTTGCAGAAGAGTTGACCTTGGCAACCCACCTGCTGAATGGGCAAAAGTTTGCAATGCTAAATTTACAGGCATTTTCAAGAATTTAGAACCAGGATTTAAGTATTCTGACAACCTTAATATCACCTCCGAAAATTACAACAAATAATTCTTCAAAAAAAAATATTTCCAGATAAGGGAGGGAAATGGGCTAAATTAAAACCAAAGCCGGCCCACATATATGCAGGCCGGTTTAAATTGGAGGGAGTGGCAAATTATGCCGCAGTATTCCCTTTTTCTAATGGAACCAGGGTTAAATCATATACCAGGCTTTCGCCATCGCCAATGTTTACCTGAACAGCTTCGGGCACCTGATAACCATTGCCATGATAGGATAAGGTATAGTTGCCTGCAGGCAATTCATCGAAAAGGAATACCCCATCTTCATCGGTTTCGGCCACATGGTCGAGCTCAATCAGGTTGATGGTTACATTTTCGACAGGTTTTCCAGTGGCGCCATCGTAAACCGTGCCTGAAATATCGGCAGTACCGTTTATATCTTCCCCTGGTTTACTTTTCTTGCGCTTGCGAAACCGTGCAAGGCGATATTCCTGATTAAGAGCAGGATACTTTGCGGCCATGTGTGCCACAAAGGTATCTATACGACCTTTAACAAGGGTATCGCACTGGCTCATTGCCAGATTAAGGTCTGCCCGGCTGTTTTTCCGGCTGTTTAACTGAAAACCGGCATCCTGTATGGATTGATTATACGCTTCCAACTCAGCGGTGAATGCCGAAACTTCGGCTGCGGTGAATCCAAGTCCCTCCATCTGCTCCTGATATTGGGTGAGCAGTTGCAGCACATTAACGCCAATGTTATACAGATTGTATGCCGCAGCCAACTGGGTTTTGGAGCGATAACCCATGAGTAACTTTATCAAAGGTTTGTCGTCAATCTTTACAGCGAAATGCAGCATAATGGCTATCATGCTTTGCAAGGTTTCCTTGAATTTGAGCCTGACATCTATCCTGTGCTGATAGATATCAAACACCGGTTGCCGGAGTTTGGAAATCAGGTTTGCAATTAAAGTAAGGGCAGCAGAGAAAGAGGCTTTCATTTCAAGTATCTCCGGCCGGTTTTCGAAGGCTTCGGTGTGCCCTTCGAGTATTTTTTCCAACGTACGGTAACGCTGGTATCTTTCAATCGTTCTTTTCATTTGCAGAAAAATTTTAATCGGTGAAATTTAATGGCATTCGTGAATAATCTTTCAAACATTAAATTAGATGCCGGAGGGGCAACTCCACGTGCAGGCTTGCCCATGGTTTTCAGGTTTTGCTCCCTTTCGTCGGGCATAAACCATAAACGGGGTATTGATATAGCTTTTTGCATACGCAGCCTGAGCAGCCCCTTTACAGGAATTATGCTAATGTGCAAGTTATTGCCAAGCAGGGCCAGTTTGGTAGAATATTCTGCAATGGCTGCAAAGTTTTCGCTCTGGATAAAGTGAATGGCTTGCTCTGGCAGAGGGGTTGCCAACTTTCTACGTCGGCGAATACTCTGAATTCTATGTGTTCTTGTCTTCATCATCTATTAAATGCTTTCGCGTGACAGTTTTTTAATTTTATCATTGCTCCCACAGTATAATAAAGCAGGATGAAGGACAAGTGATCGGATGTTAAGCGTTCAGTTAACCTAAAAGCAGAGAAATGCCTTATTTAAAGTTATTTAAAAGGGATTTAAAACAGGTTTAAAACGCGGTTAAGTTACCATGTTTCATTACAGAATCTGCCTGACTGAATTATGAATCGGTGTGATTGGGTTTTGAATTGGCTTTACTGCATGCTGAAACTACCTGGCTGTGTATTAAACCTGTCTGACTGTATTTTGAACCTTCCTGACTCAACTATAAACCTGTGTGTTTGGGTTTTGAATCTGCCTGTCTGTGTTTTAAACTTCCCTAACCGAATTATGAGCCTGTCTGACTCAATTATAAACCTACTTGTCCGAATTATAAACCTTCCTGACTGATTAATAAACCTGTGTGTTCGGGTTTTGAATCTGCTTGTCTGTGTTTTGAACCTGCCTGACTGAATTATGAACCGGGCTAACTGCGTTTTAAGGCTCTGTGCAGGTGTTTTGAACCTCTTTTACTGCATAAAATAGCATTCTCTTATTCTAATTAAAAAATTCATGTGTTTGTTAGCGCAATGGGGTATGTGATACTATTTGCCTCAAAAATATAGTTTTACTGGTCGTTACAATACAAATTTTGCAGATAAAACCCTTCATTTAAGATACTGGCATTTTAAAAATTATACCAAACTGGGATAAGCGCAATGAATACTTATACCTATTGTTTAGTAAATCAAGTACATAACTCTCAATAATTGGAATCAATAAGTCAAAATATAGAATAGCTCTTAATAGCGACGAAGTTGTCTTCGGTCCTTAAATATGTTAATTATTTAGATTCAGTATAAATTATAGAAACATTTGGAAAATATTAAATTTTAGCAGTAGGTGGCGTAATAATTATTATATTTGAGGGAGTTTTATACGTTGCATAGTGCCATAATATGCTATGGAATACAAGGAAATATATACCCAAATTCTAATAGGCCGCAGGAAGGATTCTGAAGCAAAGTGTAGCAATTATGCTATCCGGATGCGTGAATGCAGAACAGGCTTCGCTCAAAAACAGCGAAGTAAATAATGCTGTTTTTGAGAATGGTATTTCAATATCTGCCAATCCCAATCCGGCTAATTCATGGGTTGCGTTTGAGTACGAACTGCCTTTTAATGTTAGCAACGGAGAAATCCTTGTAACAGATATGCATGGAAGGATAATAGTTTCCTTCATGGTAGCGGGTACCTCCGGACAACAGGTTTGGGATACCCGCCAGCTTGAAAAGGGTATTTATATCTATACGCTTAAAGCTGGCAACGCCACCAAACAAGGCAAACTGGTAATTCAATAATGTTAAATCAGGTTCATCCCGGATACTTCCGGGATGAACCCTTTTTACCTCTGACAATGAAAAACACAATACTCACAATACTTCTTTTTCTTTACACTGTTTTTATTTCTGCCCAGGACTACAACATTGTCTGGCAACAGTGTTTGGGGGATGAATACCCCACCTATAATCATTCAGTAACCAAGCTATCTGATGGGTTTTTTCTAACCCTGGGAATAAATTCAGACGAAGTGGCAACAAATTACCACGGCAGTGCAGATATTTGGGTAATCCGAACAGATTCGCTGTACAATATATTGTGGGAAAAGTGTTATGGCGGCTTAGATACCGACAATCCCCGAAAAATTATACCTATTACCGATTCCACCTTTTATATTTTTGGTTCCACCTATTCTGTTGATGGTGATGTGCATTCCGATAGTTATGGCTATAACTCTGTGTGGGTAGTAAAAATAAACGGGCAGGGCGATATATTGTGGGAGAATACTTATGGCTCTCCTCTCTACGATGAAATGAATGATCTTGTTTTAACTCCTGACGGAGGCTTTGTTTTTATCGATCGAATCTTCAGCGTTGGTGAAGATGTAAGTCAATATTTTGGTTTAAATGATGTATGGATGTGCAAGTGCGACTCTGAAGGGAATATAGAATGGGAGAAAACACTGGGCAATGAAGGTATGGACAATGGAGTATCCCTTTTAATCAATCGCCGGGGCAACATTGTGATGGTGGGTGCGGTGCAATGGCACGGGGGCATGATTACCTGCCAACCGCAGGGTGAGCTCGGTAATGTGTGGTTGGTGGAGCTTGATATGCAGGGAAATATTTTGTGGCAGGAATGTTATGGCGGCAGCGATTATGAAGCTGGAATCAAAATAATTGAGGTGGGAGACGGATATATTTTTACTGGGGTCGCATATTCAAATGATGGGGATGTTTCCGGCCACCATGGGACATTTGGTATAGATGGCAAACCCGATATTTGGCTTGTAAAAACCGATACCCTTGGCGAAATTATATGGCAGAATTGTCTTGGCGGAACGCAATTTGATGCCCCAATTGGACTTTCATCAATCAACACAGGAGAAATTTTAGTTTTTGGGTATACTAAATCCAACGATGGGGATGTTTCGGCCAACAATTCTAATCCGGGTAATGTAGATGGATGGCTTGCAAAGCTTGATGCTAATGGCGTAATGCTGGGTCAACAATGCTTTGGTGGAAGGGGCAGTGAATATTTCAATACCCACTCTGTAGCAAAAATCAACGATTACCGGTATTTAATTTCCAGCAATACCACTCATGGTAGCGGGGATGTGTTATGCACATTACCTGATACTTATGATTCCGATGCCTGGTTTTTTGAGATAAAGGACTGTGATTATTATGCGCCTGGTATTCCTGCTCAGCCGGAAGGACCTGCGGATATATGCACCGCATCAGCACCGCAAAGTACATACACCATACTATCGGCTGCAAATTCAAATGGTTATGTATGGGAATTAATGCCTTTATCCGCGGGCACTCTTAGCCAAAACAACAACCAGACTACCATAAGCTGGGATACTACCTTTAAAGGCACAGCCAGCTTAAGGGTATTTAACTTCAACGATTGTGGCAGCAGCGCATGGAGCGACACACTGAACATAAGTGTGGAAACCTGCCTCGGCATAAACGAAGCCAAAGAAAGCTTCGCGAGGATTTATCCCAATCCTGCAGGTAATTATGTGGTTTTCGAACTAAAAAAACCAATACTTTCAGGTACAATAACCATAAGTGATATTACAGGGCGGCAGGTAGCTTCAATGCCAATAACCGGTGAAAAAACGATTTGGCAAACTGGCGGAGTACCTTCGGGGGTTTACCTTTATCGAATTGGTGAAGCAACTGCGGTAGCTTCAGGCAAACTGGTGATTTTAAATGATTAAACGTGAATTGAGCAGCTTGCGCTGCAAATTGAATTTCAACACATTGAATACGAACCTTAAAAAAATATAAGTCATGAAAAATCTTTTAACAACGTTTTTATGCATAGTCAGCTTTGCGGCTTTTTCGCAGAGTTTTAATAATACATTTCCTCATCCCGGTTTTGGCGATCAGGTTGAACTTGAGGAAACCGGATACAGGGTGATGGGCTTCGGTAATAATATTACAGGCAATCATTTATTGGTTATTCATGTCAATAAATATGGTGACACCCTCCAAATCCGCAAAATCTATTTTGATTTTGATTTTTTTTCTACATCATTTACTCTAAGATCAGTTTCAGATGGAGATGGAAATCATTATGTGAATATGAGTTCTAACAGAGATTCTATTTCTCTTATAAAATTCTCACCTGATTGGCAGGAAGTCTGGCGTAAAAATATAACAAACAAGGAAGATGAGATAACTGCATTGATGCTTACCGATGATAATCATATAATAGCGGCAGCAAGCCGAAGATTGTTTAAACTTGACACAAACGGGAATATCATCTGGCAACAAAATTACGGCGAAGCTAACGCGTTTGAAACCAGAGGTTATTCAATTCGTGAAGTTGCAAATGGTGATTTGTTTTTATATGCCTCTGATGAGATTCATGAGGGGTTTAATATCACTTATGAGCAGAAATTGAGAATCTTTGACCAGGATGGCATACAAAAGGATAGTATTCCATTGCCCTTATTTACATTTTCAAGTTTGCCCTATGAAGAAAATTTTATATGTTTGGGCACTTCCTTGTCTTCCAATTATCCAAATGGTCACTACCTTTTGTACCGGCACGATATAAATGGTTTTATATACGATGAAAAGGAATTTTATTTGACAGAAGGTGCAATTTTATATTGGTTGGTCGAAAATCATGAAGGCAATCTGGTTGCTGCCGGAAATGGAGCGAAGGGTCTCGTTTTACATTGTATGACAAAAGAAGGCGATAGCCTCTGGACGCGTGTTATAAATAATGATACAGATATTACTTCCATGGATATGAAGCTTGCGGTGGATGGAGGTTATGTTATTTCAACTTTTGTCGAAGCAAATGATGGCTTATCCTACCCTGGCTTAATTAAAACGGATGCAATGGGAAACATCAGCGGACTGGGGTTCGAAGCAAATGATATAAATCAGCGCGTTAAGGTGTATCCAAATCCTGCTGCAGAATATGTGGTTTTTGAGTTGCAAAAACCCATGCTCTCCGCCACAATCAAGGTTACCGATATCACAGGCCGGTTGGTTGCAACTATTCCGCTAACCGCTGAAAAGACAACATGGCAAACTGCCGGACTACCTTCGGGGGTTTACCTATATCGTATTGCAGGTAATGCTATCGTAGCTTCGGGCAGGCTGGTAGTATTGCAATAAAATTATTGGTTCAGTAGTTTTAATGGCACAGCTAACCCTTATTCCTGATGTCATAAGTTTGTGTTGTAAGGCGCTTTTTTAAGCCACATATACGCCTAAAATCTCAATTTTTGTTTCATCAGTACTGCGAGCTCGGACCTTCCGGAAGTGAATGAAATTAAATAGTTGATTCACTTTCGTTATTTATAAATTGGCTTATCGAAGTAGGTTTTCAATCCTGTATTTTTCAAAAAATATTTTATAATTTTATTTCCCTTTATTGAAAGTCATTTCGATGTTTTAACACATGCGATTTCCAAATGAAATGTTAAAAACCATGTTATTTTGTCCGGCAGCTGTCTTTATTAATGTATAACCAATTTATTTTTATTTTATGGATATAAAATTACCCCAGGGAGGAACACCACTTGAAGATTTATTGTTGAGGATTTCATGGCAAGTTGAAGACAAACACGAGGCTCAAAAAGCTTTTGCTGAGTTGTATAACCGCTACAGCAGGTATGTTGGTTACATTTGCTCCACATGCACTGTTAACAAAAATACGGATTTTGAAATGCATAAAATCATGGTCAATAAAGTATTTATTAAGGTTTTTTTAAATGCTGAAAAACTATTGAACTTCAAAAAAGGAAGTGAAGAAAAAGAAAAAGATCTCATGTTCAAGGCCTGGCTTGGCAGGGCGGCTACATGGGAATTCACAAGTATTTTGAGGGATAAGAAAAAAGGTGAAATCATTGTTGATTTTAGCACAGGAGAAAAAAAACCACCGGTATTTGTGAGCTATGAAGAGATAATGATGCAGGCTGAAAGTTGCGAAGAAACCGAGCCATTTGTCTCAAAAGAGCGCGCACAGCTTGACCTGGCATGGGCGCAAATGCCCGAAAAAAACCGGGATATCACCTTAACTTATCTGCAATTGGAAGATGAGCGTGGCCGCATCCCAACTGACATTTCAAAAAACCTGGCCAAATTGCACGGGGTGCTACCCGAAACGCTAAACAAGATTAAAACGCGAACCATTGAAGGTTTAATCAAGAAACTCAACCCTGAACGGGCCAATGTTTTTAAATAACCTCCACCAATATACTTTTTGAAAATCAAAATCTTAAGTAATAAACTACCTGTATGAACAGGTCAACCTATTACAGAACCATAAATGAATTGAAACAATGAAAACGGTAATAAAGTCAGAAAGTGACAATAATATGGAGCAGAAACTGAGAAGCTATCTGCGCAGGACAGGCCGTTTGGTGCCAGAAACACCCGCAGAGGTTGAGAACCTATTGCAATTGATGCCCGAACTTTCACAACCGCAAGGTACTTTTGAAGAAGCCATGGAAGTAATTAAAAACGGGTTTCTTCATTTCCGGTTTCCTGAACAAGAACCACTGGCAAGTGAATTAACCATCCAATACCATGCAGCAGCCGCGCGGAATGCGGGTAAACTGAGCGATGAAGTGAGGCAGTTGATGGACAGTGACAGGGAGCAAACCATGAACGCACCTGATGAGGATGAAACTACTCCCGAATAATGGCTTCATTCAATGTTAGCAAAGCTACTACTTCAGAAATAAACGAGCTTGCCGAATACTACGCTGAGCTCTATTGCGAATATTATGAAACCATTCAGCCACATGTTATTGCCCGTAACCTCGGCCTAAAATATTCAACCAACAATTATGGCTCAGCATTTGAAGGCTGGCTTGAGTATAAAGCAGGCAAGTTTCATATTTTCATCAATACAAGGACAGACGAGCACCTTTACACCCCACGTGTACGGTTTTCATTTGCCCACGAATTGGGGCATTATATTATTGATAATCACCGAAATGCATTGATACAGCCGGGCGTTGCCCCTCACGGTTCAATTACACTGATGAGTGATTTGCGAATAGAACGTGAAGCTGATTTATTTGCTGCCTGTCTGCTTATGCCTGAGAATCGGATCAGACAGGATATTTTCAGGCAAAAATTCAGCTTTGCTCTGATTGATATGATAAGTAAAAAGTATCAGGTAAGTATAACGGCTGCCCTGTTGAGGTTTATTGCTTTGGGCAACCATCCCATAATGGTGGTTTGTGGCCGGGCCGGCAGAGTGGTATGGCGAAGATTCAACGATGATTTTCCTTTCTATACTCTATTAACGGGCTCAAATAATAGCGTACCGCCAAATACTTCCATGGGTGACTATTTCAATCATGGTACGAAATATAATCGTACTGAAACTGTATTTGCCGAAGACTGGTTCATATTGCAAAACAGCAGTGACCGGGGCAGGCAGTTTTTTGAACACTGCATATATATGGAAAGGCTGAATCAGGTGGTGAGTGTGATTTGGGAGAGATAAGAAGAAAAAAAATGAATTCCGCTACTTCCGATAATCAGGTATACTCAGCGTTCCCTTAAAAATTATCCTGTAAATCGTGTAAATCGTGTCTTTAAAAATCATTGTTTTCAATTGACAGGATTTACATGATTAACAAGTATTTCGGATTACTACCTCCGACTTCTGACCTCTGACTTCCCACCTCCGACCTCTTCTTCACTTCACCACCTTCGCACTCCCCACAGTCTTATCTTTATAAACCAGCCTGAGCAGGTACATCCCCGGTGCCCAGTTTGACGCATCGAATTCAGCGAGCAGCTGCCCTTGTGTTAGTTTTTGTTCTGTAACAAACCTTCCACTCAAATCAAAAACCTGTAACCTGCTTTGCTGCTGGTAGTTGCTTTGGTACAAAGCTGTACTCAAACCTTTGTTGCTGTTGCGCAGGGCAATAAATTCGGGCAAACGAACCTGAAACTGATCGTTTACCGGGTTTGGATACACTTCCATAACCGCAATATCTGGCAGGGTTGCCAGGTGCTCAGCGCTTACCACCATATCACATTCCTCCATACCAAGAGTGTCATTCTGAACCACACCGCCAGGGCAAGCATAATCGTATACCCGTGGGCTGGAGTCATATACATCATCTTCAAGGGTTGAGGTAAGTTTGAAAAGGAAGGTGTTTGAATTATAGTTAAAAGATGATACATTGTTAGGCCCAGTGGCCAGTATTTTATTATCAAACGTTTTTGATAATTTCAATCGGCAGCCATTATTGGTATTGTTTGAAAGAACCCTGTTTATTAATTGAATGCCCATAGTATCAACAACAGAAACATTAAATATTCCTTGCCAGTTCATATCGGTGCTTGAGCCTGAAATTGCGATCATATTGTTTTCTGCCCAGCACAAAGAATATGATTCTTCCATGTTTCCAAAGCAGTAATTGACCGGATTTAGATCATTAAGAGAATGCTTTCTCATACTTTGCTGACTCAAAAAAGTAGTACCTGCTGAGAAAAGTCTTCCGGAAGTTGATACAATTGTTTGATTATCAATAGCACCTTCTATTGTATTATTCTCAAGGTATAATATCTGAAAATTGATAATATCACCGTTTGGCCTGATGTTTAATTTTATAGGCTTATAATGTATTTCGTATTGGGATATTGTATATTCACCATACCCGGAAACTAAAAGAGAAGAATCAGCAAGTACAACAAGATCGTTTAAACTTACATTTTCCAAATCCGGATGATTATAGTCAAATATCCATTCTATTTGTCCGTTAAAATTGAATTTTACCAAAGTGTTTGGCCGACCTTCAATTCTAAGCAATCCAATATATCCATCTGTAGTTTTAGATATGAAACCAGCATTGTTTTGGATATCAGGCATATCGAATATTTTACACCAGTCAACTTGTCCGCATGAATTTAGTTTCATAAATACTGCATTTTTTGTCCCACCAAAGGGGCTGTTTTCCAAATAACCAGTATTCATACTGATAATAATTCCTGAGTCTGAAGTTGCTTTCAGAGAGTTGCAACTTGTATAATAGTACTCCTTGTTCCCTAAAGTACGTGTCCAAAGAATTTCCCCGTTTATATCTGTTTTAATAAGCCATCCCGCTTCCACCGGATAAGGGAAACCTCCAAGTTTACTTAAGAGTGCGAATCCTTTGTCGTATGTTTCTTCCGCACATTCAGATGAACTTTTACTTGCGCCCTCATAAAAATAAAATTTAGGCCAGGTTTGAGCATTTACTCCAGAAGTAAAAAGGGAAATAACCAAAATAGTTAATGTAACTTTTATTATTGCTTTCATTTTTGTGATAGTTTTTGTGTAACAAATATTTGTTAATCAGTATTATCAAGTGGTAAGTTGTTTAATCCTGTATTCTCGTATTTCAGTCTTCCAATCTTTGGAGTTTTTAACTTCTAACAAGGTACTTAAGTCTTAAAGTCTCACATTTAAAAGGGAATTTCACATCTAACTTAACCACCTTCGCACTCCTGAAAACAGGGTTTTAATTGAAATCCGGTTTTTATTTATTGTAATTTTTTAGACAGGATTTACAGGATTAACAGGTATTTTTTTAAATTCGTCATTCGTCATTCGTCATTCAAAATCACTTCACCACCTTCGCACTCCCCACAGTCTTATCTTTATAAACCAGCCTGAGCAGGTACATCCCCGGTGCCCAGTTTGACGTATCGAATTCAGCGAGCAGCTGCCCTTGTGTTAGTTTTTGTTCTGTAACAAACCTTCCACTCAAATCAAAAACCTGTAACCTGCTTTGCTGCTGGTAGTTGCTTTGGTACAAAGCTGTGCTCAAACCTTTGTTGCTGTTGCGCAGGGCAATAAACTCCGGCAATCTTATATAAAACTGGTCTTTTACCGGGTTGGGATACACCTCCATCACCGCCACATCGGGCAGGGTGGCCAGGTGCTCAGCGCTTACCACTATATCGCATTCTTCCATTCCAATTGTATCGTGGGGTGCCACGCCACCCGGGCAGGCATAATCGTACACATGTGGGGTGGGGTCAAACACATCATCCTCAAGAGTGGGGGTAAGCTTGAAAAGCATCGTGTTGTGCATGGGGCCGTATGGATTTTCCTCGGCGCTGCCGGTGGCCAGGATTTTGTTATCGTGGGTGGTTGAAACAAAATAGTAAGGCCCTGTGTAATCATCCAACAATCGCCGGCTATGTAGAATGTTTCCCATGGTATCAACAATCTGAACCTCAACCCTTTTTTCATACCAACGATCGTAATTCTGCATTGAACCAGCGATAACTATGGAGCTATCCTGCATCCAACTCAATGAATAGGCATAACTTATTGAATCACTTAGTGAAAAGAACTGCGGATTCTCCTCGGAAAGGAATTGCTTCCTCAGGCTTTTTTTTGGTGAATTGGTAACTCCTGCAGAATATAAACGGCCGCCGGCTGATTCAATGGTAAAGAAATCCAGCGCGCTATCAATAGAATCAACATCTTTATAAAGGATCTGATAATCTAAAATATTGCCATCTTGTCCAACGTTGACTTTTATTGGCTTTCTGTACCACCAAGACTGAATCGAATCGTAATAATCGGTATATCCGGTTACCAGATAAGTACTGTCCTTTAAAACCAGAATATCCCACCAGTCCTCAACATCCAAAAGCTTATCATCGTAATTCAATCTCCATTGAATCTGGCCGTTGAAATCAAATTTAATCAGTGAAGTCGGGTTTTCGTTGCTGTGGGGTGGAGGCCCGCCGGGATGATAATTGTTATACAGTCCAACGTATCCATCGTAGGTTTCAGCAACATCCTGCCCAAAATTATCAATCCCGGGTTCATTAATTATATTGCACCAGTCTAATTGCCCGCAGGCATTGAGTTTCATAAATGCGGCATCTGCAAAAATTCCAAAAGGATATAAATCCGCATAACGTGTGCTTAAGGCAATTACCAAACCGGAATCCCGGGTAACCTGCATCATATTAAACCACGATAAATAATCAGTGAGACTGCCAAGTGTTCGCTCCCAGATAATTTCGCCATTGATGTCAGTCTTAAACAACCAGCCTGCATAAACCAATCCAGCATTACTAAAATAATTCGAAAGCACTGTTATACCATTATCATAAACCTGAAAGGCACTTGATGCATTAGTATAGCCGTTGGGATTAATATACACTTTAGGCCAGGTTTGGGCATTTATATTAGACAAGCTAATGGCTAGTAACAATACAAACAGAATTGTTTTTTTCATTTTATCTAAGATTAAGTAATCCCACAGGTGAATTTTGTCTGTGGGATTACTATATTGGTTAATGATTATTTAACTGTAAATTTGGCACTGTGTGCTATTTTTCCTTCAGCCATTCTTGCAATATAAACGCCTGAT
Organism: Lentimicrobium sp.; assembly: GCA_034005265.1. Taxonomy (GTDB): domain Bacteria; phylum Bacteroidota; class Bacteroidia; order Bacteroidales; family Lentimicrobiaceae; genus Lentimicrobium. The sequence goes on from JAVEVB010000072.1 coordinate 13,317, forward strand.
GCTAAATGGTTGATACGGATTATTACCTGGTTTTTACCGGGAGCAATTGATTGAGAGTAAACAATGCGCCCATCCTGTGAAACGATGCTTAGTTCACCCTCTTTTTCCAATTGATATGCGATGACAATATAATCGTCAGCCGGATTCGGAAATACCTGAAGCATTTCTTGCGAAAGGTTTCCCTGGATTTTGGGCTTGTTAAACACAGGAGTAGCCTTCAGACCTGTATCGGGTAAAGTAACCGATGGTTCGTAATCTAACAGCCGGTAAGCCGCAAGAAGGTTGCGGGCCGAGATGCCGGCCGCATTGTCATCGTCGGCAAGAGCGAAAAGTTCGTCAATAGACACGGTATCTTCAACTAAAACATAGGTTGTATCAGTCGCTAACAGGTTAAGGATAGCTGCCAACTGAACATATCCGGGCTGATTCATCTGGTGATGTTCAGGTATAGTTTCAATATCCAGATTTTGTAAAGCAGCAACACCACTATTTGAATTACCCTGATCGACTCTTACGCTACAAATACCAAAATCTTTCGTTGTATTCATAATTAATGGTCTAATCTGAAATACTTTCGGTAGTTTGCAATACTATTTTACTCTACAAATATAATGAAAATGTTATGTTTATTCAATTCAGATCTGAAAATTTTTGTGTACATCCGTTAAATTAACTTTTGGGCCGCAAATCATCGTTCTATCTTCGCCGTACAATCTTTCCTTTCCTGCTTCAAACCATCATAATAATAGGATGATTGCCAAGGGCAATAAACCCGAGCCGTGCATCAATAATGCTCACCTGATATTTTTTGCTGCTCATATGAATCAGCGCTAAGTTGAATGTTTGCCTTAAAACATCCTCTTTAATCCGGTTTTAGGCATCAGCAGAGTGAAGGCTGAATCAGGTGGTAAGTGTGATTTGGGAGAAATAAGGAAGATAAATTTGGAGAATTCCACTTCCTTCCATTGGCATGTATTTCCCCCTTTCCGGTCACAATAATCCTGTTAATCCTGTAAATCCTGTCATAAAAAACCATTGCACTCAAATGTACTATTACATTTTTGAGTATAAAATCAGTCATTATTCCATACCCACTGCCCCATCCCACATTTTGTTACTACTTTTACAGAAATATAATCTTGGCATGGCAAAACGGCAGCGCAAAAAAGAAGACATCATCCGGGAATCGCATGAGCGGAGCAGCAATTACGGTATAATTCCCGAGCAGGTATTCCCGCGTCGCATATTGAGTGGTGAAGAAAAAACGGCAATGCTCAGGGAAAACAATGATTTGATTGAGGTTGCAGGCCCTTTTCTGGATTTATTGTACGATTTTTTGAAGGAATCGGGATTCATCCTGCTACTTACCAGTAAAGACGGATGCATACTGCGTATTACAGGAGATGAGACGACCCTGAAAGCAGCAAACGAGCTCAATATGGTGGTGGGAGCCTATCTGGACGAAAAAAATGTAGGGACCAATGCCATGGGAACTGCCATTAGTGAAGATATGCCCATACAAATATCGGCAACCGAACATTTCATTACTGCCTACCAAAAATGGACCTG
>JAVEVB010000135.1:0-3198 GCA_034005265.1 Lentimicrobium sp.
AATTTGAGGTCTCAAACATAAGGATTGATTTTGTAATGCTTTGTATTTCAACACTATAAAGATACAAAACAATCCTTATTGTTTTACTTTTTTCTTAAATTTCTTATGTCGAACTCAGGTTATTACATTCTCCATTTTATTTTTACATCTTCCCAAGCTGGCCATCTATGACGACCAACGTAAAATCTACAGTTTTTTCCCGTTTCTTAAATCTTGTTGAAAAAGGCGGTAATGCGCTCCCTAATCCTGCAACCCTATTTGCCCTTTTTGCTATGGGTGTTTTGTTATTCTCCTGGATAGGGCAACTATTACAATGGCAGGCAGTGCATCCGGCCACCGGAGAACTTATTCAGGTGCATAACTTGCTTTCAAACGAAGGGTTTAGGCGGATTGTTCTTGAAATGGTAACCAATTATACCGCCTTTGCTCCGTTGGGTATAGTTATGGTTGCCTTATTGGGAATTGGTATTGCCGAAAGTAGTGGATTGGTGGGGGCTATCATTAGATTGCTGGTATTGCGATCGCCAAAGAAGTTGTTGACTTTTGTACTGGTCTTTGCAGGGATTCTTTCAAACGCGGCCAGTGATCTGGGTTATGTTTTGCTGATTCCAATGGCAGGAGTCATCTTTCATTCTGTGGGCAGGCATCCTGCAGCGGGCATGGCAGCGGCTTTTGCCGGGGTTTCGGGGGGCTTCAGTGCAAATCTTTTTATCGGCACTATTGATCCATTACTTGCCGGTTTGTCAACAGAGGCGGCACGTATCCTTGATCCTGATTATTATGTACTTCCTACTGCCAATTACTATTTTATGGTTGTGTCAACATTTCTGGTTTCATTGCTCGGGACATGGATTACCGAACGTATTGTTGAACCACGCCTGGGGAAATATACTGGTGATGTACCTCAGGAGAAAATGGAGAGACTTGCTCCACGTGAGCGCTTGGCACTCCGCTGGGTATTGGTCGTTACCATTGCCTGGATGGCACTTTTTGCCATTGGCCTGCTCCCTGATGGAGGTTTTCTTCGTGGTACTGATAACACCATACTTCATTCACCCCTGATCAAGGGCTTTATTGCTTTTCTTTTTTTCATGGCTGCCAGCTTAGGTATTGTTTACGGGGCAATTACCGGGAAGTTCAAAAATGACAATGATGTAGTAAAAGGGATGAGCGACAGTTTTAAAACGCTTTCTGCCTTTTTGGTGCTGGTATTTTTTGCCGCACAGTTTGTGGCCTATTTTAAGTGGAGTAACCTCGGCCTGGTTATCGCTGTTAAAGGGGCTGGATTTTTACAACAAGCCGATCTGGGTATTGCCTCTTTAATCATTCTTTTTGTGTTTCTGACCGGTTTTATCAACCTGTTTATGGGTAGCGCTTCAGCAAAGTGGGCCATTATGGGGCCGGTATTCATTCCTATGTTTATGTTGCTAGGTTACTCTCCCGAATTGTCTCAGGCTATTTTCAGGGTGGGCGATTCCGTTACAAACATTATCTCACCTATGATGAGTTTCTTTGCCCTTATTATCGTTTATTTTGAAAAATATCAAAAAAATACCGGGTTGGGTACACTCATCTCAACTATGTTGCCTTATACCCTCATTTTTACGGTTTTCTGGACAATTTTACTCATTGGTTGGGTTATGCTTGATATCCCCCTGGGTCCTGAAGCACCCACGCTTTATTTTGCTCCCTGAGTTGAATAGTTGTTGAAGGATAACTTTTTTGAGAAGCAGCTTACTGTCGGAATTTCAAATTAATCATCACAATCTCAGGACGGTTGCCTATCCTAACAGGAGGTCCCCATCCGCCATAGCCAGGTGAAACGTAAAAGTGTGTATTGCTTTTTTGCTTATATCCCATGCTTATTTCATACATGGCTTGGGTTATATAATTGAAAGGCCATAGCTGACCGTGGTGGGTGTGTCCTGAAAGCTGCAGGTCAACCCCTGCTTCGGCCGCTTTTTCAAGTGCAAAGGGTTGGTGGTCAAGCAAAATTACAGGCAAGGAATGGTCAATATTGACAAGCAGTTCAGCAATCTCCTTACGCTTCTCACCGCTGAAGCGGTTTTTGTCGCGGTCTTCGCGTCCGGCTACATAAAATAAGCCAGAAATGTTTACTACACTATCGCGTAACATAGTAATTCCATGTGATTCAAGGTATTTCACTGCAGGCTCAGCACCTCCTATATATTCGTGATTACCGGTTATACCATAAATTCCCATAGGTGCTGAAAGTTTCTCCAGAGATTGCCCGAGATTCTGGCGTATGACGGGGGCCAGGTCTTCATCCACAATATCCCCTGCCAGTAAAATAATGTCGGGATGCTGACTGTTGATCAAATCAACCAATTTCCCGGTTCTTCGCGGGCCGATTAATGTGCCCATATGGATGTCTGAAGCCAGGGCGATATTTAGTTCTTTCAGCCCATTGGCCTGCTTGTCCACCTCAAGGGTGAATTTATTTATTCGCGGACTTATGGCATTAATATGACCCGTAAGTACTATAATCCCAACTACAGCTATTGATAAATACAATGCGGCGGTTTTCCCCTGAACTGAAAAAACGAATTGTGGAAGAAAGCCTGTGAAATGGTTGGTCAGGCGAATAAAATCAATCAACACCACAAACAAAAATCCGTAAACCATAATGGCCAGCCAAAATGCACCTACCCAGGTAAGCAAATCGCTAAAGGTTGACAGGTAAACCCTTTCCATAATACGCCCTGTAACATATGCCGAAGCAAGTAAAAGGAAGCCCCATTTAAACCAAATCCTGAAACTGCTTGTGGCAGGGATTGCCTGCATCGCCCTGGCATAAATGTAATAGTTGATTGAAGCGTAGATCAGCATTACAATGCTGAAGAAAATGAGAAATTGGTAGGATTTCATTGATAGTATATGTTTATTGGGTGATATTAACAGGATTCGCCTTACAAAGTTCAAGGGAATTATCCTGACCACTAAGGAGCTGAGAGACTAAGAAACAGAGAAACTTAGAATCAAAGAGGCTGATGGAATGAGTTACAGGGTGAATCCCGAAGCGAACCTCCCTACTTTCTGCCACCTGACTTTAAATATCTTCTGAATAATCAGGTTCATGTTACTCCTGACAGGTTACAAGAAAAACTATTCGGGTAATTCTGCTTCCCAATACATAACCAACCAGCGACTAACCGACTAAAACTTATTTTTCCTCAA
>JAVEVB010000136.1:0-3196 GCA_034005265.1 Lentimicrobium sp.
TGCTTTTCGATTTTATGTCCCCATCCCGTATGCATCAGGTTTATCAAAATGGTTGGAATCGAAAAGGACTAATTTCTGATAAAGGATTTTACAAGAAAGCCTGGTATGTGATGCAGGAATATTATCAAAGGAAATAGGTTGGTTCTGATTGACATCATGCTATTGAATACAATGAAAGAGTCGAATAGGGTAAAGTCCCTCCATCCTCGGTATTGATTTCAGGTTCCAGAGCTCCGTTTTAGGTGTAGCTTCTTTCTTAAGTGTTAGGATTAGAGCCGGTTTAGTTGAATTACAAATTAAAATATCGAAATGAAAAATACACAAAGACTAATTCTCACTTATTGTCTTTCTTTTTTTGCCACTGTTTTAACCTTTTCGAAAGATGCGAAAGTAAAATTAAAAAACGAGTCAAGTGTTAAATTTCAGTCACCAAATGTCATTTTGATTTTGGCCGATGATTTGGGATATTCAGATTTAGGTTGTTACGGGAGTGAGATTCAAACACCCAATTTAGACAAGTTGGCACAACAAGGAATGCGTTTTACACAAATGCATAATACTGCAAAAAGTTTTCCTTCAAGAGCCAGTTTGCTGACTGGAGTTTATGCTCAGCAAAATGGGATGAGTGTAAAGCCCGAAACAATTCAAAATAGCATTTCAATTGGTGATTTGTTAAAATCAGCAGGATACAGAACTCTTTTTTCAGGGAAAAATCATAGCAAAACGAGTCTCTATAATTTTGGTTTCGATCGGGTTTATGAATTTTTGGGCGGTGCAACCAATCACTTCAATCCTGGGATGAAGCGTGAAAATGAGTTTCATCCAATATTTAAAGACGAGCCGGGTTTCTGGTATATTGATGATAAAGTAAATAAACCTTATAATCCACCAAAGGATTTTTATTCCACCGATTACTTTACTAAATACGCGATAGATTTTTTGGAAGAATATAAAGATGAAAAACAACCCTTCTTCCTATATTTGGCTTTTACAGCACCCCACGATCCGTTAATGGCGTGGCCCGAAGATATTGCAAAATATAGAGGAAAATATATGGTTGGATATAAGACAGTTCGTGATTCCCGCTACAAGAGAATGCTTGATCTTGGTATGGTTAATCCGGAAATGAAATTATCCGAACCAACTTACGAGGATTGGAATTCGATGACCGAAGCGCAAAAAGATGGCCAGGATTTAAAAATGGCTATTTATGCTGCTATGATCGATCGTATCGACCAGAATATCGGGAAATTGATACAGGTATTAGAAAAAACTGGTAAAATAAATAACACCTTGATTTTGTTCCTTTCAGACAATGGCGCTTCTGCCGTAAATGCAGAAAAGGGAATTAAAAGTCCGGTCGGGTCTGGCGGACCCGGAACTGTTGGTTATTGGGCATCACTTGGTGAAAGTTGGGCAAATGTTTGTAACACACCCTATCGGTATTATAAAAATAGCAGTTATGAAGGGGGAATCTGTACTCCTTTTATTGCTTGGTGTCCGGGCATTATTCAACAAGCCGGATCAATTAATAACCAGCCTCTTCATTTTATTGATATTATGGCTACTTTCATAGATTTAACAAAAGCTACCTATCCTCATAGATTCAGGAATCAAGAGATAGTACCCATTCAAGGTGAAAGTTTTCTGCCAATATTAAAAGGAGAAACTTTGCAGGTACGGCAAGAACCTATTTTCTGGCAATGGTTAAAAGGTAAAGCTATTCGGATTGGTGACTGGAAAGCTGTTGCAATCAAAGATGAGTGGGCGCTTTACGATATGAAAACCGACAGAAATGAAACGAAGGATTTGAAAGGCGAATATCCTGAAAAGATTACCGGACTGACCCGATTATATGAGGAATGGGCATCCAAGAACGTTCCATTGTCGGATCAGAAGTAATTAAAAGACAGTAAGCTAAATACATATATAGCATTATGGGTTGGATGTTCAATTAAGCTGCTTTTTTCGTCTTCCTCTTTGAATTTAATTTACACTTACCAAATTCTAAATTAAATTAATTTTGCAGCAGTTAATCAGTTAAATATAATACGAAATGCATTGTATGAAAGAAATTACGTTACAATTATTATTTTGCTTCCTATCACAATATCTTTTTGCTCAATCTTATGTTTGGAATACATTGGGAAATGGAGACAAGAAAGATTTGTTTTTAGAGCAAAACTATATTGATGAGTTGACTGGTCAGAAGCCTGTCGAAAACGGAATCAATATGAATGAGCCTGTTAACAGGGATATTTGTATCAGAATAGGTAATATTGAAGTGGAAAGCGACAAATCCGTGTCTTTATTAATGGGTACTGGAGGGTTGACAATAGAAAATGCAAACCTGTACATGGGTTCAGTTGAAAAGGCTGGAATTGATTTGGGGAGTGGCAATACTTTGTTCACAATCAACAATGCGAACGTTCAGACTCAATATATTCACAATGCAACCATTGTCATGGAAGGTCGTTCTCAATTGACCTTAGATGGCGATGAGAGCTGTTTGGAAAACACGACCATTGAATTACGTTCACCCGATGCTTACGTTGTTTTTACTAATATCAAACCGGCTGTTATAACCGCGGGTTTAAAGAATAAGGTTAGCGTCAACACTGAATTTACATCACAAAATATGCGTTTAACGCAATTTTATGAAGGGTCGATTATACGTGCAATTCCTCAGGAAAATCTAGCTCTCCATGTCTTTGGAGGCCAAAATCAACAAGACTATTTAGGCAGCTTTGCTGATGGAATTTATGGGAAAATTGGCATCAACAGTGATTTGACTTATGACAATTCTCAATATACCATTACCGGATTTGGAGATGGAATAGGGGGTAAAGAAGACATGTTCCATTTTGCTTATCGAACGGTGGATGGAAATGGCGATATTTCAGCTATTTGTGATAGTGTAGAAAACAATAATGCGCAAACAAAAGCCGGATTGATGATTCGTGCATCATTGGACATGGATGCACCTTGTTTCATGCTTTGCGTTCAGCCTGATAACAGGGTATCTTTAATTGCCAGGACTTCCAAACAGGGGAATATGACGACCTTGCAGAGTCCAACAGGAAATACTGGAACACCAAAGTATATAAAAATAACACGGGAAGATAATCTTTTTGCTGCTTTTTATTCAGAAACGAATCAGGAAGATAGTTGGATACAACTGGGAGAAACCATTGAA
>JAVEVB010000073.1:0-14568 GCA_034005265.1 Lentimicrobium sp.
GGTTCTTCCTGCAAATAAATCTCCGCGTTGTACATCGCGCATCTGAACAGGCCATTGTACTTTTGTACAATAAGCTTCCCTCAGATATTTATTCTCCCTGTATTTTTTATAGGTCTCCGTGAACTGCCACAGCGTTTCAATTGTTTCACCGGCGCTCACCTCCAATGAAAACACATCATTTGTTATCATTTTCATATCTACCATATCCATTTATCTGATTAAATTCTCACAACCCATCTGTCCAAGCTGCACATACCAGCTTTCACGTTGAGTCTTACTGACTGTTTTAATATCCTTCAGCTCGTATTTCTTACCTGTTTTAATATATTTTGACATCCCGTAATCATGATAAGCCAGCAACTCGATCCCTTGTAAGTTTTTATACCGGTGACTTAATTCGCATAAATTACGAAAATGTTCCTGATCATCATTAATCCCCGGAATGATCGGACATCGCAAAAAAATATCGGCACCATTTGCATATAAAAAATCAAAATTATTCAGTATCAATTTATTATCAACCCCCGTATATTCCAGATGCAAAGAAGTATTTACAAGTTTGATATCAAACAAGAAAAGATCGACAAACGGCATTATCCTCCGGAATTTATCCTGAACCGCGTACCCGGAGGTTTCTATTACGGTATGAATCTGATTTTGCTTTGCCTGCTTCAACAATTCCAACGTGAAATCAAACTGAGCCATCGCTTCTCCTCCGGAAATAGTCAACCCACCTCCTGATCTTCTGTAATAATCCTGGTCTTTAAGCACTTCATGCATTATTTTCTGAGCTTCGGCAACATACCCGAAAACACTTAATGCATTATCCGTACAAACTTCAACACATCGCCCACAAGAATCGCACGCGTTAAAATCGATTTTTATTTTACCTCCATCTTCCCGGATAGCATGCTGAGGGCACAAATTGATACATTTCCCGCATCCAGTACATTTGGAGATATCAAAAGCAAGTTGCGGTTTAAAACTCTGCGATTCGGGGTTACAACACCAGACACAACGAAGCGGACATCCTTTCAGGAATACCGTGGTACGTATTCCCGGACCATCGTGCAACGCGAATCGCTGAATATCAAAAACAATCCCTTCCATACATCAATCAACTAAGCTAAAACCACCCAAACAACTACACACATAAATAATAAAACAATCATCCAGAAATAATAGTTATTATACCATTTGCTATTTGAATCTTTGTTTCTGCCGAAAATTTCTTTCGTAAAAATTAATCCATCCAGTTTACATCCTGAAGGTTTCGGTGAGGTAAGGCTGACTAAATACATAATCACCGCGCTAAATACAAACAGGAAAGGAACAACTAACAAAAAGTGTATATCTCCCAAAATATTCGTTTTGTAAAACAGCAGGATCAATGCCAGGCCAAATCCCACGATCAATCCCCAAAAGATTCCTTTCCCATTGACGCGTTTATTGAATATGCCCAGTAAGAAGGCTGCCACTATCGGCGGAGCAATGTACGAAAGCATCTCTTGATAATACTTCAGCAACGACCCAAACTTTCCAATCTGCGGAGCCCAGATTGCTGCAATGATGATTATAACACAGGAGGTTATTTTACCAATTTTCACCAATAACTTAGAATCTGCTTTTTTGTTGAACTGCGCGTAAAAATCCATGGTGAACAAAGTGGATGTAGAATTCATGATCGCGCTTAATGTCGATGTCAACGCGGATAACAAGGCAGCCATCATAATACCAAGCAACCCTATCGGCATCAATCGCATTACCATACTGGGATACACCATATCCGGCTTTTCTAATCCCGGGAATAAATTACGGGCGATGACACCCGGGATTGCAATTATAATCAATGTAATCAACGTTAAGGCCCCTGTAAATAAGACTCCTTTACGACCCTCATCAATTGATTTTGCACTCAACACCCGTTGCACCAATGTTTGATTATTAGCCCAGAAGTAAATACCCAGAATAGGCATTCCCAAAATTACGCCAAGCCAGGGAGTAGAAGAATCATTTAACGGACGATATAATTTTAACAGCACATCTCCACTCTGGAACAATTCAACAAAATAATCCCCTCCTTGTCTAAAACAGAAAAACGTGAGTATCACAGAACCTAAGATCAAAACTACAGCCTGAATCAGCTCTGCATTAATCGCGGAAGATAATCCACCCGGGATGGTATACGAGGCTGCAATAATGGCAAATATGATAATAATTGTCTGTAAATCCGCCTCAGGTAGAATAAGTTTGATAATAAGAGCCGCTGCATACAATGCGCCGGCCGCATCCAAAAATATATTTCCAATGATACATATTGCTGAAAAATAGTAACGGGAGCGTTTGTCAAAACGTTTCTCCAAAAATTCCGGAATTGTAAATATTTTCGAGTTGATATACAGCGGTAGAAAAAATACGGCAAAGAATACCATGACAACAATTCCTACTAAACTATAATTGAACACTGCCAATCCGGTATGATAAGCATCTCCTGACTGCCCGATAAGTGTTGTACTTGAAATACTGGCGGCAAACAGGGAAAGACCTATAACCCACCAGGGCATAGTCCGGCCTGCTAAAAAATACGATTGAGAATCTGAACTCTTACCATGACGCAAACCCCACCATATTACAAAAATGAGATAAACCGCTACAATGATAATATCGAGGATATGAATATTTACATTCGGCATAATGTATTTTCTTTAGTTGTTTCTGTTTCTTTTTCAAAAGGATTTTCCAGCAAATGTTGCACGAGGTCGTTAATGTTGCAGGTTGCTACTCCCACATATTTATCCGCACCACCATAATAAATATATAATATATCATTTACAACAACATTTCCGGTTGGAAAAACACACCCATTATAATAACCATTAATCTCGAAATCAAGTTCAGGCTCCATGATATAAAAGGGAGTTTTACCCAATATTTTCAATGGATCTTTCAAATCCAGCAACAATGCACCGACACGGTAAAAACCTAATCCCCCGTGTTCCACACCATGATATAATACCAGCCATCCGGCATCCGTGCGTATCGGCGGCGTACTTCCTCCTATTTTTTCCTCCCAACTTCCTTCCCTGCCTGTCAACAGCAGAGAACTGGGTTTATCTTCCCAACTCAATATATCATCAGAATACTTCAACCAAATCGAGGGATATTTCACCCCATATTTTTCTCCAATATATTGTTTAGGTCTGTGCAACATCACAAATTTACCATCTATTTTTTCAGGAAAAAGAATGACGTCCCTGTCATCAAGACAAGGATTCGTCAGACGCCCGAGTCTTTTCCAGTGTTTAAAATCTTTTGTACATGCCAATGCTGTATTCCCCAAATTTTTTTGGATAAACGCCGGGGCATTCGGCCCGTAATCGGGAGCGAGTACTACATCATGCTCAAATTTCCAGTACTGTCCCGGTGGAAAAGGGCGAAAGGCATAAGTAATATAAAAATAATCATCAAATTTTACAATGCGGGGATCTTCCACCCCTCCACCATCGAAATTACCTTCCTGAGGACCGAAAACCGGTTTACCGGATGCCCTTTCAAAATGAAAACCATCCTCGCTGATTGCCAGTCCGAACCGGATGGTATGCGCCTCATCATTTCCCGCGGCCCGGTATAGCATATAAAACTTACCCGCCTCGTACCATACACCAGGATTACAGACTACTAAAGACTCCCATTCATTGTCGGGATTAGGGCTCAGAATCGGATTTCCCGAATACTTACTTAACTTCATGTTCATTCTAATTAAAATACAAGAATTTTTTTATATTTACTTTTTGCTTTGTCGCTTATGCAGGAAAAAATTATGTTGCTGTTCATGGTCATATATCTTCATCGAAATTCAGAGAAGTCAACAGCACGAAACTTAACGGAGGCAATTCAATTTTCTCTCCTGCAGACAAGTTTACATACTTACTCTCCGCCGGGACAGGCAAATCGTCCGAATCAACCGGTCGTGATTCTTCTGTACATACATATTTTCTCATCAGGCGTGCGGACTCACCTCCCATTGTAAATTTGACACTATGTGCGGTAGCTGAGTTATTCACAACGGCAATTGTTTTGTGTCCCTGATATGTTCCGGCAATCGCCCTCACTCCCTCATAAGAAGAAGCATCAACGGTTAAAATATCCGAACCTTGTGGAAAATAGCGCGACATCAAAGACAAAGTATAATACCACGGACGGATATCTTCATCTGCCGGATTTCCCATCTTGGTACCGAAGATATTCCAGAGACCCCACCGTTTCATTTTTTGCCCGGGCGATGAGTACATGGCATCGCAAACTACCCATGAACAAGCTCCCGACATTCCTCCGCGCATGCACTGGATGTAAATATCAGCGATATCAATCGCGTAAAAATAATCGTACACGAACATGTTGGCGCTTCCCGTCGTATCACTTTTTTGCATCGGGTCTTCCTTAGCCCTCCGTAAATTTTCCGCGTGCTCGGGAGTTCCTGCCTTGTATTTCATCCCGATTTCTCCCAAAACCAATTTCTTATCTTTTCCCAGGATGTTATGCCAATCGCGGATTCGGGCTTCAAACACCCCATTTCGAATATCGTTGGGATACGGGTAAATATGAATATCCCAAAGCCCGATTTTATTCTCAAGTTTTGCTGTGGTTTTTAGCAGGAAGCTGGTTCCGACACTATTCGGACAAGCATCCGGGCCTGCAATCTGCAACCTGTCAGTAAGTCCTTTATTGACCATAGCCTCATATACGTTGTTCGTGGCAACTTCCCAAATATCAAAACTACCTCCCGTGGCATCACTCCAGTTACCGTCTGGCTCATTGATCCCGATGAAATATTTTACCGAGGGATGATTGCGGGTATTGATCAGGTAATCAGCGTACCCGATGATGGTATTGGCCCAGAGAGGATCCGTAACGGGAGCGATATTACCTGTGCCCCATTCTCCCCACAGCAGCGTTACATCCTTGCTGTCGCAATAATTCAACCATTTCTCTACCAAACTGATTTTGTAATCGTTCTGTATGATGGGATTTCCCTGACCATCCTTTCCACGATAACAAAAACTCTTCGAAGATATCATGGTGCGGGCAATGCCCAATCTCATAAAATCAAGTCTTTTGAATGTTTTGTTCCACATATTCTCATCCATATACATCCCGAAAGATTTCCCCCAACTTGATGCCGCATCATCGCAATGCTCATAAAGTCCGAACTGAACTCCATTCCCGATATAGCCTGTCGAAACCGTAGCGTCGTGTATGGTAAGTTCTTCAACGTCGTTCGATTTTAACATATCGGAACACGCGGGTAAAAAAACAAGCAAGCTTACTACTAAAATTATCAATATACTTTTACACTTCATAATCTGTTTAATTTACATTCTCTATATTTTGATTATTTGTTTTGAATAATAACATAGAGCATAAAGATCTAAATTAGTTTATCACCTTTTTGGCAATCACCCACTGTCCGTCATTTGCTACAAACAATAACAAACCCCGTGGTAAGTCACCTTTGTTTACCGTGACAGCATTGTCGATCCGGATATTTTTCAGCAATTTCCCTTCAACTGACATCACTTGCAAGGAAATTGGGTGTTGCGATAAGTTTACGACCGATACGAAATCTTTTCCGTCAATCAGCTTTATGTATTCCGGGACGAAATCCGGCGATATAACCGTGGTAGTCTGATCCAGTTCAAAAGCACCTATATCTTTCGTGCCATCTTTCGCCATTCCCAGCATATCGGTTGAGGGAACTCTTTCCAAACTTTCAATTACTTTTGAATCTAATCCGGCATTTACCAAGACACTTGCCGAAGAACTAATAGCCAGATAGGGAATACTCTTATCCGTGGACAGGTCTTCGTTGAGTCCCACATTCGACAAGGAGAAAGATTCTGAAAATATTTCCACGGTATTATTGTTAGTCACTTTATCTGCATTCAATGACGGGTCATCCACATAAGTACCGATCGCTTTGTTCGTAGCTGCAATCACGTTGTTCCAGGCATCTATCGTTTGTGTCCTTTTCTTTGTTCCGGTATTCAGGGCATACACGGTTCCCAAACCGACTGCTCCGCCGATAATCGCGTTATTAACTAAATAAACCTTGTTGTTAAGACCATCTACCCTGACCCCCATTTGCGTGTTAGTATAAAATGTGTTATTGACCAAATAGGATTTTGATGTCAGACTATTACCCAAATCCACGGCACCCATACTGGTTCTGGCACTCTCATTTTTGTAAAACACACAGTTTGTTATTTCCACAGAAGCAATGTCGGAAGCTGAAGCGTGCGTATGGACAGCGCTACCCATCCCTGATGTTGATTCTGTCGATTGCGTTTTATTCCCGTTGAATGTCGAGTTACGGATGATCAGGGAATTCCCGATAGTACCTGCACCTGTATGAAGCACTGCTCCGGCATAACCTCCAACTGAAATATTCCCATCGAAATAAGAATTTTCAACAATCAGATCATTTCCGATACTTGCAATAGCTCCTCCATGATTGTCGGCAATATTATCGATAAACTTGCAGGAATTTACTTCCAATGTAACTCCGCGAAAATATATGGCTCCTCCATCGGCTGATGATTGATAACCGTTCTTAAATATTATTCCACTAACCTTCAGATTGCTCCCATAACCCGAAAACAACATCCGCCCTGTACTTGCTGTTTGTTTGACGGCAGCTGCTTGAAACACTGTATTATTCCCAATAAGTTCTATGGTCTTATTGGTATTGTCTTCAATGCGAACATTGTACTCTGTAAATGTTTCACCGGCTCCCAGATAAATAATTGCCGATGAATTGTTTGGCACTGATGTTACAGCATGATTAATCGTAGCGAACGGCGTTCCCTGTGAGCCATCGTTCGTGTCGCTGCCTTCTGTCGAAACATAAAATGTATGATTGGTAATCTCTTCATTAAAATCCAAAGAAGTTAACAGCACGAAACTTAATGGCGGCAATTCAACTTCCTCTCCTGCAGACAAGTTTACATATTTACTCTCCGCGGGAACAGGCAAATCGTCCGAATCAACCGGTCGTGACTCTTCTGTACATACATATTTTCTCATCAGGCGTGCGGACTCACCTTCCATTGTAAATTTGACACTCCTTGCGGTAGCTGAGTTATTCACAACGGCAATTGTTTTGTGTCCCTGATATGTTCCGGCAATTGCCCTGACACCCTCATAGGAAGAGGCATCCACAGTTAAAATATCCGTGCCTTTGGGAAAATAGCGCGACATCAACGACAAAGTATAATACCACGGACGGATATCTTCATCTGCCGGATTTCCCATCTTGGTACCGAAGATATTCCAGAGACCCCACCGTTTCATTTTTTGCCCGGACGATGTGAACATGGCATCGCAAACTACCCATGAACAAGCACCCGACATGCCTCCACGCATACACTGGATATAAATATCAGCGATATCAATCGCGTAAAAATAATCGTACACAAACATGTTAGCACTTCCTGTCGTATCACTTTTTTGCATCGGATCTTCCTTTGCCCTGCGTAAATTTTCCGCGTGCTCGGGAGTTCCTGCTTTGTATTTCATCCCGATTTCTCCCAAAACCAATTTCTTATCTTTTCCCAGGATGTTATGCCAATTCTGAATCTTCGATTCAAATGACCCACTCCGGATGTCGTTGGGATATGGGTAAATGTGAATATTCCACAACCCGATTTTGTTTTCAAATTTAGCCGTAGTGTTCGTGAGAAAGGAAGTTCCTGTTGTATTCGGGCAGGCATCCGGACCTGCAATCTGCAACCTGTCTGTAAGACCTTTATTGACCATGGCATCATACACGTTGTTCGTCGCAGTTTCCCATATATCGAAACTACCTCCCGTGGCATCGCTCCAGTTACCGTCTGGTTCGTTGATCCCGATGAAATACTTTACCGAAGGATGATTGCGGGTATTGATCAGGTAATCAGCGTATCCGATGATCGTATTGGCCCAAAGCGGATCCGTAACGGGAGCGATATTACCTGTGCCCCATTCTCCCCACATCAGTGTTACATCTTTGTTATCGCAATAATTCAACCATTTCTCCGCCAGATCAATTTTGTAATCGTTCTGTATGATGGGATTACCCTGGCTATCTTGTCCCCTGTAACAAAAACTTTTCGAAGAGATCATGGTGCGGGCAAGACCCACCCTCATGAAATCAAGTCTTTTGAATGTTTTGTTCCACATGTTATCATCCATATACATCCCGAAAGCTTTCCCCCAGCTTGATGCCGCATCGTCGCAATGCTCATACAGTCCGAACTGAACTCCATTGCCTATATAACCTGTCGAAACAGTAGTATCATGTATTACAAGCTCTTCAACGTCGTTCGATTTTAACGAACCTGCAGACACAGGTAAGAAAACAAGTAAGCTTATTGCTAAAATTATCAATATCTTTTTACACTTCATAATCTGTTTAATTTACATTTTTGATATCTACCCCGGATAAATTTTCTTCATCAAATTTCAAGGTAGTTAGTAACACGAAACTTAAAGGCGGCAAGTCCACCTCTTCGCCTTCGGACAGGTTTACGTATTTGCTTTCAGCCGGGACAGGGAAGCCATCCGAATTAACAGGCCGGTACTGCTCAGTACAGACATATTTTTGCATCGGACGTGCAATCTCGCCTTTCATCGTAAACTTCACTTTCCTCTCGATGTTTGAATTGTTCACAACAGCAATTGTCTTGTTTCCCTGATAAGTTCCCGCGACTGCTCTTAGTCCTTTAAGTTCAGAGGCATCTACCGATAAAACATCCGATCCTTTAGGAAAATAGCGTGACAACAACGACAAAGTATAATACCAGGGACGAATATTCTCATCGGCAGGATTTCCCATCTTGCTGCCAAAAATATTCCAAAGACCTCTTCTTTTCATTTTTTGATTGGGTGAAGTGTACATGGCATCACAAACTACCCAAGCGCAAGCTCCCGATATTCCTCCTCTCATACATTGAATATAAATATCCGCGATGTCGATAGCATAAGAATAGTCATACACGAACATGTTGGAAGATCTCGTTGTATCACTTTTTTGCATCGGATCTTCTTTTGTCCTGCGTATATTTTCATCATATCCGGGTGTACCCATTTTGTATTTTAGGCCTAATTCTCCCAAAACTAATTTTTTACTTTTTCCCAAGGTAGTGTGCCACCCACGAATCCGTTCTTCAAACAAACCGTTCCTTATATCATCTGGGTAAGGATAAATATGGATATCCCACAACCCGATTTTATCATTAAACTTCTCCGCGGTTTTCGTGATGAAGCTGGTTCCTGTCGTATTTGGACAGGCATCAGGACCCGCGATTTGTAATTTGTCCGCGAGTCCTTTTTTTACAATGGCATTATACACGTTATTCGTCGCGGGTTCCCAAATCTCGAATTTACCTTTGGTGGCAGTACTCCAGTTTCCATCAGGTTCATTGACCCCGATGAAGTACTTGATCGAGGGGTGTTTACGGGTATTGATCAAGTAATCCGCGTACCCTATGATGGTATTTGCCCAAAGAGGATCTGTAACGGGAGCAATATCACCGGTACCCCACTCCCCCCACAGCAGCGTGATATCATTCTTATCGCAGTAGTTCAACCATTTTTCAACCAAATCAAGCCGGTGATCATATTGAATCTTGAGATTTCCTTGGTTATCCCGACCAAGGCAATAAAAATTCTTCGAGGCAATCATGGTACGGACAAGACTCAATCTCATGTAATCAAGCCTTTTGAATGTCTTGTTCCACATGTCCTCATCCATATACATTCCGTGCTCTTTCCCCCATGTCGATGAAGGATTATCGCAATGTTCATATAATCCCAACTGAACACCATTTCCCATATATCCTGTTGAAACAGTAGAATCAGATATAACAAGCTCTTCTACACCAGTAGGCTTTAGCTGTCCGGTATATGCCGGAATAATGGCAACAAAAAGGCTTGTTACTAAAGTTGATAATATCTTTTTACACCTCATATATACTTAATTTTGAATCTCCAGCATTTAACCCTCAATGCATTTCAATACATTTCCAGTTTATTTCCAGCAATATTTTCGCCCCTTGCATGCCACAATAAATGTTGAGGGTCGCCTGTGAACTTTTTATTCAAGTTGAAATATCGCATGGTATAACCACATCTTCTTGTCGAACTGGTATTCGCGTTGGCTCCATGAATGATTCGCGAATCGTGCAAACTGCATTCTCCTTTTTTTAATTCGAACCAAACGACTTTCGATTCATCAAAACTTCCTTTTCTTATCTCTGTAGCAAATGTATTTGACTGTGTATCGACACCCTCATATTCGCTAAATCCATTTATATGAGTCCCGGGAATTACACCTAAACATCCATTGGCTAAATTCGAGTCGTCAATTGCCAACCAAATGGTCACAATTCCTTCGAAAGAGTCAAATTTACCTTTCCAATAGGAACTATCTTCATGCCAAGGTGTTCGCCTTCCGACGTGAGGATCTTTGCTGATAAAATGACTTGAGAACAACCCGATATTAGGGCCAATAATGTCTTGTACCAGATCGAGCACATCTTCGTGAAGCAGAAACTTCAGAAGGCGCGGATCGCGAAAATGCGGTGTGTCTAATTCATCACTTAATTTTGCACCTTTTTCGGCAAGATGTTCTTCAAATATTTGAGTCAGTGCCTCTAAATTACTGGCATCAAAAAGTTGTTTATGATGTAAATGATAACCATTTCTATGATAGTTATCAACTTCAATCTGACTGAGGATGTGTAACTTGTTTTTCATTTTCATTCTAATTTTAACTTGTTTAACTTGATTGTCATGTATCCATCACTGCGAATACCATTTTTAAGTTTAGCTTTTATATGCTATGTTGTACTTTAGTTCTTCTTCATTTTCTCTTCTTCCCGGTTAATATTCCGGTTATCTGTACGGAAGGGCAACATCGGGAGCTTTTCACTATTGTATGTATTTACCAGTGAAGGATTATCCGCCCAGGCGTACCGGACATATTCAGGTTTTTTGATTTCATCCGACCAGACAAATATTTGATTTTCGCCTTCAATTCTGGCTTTAGCCCTCACGAAGTCGCCATTTTTCGCAGCGATTGTGAATTCTTCAGGATCTTTGTTATCCCGGGTAATTAATCCATTTCCCACATGATTGAATGTTAACAGGATGCCTCCGGATTTTTTCGTAGCATCTTTCAACACCGGACCTGAAGCCAGAAGTTCCTGATTATACACTACCTGACGGGCAACAAGCGCCAACCGGCGTCCCAATTCCTGTTTGTTCTTTGGATGAATATCATTGGCTTCTCCTATATCAACGGCTGTTGCCATTCCTGTTTCAGGAAGTTCTAGTGTTAACGCCTGCGCCTCACGCAGTTCTGCCCAAGTGCTTTCACAGGGGGCATTGCATGGCGCCCTGTAATTCGCGAGCTGAACATATATAAAAGGCAAAGTTTTGTCGTTAAAATCACGTCTCCATGCATTGATCAGCATCGCGAAAGTATTTCTGTATTGCAGGCCTTTCCCTGAATTAGATTCACCCTGATACCACAATATTCCTGTAGGATGCAGATTCAACAAAGGATTTATCTGTGAGTTATACAAACTCGAAGGAATATCGTTGCCCGTGAGTTGATATGGTTTTTCTGCCGGCTTCGAACCATTCTCTCTCCATTTTCTGAACCTTTCGTCGTTTTCGGCCTTAAGTACTTTCAATCCTTTTTCTACTGCTTTACGGAATTTCTCCGCTTGTTGAGGTATCTGACATATATCCTCCTCCGGAATCCAGGCTTCAATATTACTGCCTCCTACCGAAACTTGTATTAACCCGATGGGAACACCGATTTCCGGTTGAAGATTCTTTGCAAAGAAATAGGCGGTAGCGCTAAAATCTTTAATATTTTCCAGATTTGCCTCTTTCCATTTTTCAGCATAATTATAGTCATCTTTCAGATCAATAGAGAATAATTCTTTAGGTTGAAATAAACGAATCATTCTGTTCGCATCCGTCACCAATTCCTCATCCCGGGCATTTATTCTATTGACCCGGGTTTTCATGTTACTCTGTCCGCTACATATCCAAACATCACCAATCAGGATATTCCGAAGCGTGATTTCGTTTTCTTCTCCTTTTATTTTTAATTCAAACGGACCGCCTGCTTGCTGAGGCAACATCTCAGTTCTCCATTTACCGCTTTCATCAGCAAGGGCCCGATAAGTATTTTGAGCGAACTCTATCGTTATTACT
Organism: Lentimicrobium sp.; assembly: GCA_034005265.1. Lineage (GTDB taxonomy): Bacteria > Bacteroidota > Bacteroidia > Bacteroidales > Lentimicrobiaceae > Lentimicrobium. The sequence continues at coordinate 12,268 of JAVEVB010000073.1, forward strand.
TCACCTGAATTTGCCCATCCCCATACCGCGATTGGTTTCTCGCGTTGCAACACGGCATTATCCGTAAAAACACGGGGAAGTTTTACTTTTGCATAAAAGGTGTTGACACAAAAAACACAAACAAAAAACAACAATATCTTTTTCATTCTTTTTATTTTACTCGGGATTATACTCCAATACATGTCCATCTTTCAATAATGTTTCTTTTAGCTTCGGGTAGTTTATTTTCTGAACATCAATATTTCCATCTATCGCCATACCCGCTACTGTAGCCGCTGATTGTCCAAGCATCATGAAAACCGGTTCCATACGAATGGATCCGAATGCTGCATGAGTTGCCGAGACACATACCGGGACTATCAGGTTACCGCATTCCTTCTGCTTGGGAACAATCGCCCTGAAGCTCACAGGATAAGGGTCTTTCAACTTATCGTAAAAACCACCTTCCGGCTGTACAAATCCTTCATCATTTACAAAATATTGAGTATGATGTGAATCCATCGCGTAAGAACCAAGGGCTACAGGATCGTTAACAAGCACGGTTCTTTTACAATCATGTTCCGTTACTACATAGTCGCCAATCATGCGACGGCATTCCCGGACATAAATCTGTTGAGGCCAGTTCCCGTTTTCTACAAATTCATCTTTCGGTAATCCCCAACCGGCATAATAGTCGCGGTATTTTTTAGGCGTGCGTGGATGATTTTGAACTGTCCATACCAACCCTTTCTGATAGATCTCATGCTGTTTCCTGATTTCAGCGCGGAGTTGGTGTGATGCGTGTACATAATCCTGATTACCGCCATTGAAGTCAGTAGAAATGCCATAATGATTATTTGAATCTGTTTTCCTGTTTGGCATGGGACTTAACTTAAAAACCCGGTCGACCGGCATATCCAGTTCCATTGCCCGGAACAGTATTTCATATTCCAGTTCGTTATATCCATCCGGCTTCTCGATCATCGTACGGTTTGATCCTTTATCTGTCAGACACATACGATAATTATAAGCTTGAATTCCTTTATCGCCATCACCGACCTCTCCGCCTCTGCATCGATTGATACGCGGCAACAACCCGCTGTTTTTATCTCCTTTCACGATGTACGGATCAATACCCGGAGGGACTTCATCATATCCATTCTGACGGATACCGTTATTAGTTTCATTGTACATTTTATTTCCTTCACGACCATAGGTGTACGAAACTCCGGACAAACCTAACAAATCGCCTTCGTAAGAAGCATCAATAAAGATTTTTCCTTTATAAACATTCCCGCTTTCCATTTTGATGGAAAGTATTTTATTCCCTTTCTTTTCAACACCGTTCTTCAGATCAATCAGTTCATTATACACTACCGGAATATCATATTCCTTTACATAATCCTGAAATACTTCCAACGCCACTTTGGGTTCGAATTTATATTTCGGTTCCTTTTCATTATATTTTTTGGCGATCCGGGTAAAATATTCGAGTGCCAGACCTCCGATTGATGATTTTTTCCCGTGATCAACTTCACCCAATCCCCCGGAAGTTAATCCCCCGATCCGGTCTAACTGTTCCAGCACCACCACTGATTTTCCGATTCTCTTTGCTTGTACGGCGGTCATGATCCCCGCGGAATTACCCCCGTAAATTACAATATCATAACTCTCGATCTTTTGTCCGAAACTTGAAAATACGAGTAAAAAAGAAATAAAAAATACAAAAAAGCGTTTCATACGTACATTATTTAATGATTTAAAAGATGGTAATAACGATATAAAACCTTGCTTTTATATCGTTATTTCATTTTTTCAATTACCTTCTCTCTGATTTCCGCTAAATTTACTATCATCAAGATCAACAAGCATCTGCCCTTCTTTTAACAGCTTATCCTTTAATAAGTTATAGTCAACATCCTGAACTGACACGCGCTTGTCGATTGCAAGACTGGCCGCTGCACCGGCAGCATGACCGATCATCATATAACAGGGTTCCTGCCTGATAGAGCCATACGCCGCATGAGTAACAGAAACACATACAGTTACCAATAAATTTGAACATTCTCCTTTTTTAGGAATAATCGCTCTGTAGTCAATCGGATATGCCTTATCCAGTCGCCAGAAGTATCCTCCTTCCGTGTTGGCAAATCCATCCTTATTTACAAAATATTGCGTGTTATGAGAATCCATGGCGTAGGAACCCAGCGCGATGCCTTTATCAGTGATTACTCTTCTCTGACAATCATGTTCTGTAACAACATAATCACTTCTCATCCTGCGACTTTCCCTGACATAGAGCTGTACCGGCCAATGATTATT
>JAVEVB010000024.1:0-62010 GCA_034005265.1 Lentimicrobium sp.
ATGAACCGAAAAAATGTGTACTTTTATCCATGTAGTTTTAAGTTGTGGTGACCCAAAACTACAAAAATGAGTTGGGTTGTGCTTCATGCACTTCCTAACTCATTAATTTTACCGGACAACAGTGATAAGGAATAAACAAAAAAATAAATGTTTAAATAAGCGTTTAAGCATAATACTATTTTTTAGTTGTTTTTAAAGTCTCTTAAACATTAGACCTTACTGTTCAAAAATGTCACTTCAAATGGCCGGTATCACAGCTTACTCACTGACAGCTTCGAAAAATATTCACCAACCAAAATAGAATGTATCGCTTTGTGTGATTTCTGACCGTATGAAATCTGTAATTCAAAATTTAAGAAGACGGAAGTTAGAGAATATCAAAATACTAACAAGAGTATCTCTACGCCTTAACGCCTGCAGGAATGCCTTAGTTAAATCCACATGCTGAAATCCGCATGCTGAAATCTGAAATCACTAAGGTTTATATCCCACACTCTGCGCCACAACCACATGTTGTTCTGGCCGCAGTTTCATCAGTTCATGCAGGGCTTCTCTGTCAACCATAGCGCGAACCACAGTGTTGAGCTGTTGTGAAGCACAATACAGGTAAACATTCTGTGAAATGAATCCCGTGTTAATTCCACCATAAAATTCAAGCCGGCTTGTATCCGTGCCTTCCATTTGGGCATAATCAGCCACATAAACCAGATTTACAGGTGCTGTGGGCACAAAATCCTGTAGCCCGGCAGCAGCCTGATGGTTTCCTTCAAGGATAAATTCCAGTGAATGACTCTTTTCGTTGTACAGGTAAATACCCGAATTCAGAAATACATACACCTGCACATCCTGCCAGTTGTGAGCGGAAGGAGCGGTCCGTTTTCCGGACTCAGTTCTGTTTATACCGCAGGCAGCCCAAAGCAATCCCGAAAGATGATCCATTGTTAACTCATTAGCACTGAACTCACGGTGGCTACTGCGTTCATTCAGTGCCTGCATCAGGGTCATTTCACCATTCAAATCAGGCTTTGGAAGTTTAATACTCTGAGCCATAGTACCATCTGATAAGAAAGAAGTCATAATAATGAAAATAATTAATGTTAAGTGTTTCATGGTGAAAATTTTTAATTTCTAATTCCAAAATTTGTCACTAAGGCACTAAGGCTCAAAGACTCACAAAGTATTAATTATATTATATTGGAAATAAATGGATTTATCTTTTTAGACTTTAGAAATTAGAAATTCATACTTCCCCGTCCCTATTCCAACATTTCCGGCTTAATTTTCACCCCATTGTATTTTTTTTCTACGCCATTCTGGTAGGAAATTATCATAAAAATGGAACCATCTTCGTTATATTGAAGCCAGTCACCGGTTTTCATACCCATGATATATTCGCCTTCATCTTTCTTTTTACCATTGGGCCAGTACCAGATGTGGCGGCCATTTGAATTATCATCAATAAACGAACCCTGAAATGCGAGCGTGCCATCATCAAAATAATAATTCCACTCACCATTACGCATTCCGCTTCGATAGGAACCTTCTTCACGATGATCTCCCTGCTGATATTTCCAAAAACCTTCTTCCAGGCCTTCGACATACTCACCTTGAATAATTACAGAACCATTTTCATCGTATTCTGTAAAAATACCTTCTGAATTGCCATTCAAAAAATTTTCTTCACGCAATACCAGGCCATCTTCATAATACCATTTCCACAATCCATCGGTATTGCCTTGATTGTTATAGCTTCCTTCCTGCTCAAGATTTCCATTAGGATGATAAAACCGCCATTTTCCAATCCTGTTTCCATTTCTGTATAAGCCTTCGGCACGTAACTGACCATCAGTATAAAATTCTTTCCAGGGGCCGTCTCTCACACCTTCATCATCAACAATTCCTTCGGCAATTATAATTCCTTTTTTATAAATATAAGCCGCTGTTACTTCACCGGTTGGCGAATATTCACGCCGCACACCTTCAGGCGTATCTCCTTTGTAACTTGCTCTGGTTTTTACTTTTCCATCAGGATAATAATCCGTGCGGATATCGAGTTTTACCAATTCTGGGGCGGCTTCCTGTTTTACATCATTTACATACTTGGAAACTTCGGTAAGCATGCCCTTTTCATCGTATTCTTTAAAATAACCATTGCGTTTATCATCTCGATAAACTCCTTCAATTTTAACCTTTCCGTTTACATAAAAAAACTTCCATTTACCCTGTTTTAAGCCATTCCGGTCTGTTCTGTTAATATTTTCCCGGTCAATCACAAATCCACGACGGTATTCAATCATGGTAATAACTGTACCATCAGGTGAAAATTCTCGTGCAAATCCATTTTCAAGACCATTTTCGAATGGAATGGTTCGCATAACCTCACCTCCGGGATAATAATAAATCGTAAGTCCCTGCTTTACATCATTTGAAAAGTTTTCTTCAACGGTTTCATTTTCACGGATGGTGCGGCGTATGCCTTCTTTTTTTCCTTTCAGGTAATTGATCTGGAGCGTAACTTTTCCGGTTTCATCGTAAAAATTCCATAGACTATCCAACTCATAATTTTTACGATTGCCTTCAGATTTTAATTCTCCGTTTTCCCAGAAGGTTTTCCAGTAACCATCAGGTTTTCCGTTGCGCATTAAGCCTTCACTTGATATTTTACCATTTTCATGATAAAAAATATTTTTTCCGTTTGGATCAACGGGGTTATCCTGTGCTTTCAAACCATAAGCAAAGACAAATAATAAAAGGACCAACACAAATTTCCTCATGCTGTAAAGTTAGTTATTTTACCCAAATGTCGGCTTTTATTTGATAATGCTGGCAGCTTTCGAAATTTCGAGCATCCGCAAAATTGGACGCTTGGCCTTTTCAATTACCTCATTGTCAAGAATAATTTCAGGCTTTTCATTTTTTAAGGCTAAATACAATTTTTGTAGCGTATTCATTTTCATGTATGGACAATCATTGCAGGAACAGGTTTCATCCGAAGGTACTACAATAAAAGTCTTTTCAGGTGAAGCTTTCTGCATTTGGTGAATGATTCCTCCTTCCGTGGCAACAATATATTTCTGGGCTTTATCCTTTTTCGAAAATTCAAGCAATGCAGCGGTTGAACCTATAAAATCAGCAATTGCCAGAATCGGTCCGCGACATTCAGGATGAGCAATCAGTTTGGCATCGGGATTTTCAATTTTTAGTTGAATAACCTTTTCATCGGTTAACTGATTATGCACATGACAACTACCATCCCACAAAACCATTTCTCGTCCGGTAACGCTATTGATGTATGCACCAAGATTTTTATCCGGTGCAAAAATCAGTTTTTGATCCATGGGAAACGAATCAACTATCGATTTTGCATTACTTGAAGTGCAGATAACATCCGACATGGTTTTAACCGCTGCAGAGCAATTAATGTATGAAACAACCTTATGCCCCGGATGTGCATCAATGAAGCGTTTAAAATCAACCGGAGGACAACTGTCGGCCAAAGAACAGCCTGCATTTAAATCGGGCAGCAGTACTTTTTTATCCGGACTGAGTATTTTTGCAGTTTCAGCCATAAAGTGAACACCGGCAAAAACAATGATATCAGCATCGGTTTCAGCTGCTTTTTGGGAAAGTTGTAAACTGTCGCCAACAAAATCAGCAATATCCTGAATTTCGGGCACCTGATAATAATGCGCCAAAATTATGGTATTTTTGATTTTACGCAATTCTGAAATTTTTTGGATGATATTCTCATCACTTAAAATTTCCGGACCTTTTTTTGAGTCAGAAGTCATTTTGAATATTTAATAATAAATTATTTAAATAAAGAACATTATTATTATTGGTGCTGTTGATTCTGTTGATAATTTTTGAATTATTTCTCTTGCAAATGTGCTTTTCAGTAGTTTATTAAGAGGTTATCAACAAATTAAACCAATAAAAGAATCTGATAAACAAACAGTTTGCCAAATATTAACAATCTGTTAGTAATTTACCACTAACAGCGTCAAAAGTAGTTAAAACCCCCGAATTGATGTTGATAGCATGTTGGTTCTTTCTAATAAGATTGCTCATTTTTATAGCATTTTAAAGGTTCTTGACTTTATTAACAGATAGGTGGATATTTATTAGAAATTGATAACAGTATTTTGATGAAGTTAACAATTTATTGTTGATAACATGCAATTGATTGACATACAGAGTAATTAAATAAATGCAGTTGATACATCAAATGGTTATTTTAACTTATTGAATATAAGTATTATAAATTATTATTTTACGTTTAGTATCATTTTTGTGTATTGTAAATCAATGTCGTGTAAAAATTTTTCCATAGATTTGAGTTGTTGTGTAGGATATTTAAAAATGATGCATTAACAGGCTAATTTTTAACCTGCTCAGCTTTAAGCGTAATTATTGACTAATTTTGTCTTAAAATTTTATCAACAATGTGGGACAAAACTAAAATTGTGGCATTGGCAAGCGATCATGCCGGCTTTGAATTAAAAAATTTTCTGATGAAATCTTTAACCGCTGAAGGTTATTTGTTTCATGATTTTGGAACCAATTCAACGGCAAGTATTGACTATCCTGATGTTGCACACCTATTAGGTAATGCGGTTAATAATGAAAAATATGAAAGAGGCATAATAATCTGCGGAAGTGGAAATGGTGTAAACATGGTAGTGAATAAATATCCGGAAATCAGGTCAGCACTTTGTTGGAACAGTGAACAAGCTGAACTGACCCGCCGTCATAACAATGCTAATGTGCTGGCATTACCTGGACGATTTATTGATTTTAATGAAGCCTTAAGGGCTGCCAGATTATTCTTAAATACTGATTTTGAAGGTGGAAGACACGAAACCAGGGTCAATAAAATCAATAAGATTCAGCTTTAATTGCGGATTCAATGATGACTGAAATTTACGATAAGTTTAAGAATGATTCGCGGATAAAATCAGCTGATACCATTCACCGTGCAAAGCTGCAACATAACATAAATAAATATGATGCTTCAGTAAAGCAAGGTAAAAAGCAGTATTTTTACCTTGAACTGGCAAAAGAAAGGGCTGCATTTCTTAAAAATAAAGTCATTGGTGATCTTGAAAAGTTTTTAATTGAATTTGAAGTAAATTTTGAAAAAAACGGAGGTAAAATTATCTGGGCTCAAAATGCCAATGATGCCCTGAATGAGGTAACGGAAATTATAAAAAAGCATGGAGCGGATTATGTGGTAAAATCCAAGACCATGGTAACAGAAGAAATCGAATTAAACAACCATTTGGCCAAACACCAGATAGACAGTATTGAAACCGATTTGGGAGAATATATTGTTCAACTGGCGGGCGAACATCCTTACCACATTGTTACACCTGCTATGCACAAATCAAAGGAGGATGTTTCTGAGTTGTTTACCAACAATTTTGGGTTGCCTCCAAATAGTTCACCGGAAACCATTACTGCTTTTGTACGTGAAAAACTAAGAAAGAAATTTTATGATGCTAAGGTTGGTATAACCGGAGCTAATTTTTTGGTTGCAGATTCAGGATCTGTATGCATTTCTGAAAATGAGGGAAATGCCTTAATGAGTGTATCCTTTCCGCGGGTTCATATTGTAATTGCCGGTATTGAAAAAGTTATTCCTTCACTTACCAATCTTGATTTATTCTGGCCGCTTCTGGCTACGCACGGAACGGGTCAGAATATAACTGCTTATAACAGTATTATTAGTGGTCCACGTCAGGATCATGAAGTGGATGGGCCTTCAGAAATGTACGTTATTCTGCTTGACAATGGCCGGAGTGAAGTGTTGTCGCGTCCAATACAAAGAAGTGCCCTTACCTGTATCCGTTGTGGCGCATGCCTGAACGTTTGCCCGGTGTATAAAACCATTGGTGGACATGCATACAATACCACATATACCGGACCTATTGGATCTGTAATTACTCCCTGGATGAAAGGCTTGGACAATTACAAGCACCTGAGTTTTGCCTCAAGTCTTTGTGGTGCATGCACGGAAACGTGTCCGGTAAAGATTAACCTTCACGAATTGTTGTTACAAAATAGAAACGATAGCGTTAAAAACGGAAATTACACCTTTTTTGATGCTTTTTCAATGTGGACGTGGAAGAAAATAATGCTCAACCGCAAATGGATGGATACCGGAAGTGCCCGGGTTAAGAACTTTATACTGAAAAATTTTTTCGCTAAAGCCTGGGGCGATAAACGTCAATTGCCGGAAATAAGTGAACGCAATTTTAAGCAGTTGTGGGAAGAGCGTCGTGAAGGTAAAGTTAAGTAGCCTGAAACAATAATCAGGTAACATGTTTAATATTTCCTGATAATATTTCTTATTTGTGAGGCGTAAGTAGATCCAAACAACAGAACATGTACCAGTAAGGGATAAAGTTGATTAAACTCTACTCGATTTTTCCAGCCTTTTTCTAATGGATATTCATCATTGTAAAAATGATAAAAGTCATTGGAAAAACCACCAAAAAGCCTGGTCATAGCTATATCCATTTCTCTATGACCAAAATAAACTGAGGGATCAATAAGTATAGGTTGGCCCTCAACATTCATAATAAAATTTCCACTCCATAGATCACCGTGCAGCAGCGCTGGTTTTTCTGCAGGTAAAATATTTTCGATTCTGGTAAAAAGCCGGTCAAAATCAGATATATCCGTATGGTTTAGTAACTTCTTGTTATAGGCTTTCCTTACGAGGGGTTGCAAGCGATTTACAATGACAAACTCATTCCACTGTGAGAAATAGCTGTTTTTTTGTGGAATAGAACCAATATAATTGTTATAATCCAGCCCAAATGAGGTTTGACTCATGCGATGAAGTCTGGCCAATTGTCTGCCAAATTTTTCCCAGAAATCCTTATCATTGTGACCTTCTGGAATGTATTCCAATAGCAAGAATGAATAACTGGCTGTTTCTCCTGAATAAAGAACTTCAGGAACTCCTATTAGCTGAGATTTTTTTAGCAATATCAATCCTTGTGATTCAGCAGCAAGCATTTCGGGAAACCGGCTGGCAAGATTGTACTTGAGGAAAATTTTCTTTTTGTTTGTATAAAGGACGTGACAATCATTGATGCATCCGCCCGTAAGTATTTCTGTTTTAATTATTGAATCATTTTTTGCTGAATTTTCATGCAACCATTGATTTATTTGTTGTATGAGTTCATCAGGTATCATAATTTTATTTTATGTCCTTTTCTGTGGATTAAAATGATTGAAGGAACCGGAACAACATTTAAACTCAGAATATAAATGAGCGGTTGTGAATAAATTCTTTTCGGATTAATCGTTCAATCAATAATAGCAGCCCTATGGCAGAAAAGATGATAATGACGGTGGATGACTGTTTGAGGAAAGAAGAAATGCGGTTTATGCCATCCAGGATGCTCATAGAGGCGTTTAACAAATCCTTCAGATGAATAAAATCTGTAGATAAATTTATATTCAGGAATGGTAATTGTGCAAATATCATTAAGCCAACAATTATAATGGCAACCAATAGTGATCCATAGCCAAGCAACAGTTGTTTTCTTATTTCCGGGGATTCCTGTATGGGTTCCACCCCTGAGTATACCTGTTGCATAATGCCACTGGTGAAATTTTCAGGTGCTTTTTCAATAGGGATTTTTGAAAATAGGTCTCTCAAAAATTGATCTTCGGGTTCAGTATATCGTGGTGTTTCCATTGCGTACAAATTTAGTTAAAAGGCAATTTCAGGTTTCAAGCGACGGCTCATCTCTGCGTATATTTTTTTTCGGATGCGGTGTAACTTCACTTTTACGTTCGATTCAGTGAGGCCGGTAATGGCACTTATCTCATCCACCGATTGTTCATTGGTATAGAATAGTGAGATAAGCATCTGATCATCATTGCTTAATGATTTAATGGTTGATTTCATCAGTTCAATTTGTTGTTGGTCATCCAATTGTCCAACATTTTCGTGAATGGGATCCGTACTGTAATTTTCAACCATTCTATCGTCGATGGCGAGGGTTGTAAGTTGTTTTTTTCGGGTTCTTGAGATGGCGGTATTGTAAGCAATCCGGAATAACCAGGTGCTAAAACGGGCTTCATGTTTGAATCTTGGCAGAGCTTCATAAGCTTTTAAGAAAGTATCCTGAGCCACTTCCTCTGCTTCTTCCCGACTTTTTACTATCTTTAGAACCATCGAAAATACCATGTCCTTGTATTTATCAACCAAAACCGAATACAGGCTGGTCTGACCGGCAATAATACTGTTGATAACATACGTTTCGTCAATTGGATTCATCGATATGTCTTTGACGTTACCTTCTGCCTGTGGTTACATTTATAGTATAAAATTAAACATTGTAAAATTAACAACATAATACAGGAATGGTTGGGATGATGACAGAAATGAATATTCAGAGGATGAATTTATGTAAAGTAGAAACAGGTATTGATCAATTTATCTTCTCAGATTTTTTTGTCAGCCAATTATAGTAGAAGAATATTGGATTATTAAACAGCGGGTTCAGAAATTTGCCCAATTGGATATTCCATTCAAGGATTGAAAAACTTAATTGCTCCATTTGGAAATGTAACCCCTTTTAGCATTTTGCGTCAAAGAATCAACGAAACGCTCATTCACTTTAAAATTAACTCATCATGGAAGCCATATTGATACCTGCTTCAGTTTTTGCCACCATTTATGGCATCGTTTATTTAAATATTCGTAAAAAGGAGCGCATGGCCCTTCTTGATCGCGGTCTTGACCCTCGTGCTTTCGAAAAAGACAATACAAGTTTTTCAGCCTTAAAATATGGTTTGCTCTTTACCGGAGTCGGGTTGGGATTGTTGGTAGCTAATATTCTCGTATCTATGGGTACAATGGATAGGGAGGCCGCTTACTTTTCACTCGTATCACTCTTCGGAGGGATAGCACTCATTGTTGATTATATACTCGAAGTTAGTATAACAAAAAGCCGTAACAGAAACAGAAAAGAATCAGAGATCAGGGATACACCTGAGAAGACAAATTGATTTTAATCAAACGTAAATTCTTCAATTACAACATATTCCGGACCTTCTTTGCGGAGGATACTTTCATAAAGTGTAAATCCTGTAATTTGCTGGGTTTGGTACGTATAGTTGCTGAAGTGCGCAATTACCTCCTGAAAATGGTTTTTATCCTTAATTTCTTTGATTCTTCCAAGGGTAAGGTGGGGTACAAAATTCTGCCTGTCGCTAAGATATCCTGAAGCCTCCAGATTGGAAACAACATTTCCGGATAGTTTATTCAGCATTTCATTCTCCTCGATTCCTACCCAAATCACCCTGGGATTATAGTAAGAGCCAAAAATTCCGGTCCTGGACAATTTGATTTCAAAGTCTTTGATTTCTTTAACCGAAGCTTTTAACGCATCTGTGATTGCGGGAATTTCCTCCACCGGTGTTTCACCAAAGAACTTAAGGGTGATATGTATATTATTTATATCGACCCACTTGATAATATGAAATCCAAGAATTTGCCTTAGGTTCTCGTAAATATCACGGAAATCCGCAGTAGGTTTAATGTGGATTGCAGCAAAAAGACGCTTCATGTCGGGCATATATCTTCATTTGAAGCTGCAAAGATGTGAAAGATTGAAAAATAAATGTGGATAAATCAGAAAAATATTTAATTTTGCAGTCCTTTAATAGGGAAAATGCTTCCCATAAGGGGCGTTAGCTCAGTTGGCTAGAGCGTTAGACTGGCAGTCTAAAGGTCAGGGGTTCGACTCCCCTACGCTCCACAAGAGAAAACACAATAATGAAAAGGGTTTCCAGTAATGGGAACCCTTTTTACTTTTCTGCTGAAGCATATTTTCACATTTTTCGATGGCAGGTTTGCCGGCGTGCAGGGTTTTAAAATGCCACGTTATATCTGGTGGATCGAATGATTCAATGTTCGGTTTGTATATTTTAAAATACCCTGTAATTGATTGAATTACAGGGTATTTTATTTCTTAACAAAGAATTTAAATCCAAATCCTTTATTCCTTTTTATCGCTGTTTCCTTTTGGATCTTCTTCGCCAGAGATGCCATCTTTAAATTCCTTAATGCCTTTACCAAGGCCTTTCATAAGTTCGGGAATTTTTTTACCTCCGAACAGCAGCAAAACGACGAGAAGAATGATTGCAATCTGCCAGCCACCAATTACTCCTAAAATTATACTGTTGATCATGTCGTTACAATTTTAAATCACCTACAAAAGTAAGCATAAAGAGGTTCAATTTACGATGAAAAAAAAATTATTAACGGGATTTCAAAATCCACTGTTCAGGATTTTGCAGGTTTTTCCCATACCACAATTCAAAATGCATGGTTGTTTTTCCTGTTTCATCGGTGTGAATCATTCCGATTTTCTGCTTGGTTTTTACCTTATCACCTTTTTTTACATACAATTGATCCAGGTTTGAGTAAACGGTCAGGTATTCGCCATGACGTATAATCACAACATTGTTATAGTTTGGCAGGGTCATGGTTGAGGTAACTTCACCATCAAAAACTGAGCGGGCTATCTGTCCTTTTTCGGTGACAATATCCACGCCATTGTTTTTGGTTTTTATACCCCGAAGTACAGGATGGTCATGTTCACCAAATGTGGCTGCAACCATACCCCGTTCTGTAGGCCAGGGCAACCTTCCCTTGTTGCCTGCAAAGCTTGATGAAAGTTGCATTTCGGCAGGCGTAAGTGCAAATTTATTTTCAGGTGTGGGTTTGGTACCGGCTTTTTTGGCAGCCTTTCTGGCTTTTTCAAGCTCAGCAGCAATCAGGTCTTCTATCGCTTTTTGGAGTTTACGGGCAGCTTTTTCGTTTTCTTTTATTTTCTTCAGCAGATCTTTTTCCTGTTTTCCCAGCTTGGCAACGGTCTCATTTTGAACCGATTTCTGTTTTGATAGTTTTTGTTTTTCACCCTCTTCCATTTTTTTCAAGACGAGGGTTTCTTTTTTCTGGGATTCAAGTAAAGCAATCTTTTTGTTCAGTACGTTCTGGTTTTCTTTGATAACACGCACCTGATTTTTGCGATAACTACTGTATTGCTGAAAATATTTTGTTCGTTGGTAGGCTTGGTTAAAATCTTTGGCTGAAAAAATAAACATTAGCCTGCTATAAGAACTTTGATTTTTTTGCGCGAAGTAAATCATCCGGGCATATTCCTCCTTTAACCGCTTTATTGTTTGGTTAAGTTGTCTGATGGTATCAGTGGTTTGGCTTATCTCACTGTTAAGCTGATTTATTTCATTATTGATTGAGGCGATTAGCTCTTCACGTTTATTAATTTGCTTGTTGAGGATTACTAACTCATTGATAGAAACCTGTTTGGATTTTTTGGTTTGATCCAGTAATTTATTGGTGTATTGAATATCCTCTTCAATTTTTGCCTTTTGTTGTTCTAATTTCTTTTTGCTGTCCTGTGCCGATGTCGGTAACGTAAAAAGCACGTTGAACAGGAACAATAGCGTTATTGTTCTCATGTAGCGGTATGAATACTGAAAAAAGGCAATTTTCATGGTTTAACTTAAATGAAATTAAAACCCGGTAACCTTTGAGTATTTATCGGGTATCCTGAATGGAAAATCAAGTTGGCTGGTGATGGATATTTTTGAGTAATTTACCTCTATGGTGTTTTTATTGTCGATGGTTTCCAGTTCAAAACGTACGGAGAAAGGCATTAATTGACCATCATTCAGGCTATACTCATAAGTGCCTTCTAGTTTTCGCCCGTTCTGTACCAATTCCTTAATCATAACCCTGCTTATTTTAAAGGTTTCGGGATTGAGCCAGATGTTTTGAAGCGGTATGCTGGTTTCCTGGTTATTTCTAACATATTTTTTGAGTTTCCGGCGATTGGTTGTGATTAGTTTGTATTCATGATTGTCAATCCCTGCCTTAAAGGAAGAATTTTCATAGAACGAAAAATCGTTACCGGTTAAAAAGGACTGTAACATATCGTAATCAAGGGTGCTATTTACAAGCGTATTGATATAGTCGAAATTACTACAGAAGAAGGATTTATCAATTCTGTTCATGTATTTGACAGAATCATTGGTAATAAGTACTCTTACCATTTCAATGCCCAATGCCGGTGATATGGAGATCCAGATCAAACTGTCTTTTTGAATCCTGATTTGTCCGCTAAAAGAAGTGTTTTTTTTATTCTGACTAAAAACGGCTGAGAACTTAGCGGTTAAATAGTCATATTTGAGTTCATTCTTCTTAAGGTTTTCAAACAGATACTCTGCGCCCTGCTCTTTAAGTGGTGCTTTGATGGTTCGTTTGGATGTGGAACAAGCCGTTGAAACAAAAACAGACAGTAACAACAGGATAAAAAAGTAATAATTCAGGCTGTTTTTTCTATTCATAAAGTTTTCCATCTTTTACTTTTGACTCCAGAAAAGTTGAACCTTCGCCTTTCTCAATAGCCTGCTTCCAGGCATCTTGTGCTTCAGGTATTCTGTTAAGTTTAAACAAAATATCTCCATAATGTTCCAATACTGTTGTACTAGCACCCTGTGGTAACTTTATGGCTTGTTCAATATAATCTAATGCCTGATCGTATTTTGCTTGTTTGTAAAGAACCCAGGCGTAGGTATCCAGGTAATATGAATTTTCAGGTGCTAGTGTTATAGCCCGGTTGGCCATTTCCAAAGCTTTGTCCAATTGCAGGCCGGCAAGGGTAAGATGATAGGCATAATTGTTAAGCACAAGCGCATTGTCAGGATTTGCTTTTAACGATTGATCGTATGCTTCAAAGGATGCAGCATCTTCTCCTTTGGAATGTTGCGCATCACCGATTAGGCTATAAAAATCAGAAACAAGTTTCTTATCCCCGGCAATGATTTTTACTCCCGAACTGAGTGCACCAATTGCCTGATCATAATTTTTGATCATAAAATTGGCTACACCATTGAAATAATAGGGAAGCGGCTGGACGGGAAAAAGCTCCATGGCTTGTTTACTGTCTCTTGCCAGATCCTCATTTTCTTCCAGTATTGCGCTACACCGGAGTAGGTTTTCCCATACCTGGTATTTTCCCGGGTCACTCTGAATGGCTAAAGTCAATACTTCTTTGGCCTCTTTGTAATTTTCGGCCATCATAAGTATTTCGCCATACAGCATCATTACCCGCGGCTCATTTGGATGTGCTGTAACCAGTATTTTTGCCAGATCTGTCACATCTTTCTGTATGCCAGGATAATCTTTCACCTGAGAATAATATGACATCATTACCTGTATTTTGGTGTCAGCATCCAGATACGGGTTTGCAAATCCCTTTTTCAGGGATTCGGTAGCTTTATTCATTTCATTTCGCTGGCGGTAAAAATCTGCAAGGGAAATATCGATATAAGCGTTATCAGGATCAACTTCCTGAATTTTTTTATATGTTTTCAGTGCATCGTCGCTTTTACCTTCAAGAATATAAAATTCAGCAAGCATCGACAAAATCCGGCTATCCCATGCATTTACCCTGGCCAGTTTTTCGAGTTCTTCAAGCGCTTTTTTTGATTTACCTGTTGCCAGATAAATGCGGTGTTTGCGAATGCTTGTTTCTTCATTTATGCCAAGTCTGGATTCTAATTCATCGTATATTTTAATGGCTTCATTGGGTTTATTGAGTTTAATCCATAGATTGGCCAGATCGTAAGCATATTCAGTATTATCAGGATCGGAAACATAAAGCTTCTGGTAAATTTCCAGAGCTTCCTCATTTTGATTGTTGTTTTCGTATAAGGCAGCCAGGGATAAACTATACCATGTATTCCCGGGAGCCAGAGCATAAGCCTTTTCTGCGGAATTGATGGCCTCGGAGATGTCGGCTTTGGAGTAATATATGCGTGAAAGCTCATACCATGCAGCATCGTTGGTCGGATCGCTGGTTACGCATTCGGTAAAGAGGGTAAAGGCTTTATCCAGGTTTTCAGTAAGTTTGGCTTTGGTTGCATCAAAAAATAAATCATTGGATTTTTTTTGTTCCTGGAGCATGCGCATTTGCTTCTGGCTCAGGATATCGTCGCCTCCTTCGGGAAGGTCTTGTGCCACAACAAAATTGGGAAGGCAAAGCAGGACAATACTATATAAGATTGACTTTAAGGACATTTTAAGTTATTGGTTAATAAAATACAATTCAGGAGAATAAACCATTCGGTGGTTTATTTTGTTCCCGTATGGCCAAAGCCTCCGGCTCCTCTTTCTGTTCCATTCAGGTCAGCACTTTCTATCCATTCTGCTTTTTCATGCCTGGCAATAATCATCTGGGCTATTCTGTCACCATGTTTAATGGTAAAAGATTCCTGTGAAAGGTTAATCAGAATAATTTTGATTTCACCCCGGTAATCGGCATCAATGGTTCCCGGAGAGTTGAGAACAGTGACGCCATATTTGGCAGCTAAACCACTGCGTGGCCTCACCTGGGCTTCGTATCCAACAGGTAATTCAATGAATAAGCCGGTAGTAACAATGGCCCGCTCAAGTGGTTTCATTATAACCGGGGCATCCAGAGAGGCCCGTAAATCCATGCCGGCTGAGGCTATGGTTTCATAGGCGGGTAAAGGATTATCGGAGTGATTAACGATTTTTATATTCATACCTTGATGTTGATTGATTACCGAAACTTTTCAAATTTCTGCACAAAAGTAAGCAATATGCTGATGTATATACCACCTTAGTTGACCCTTTCGTGGCAGGTAACTATCGTTTCAGCGGTTTGGGAATTATGTTGAACTCATGCCTTCTTTAAAAGGATTCTTAGGGAATGGCGTTCCCTAAGGACTACAATACCCAAAAACAAGAGTAAAAGCAGGAATCCGACAGAATAGTTCAACATTGGACTATCAGCATGTAGATATGCCGAAAGCCCATACAGTGAAAGAGCCACCGCAAGGTATACTCCCGCCCCTTTCAGGTCATAATTTATGGCATAATATTTTTGCCCTATCACATAAGAGATCACCATCATGGAAAGATAGCAGGCCAGGGTGGCCCAGGCGGCTCCCATATAGCCCATTACCGGTATCAAAATGAAATTAAGTATAAGGGTAATGATTGCGCCAATGATCGAAATGGTAGCTCCTTTACGTGTATTATTGGTCAGTTTAAACCAGACACTTAAATTATAGAAAACGCCCAGAAAAAGATTAGCCATCAATAGGATTGGAATTACTGCCCTGCCTTCACGGAATTCAGGTCCGATAAACAGAATGACAATATCTTCAAAAAGCATAATTGCAAGAAAAATGAGCAGACAGATGATTATAAAATAGTGCATTAAACGTGCATAAGTCTCTTTGGCATTGGCATTACGTGAATGATCGAAGAAAAAGGGCTCTACGGCATACCGGTAGGTTTGAATAAAGAGAGTCATTAATATTGAAACTTTGTAACAAGCTCCATAAATACCTAATTGCGACATAGGATTTGATGACTCGGGTAGCAGATGTTTCAAAATCACCCTGTCGAAAGTTTCATTAACGATACCAGCCAGGCCAAAAATCAACAAGGGCCATGCGTAGGCTAGCATGTTGCGTAGAAGTTTGAAATCAAATTTAAGTTTTATCCTCAAAATTTCCGGAAGAAGCATCACAAAAGATAGTACACTGGCAATAAGGTTGGAAATAAAAATATAGCCAATTCCCATGTCCGGGTCGTAAACTTTCTGAATAAATGAAGTAACCGTGCTGTCCTGAGAATTCGTCAGAAGATAAGGACACAGTACAATAAAAAACAGATTAAAACCTATGTTGGTCGTGATATTTACGATTTTGACAAGTGCAAAACGAAATGGTTTGTTTAGAAACCGGAGGTTGGCATAGGGAATTGTACTGATAGCATCGGTTGCAAGGATGAGTATGAACCACCTGATGTATTCCGGATGTTCGGGATATCCCATAAATTGGGAAATATTTCCCGAAAAAATAAACCCGAACAGCGTAAATAAGGTGGATGTAAATATAAGCGACAGTACTGATGTTCCAAACACATTCTTGTGTTCATTATCCTGTGTTAAAAATCTAAAAAATGCAGTTTCCATCCCAAAGGAAAGGATAACATAAATGAATGCTACATAAGCGTACATTTCGGTAACGACACCATATTCAGCGGTTAAGAAGGTGCGCGTATATAAAGGAACCAGCAGGTAATTCAGTAGTCGCCCAACTATGGTAGGAAGTCCGTATATGGCCGTTTGTCCGGCGAGTTTTTTAAAGGGGTTCAAAGTCTCTAAATATTTTTGTCCTTTGTGTATTCTGGTAATTCAATAATGAAAGTTGTACCATTTCCCGGTTTGGATGAGAAAGTGATGTTCCCTCCTACTGTTTCAATAATGTTTTTCACCATGGCGAGTCCCAAACCCATTCCGCTGGATTTAGTGGTAAAATTAGGTGAAAATATTTTATGCTGTTGTTCTTCGCTCATGCCAATCCCATTGTCATGAATAATTATTTCATGATTGGATGGTCGGGTTGTCAATTCAATAGAAATTCGTCCTTTTGTACCTGCATTTATGGCTTGAATAGCATTGGTGAACAAATTGATGAAAACCCTCGAGAGTTGTTTTTCATCAGCATAAACATAGCGGGGATCATCCGGCACATCGAAGGTAATTTCAATATTGGGGTAGTTCGAAAACAGCCCGATCTGGCTGCGCAGGACAGCACATATATCCACCTCACTATTTTTGGCAACAGGTAATTTGGCAAAATCGGAAAAAGCCGTAGCTATAGCAGATAACGAATCGATTTGCTGAATGAGTGTTTTTGTTGTTCGTGCCAATTTTACATCCCAGTCTGGCTTATGGTCATTCCATGCTTTTTCCAGGTGCTGAATGCTTAATTTCATGGGGGTAAGCGGATTCTTAATCTCATGTGCTACTTGTCGGGCCATTTCCCGCCAGGCACTTTCCCGCTCTGAACGGGCCAGTTGTTCGGCGCTTTCAGCGAGTTTTTCCACCATCAGATTGTATTCATTGATCAATTCTCCAATTTCATCATTACTTTGATAATCTATTTTCTCAATACCTGTGCTCAGATTTAGTCTGCTAAAACGATCCCTGATCAATTGTAGTGGCTGAGTTAAATGGTTGGACATAATCAGCGATACCATCACAGCCAATGCGGTAAGGATTACATAAATATTGATTATGGTTACCAAAATGGAGGATATCTCCTGCTGTAATTCTTGTTGTCGCGCAAAATAGGGCAGATTAATAAAAGCTGTTGTTTTATTTTGATTGTCTCTGAAGGGAATATATGCCGACAGATATTCATAATTGCCGGTTTTCTCTTCCATAATAAATAGCGTTCGCTTATTTATTGCCAAAGCATTGTAAGCCTCACGTTGCATTTTAACCGACTTTAAACCTTCGGTAAAAATTTCTTTCCTGGAGGAAGCCAGAAGGGTTCCCTCGGGATTGTACAGGTTGATATCACTGAAAAATATCAGTGAAAACTTTGTGAGTAACTCTTCCAGGTATTCATCCTCCGATTGATCCAGGATGTTGGTATTGCTGAGTTTATGTTCCAGTTCAATCAGTACAGAATGGGCTTTTTCGCTAAGAATTGCCTGATTTTTTTTATTGTTTTGCTGAATAATATTATTCAAAATAATAATGCCAATGAGCACCGACGCAAAAAGAATCAGCCCTACCATCATTAGTTGCAGGCGGGTCTTGAACGAGGAGATTCTTTTTACTTTCTTCGAAATCAGGCGAAATCCAAGAAAAGCAACCATTACCAATAAGATATGGAAACTAAGTTGAAAAGTAAATGGTGTCAGTTTATCGATGATTTTATTCTTCTTTTTACTGATAATGAAAGTTCTGCCATTTTCAATGTTATACACAAAGTGGTTAAAACCATTCCTGTGAAAAAAATAGCCTTCCTTATTATTGCCGTATGCTTGTGCATCCTCTGAACTGTAAGCATAGTCTCCGACATTCTTTACCAATTCCCGGCCGGTAAATATAGCATAGGAATATCCTGAAATATCAGTATAGGCGGTTACAGATTTATCCAATAACAATTCGGGATATCCCAGGCCTTTCGGAACGAATTTTTTATAAAATTCTATAATAACCGAAGCCGTATTGTGTTCATCATACTGAATGGGTAGCCTGGCGATATAACTACTGGCATCATAGAATTCTGAAATATAAAACAAGTTATCCGATATTGTTTTTTTGGTAAGTGTCCCTATGATCTGGTTAAAGTATTCATCACATCCAATCACATAATCATTGGGTTTGATTTTTAGTGTCTTATCCGGATAGCAAAAGGTAATCTGGGCGGCATACCTGTTCCAATACCCTGTGAAATATTTGTTCATGAGGTAGTCACGCACTTCTGTTTCAAGGGCAAAGTCTAAAGAGGCCGCGGAAATCATAATTTTTAGATCTGCATCTGCAAATATGGAGGCTTCCATTTCATTGAACATGTATTCGGCAATGTTGTCCCTCTCCGTGGATAGTCGTATAGCCATTAATTTACGTTCGTTTTTTTCCTTAATTTCAAGATTATTGTAATGACTGTAACCTGATATTCCGGTAAGGATGACCACAGAAAGCAGAATGAAGGATATGTCAGAAACCCCATGATCTTCATGAACATAAAGTGATACAATCAAAATATAGCCTACTAAAAATATTAAATACCTGGGATCGGGAATGTAAAACCCTGAAGTATTTAAAAGGAGCAGTAAACTTGTGAAAACAAGGATAAAGAGGATCAGATACTTAATAGATCCCAAGGCCCTGAGATCATTTTGAAGAAGTGGAAAGGAAAACAATAGCAAAGAAGCCAGTGTCATTGCAATAGCAACAAAAGCGAGATAACTAGAAGTTGAGAAGTTTAAAATTCGTGAAAAGTTAAGTTCAAACGTTGAGTTTATAAATATAGAATCGATGATATAAATTCCAAATACAAATATTAAGGTAATCAGGATCATCCTAAAAAGTAGATTGATTAAGGTGGACTTTTTGGGGGATGGTTGTATTCGTTTCGATTTATTGTGATAGTGATAAAACAAAATTGCGACCACCATGGACATGAAAAGCGTGATGATCAAATCACCCAGATTGGGGAAAATGAAGGATGATGCATAACTGGAAGCGTCAAATAACCTGGTGAGATATAGGCGGCCAGGTATATGAAAATATTGAACAACAAATCTTACGATAGCTATATCTGTTATAAAAAGGGCAATCATCCATTTCCGGCTGTAGAAGGCTGGTAACCGTTCATATAAATTATAGATAAATAGGATAACAGAAAGTAGAAAGAGTAGCCCGAACAACCAGATAAATAGTTGATGACTTAACGAAAGGTATTGTTCCGGGGTAGTCTTAAAATAACATAAGGTGTGATTATCTTCAGAATTTACCGGATACGGTGTTATTTCAGACGTCAATAGCCAAGCCGGGGGAACGTCGTAAACATTCAGGAAGGAAGCAGATAAATAATTGTTGGTATAGGGATATTTATGTTTGATCAGATCGCTGGCCACTACCGTAAGATTCCCTGCATCGGAATAAAAATACTGATAGATACCATTTGGTTTGAATTGAATGCGCTCCCGCTCTTTCGTTGGTTCATTTCCAACGAACGAATCATCCGTCCAGAAAATCAGATTTTCATCTTTATAGATTAAAATACTGAACCCTTCAGGTACATTAATTGCTGAATATGATTTAGAACTTATTTCAGAAAGTAATTTTTCATCGCTGAATGATTTTGCAAAAGTGGCTAACAGGGTATACCGGTTGTTGAGCATTTTTTCAAATGCGGGAATTACTTTTTCTGGAGTGTTTCGGATTTTTGATAGATGAATGGTCAGCGCTAACAAACCTGCAAAAAACATGGCTGCAAAAAGCGAAAAAACAATGGAATATTTTCTAAAAGGGGACATACACTAAATATTTGCCACAATGTGCACATTATCAATACATTAGGGAGGGGTGAAAATGAGCCCTTTGGGGCGCTTATTTTCGTTCCCGAGGGTAAAGATACTAAAGAAGGCAATCGGGCGCTTAAAAATGCTTAAAACGTTTTATTTCTTCGAAATGACATATATAAGGCTGGAGTAGTTGCCCTGCTTCATTTTTGCCTTGATATTTGACCTCAAACCGATAAACAGAGCTTTTATTGCGGAGCCCTTTCCGTTTTTGTATTTTTCACTTAACAATGAAACATAATAAGCATCAAATTTCATCGGGAGTATTTTTCTGATTTTGAAACCATGTTTTTCTGCCAGGGTTGAAAATGATTTTCTGTTAAAGTGAAACAAATGTCGTGGAACATCATATGCAGCCCATGCGTCTTTATAGAATGTTGCATCATAGCTTTCGAAATTTGGAAGGGCAATAATTGCAACCCCATCTTGTTTCAATAATCGATCAATCTGCACCATTCGTTCGTTGATATCATGAACATGTTCCAATACATGCCACATGCTAATAGCATCAAAAGTTCCGGGCCTGAAGGTATTCAGCCCTTCCAGATCTTCAATGTTGAGACCATTATTAATGAAGGCAATTTCCCTTGCTCTTTGATTTGGCTCAACACCAAAAACGTCAAACCCTTTTTTTTGGCAGGTATGAAGATATTCACCGGTGGCACAACCTATATCCAGCAGCTTCTTTCCATGTGCATATTTTAATGCAATATTGGCCTTTCGACTTAAGGTAAAGTGACGGACTTGCTGATAAATAAATTCAAAAAGATTGGTCGGTTTTGCAGCGTGTGAAATATACTTCTCGGACTTATAATATTGGTCGATGATATTTTCATTGGGTGCTGGAGATGTGAAAATCAGGCCACACTCACTACATTGGAAGAGGGAAAATGATTCACCACTCAAAAAATGGTCTTTAACTTTAAATAGAAACTTAACATCCTTATTATCACACAATAAGCAAACTGAAGGCATTTTATTTTCGGTGTGTTCCACGTGAAACATTATTTTAGTTTAACGTGCCAAAAATACAACTAAAACCGAGATATCTGCAGGTGAAACTCCATTAATTCTGCTGGCCTGGCCTAAAGTTGAAGGTTTGATACGGGTGAGTTTTTCACGGGCTTCAAATGAAAGAGAAGTGAGTGCCTGATAATTGAAGTCAGCCCTGATGGGCATGTCTTCAACACGCGACAAGCGGTCGGCAATTTCACTTTCTTTGTATATGTAGCTCTGGTATTTTATGAGGATTTCTACTTCTTCCAACACCTCATTTTTTATTGATCCAAGTGCGTCAAATTTCTCCGAAAGTGAAGGCAGCACTTTGAGAATATCGTAAAGAGATACCTGAGGGCGAAGTGCAATGGTTTCTAATTTCACTTTTTGCGTAAGGGGCGAAGTACCGCAGGATTCAAGTATCCCATTGATCTGATCCGGAGAGACACTCATCTCAGATATAAATTTAGTTAAGGTAGCTATGGCTTCCTCCTTTTCTATAACTTTTTTTAAACGATCATCTGACGCCAGGCCAAGTTTATGGGCTAAAGGGGTTAACCTGGAGTCAGCATTATCCTGACGGAGTAAAATGCGATATTCGGCCCTCGAAGTAAACATTCGGTAAGGTTCATCAATTCCTTTGGTGATTAAATCATCGATCAAAACACCGATATATGCCTCTGAGCGCTTCAGAATAAGGGGCTCCTGTTGATTAAGTTTAAGATGAGCATTAATACCTGCCATAAGGCCTTGCGCTGCGGCTTCTTCGTAACCAGTTGTTCCATTAATCTGCCCGGCAAAATATAGGTTTTCAATTAAACGGGTTTCGAGGCTGTATTTGAGTTGGTATGGTGGAAAATAATCATATTCTATAGCATACCCTGGACGAAAAATACGTGCGTTCTCAAAACCCGGTATCTTTGTTAATGCTTTATATTGAATATGGTCTGGTAAGGATGAAGAAAAACCATTTATATAATATTCAACAGTATCCCAACCTTCAGGCTCTACAAACAATTGATGGCGACTTTTGTCACTGAAGCGATCAATTTTGTCCTCAATTGATGGACAATACCGAGGGCCTCTTCCTTCAATTCGGCCGGCATACATTGGGGAATCATCAAATCCTAAGCGAAGTACATCATGAACCACAGGGCTGGTGTAGGCCAGGAAACAACTTCTTTGTTTAGTGAGTTTTGGTGTTTCGGTATATGAAAATTTACCTGGATTTTCGTCGCCAGGTTGTTCTTCTAGTTTGCTAAAATCAATGCTTCTGCCGTCAACCCGAACTGGAGTACCGGTTTTGAGTCGGGCGGATTCAAAGCCGAGTTCTTTGAGATTTTCAGTAATTCCATGCGAGGCACGATCTCCCATTCTGCCTCCGCCAAATTGTTTGGTCCCGATATGGATAAGTCCATTCAGGAAGGTTCCATTGGTTAATATTACCGATTTGGATATAATTTCCTGTCCCATTGCTGTTTTTACCCCAAGTACCCTACCCTCTTTGGTCAATAAGCCAACAACGGTATCCTGCCAGAAATCAATGTTTAGGGTAGCTTCGAGCATCAAACGCCATTTCTCTGAGAATTTCATGCGATCGCTTTGAGCGCGGGGACTCCACATTGCCGGACCTTTGGATCGATTGAGCATCCTGAATTGAATCATGCTGTGATCAGTAACAATACCAGAATATCCACCCATTGCATCTATTTCGCGCACAATTTGTCCTTTAGCAATGCCACCCATGGCTGGGTTACATGACATATGGGCAATGGCTGCGAGGTTCATAGTAATCAGAAGAACCGAGGATCCCAGGTTGGCAGCAGAAGCTGCGGCCTCGCTTCCGGCATGGCCCGCCCCTACAACAATGACGTCATATCTTTTAAACATACAATAAGTTTCACGTGGAACATAGCCTTTTTTAATGGTGTTTTCAAGTCCCAGGCTATTGATAATTACTCCATTGAATTTACATACAATTCAATGGCGCTGTAAAATTACGAATAAAATAAATGGTGATGACGAAGAGCGCTATTAAAGCATTTTAAGCTTTTCATCTTCTTTTAGGCGCATCTGTTTTTCCCTGGCAGGTGTTTTATCTTTGTAACCGCATAAATGTAGCACGCCGTGCACCATTACCCGGTTGAGTTCATCATTAAAAGTTCGTGAAAAAAGGATTGCGTTTTCCTTTACCTGTGGGAGGCTGATAAAAACATCGCCGGAAATTACATCTCCTTCCGTGTAATCGAAAGTAATCACATCTGTAAGTGTGTCATGATTTAAATAATCAATATTCATTTTGAGCAGGAAGGCCTCACTGCAAAAAATAAAATTGACTTCTCCGGCAGTTTTGCCTTCACTTTCTATGCAACGGATTAGCCAGGTCCGCCTTTTTATAATACCATGTAAGCGGAATGTTATATCTTCATTAAAAAAGTGAATACGCGTTTTCATATTGGTGCAGGTTGAGGACTGCAAAAGTAAATGAAATCACGGAATGGGTATGGCATAAGATAAAAAAAGCCGGTAAAAACCGGCTTGATATGTTAAAAGGTATTTTACTTGGAATCAGGAATACTAATAAAGTATTCGTTTGCTTTGTTTCGGTAATAGTTGTTCATGGATGGAGGTATGGTTCTGAGTAGTTCCGTTTCTTTTGATGGTAATCCCTTTTGCTCAAAGAAGCGTGCTGGGTCAGGACGAGGAATGTCGTTTCCTTCGTTGGATTCTCTCCTTTCCTCCTGTTCCCTTTTCATTTCAGCTTTTTCAGATTCCAATAAACGGGTTAGAATTTGCTCCTGACGTTGGATTGTCTGTTGATTCAGAATCTTATTTACCAATTCCGTTTCAGTTTTTTCCATTTCCTGAATCATTTTATTGATTCCTTTGTCTCCCAAATTTCCTTCCTTTTGCAACTGATCACGATACTCCCCCAATTGCTTGCGCAGCGCCTCTTGTTGGGCAGCCATTCGGGCGAATTGTTCACTCATGCCACTTTTGCCCATCTTCCCCTTTTCATCTTTGCCTTTTTCCATGCTTTTCTTCATGTTTTCCATTTGCTTATTAAGCTGTTCCTGCATTTGACGCATTGATTTTGCCGACGGTTTTCCCTGCCCGGGCATGGGACAACTCTTTCCTGATTTGCCAGAAGATTTCATTGACATATTTTGTTGCTGCATTTGGTTCAACGATTCGGCCAGTAATAGGGCAAGGTTGTTTACAGATGTCATTACATATTGCTGTTTACCTAATGCATTCGAAAAGGACCGGTTGGCCAGCGTTTGCAAAGTTTGCTCCACGTTCTCGTTAATGCTGGAAATTTCACGATTAACAAAAGGGGCAATCATGGGCTGACGCTTGCTTAAAGCATATAGGGAATCTTCAACCATGAGAAGGTTATCCTTAATGGCCATTTGTTTTTCGGTTATTTTTGGATAACGTGGATCGTTTTTCCCAAGAGATGATAAGTCGTTCATCAGTGATTCCTGATCAAAAGAGGATTTAACCAGGTTTTCAAGTATCATTCTTAAGGATTCTATGTCTTCCCCCAATTCTTCCTCCTCCATGGATTGCTGCATTTCCATAAGCATATCGCTCATTTTTTGCATGGCATCAGAAGCCTTTTTCTGACTCCCCGAAGCTTTTTTCATTTCTTCCTTCTTAAGGCTTTCTTTGGACTTTTCAATTTCCTCTTTTACTTCCGAACGCTGTTCTTCCGGTGTTTTAAATGAATTGGGTTCTTCAAGGGCTTTATTTTTTTCTTCAAGATCTTTGAGTTCCTCTTCTACTTTTTTAAATTCCTCTTCTATTTTTTTCTGATCTTCTGCAAGCTTTCCGGCTTCTTCCTTTTTGCTTTTTTCTGTATTTTCGGAAAGAGCTTTTTCTTTTTCGGCTAGGTCTTTCAATTTGTCAATTGTTTCGCTCATTTTTTTGTCAAATTCCAGTTGTTTGAATAGTTCAAGGTTGCGGTCCAGCGATTTCTCAAGATCCTCTGTATTAAATTTCATCTTTTCCATCACTTCTCCCAACTTTTCCTTGTCAATGTCCTCAATCATCTTTTGAAGTTCTTCGAACATCTTCTTCATTTCGTCTGACATAATCTCTTCAAACAACTTTTCCAGCTGTTTTTGCTTTTCAACAATGTTTTCATTCACTTCTTTATACTGAGATTCTTTCTGGTTGGATTTCTCATTCTCCAGGGCCATTTGTTCTACCTGATTTTTAAGCATCTGCTGGCGTTTTAGCAGATCCTCAATCTGTTTTTTATCCTGATAATTCAAACTCTTCTTATCAAAAAGGTTCTTTTGTAATTGTTCAAGATCCTTTTGGATTTTACGTGCTTCATCAATACTTTTTTCGAGCTCACTTTTTACATTTTCCTGATTCTCTTTAACCATAGCCTCAATTTCGTCCAGGGTAGGCACTTTGAATGTCATCTTTTGGGAACGCGCTGATTTGTGGCCATTTATGCCGTCGTTATCCCAAACTTCGAAGTAGTATTCTACCTCCTCTCCTGGTTTAAGTCCTGCCTGACTAAGGTCAAAATAATGGTAAAATGATTGGGCATTACTTTCTTTTACGAACGGAACTGCTTCTGACATCCCTGGCGACGGAATCCGGCCTTCAGATAACCGTGCCATATGAAATTCCAGTTTACTGAAGCCATAATCATCTTTAATTAATCCTTTGAAATATAATCTGTTATCATAGATTGAATCCCTGTATTCTTCAGCATTTATGGTTGGGTATACATCCGGGATTACATTAATGAAAAACGACATCGAGTCGGAGCCGGATAAAAATTCATTGCTCAGGCTTAGCGTGTAGATAAACGGTTGTAATACACGTTGTTCAGTAATAAATGTGTTTGATTTACCTGAGGAAAGTTCCCGCACGGTATTGTTTAACGTAAAGTTTAGTTTACGGGTGTCACGGGTGTAAAATTTCCAGGTAACCAATGTGCCTTGCGGAACGACCAAATCACCGGTGTTCTTAATTATTTCTTCGGGAAGCCTGGTGTACTGTGGATATTTCAGTGTTGCTTCAAAATTCAGAATATCTGGTCTGGGAAGAACAACAAGCTCATAATCAGTAGTTTTATAGCCTGACGTAGCTATGGAAAACACCTGACTTTTTTGCAACTTTTTAAATACATATGAAAAATTCAAACGGTCCACTTTTTGCATTTGGAATTCCGCTCCATTGCTTGTGATAAACAGTTGTTCGGGCAGCACTTCACCTTTTACTGAAACCTTCAACTCAAAATCTTCCAGTTGAATGGCTTTTAGTTCTTCATTCCTGACTTGAATGGTAAACGGAAGTGGCTTTTCATAGGCCATACTATGGTTGATAATTCGATTGCCGGGAGCAGTAATCGTGGAAGGTGAAGTTAGAAGGATTCCCAGAAGAATAAGAACCGGTGGTAATGTATAAATCAGGTATTTTTTATTTTTAGTAAGATCAATTGCTGTTACAAAAGGAATGGGCTTCAGTCGGTTGGCCTTTTGATTTATACTGGCCAGTACCAACTCACGATTTCCTTCGCTATTGTGATATAAACTATTGAGCTGCAATACATTAAGAAGTTTGTCTTTTACTTCCGGGAAATGATGGCCAATAATTTCAGCCGCAAATTCGTGTGAAATTATTTTGCCGGTCCGGATCAGTTTTAAAACAGGTACAACCACAAAGTATCCAAGAATAAACAGTCCAATAATGGAATAACCATAGAATAAAGCGGTACGTACAGGTGAAGAAAACCAGGCGACGGCTTCAAGTAGGGTAAAAATCAGGAAAAAACTGCCCAATAGGGCAATACTATATAAAATACCTCTTATCAGTCGGTTTGTATAATATTTCCTGATAAAAGCATCTAACTTGTTGATGAGTAAATTATAATCGGTGTTCATTTTTCAGAATTGTGGGCAGTGATTTAATCGTAAAAGGAGGCCTTCTTAAAGCAATGGTACAAAAATAGTCAATATCTCTGATACAAAATGGATTTGGTGAAAGCGTTAAAGGATTGATAATAAATCACTTTGCATCAAACACCTCAATCCCGTTCCAGTCATCGGGGATTCCTTTGGTGATATTTGTTCTGCAACGATTAACATAAAATGCGGCTACACTATCGTATTTATTTATTTTAATCACATTTGTAAACACGTTTAAGGCTTCCTCAAATTTTTTGTTTTTATACAGGTCAATGCCGTTTCCAAAGAGCGTTTTCGTTTCAATTTTTAATTTTTTTATGTTTTCCGGTTCGCCATCCAGCAGCTCAAAAACATAAACGGCTTCTTTCTTTCCTTTTACCCTTGCAATATCAAGGAAACGAAAATTATATCTGGAAGGATTCTCGAGTTTTATCAATGTATCTTCACTGATGATGATTGAGGTGCGATAAATTTTAGTCAGACCTTCGAGCCGGGAAGCAAGATTAACAGCATCGGAAATTACCGTGCCATCCATTCTACCCTCTCCTCCTACTACACCCAGCATCAGGTTGCCGGTGTGTATGCCAATGCCTGAGTCAATGGTTGGCATACCCTGATCTGTTCTGTCTTCATTAAACCGTTGCAGGGTAGCACGCATTTGAATTGCCGCATCAATCGCATCGTCTACTTTATCGTGAAATAGTGCCATAATTGAATCTCCGATAAATTTATCAATGAAACCATTGTTCTCACTGATGACTGGTTCCATGTAACCAAGGTAATGGTTAATGAAATCGAAGTTTTCCTTTGGGGACATGGATTCCGATAATTCTGTAAATCCACGTATATCAGAAAACATTACTGTCATCTCCTTTTGAACCTGATCGCCCAGGCGGATGTCCACAATGTCATTTTTATCAAGAAAATCAAGAAACTGGCGGGGTACAAACCGTGAATATGCCTCGTTTATTTTAGAAATTTTAAAAATGTATTCCCTCAGGCGTGAGGTCATCAGATTGTAACCTTCTGACATCGTACCGATTTCATCGTTGGTACGAACGATGGTATAATTATCGAGTCTTCCTTCTCCGGTCTGTCGCATGTTACGTACCAACTCATTTACCGGACGCACTATACCGGCCGTAGACCAGTTAACGAAAAATAGGATATAGATGAAGGATACAATAATTCCACTGAAAATTCCCATAAACATCATGGTATTATCAATGGCGCTGATGTAATACAGTCCGTCAAATCCATCTTCTTTAAAACTTTCTGTGAGATCTTCTCCAGGGAAAGTAACAGTGGCCAGCCGGCCCAGGACAATTTTGGTTTCCTGAGGAGTTAATTCTCCCATTTCATTGACAGGAGTAAGGCTTAAAACCAAATACAGCAGCACTATTGTAAGTGGCAGCAGGGTTGTCATTGCGCTTGCAATATAAAGCCGGTTACGGATTTTACCCTGGTTTCTTTTAAAAATTCGCTGTTGAAGCTCGTCGCGGGTGTAAATGTGCTCAATGTACCGGATGTGCACCCGGTGTTTTTGCCAGAAATAGATAAACAGTACGGTGAGTAAACTGGCTACTATTGAAATGAACAGATAACTGGTGAATAACCTGTGACCTAACTCATCACCCGATGTATCCGGAGCCAGCAAACTGTAAATCATTAATCCATGAACAATCAAAAATGCAATAAATACAATGCCGCTGTTAATTAAGGGTGTGTGAAGCAACCATCTGCGGCAATACCGGTATAACCTGGGTGAGATGGTTTTTCTTTTTCGTTTGCGCCTGAAATATCTTTTGAATGGATAATTTACCAACATCACCAATAGGGGCGATAATAGGATAACAATATTGAAGAGTCCTGAAAGGGATTTTGAAAATAGTTTGGATGAACTAACCTTTTTATATGGTTTGTCCGAATGTTGAAGAGTATTTAAGGTGTCGGCAGCAATATTTCTGAAGGATTTTAAAAGACTGTCTGTTTCGGCAAGCAGGCTATCTGCAGCTAATAAGGGCAGGTTTGTCGAAGGATTCAGTTCCTCAGCAGTTGTTGGTAATTGCAAACCTTCGGGCAAGGTCTGACCCTGCTGGTAAGCGGTGTCTATTCCGAGATATATGCCGCTTCTTTCTTTTAATTCGGGAAAACTTTTAATCAACATGAACCCCAAAACCGGGAAAACAAGTAAAAAGTAGAGTAATATCGGAAAAAGAATTATTCTCCCGGTATGGTACGAAGGAACTTTTGTCTGATTTGCTTTTTTGCTCATGTACGCCTGTCTTTCAATGGTATCTAGTGACCCGGACACTACAAATTTACATAAAATTGATTCCCCGAAGTGTTATTATTTTTTAAAAATCGTGATGACGGATTGATCTGATTTAGGTTTATAATCAAAATTCGGTGAAACTTTATACATTTTCTATCTTTGCAGGCTTAAGAAAGAATGGAAAAATGAAAGAAGTTCGCGTAAGATTTGCCCCAAGCCCCACCGGGCCGCTGCATATTGGCGGTGTGCGCACCGCTTTGTACAATTACCTGTTTGCCCGCAGGCACAATGGAAAATTTTTGTTGCGTATTGAAGATACAGATCAAACCCGTTTTGTGCCCGGAGCCGAGGAATACATTATTGAAGCCCTGAATTGGTGCGGCATTCATTACGATGAAGGCGTTGGTAAAGAAGGACCACATACTCCTTATCGCCAGAGTGAAAGACAAGAAATGTATAAGCAATATGCCGATAAGTTGATTGCCGACGGTAAGGCTTACTATGCTTTTGATACACCCGAAGAGCTGGAGCAGATGCGCGAGCGCCTGAAAGCCAAAGGGGTGGCCACGCCGCAATACGATGTGTTTACCCGTGGCGAAATGGTAAATTCGCTTACACTGGATGCTGCCCAAACGCAGCAGAGGTTGGATTCTAATGAACCTTATGTAATCCGTATCCTGATTCCTGAGAACGAGCAAGTGCAGGTCAATGACCTCATCCGCGGAGAAGTCCTGGTAGAATCATCACGTCTGGATGACAAAGTGCTTTACAAATCAGATGGCATGCCTACTTACCATTTGGCAAATATCGTGGATGACCATTTGATGGAAATTTCTCATGTTATTCGTGGCGAAGAATGGTTGCCTTCTGCTCCACTTCATGTGCTGTTGTATAAATATTTTGGTTGGGAACCGCCTTTGTTTGCGCATCTTCCACTCTTGCTGAAGCCCGATGGCAACGGTAAATTGAGTAAGCGCGATGGCGATCGGCTGGGATTCCCGGTATTTCCGCTGCGCTGGACGGATCCGAAAACCGGCGAAGTTTCTTCAGGCTATCGTGAATCGGGCTACCTCCCGGATGCTTTTGTGAATATGCTGGCACTGTTGGGCTGGAATCCCGGCACCGAACAGGAAATTTTCAGCATGGACGAATTGGTTGAGGCGTTTTCCTTAGAAAGAGTGGGTAAATCGGGTTCGAAATTCGATCCCGAAAAGGCTAAATGGTTTAATCACCATTATCTTTCTCAATTGCAGGATGCTGAAGTTGTAAAACTGTTGAATGAAATTTTATCAGAAAAAGAATTGTCTTTCAACAAGGATTATCTGATGAATGTGGCTGGTTTGGTAAAGGAGCGTGCCGTGCTTATTCCTGACCTGTGGGCGCAGTCGCACTTCTTTTTTGTAGCTCCTCAAACTTACGATGAAAAGGTAAAACAAAAATTCTGGAAGCCGGAAACTCCGGCAATGCTTCAGGATTTGACAACTTTTTTTGCGCTACAAACAGACTTCTCCACCGAAAATCTCGATGTCTCATTGAAATCTTATATTCAAGCTAAAGGCCTTGGTATGGGGCAGGTAATGAATACCTTACGTTTAGTATTGGTAGGCGGCAGTTTTGGACCAGGTGTTGCGGCAATTGCGTCAACATTGGGAATGAAGGAAGTAACGGAAAGGATAGAAAAGGCCCTGAGAGAACTTCCTAATTTCTAATTCTCAAATCCTGTGCAGGGACCAGGGACGAAGCAGGCATGATGTTTTGGGCTCGAACCATTGAATTTTTGAATTTTTAAATCCTTGAATCTTTTTATGAACGGCGATCCCCTACTCTACCGAAAACTGGACGAACTTGGTATTTCTTTTGAGTATCATGAGCATCCGCCTGCACCTACCATCGAAATTGCAGTGCAATACTGGAAAGACATTGAGGAAACCACCCATTGTAAAAATCTCTTTTTCAGAAATCATAAAGGAAACAAGCATTATTTGGTGATTTTTGATCACCTTCAGAACATGGCTATTCATGATCTGGAACAGCGGCTAAAACAAGGCAAACTGAGTTTTGCTTCTGAACAAAGGATGCTCAGCTATCTTGGTTTGAGTCCGGGTTCTGTTTCTCCTTTCGGTTTGATTCATGATAAAGCGCATCATGTGCATCTCTTTTTGGATGAGAACCTGAAAAAGTTGCCCAACATCAGTTTTCATCCCAACCTGAATACGGCTTCCCTGGTAATTACTTTCGACGATTTCATTAAATTCCTGAAAGCAATGGGGAATAGTTACGAATTCATTCAACTTTACGACGACCTTTAACTTACTAACTACCCATGCGTCCCGGCAAAATCGTTTTGTTTATTTTTACTGTCCTTGGGTTATTGCTGCTGATTTCGGTGTTTAGTTCATCCGATATGGGAGAAAGCAGTGGAATTCAATTGCCCGGTATGACGGTTAAATATCCTACAACTTCCGGGTTTCTTCAGGAACAAAAAGCCGAAACCAATCTTTTGGCCGACAGCATCGTACATGCCATTGAAGCCGTGTTGCCCTCGGAAGAATTCAAACCATCTATCCCTGATTTTTCAATAATTGATACTGCACGTTTGGTGCGTATTAATTGGCCTGATAACCGGCAAACAATTGTGAATGAGTTACATGCACATTTGGAAAGTGGTCGGTGTCGTATTTTGCATTATGGCGATTCGCAGCTGGAGGGCGACCGTATCTCGGGTTACCTGCGTAACCGATTGCAGGGTATTTATGGTGGTACCGGCCCGGGATTTTTACCGGTAAAACAGGTATATGATCAACTGGCAGCCGAAATAACGGTTTCGGACAACTGGCTGAGGTACGCGGTGTTCGATCCCACCCAGGCCAAATTGCCGGATATGAATTATGGGGTTTTCGCGTCGGTTTCCCGATTTACACCGGTAGAAACTGCATATGCCGATAGTACCGAACCCGGAAATATGCCCATGTTAACTGCCGGTATCACCATAAAACCATCGGGCAAATCCTTTTCACGGCTTAAACAATTCAATCATATAGGTTTGCACTATGGTAATGCGATGGTTCCTGTAAACGTTATGGTATCTGTTAATGGCGAGATGATTAAAGAAAGTATGCTGATTGCCGATGGTGCATATCATTGTTTTGAAATTGTAACCGGCAGCACTCCCGCCGAAGTATACATAGAACTTACGGGTACGGTAAGTCCGGATTTTTATGGGCTTACGCTGGATGGAGAAAGTGGGGTTCAGTTGGATAACATCGCCATGCGGGGAGCATCGGGAACGATCTTCAGCAAATTGAGTACCTATGGCTATAGCCGAATGGCTGCGAAGCTTAACCCGAAAGTTGTTATTTTGCAATATGGCGGCAACACCGTGCCTTACATAAAGGATTCTCTTGGGGTGGTGAATTATTGCCGTTACCTGGCCGGTCATATCAACTGGTTGCGTAAACGTGTGCCCGATGCGGTATTTCTGTTCATTGGTCCGGGTGATATGAGTACTTTGGTGAACGGTGAATATACTACTTACCCGCTTCTACCCTATCTCAATCAGCAACTAAAACAGCGTTGTCTTGCCAGTGGCGTTGCTTACTGGAGTATGTTTGAAGCCATGGGCGGTGAAAATTCCATGCAATATTGGGTGGAGCAGCAACTTGCAGCCAATGATTATACACATTTTTCACCGAAAGGATCCCGCATCATTTCCGAACTGTTTTTTAATGCCCTTTACCTCGAACTGTCCCGATGAAAATAGCTGCTTCCCTCCTATTGCTTTTTTTTACGCTTTCGTTGAACGCTCAGGAATATTTGCTCGACAGTGTATTGCCTGCCGACAGCAACCTGATTCATGAAAAATACAATGTGCTTGCCTACGCTGATTCGGCTCAGGCGTTTAATCGCTTTTTTGACAAACTGGACAGCGTTTATCGGGGTGAAAATACGAGAGTACATATCTTCCATATTGGCGGTTCGCACATACAGGCTGATGTTTATTCGAACAAGCTCCGCACCTACCTGCAAAATATGAACCCAAACGCTCAGGCGCAACGGGGTTTTATCTTCCCTTTCCATCTGGCTTCGACCAATAATCCACTGAATTACCGGATTGAAGGCAACAAAGAGCGTTGGAAAAGTCTCAGAAGCTCAGTGAGCAAGGACAACTCGCCGTGGGGACTATCGGGCATTACTGTGGTGCTGACGGATACCATTGATACAGTGAGAATAGCTGCGAATTACAAGAATTCCACCCTTTACCCGTATACTTTCGACAAAATCCGGATTTTTTATGATGCTCTTCCTTCCGCCTTCTGTATCCATTTACTTGATTCGAAGAACTTCGTCGTAAGCGAAAACAGGGATACTTTGGCAGGATTTGTTGAATATCAATTGGATAAAGAAACACAGATCCTTGATCTCGAAATCCGGCGCACCGATTCCACCGGAAATCCCCAATTCAAACTCATGGGTTTTGAGCTGATGAACAATCATCCGGGTGTGGAATACACCTCCATTGGGGTGAATGGTGCCAGTTTTGAATCGTATAGCCGCTGCAATGCCTTTGAGCAGCAACTTTCGCTCTACAGGCCTGATCTTTTTATTATTTCAATTGGTACCAACGATGCTTACACCACTGATTTTGACTCATTGAAATACGAAGCCTATTATGAAGCTTTTTTGCAGATGATCTGGCGGGTGAATCCTGATTGTGCAGTATTGCTTACGGTGCCTAATGATTCTTATTACAAAAGAAAATATGCCAACAAAAACACCCGAATACAGCAGTCCATCATTCATCGCCTGGCGCGGAAACACGAAATGGCTGTTTGGGATTTTTATGCCGTGATGGGCGGGCTGGGCTCTTCCCAGAAATGGTACCTGAAAAAGTGGATGCCCCGCGACCGCATACATTTTACATCCATCGGCTACAGTATAAAAGCCGATCTCTTACTCAAAGCGTTGGTTACGCAATGGGAAAAATCCTGTGGTTATGAATCAGGGGAAGTGTTGAATTCAATTATCCACAAACATGAATAGGCTAAAGGAAATATTTGCCTTTTCGGAGGCCTTCCCGTTGATTTTTACTCAGGCAAGCTTCTGGATTTTCTTTGCAATAGTTTATTTAGGATTTGCGCTTGTTTACAGTCGGAAAAATGTCCGAAACGCCTATCTTTTGTTGGTTTCTCTCTTTTTCTATTACAAGACCAGCGGTGTTTTCGTGGGATTACTCATTTTTACTACCCTCAGCAATTATGGGATTGGTTGGTGGATTTTTAAAAGTAAGGCCAAAGCCATGAAGCTTACCCTGCTTTCATTTAGCTTGGCCCTCAACTTGCTGATACTGGGCTATTTCAAATACGCCTATTTTATTACCGATTCCATTAACTACATTTTTAATAGCAGTTTTGAGGTTAACCACTGGCTGGCTCAGTGGGGAAACAGCCTGAGCCGAAGCACGTATTTTACCGTGGATAAAATCATTCTTCCTGTTGGTATTTCGTTTTTTACCTTTCAAACCATTACTTATTGCGTGGATATTTATCGCGACAAGTTGAAACCGGTGAAATCGGTGATTGATTTTGGCTTTTTCGTGACTTTTTTTCCTCAGCTGGTGGCCGGGCCTATCGTGCGTGCCGGAGAATTTATTCCGCAAACCCGGCGCGAAACCCGCATCAGTCGTGCCGAATTTAACACGGGTACCTTGATGATTCTCAAGGGATTGATTAAAAAAATGATTTTTGCCGATTACATTGCCATGCACTTTCTGGATAAGGTGTTTGATGCGCCTTCTATGTTCTCTGGCTTTACCAACATTATGGCGATGATTGGCTACTCTCTTCAGATTTACGGCGATTTTTCCGGTTATACCGACATTGCTATCGGCCTGGCGCTGCTGATGGGTTTCCGCTTGCCCGCAAACTTTAATTCACCTTACAAAGCGCTGAATTGCGGTGATTTCTGGAAGCGCTGGCATATCTCCCTCTCCTCTTTCCTCAAGGATTACCTATACATTCCCCTGGGTGGAAATCGTAAAGGTTCGGTAACTTCGTTTGCATTTACCGCCATCATTATTGGTGGAATACTTATTGCTTTTGGCAATCCTACCATTGCACTGATTGTGGGTGGATTTGTGGTAATTTCGTCAGCGTTGGCATATTTTATTCCATCTGTAAATCGCAATATCATCACCAACATCAATATTATGCTAACCATGCTCATTGGTGGTTTGTGGCATGGTGCATCGTGGAAGTTTGTGATTTGGGGCGGACTGAACGGACTGGGCATTGTATTTTACAAGTACTGGCGCCGGATAAGTCCGTGGGAGAAAGTGAACAACCGCTTGTCGGTCATCTGGAAAATTGCGCTTACCTTCGCTTTCATCACGTTTACGCGAATCTACTTCCGGGGGAACAGCATGGAGCATATTGCGCTGTGGTACAACCAGGTTGCAAGCAATATGGATTGGGCCAACGCCCTGAATGTGCTGATGGCTTATCGCATGGTATTTTTGATGATGTTGCTGGGTTACATCAGCCATTGGCTACCTTATCGCACCAAAGCGCGTATTGCTGAATTTTATGGGCGTAGCCATATTTCAGTGAAAGTAATTGCTGCCGTGTTCACGGGCGTATTGTGTTATCAGGCTTATTCGGCCAGTTTTCAGCCGTTTATTTATTTTCAGTTTTAGGAAGAAAACCACGTAAGCCAGTCGGCCTGCTGGCAGGGACGCGGAGACGCAAAGAAAAAGTCAGCGCACTATTCCGTGGTTACCGCCATCACTGCGAAGGTCGCCAGCCAGTGTTCGCCTGCATAATCACCATCGGCTACATTGGGCAGGGCGGCATCGAGGTGCTTTAGGGCTGCTGTATGCAAAATTTCGTAGTTCATGCCGGGTTTGGTGGCTAAATGTTTCAGGCACCAGGCACGGGAGAAGTTAAGTCCATCCAGATGCACCAGTTTGCCATCACTGCGGTCGCCAACTTTTGCTGTTTCGGTCATTATTTTAAGGGTGCTGGTGTTTAACCCGGGAAGGAAAGCATTGACCCAACTTATGAATTGATCATCGGGCAAAACCCGCGCCATCAAATCGGCCTCAATCAGGCAGGGAGAGAGAAAATCGTAACCACTCGGTTCCCACGATTCAGGGCAGTTTTGGTCATTTAAATAGAAATCCCTTGCCCGGGCCACAATCATCACTTCAAGCGGCTTATTTTGCGTCGTACGGGCATAATCCAGTGCAAAAGACAACCCGAATGCAGTATTGGAATGCTCCCCCACCCGGATGGGATAAACCAGTTTTGGTAAAAAGTCAAGATAATACTGGCAAATAAGGTCAGTAAGCGGCTGAAGGGCCGTTTCCCATTGCCTGGCATTTGGGTTGTTCCAGGTGTGGAGCTCATCGGCCAGTTTCAATAACCAGGCCCAGCCATAGGTGCGCTCAAAGGATTTGTTGTTGCTGTCCAGGAAGAATTGAACTTCCACTTGTATGTTCTCCGGTGTAAGATTACTGCTGAGGGTTGTTTTGATTTGTCCGGCTTCCGGCATGTCGGGGAATTCCTTCAGCAATTTTACCAGCATCCAGTGGCCATGTACTGAGGAGTGCCAGTCGAAACAACCATAAAAGGCCGGACGGTACTCCCGGACTGGTTTAATATCTTTGTCACTGCCCACCACTTCGCCGGGCTTGTTGGGATATTCCTGTGGAATGCATTTCAGGGCCAGCTTTGCAAAATGGGCGGCCTGTGCTTCGGTTAGTGTCGATTGACCAAAAGCTAAAAGTTGGGCGAGGAGGAGGAAAAGGGTGAGAATGGTTTTCATATCTGAAGGTTAAAAAGAGCCAATGAGATTCAAAGGCACTAAGGTACACAAAGTATAAAATAATCTTAGTGCGACTTTGTGACTTCGCGTCTTTGTGGCCATTTTTCTCTTATTTTAGAAAAACGCAAAAAACTATAATAAGAAAGCGGCTTATTTTAGTTTTTGAGAATAAGGTAAAATAAAACTTTAAAAGTATTTGGGGAATCGAACTTGCATTGATAATCGGTCTATTCATCTGATTTGAAAAAAAACAGGTATTACATATTGACATTTTGATTATAATTCCCTATATTTGTGGCAATTACAGGAAATTATAAAAGGCACATTGCCTTTTATAATTTTTCATGTATAATTATTACAACGCCTTTAATTTTAAGGCCGTCTCAAACAGACGGCCTTTCTCCCCCATCTTCCCGCCTCTAGCAAAAATTGACTGTTTTATTTTCAGGGATTG
The DNA here is from genome assembly GCA_034005265.1 of Lentimicrobium sp. GTDB lineage: Bacteria > Bacteroidota > Bacteroidia > Bacteroidales > Lentimicrobiaceae > Lentimicrobium. The sequence goes on from JAVEVB010000024.1 coordinate 37,458, forward strand.
ACCCGTTGCCTGCAATTTTGTCTTGATAGGATTCATTCATCTTTTTCAATCAACTGACTAATAAATACGTTATGAAAAAAAAGTTATTCATTCCACTCTTGGTTTTTACAGCCGGCATTTTGTTGGTTTTGATGTCAATACTTAATTTCGGAAAATCAGGAGGACTGGACATAAAGATTGATAAGTGTACCCTGATTATGCCTGCGGCACACAAGGTTTATGCAAATCCTGCGGCGCTAAACGGGCAGTATTATTTGTTTAAAGCCCTTGTTACCAACAACAGCAACAAAACCCTCGAAAAAGTTACCATGAAATACCGCGTTCCCGGGTACATTGAATGGACGGAGTTGGGTACGTTGGGAAAAATGATTCCCGGACAATCTGCGGTGGTGGCATGCTATCCTGTGTTTGACCAGAAAATTACTGAGAAAACAACGGAATCCATGGAAAAGGTGGAAATTGAGGTTGACTGGGCTGGCGCATCTGATAGCGACATCCTTGAAGAGTCATTTAATTTTAAGATGCTGAATCGCAATGATTTTGCTTACACCTGCATTCCTGCAGAAGATATTTTAGGTTGGGCGGACATGTTTGACAACGATCCCCTGGTGGCTTGCTTTGTTACACCCAATGATCCCATCGTTAAATATTATACTCAGGTGGTTCAGGAAAAAGTGATGAAAGGGGAGTCAGCAGGGGTAACCCAATCGCCGGAACAAGCGGTACAGTTTTTAATGGGATTGTACGAAGCTACCCGTATGTCGCATATGGTTTACAGCTCTACCAGTGGTGTACCTCAATCATTGGAGGATGTGAATACCATAATACAGCATGTGCGTTTGCCTCGCGAGGTTATCACCGGAAATACCGGACTGTGCATTGAACTCAGCACATTGTATGCCAGTGTGCTTTCATCGGTCGGACTTAGTCCGATCATTTATATGGTTCCAGGACATGCTTATCCGGGTATTAAAGTAAATGGTCAGTATTATGCCATTGAAGCAACGGGAATTGGCGGTGAAGGTTTGGGAAATATTTCCGGAGCCGAAGATGCTTTCAAGCAAGGCATGAAAAATCTGGAAGAGTTTGTAAAAGCACTTCAGGTAGGCGACCCGCGCTACTCTCTGGTTGATATTAATGAGGTAAATGCCAAAGGGGTTACCAGCATGAACCTGGATGACAATGATTTTTTGAGAAATAAAGTGGATGAAATTGCCATGAATTTCGTTCCTGGTGAACAACGAAATGTAAACATGAATATTCATCGTGAATCCGGAGGAACAGAAGTTGCAGACAACCGTTTTCCCGGACCGTTGTCATTTGTCATCCCAGCGGGTTGGCAAACTTACCGGTCGCCTGCTCCCAATATGCCGATACTGAGTGCGCAGGTAGTTTCACCCGATCAGTTGGCCAGCGTATCCATTTATGACATTCCGGCAAATAGCAGCCAGAGTGCCATGCAATTGGTTTCACAGTATTTTTCACAAAATGGGCTTCAGTTGCAATACGAACTCAACGGAAGCAAGATTTCCGGCACTTCTTATTCCCCTTCCTATGGAATCACCTTTGAGTGGGTTGGCCGGATTTCAGCAGTTCAGGGAGGATACCGGCTGGTGGCCGTGGGCGCTGACAACCGCGTTTATAGTCAGTACTCGGGAACCATCAATTCAGTGTATAACAGCATAAAATAAGCAGCCATGAAAAAGACAGTATTATTCATTTTTGTGCTGATTTGCGCAAATTTTATCCAGGCACAGGAAATGCTGAAAACCAAAATGGAAATGCGCATTGATTCAATTGGCGATGCCATCATTAAGGTTTCTACCACGATGAATGCCCAGCAGTGGCAAATGTGGTCACAAACCTATGGCAACAACCCTGCATTGCTTAAACGTAGCATGGAAAAAGAGTTGCCGGGCTATTTCCTGGATAATTATAACCTTGAAAAAAATGATATGGATCGTTCCTTTACCTTTACTTTCAAGGCTTATGGTGCTTGTAATGTAAATAAGAAGGGCATCTGGATTGTGAACACAGATCAGAAGAAGCCCGATCTGACCAAAATAACAGATTACAAATACATGATGGTTTCCAATGATATGGAAAACGGTCTTCAGGAAACAGTCGTTATTGAATTTCCTGAAAGTGCCAGAAATATTGAGGAAACCAAAGACGCTTTCGACAAAACCCAGTTTGAATTTGAAATGAAAGGGGGAGAAGCAGGTATTAACTGGATGTTGTGGATTGGGATTTTGCTTGCAGCGGCAGGTGGCGGATGGGCAGTTTTCATTTCCATATCCGATAGGCAACCGGAGAACAGCCGGCCTTTTTGATTTGAAGCGGTCATAAATGAAAAAACCACTTACGGTGTAAATTGTAAGTGGTTTTGTTTAAATCAGTTGACCTACCAGGGGTCGAACCTGGACTCTTCTGATCCAGAATCAGACGTGTTGCCAGTTACACCATAGGTCAGTGAATGCGGTGCAAAAGTAGTAATTTGTTTTATTAGGATGCAAGAAATAATACGTTTTTTTTGCAACAAAGCTACTTAAAACCTAAGTTGCACTAAGCGTGTGCGTTAGAATTTTGCACAAACGGTAATTGCAATAAAAAGTTTCGCGTCCCCCTTCCCGCATATACAGGATTGCGTGATTTTTTAGTTAATTCTTCGCTTTTGCCCACGAATCCCGCAGTGCAACCGTGCGGTTAAACACCAATTTTCCGGGTTTGGTATCGGCATCGGTGGTAAAGTAGCCCATGCGCTCAAACTGAAATTTATCCAAGGATTTGGTATCCGCCAGTGAAGGTTCTACATAGCCTTTCACCACTTTCAATGAGTCAGGGTTGAGGTTCAGTTTGTAATCTTCACCTTCGGGCACATCTTCGGGGCTTTCGCTCATAAACAGGCGGTCGTAAAGCCTGATTTCGGCCTCCAGCGCATGTTTTGCCGATACCCAGTGCAGGGTGCCTTTCACCTTGCGGCTGCTTTGCGAACGGCCACTCAGCGTTTCCGGGTCGTAAGTACACAGAATCTCAGTAATCTCTCCGGTACCGGGGTCTTTTACCACCGATTCGCATTTGATGATGTAGGCATATTTTAAGCGCACTTCGCGGCCCGGTGCCAGACGGAAGAACTTGTTTGGAGGGTCTTCCATGAAATCTTCCCGCTCAATGTAGAGTTCCCTTGAAAAGGGTACATCGCGCTTTCCACTTTCCGGGTCTTCGGGATTGTTGGTGGCCTGCATGAGCTCAACCTCGTTTTCAGGGTAATTGGTAATGACCAGTTTCACCGGGTTCACCACACCCATCACGCGGTTTGCCTTCTTGTTCAGGTCTTCGCGGATGCAATATTCAAGCAAGCCGACATCAATCACATTTTCTCTTTTGGCTACGCCCACCAGATCCGAAAAATTGCGGATGGATTCGGGTGTGTAACCCCTGCGGCGCAAGCCTGAAATGGTTGGCATGCGTGGGTCGTCCCAGCCATTCACGAAATTATTTTTCACCAGTTCGAGCAATTTGCGCTTGCTCATCACGGTGTAGGTTATATTGAGGCGGGCAAATTCAATTTGTCGCGGGGCAAAAATGTCCAGCTCGCGGATGCACCAGTCGTACAGTGGACGGTGAACCTCAAATTCGAGGGTACACAGGCTGTGGGTAATGCCTTCAATGCTGTCGCTCTGTCCGTGGGCAAAATCGTACATCGGGTAGATGCACCATTGATTGCCGGTGCGGTGATGTTCGGTGTGGATGATCCGGTAGAGTAGGGGATCGCGCAGGTGCATATTGGGCGAAGCCATGTCAATTTTGGCACGCAGTACCTTACTGCCTGTTGGAAATTCTCCCGCTTTCATGCGGCGGAACAAATCCAGGTTTTCTTCCACGCTGCGATTGCGGTAAGGACTTTCCTGGCCCGGCCGGGTAGGGGAGCCCTTCTGCGCAGCAATTTCCTCGGCCGAAAGGTCACACACATAGGCTTTGCCTTTTGTGATCAGTTTTTCAGCAAATTCATACAACTGTGGAAAGTAATCTGAAGCAAAATACTCGCGGTCTTCCCAATCGAAGCCCAGCCAATGCACATCATCGCGGATGGAATCTACATATTCCACGTCTTCCTTCACGGGATTGGTGTCGTCGAAGCGGAGGTTGCACTTGCCTTTGTATTTGGCAGCAGTACCAAAATTCAGGCAAATGGACTTGGCATGGCCAATGTGCAGATAACCATTAGGCTCCGGTGGGAAGCGGGTGTGCACCCGTCCTTCGTGTTTGCCGTTGCGGATGTCCTCTTCAATAAAGGCGTGTATAAAGTTGGTTGGGGTTTTGTTTTCGTCGGTAGGTGCTGAAGCTGACTTGTTTTCGTTCATGCTGCGTGGAAATTGATTTAAGGGTGCAAAGGTACGAATTTCGGATTGCAGATTGTGGATTTCGGATTGCAGATTTCGGATTTCAGATTGAACACAAAGACTCACGCGGAGACGCCAAGATGCAATGGATTTCGGATTTCGGAAGAGAGACTCACGCGGAGACGTAAAGACGCAAAGGAATTCGCATTTCAAATTATTGATTTCGGGCTGATGCCCAGCTTACTTCAGCCTGATGGCGAAGCCTCAGGTTGAAATAAGATAGACAGAAGCCGACAGTTGCAATTCAGAACATGTGAATACGAATTGGTATTACTTTGAAGCAAGTTTAAGGATGTCCTTTGGGATCAGGATCTTTTTGTCATAGCCTTTCAGCACAGTATTAATCATCGCCTGACCAATCTGTGTTGTGGTTACTACAGAATTGGGGGAAATCGTTTTTATCGCTTTAACCAGCCACATAAAATGGTCGTACATGAACTGATACGCCTTTGTTCTTGATTTAATTCCCCTTTGCGGGATAATGGCTCCCGGCCTGAACATATAAGTTTGTTTAAAGCCCATCTTCAGCAGATCGTTTTCGGTTTTTCCTTTTACCCGTGCCCACATCATCCTGCCTTTTTCGGTGGAGTCGGTTCCCACACCCGAAACATAATTAAACGTCATCTGCGGATTCAACGTAAAAAGTGTTGTAGCAAGTGCCATGGTGAAATCATAGGTTATCTGTTTGTATTGTGCTTCGGTTAAGCCGGCAGCACTTATTCCCAGACTGAAAAAACAGGCATCATAACCTGCAAGGCTGCTGCTGACTTCCGCGAAACTGGTAAAATCCTTATGAAGCAGTTCTTTCAGCTTCGGATGTTCCAATCCAATCGGGTTTCGCCCGATAACCAGCACTTCATGGATCTCGGGGTGTTCAAGACATTCCAGCAATATGCCTTTTCCGACCATGCCGGAAGCACCGGTAATGATTACTTTTTTCATTCTATTTTGGTTAAAGCTTTGTAAATGAACCGCTTATTTCACTTCCTGCATCCGGCGGATTTGTTTCAGAAGCATTCGTTTTGGGGATAACGGAACCATCGCCATCATCAGTTTCATTCCGAAGGGTATGCCGGTAATTACATCCAGCTTACCGGCCATCATACCATTGTAGCCATCTTCAGCAACTTTTCGTGCGCTTGCTGTTTGTTGAAACATACTGGTTTTATCCATGCCTGAAATCCTGCCAAATTCCGTCTCGGTTGCGCCTGGCATAAGCGATGTTACCGTAATATTGGTGTCGTGTAATTCTTCGGCTATGGCATTGCTGAAGGAGGTTACGTAAGCTTTGCTGGCAAAGTAAACAGCCTGCAGTGGTCCGGGCATCAGGCTGGCTGTTGATGATACATTCAGAATTTTACCGCTGTTACGTTTTACGAAATCAGGTAGAAACAATCGGGTAAGTGCAGTCAGGGCTACAATATTGAGGTTAATCATGGCGAGGTCCTGTGCCCAATCCCTTTCGTGGAATTTTCCCAATCCTCCAAATCCGGCATTGTTTACCAGATAATCAACCTGTATTCCGGCTTTTAACACCTCATCGTATATTTCCTTTGGCGCTTCAGGCAAACCAAGGTCTTTCACAATGACCGTAACCTTAACGGAATGTTTACTTTCCAATTCAGTTTTCAGTTTTTCGAGCTTATCTTTGCTTCTGGCTACAATTACCAGATCGCCACCCTTTTCAGCGTGAATATTGGCAATTTCTTTTCCAATGCCTGATGAGGCTCCTGTTATTAATATGGTTTTGTTTGTTTTCATTGTTCATTGTTATTAAGTAAGTACTTACATTCTATTGAGTGTAAAAAAAATCAAATGTTGTATTTTTTCTTCAGAAAGGAGGTGAGGGTTTCACAGTCGAAACCTTGCTGAAGGGCAATCCGTGTTGCCAGGCCATCGTTAATAATGAGCAGAAGGCTGGCTTCCCGGTCAGGCGATGCATAGCCAAGTTTTGTAAAGGCATTGGTCAGGGCCAGATGCAGCGGTTCCATTTTATGTTCACCGTATTTCTCTGTTTCCCATTTAATCTTGTACTGTAGTTTCCAAAACTCAAGATCAGACCTGGATGTGCTGATATGCAACACCATATCAATGGTTTTTCTGATTACTTCTTTAGGATCTGATTCAAGTACAATGTCTGCAAAAAGTGTCCGGGCTTTTTCTTCTCCCTCTTGCAATATGGCTTTAAGCAGTCCTTCTTTATTTTTAAAATGGCGAAAAATCAGTCCCTCTGAAACGCCGGCATAAGCTGCGACCTTACTTGTTGATGTACTGCTGAATCCATCTCTGGCAAAGAGCTCCAATGCAGCATGTAAAATCTTTTCCTGTTTTTCAGTCATGATAAATAGTGAGTAATCACTTGCAAAGATACGATTATTTTTTAACTTTCCAATACGGGGGATTATTTTTGAGGGTGAAATTCTCTCTGATGGCGTTTGTCCACCCAAAAATCCAGGGTGGGCTTCGAACCGTGTATTTGCAGATTACACCAAACTGTTTTGTTAAATTTCTTCCGGATTGGAAAGAATGGTAAGTGCAAAACTATTGCGTTTTCAATCAGGTATGTGATGGGGGACGTGCGCTAGCTGGGGAAAACAGGGGGCTGCGAAAAATAGCGGTTTTCATTCTTAATAGTCTGTTCAGCAAAAGGTGTTAACTTTTATTAACTCAATATCGGGTATAGTTTTGAAATAAAATCGGAGGATTGTTGTTATTATATCGAAAAATCGCCTGCTGAGTATATTTCACCTGCTTTTAATTGATGAGATGAAAAACTTCGGGATGAATTTTATACATGTATCTGCAAAAGTAAACAGAGGGGATTATGGCGATGAGGAAGTTTTTGAAAATATTTTGTATCAGTACACTGTGTATGCTCATGAATTTGGTTGTTTCTGCTCAGGAAGGAACTTATGTCGAAGTGAGAGATATTGAAACATGGAGTTCGGTAGGTCTACAATTGAAACTGAACAAAAAATGGGAATTTGGTTTGAGGGAGCAAATGCAACTAAAAAGCAATTCGACGATGATTGATTCTTATTTTACAAACATAGATGTAAAGTATGTGGGATTGAAGCGATGGGAGTTAGGCGGAGGCTTTCGTTTTTTGCGGGAAAATGATACCAAAGGAACTATCCAGGGATTTGAAAATCACACACGTTATCATTTAGATTTAAGCTATAAACATACACTGAATCGCATGGATTTTGTTTACAGGCTAAGGTATCAAAACAAAAATGAATTGGGGGTAGGCGAAGAGGAGGGAGATTTTGCAAATCGCCATCTAAGGTTAAAAGCAGGGGTGGGATATAATTTTAAAGACTGGAAGTTAGATCCGAAATTTTCGACTGAAATTTACAGGCACTATGAGCATGGCGAGGAGAATGGATTTGATAAAATCAGATTTACAATCGGAACGGATTATAAGATTAAAAAAGCCGGAGAAATTGAATTGTTTTATAGAATTGAAAAAGACTTAGGGATTTCATATCCCAAAACAACACACATTTTCGGACTTTCTTATCGATATACTTTTAAAATAACAACAAATGAGGATTAAGGGTTTAAAATATTTTAATGCCATAATACCATTGGTGGTAATGTATTCATGTCAGAAAGAGATTTTTGTGCCAAGTGGATCTGGTTTAGCCGATTGGACTACTGAAACACATGGTTTGGTATCACCCGATTATGACATTGTATTTGACCAAACAAAAGTGAATAAAATCCATATTGTATTTACGTCCAAAGAGTGGAGTGATATGCAGGCCGATCTGGCAGATGTAACCGGAGGAAGTAGTGGTGGGCCGGGAGAAGATTTTTCTGAACAAACCCCATTATACTTTGCCGCAGATTTTTATTTTAATAATAAGCAGTGGTACCAGGTTGGGGTGCGGTATAAAGGAAATTCGAGCCTGACTGCCAAAACAGGAAAGCTTCCATTTAGATTTGATTTTGATCAGTTCGCGGATGATTATCCCGAAATTACCAACCAACGTTTTTATGGATTTAAAGAGCTTTCGATGAGTAGTGCTTATCTGGATTTATCCTTAATGAGAGAAAAATCAGGATCGGATTTATTTCGCAGTTTTGGCGTTCCGGCAGTACGTACTTCTTTTTATGAACTTTATATAGATAAAGGAACCGGGGATTACCAATATTTTGGATTATATACAATGGATGAAGTTGTATTCGACTCGTTTTTACTGGATTATTTTGGAAGCGCAACCGGAAATTGCTATAAGCCGGAAGGAGACGGGGCAAGTTTTTCAACTTCGGGTTTCAATCTGGATGATTTTGAAAAGAAAACCAATACAGCATCCAGCGATAAAAGTGACATTCAGGCAATGTATAATGCCCTTCATGCCTCTACCCGCACATCAAACCCTGAGGCATGGAAAGCGGGACTGGAAGCAGTATTCGATGTGGATGGTTTCTTAAAATACCTGGCAGTTAATAATACGATTCAAAACTGGGATACCTATGGCGTTATGACCCACAACTACTATTTGTATAACGATCCTGCAATGAATAAGCTTAGATGGATTGCATGGGACAACAATGAAGCTTTTTCTTCGGGGAGCGGTAATCGCAAGGCTGTTTCATTCAGCATGTCGGAAGTGGGGACAGGGTGGCCATTAATTAATTACATTATTGCCAATGCAGATTACCAGGCAACATACAAGTCATACGTTAAGAGTTTTGTCAATTCTTCATTTTCAGCAAGCCAAATGAGTGGGATTTATACTACCCAGAAAGCCTTGTTGAGCACATCAGCTCAAAACGAAGAATCGGGTTATACCTTTTTAACCAGTGGCATAAGTAGTTTTAATTCTGCCGTAAACACATTAATTTCGCATAATACCAGCCGGATTTCTGCAGCCAATGCTTATGCACCTTAACATCTGTGTATAAACCCATTCATACATTTTGTTATTCGCAGAGTCCTGTATGTAATCTGTTGATATTCTTATGTTTGAGCCCCTCTGCAAAATGAAGGGCAGGCTCGATGCGTGTAATTGCTAGTTCTGCAAAACTGTTCTGCTAAATTCTTTTCCGGGATAAGCCTCTTCAGCAAGTCTAACCCCTTATCGTGTTTAAATTCCTAATTAATCACTTGTATGTTTCCATACCCCATTCCGGTTATTACCTTGCTGGAGTCCTGACAAACATAATATACCCGATAATAAGCAGGTTCAAATCCAGAAAAAGTAAATGCGAAATACGATATATTGTTAATCTTATCCGATGCAAGCTTGTTAAATAAAGTATCAACCATTACAAAATTAAAAATTTCGCAGTCTCTGTATAAGAAAAATGAGCCTACATTTCTAACAGGATTAGGAATAAATCCCAAATTCGTTTTAAGGGTGGGTGTAACCCATTTTGTAAGGTCAATATTTGGAAAATCAATTGAATCAAACAGGGCTTTTTTATCTACCGTAAAATCACTGTCAACCTCCATTGTGTTGAATCGCTTTCATGTATAGCATATGCCATTTCATCATACATTGAAATATCCGAAAAGTCATAAACCTTTTTAGTCATATTGTTATCATTATCCTTAACGCAGGAAACCAATGAGATAAGAATTAGAATACTATTAAGCGATTTTGCTTTCATATTGATATTGTTTTTGGGCGCTTAGTTACTTTTTTCGCCGTTTTGTTAACTATCTATAAATCAGATGATTTAGTAATAATTTTTATTTTATTGGCTATGAGGCAGGTACTCGCACCGGTGCAAAAAATATCAAGAATGGACATAAACAGAGAAAACTCAAATCGAGCAAAAATAATTTATCCTGCCATTAAATGCTCCACCAATATCTTCACCCCAATGCCTATCAGTATCAAACCACCCAGCAACTCCATGCGTTTGCCCAGCCTTGCACCGGCCTTCTTGCCAAACAAAATTCCAAGCATAGAAAGGATGTAAGTTACGGATCCAATGATTATTACGGGAAGGAGAATGGCCATCCAGAAAGGGGTCTCGGGGGTTTCGAGGAGGGCAAAGCTTACGCCTACAATCAGGGCATCAATGCTGGTGGCCAGGGAAAGGGTGAGCAGCATCCAGGGGCTTAACGGGTTGAAAGGTTTCTTTTTTTCTTCGGGTTTCAGGCTTTCGTAAATCATCTTGAGGCCCAGAAGGCCCAAAAGTCCGAAGGCGATCCAATGGTCAACTGCGACCAGCTGATCGCGTATAGCAAGTCCGGCCAACCAGCCGATTACCGGCATAAATGCCTGAAAAAATGCGAAAGATAAGGCTATGATGCAAGCTTTAGTAAAACGGATATGTGGAAGCATCAATCCGCTGCTGATGGAAACAGCAAAGGAGTCAAAGGAGAGACCTAGCGCGAGTAGAAAAAGGGTTAAAATGTCCATGAACCGGCAAAAGTAGGGATTTCAGGGTTGATTTCCATCATGTCGCGACTAACAGTTCCGATAGGGATATGTTCAGTCTATTTGCCGGGTTTTATTTGGTTGTCTACAAAAGGGAATCGATTAATGCATTTTAAAATTGATGTCAACTTTTCCACCAAGGCCTTTTTCTACGAGATCGTATAAGGTTTTCAGGGTGATGTTGCTGCCGTCATTTTCTACACGTGAGATGTAGGTGCGTTTTTTATGCACTACATTGGCAAGATCTTGCTGGGTCATTCGCTTCGATTTACGCGCCTGCTTAAGCATGGTCCCGATTTTTTTCGATCCGGAGGGGTTTTTCTCCCGGCATAGGGTTTCTTCGGCGATTAGTGTAGTATTGGTTTCGTTTTTCTTCATGGCATAATATTACTTTAAATGAGTTTGCCAGTTTTTTAGCTTCTTGTACGACATCATATAGCTATAATCAGCAAAACGGGGAAAAGTAATTCGTTAGTGGCAAAAAAAATAGAAAGCGCTTTTTGGAGGAGTTTGCGGATTGCATCAACCTGCTTATGAATATCGGGTTTATTTCGTTGTTTTGGATTTGTTTTTGTTCTTCTTTTTCAATTAATTTTGAACATTATCTTGAAGTAAAAAATGCAAATAGGATTTAAAATACGGATAAATGACACTCGGTTATTAATTGTTAAACCATTGCAAAACAGGACATTGAATACTGAATAATTTCAGTAACATATCAAAGAAAGCTTGTTTGTCTCAGCACAATCAGTAATACTTAAAACAAAAAATCAGGACCCGTTAAAGTCCTGATTTTGTAAGATTTGAAATTTAAGTTGTCAATACTTAAACTTCCGGGGAGGTCTCGAGCGGATTCGAACCGCTGTAGAAGGTTTTGCAGACCTCTGCCTAGCCACTCGGCCACGAGACCCAATAATGCGGTGCAAATTTACAAAAATTTATGTAATCCAAGTCAATTTTTAATCATGAAGTGGCAGAATCTTATTTTGATCCACTAAGGCATCTTTCCAAAGCAGCACACTATTCCAGGTACATCCGGATTAAAATCAACCTCAAACCCAATGCGGCATAGCCTATTGTACCGAAATCCTTTGTACCTTTGCACGCTTCTAAAACACAGCAAAACCAATGGATTACAACTTCAGGGAAATTGAACAAAAATGGCAGAAAGCCTGGGCAGATAATAAAACCTACAAAACAGAAATTGATTACAACAAGCCAAAGTTTTATGTGCTTGATATGTTTCCGTATCCATCCGGAGCGGGATTGCATGTTGGTCATCCGCTCGGCTACATTGCCTCAGACATTTACGCCCGTTATAAACGCCTGAAAGGTTTCAACGTTTTGCACCCTATGGGCTATGATGCCTATGGCCTTCCGGCAGAACAGTATGCCATTCAAACCGGTACGCATCCGGCCATTACCACGGAGAAAAATATAGCACGCTACCGGGAGCAGCTGGACAAAATTGGTTTTTCTTATGATTGGGACCGCGAAGTGCGAACCAGCGATCCGGCCTATTACAAATGGACGCAATGGACTTTTATACAGTTGTTTCACTCCTGGTATAACAATGTCAGCGAAAAGGCAGAGCCCATCTCAAGCCTGATTTCGATATTTTCCTCTTTGGGAAATGCATCGGTGGATGCAGCACACAGTGAAACTGAACTTTTTTCGGCTCAGGACTGGAACAATATGGACGAGCGTGGTCAGCAGGAAGTGCTGATGCGTTATCGTCTGGCCTACCTGGCCGATACTATGGTCAACTGGTGTCCGGAACTGGGAACGGTTTTGGCCAACGATGAAGTAAGCGATGGTTTTTCGGTTCGAGGTGGACATCCTGTTGAGCGTAAGACCATGAAGCAATGGCTGTTGCGTATTACCGCTTATGCGGACAGGTTGCTTTCAGGCCTCGATAAAGTGGAATGGCCTGAATCTATTCGTGAAATCCAGCGTAACTGGATTGGACGTTCGCAAGGTTGCTCGGTGCGCTTTAAATTAAAAGACATTAACGAAGACCTGGAGGTTTTCACCACCCGCGCTGATACCCTTTTCGGGGTAACCTTTATGGTGCTGGCACCTGAACATCCTTTTGTTGATGAAATTACCACCTCCGGTCAGCGGGAGAAAGTGGATGCTTACCTGCAATGGGCCAAAAACCGATCAGAGAGAGAGCGTATAACCGAAGTAAAGAAAGTGACTGGCGAATTTACCGGTGGCTATGCAATTAATCCCTTAAATGGCGAGGAAATTCCGGTTTGGGTGGCCGATTATGTGTTGATGGGCTATGGTACTGGTGCCATTATGGCGGTTCCTGGTCACGACAGTCGGGACTTTGCTTTTGCGCGTCACTTTAACCTGCCCATTCGCCAGGTGGTTTCCCGTGAAGGGGAAACTCCGGTGGACCCTTCAGAATGGGAAGATTCCTACGATTCAAAGGAAGGTGTCATGATTAATAGCGGCTTCCTATCGGGGATGGAAGTGAAACAGGCCATTCCGGCAGCCATCCAGAAAGTTGAAGAAATGGGATTGGGCTATGGTAAAGTGAATTTCCGACTGAGGGATGCCATTTTCAGCCGTCAGCGATATTGGGGCGAGCCTTTCCCTATTTATTACAAGGATGGCATGCCTTTTACCCTCGATGAAAGTGAATTGCCCTTGGAGTTGCCCGAAGTTGATGCTTATTTACCAACAGAAAGTGGTGAACCTCCATTAGCCCGTGCTAAAAACTGGGTTAATAAGGATGGTTATCCACTGGAAACCAATACTATGCCTGGTTTTGCCGGTTCAAGCGGATATTATCTGCGCTACATGGATCCGAAAAATAAAAACGAGTATTTCTCCAAGCAGGCCAATGCCTATTGGCAAAATATTGATTTATATATGGGCGGTGCCGAACATGCCACCGGCCACCTGATTTATGCGCGATTCTGGAACAAATTTCTGTTTGATCTGGGCCTCACCATTCTGGATGAGCCATTCCAGAAATTGATTAATCAGGGTATGATACAGGGGCGGTCAAACTTTGTGTATCGGGCCAACCTTGAAAAAATGGTTGAGTTTCTGCTGTGGGAAAACCTTAAAGACAGCAAAACAGGTGTAGCATTCGAACGTGATTACCGCGACGGCAACCGTAAATTTGACTTCTATAGCAAGGAAGCCGGGCTGATTATTGAGGTAAAGCGTCAGCATTCCCTGGAAAAGATCGCCCATCCATACCAGGATTATTGCAAACAAAAAGGTTTGAAGCTATTACTGATACCCATCCGTTATTTTCTTGAAATAGAAAAGGTGATGGAGCGTATTCACAGCGTTTTAAAGGGAGGTGAAGTCCCTCAGTTTATTGAGCAGGAAGGGTTGGGGCAATTTCCGGTGTTTGTTTCTAAGAATTTCCCGGGCAGGGAGCATTTTAGCGATGCCATTCATGTGGATGTGAATATCGTACACAATGATGTACTTGACATTGAGGCTTTTAGATCATGGCAACCACACCTTTCCAATGCTGAGTTTATCTTCGAGGATGGGAAATACCTCTGTGGCTGGGAAGTGGAAAAAATGTCAAAATCAAAATTCAACGTTCAGAATCCTGACGATTTGATTGAAAAATACGGTGCTGATACCTTGCGGTTGTATGAAATGTTTCTTGGACCATTGGAGCAATCCAAACCCTGGGACACCAATGGCATTGAAGGGGTATTCCGTTTTATGCGCAAGCTGTGGCGTTTGTTCCATGATTTTGACAACAACTTTGTGGTGAACAACAATCCACCCACCCCGGCCGAACTGAAAGTGCTGCACAAAACCATTAAAAAGTTGCAGGATGATATTGAGCGTTTTTCATTTAACACAGCCGTGAGTAATTTTATGATCTGTGTGAATGATCTTTCTGAGATCAAATGTAACAACCGCAGCATTTTGAGTGAACTCACCATTCTGATTTCTTCTTACGCACCGCACATTGCCGAAGAACTCTGGAGCTTGCTGGGCAATACCGAAAGTGTGACTAAGGCAACCTTCCCGGTTTACAATGAGGCCTATACGGTTGAAAACACTTTTGAATATCCGGTTTCTTTCAATGGTAAGATGCGTTTTAAACTGGAATTGCCACTTGATCTCACGGTCCCGGAAATTGAAAAGGCAGTCCTTGATGCTACTGAATCAACCAAATGGCTCGAAGGAAAAGCACCACGCAAAATGATTGTTGTTCCGGGAAAGATTGTGAATGTAGTTGTATAACTATCAAGCTTTTGGGCTTAGCCTGGAAATATGCTGATAAAGCTGAAAAACAATCTCAGGGCAATCAATATGTTGTCGAAGCGCAGATTTTTGCTTTTGCTGTTGTTGTGGGCTTTTCTTACTGCATTGAACATTGGAAAGGCGTATCATATTGACGATACTTTTCATCTTAAGGCAGCCTCCTGGATACTGGATCATCCCGGCACACCCATGTCGGGCATGATAAACTGGAAAGATGACTCTACACCAATGTATAGTCACAACCAGCCTCCGCTGTTTTTCTACCTATTGGCTTTTGTTATCTCCATTACCGGAACCGGTGAAATTCCCCTGCACCTGTTTTTATCAATATTCACTTTTTTGACTTTATTGCTGTTTAACAGATTAACAGAAGTCCTGAACCTTAAGAATACAACCCTGCTTTTATTGCTGTTTGCATTCAGTCCGGCTCTGGTTGTGAACCAAAATTTAATGACCGACATTCCTGTGCTGGTGGTGATTCTAGCTTCGGCACTTTTTTTACTGAAAGCCCGACAAAAGGATAAATTCACCAGTTATATTATTACTGCATTTCTTTTAAGCATAGGCTTGCTAATCAAATATTCAATACTTCCGCTTTTAATTGTTTTACTTCTTGTGATCTTAATCAGGCGTGACTATAAATATCTTTTTACTCTATTTATTCCTATAGGGATTCTGGTTTTGTGGTCAGTATGGAATTACGCTGAATATGGATCTATTCATTTTCTCGACCGCCCAAGAGGAGAAATACACATTAACCGCCTTTGGTCATTTATGGCCTGTACCGGTGCTGTTGCTTTTTTTTCAGCATCAATCCTCAGCGGTAGTTTTACCAAACCCTGGGTGCGCAAAGGAATTATCATCGTTTTAATTCTGTTTCTGTTACAGATTGTACTTTTCGCGAATCGCCTGATACCTGAAAAAACCAATACCAACCTCTTAAATATCCTGTTTATAATAAACGGTATCCTGGTTTATTTTCTATTGGTGCGACAGTTTATAAAGAATTCGAAGGGAACGGGTTTCCATAGCTATCTGATGTCTGACAGTTTTATTGTTTTGTTGTTTGTTGCGTCTATGGCGGCATTTATGGTTTTGTTTGCCCCATTTATGGCTACGCGACATATACTGCTAGTCATTCCCTTTGTCCTTCTTTTTTCCGATGGCCTTTTTACAAGATCAGGTAATACGGTAAATCGTATCTCTTTGGGACTAAGCATTGTGTTTGGTGTAACGCTTGGGATTTCTGATTATACTTATGCCAACTATTACAGAAAAATGGCCAATGAGATAAAAACACATTCAGGACAAACAGTATGGACTGTAGGCCATTGGGGTTGGCAATGGTATGCTGAGAAAAATGGGATGAAGGAATATGCAACCAACAGTTCTGTTGTTAAGGATGGCGATTTGATGGTCTACCCCGGCAATATTTCCCGTCAGGAATTTGCGCCGGATCTGCAACTTACTGTGCTGGAAAAGAAGTATGATGAAGCTGGCTTTCTAACCTTCTTTTCAGGAAATAATTTCGCCAGTTTATATTCCTCATCTATGAAAATCCCGCCATGGACATTGTCTCTTCAGCCAATTGATACCATTTATATTTGCAGGGTTCATAATTTGAATAACTGACATAGGATATTAAGACAAGGATTCAAGGGAAAATCAAAATTCCATTTCCCAAAACCTAAACCATCGGATTTTACGCATATATTGATATCTGATTTTTATTATTATTGCACAGTATTCTATTCAATCCATCCTTTATAAGTGCATTATTATGAAATAATTTATTGCCACATTTGTTCTCGCAATGTCAGCATTGCTGGTGTCATCACAATCTTCATTTTTTTCTCTCGAATCAGGTGCAATTTACTCAAATTGGCGAGATGCTTCATTTTTTAATTACGATTATAGTCCTGGTTTGGAAATAGGGCTCTCCTATGGCAAAGGATTTGGTAATGATGATCGTTGGGAGATAAATCCCGGTGTTTTTTATTAACAAAAAGGGATAAAATATGATGGAAAGTACACGGATATTCAAGGCGAAAACTGGGGTGATTTTCAGCAAAAACAGATATACCATGTAATACAGATGCCTGTCGCACTTAACTATTATCTGACTTCAAATCGAACGATATTTATTACTGCCGGGGTTTATGTCGGCTATTTTATTTCTGGAACAATACGTACCAGAACAATTGAAACTGAAACAAAAGAGAAGAATATATATAAATCCAAAATGAACTCAAGTGAATGGAAAGGGTTTGAAAGTGGGTTAGGTGCTGGTGTAGGATATGTGTTCAAAATAAAAAAAGAACCAGTACTATTTACTAAGTTTTGCTATCAGTATTCCGTGGGTTTATTTAGCGAAAGGTCTTATAGTTCCCAGCCTTTCAATTTGTTTCAACTATCGGTAGGATATCGCCTTTTATTATAGTAAGGATATTGGATGCCGAAAGTAAAGCATGATTCAAAAGGTGCACATTTTTTTTGCGCCCCTTTTGATTTTATGGGAAACCATCTCATCAATTAATTGAAATAGTGGATTGCAAACCCCGGATTATTGATTTCCAGCGGTTCAAATCAATAATTGCCTATTTTTGACCCTTCAAATACACTTAATTCTACACTCTTGAAAAGATTTTTCATCTCAACAATTTCACTCCTAGCCCTTTCAGTAATTTTGATTAGTTGGGGATCAACCGGTCACAGCAAAATAAGTGAAGCCGCTGCTTTGTCATTCAACGAACAAATGCAAGGATTCCAGGCATGGGTAGGTTTTATCCGTGATCATGCTTCAGATGCCGATTACCGTAAAGCTACCGACCCAACCGAAGGTCCAAAGCATTACATTGATATTGACAATTATCCTGAATTTCTAGCCACTGGCCGCATTCCCCAAACGTTTGATTCAGTCATCAACATTCATGGTTCTACTTTTGTGTTTGACAATGGCATTCTTCCCTGGGCAACACTGGCATCGTTTGATTCTTTGCGCAACTGTCTGCAACGGAGTGATTTTGAAAATGCACAGATTTTTGCAGCCGATTTGGGTCACTATGTTGCCGATGGTCACATGCCCATGCATGTTACCCGTAATTACAACGGTCAGTTTACCGGAAACACTGGCATTCACTCCCGCTATGAATCTACAATGATCAATGCGTTTATTTCGCAGTTCAATTATTCAGGAAGCAATGCCATAGAAATCACAAATGTGGAACAATATATTTTTGATTATCTCTACCTGAACAATACATTTTGTGATTCCATTCTGGCTGCAGACAATTATGCCAAATCCCTTTCCTCCAATTATTCCTCCTCAATCTATAAAAATGCACTTTGGGACAAGAGCAAGAGTTTCACCATTCCCCTGTTTGAGCGGGCTTCACATGCGCTGGCTAACCTCATCTTTACTGCCTGGGTTCAGGCCGGCAGCCCTTCACTTTCTGCTGCTGGAGTGAACGATCCATTGTCTGTAAGCAATTCAGTGCTGGAGCAAAACAGCCCAAACCCTTTCCGTTCAACCACACATTTTGTCTATACCGTGAAAGAAACCAGTCGGGTTTTTCTACATGTTCGTGATATGAACGGTGATGTTTTGGATACCATCGTAGATGGAACACTGCCCGCAGGAAAATACTCAGGCGATTGGGAGGCAACTTCCCATCCGGCCGGAATTTACTACCTTGTGCTGAACACAGGAAAGTTCGTGCATGTGAAAAAAATGGTGTTTCTCGGGGACTAATGATTCCCAACTTATTATCCTACCACTTTAACCCGGCCAGCTTCTCCTTCACCTCTTCCATTTCTGGTTGAATACCAAAAAACAGATCTGGTTTAAGGTAATAAAGGCTATGTTCTCTTTTAAAACGTTCCTCACCTCCTCCGGTAATGTTGAGCATTACAAGAGCATCCTTGTCTATCATGCCTTCGTTTAATGCTTTGATAAGCGAAGCAGTTGCAACAGCAGAGGCCGAATAAATGTCGATTCCTTCGGTTGTGAGAAATAATTCTTTAGCCAGTCTGGCTTCCAGATTAGTAGCTTTCAATACATCTCCACCAGCATCCATCATGGCATCAAACAGTCCGCCAATAATTGGATAGGGCGGTTTGCGGTTTGAAAGGACTTTGGCATCAATTTCGGTAACATGCTCCCGGGCCAATACATCATCGTAAGGAAGCATTTCCCGTGAACGAACTTTCCATGCTTCATAAATAGGCAGGAAAGGACTATTTTGTGAAATCATCAGTTTCATCTTATTGGACCCAAAACGACCATCTTCAATCAACCTTAAATTGGCTTCCCAGGCTGCAATGGCACCGGTTCCACTACCCACAGCCTGAAAATAGTAGTCAGGAATACGGCCAATGGTAGTTACTGCCGACAAGGTAGTTGTACCCATACCGTCCCTGCGGGCCACATTTTTGGCACCGCCCTCAGCTAAAAAACCATCGCACTTCGCAGCTAAGTTTGACAGGTGAATGGCATCAAAATAATCGCTGCCAAAAGCTGTAACAGCAAGCTTTACGCAATCATTCAACGGTTTGTCAAACCACAGGGCATTGATATAATCGTGAGGGACGCACAACAACAAAGGAATATTGTTATCTGAACATACTTTAGCGAAAGCTCTTGCTGTGTTTCCGGCAGATGCCACTACAAGTACCTGATTATGGGAAGCATCCATCCTGCCACAAACAGAATAGGCCTCTGTTTCTTTAAAGGAACAGGTGGTCATTGCAGCATTCCGTTCCGGCCAGTACCCACTGTAAGTTATCCACAAATTACTCATTTCAAGAAGGCGGGCCAATCCTTCACTTTTATAGGTAACCGGTGATGATGAACCGTGCAACATCCTTTTTACGGGAAGCCAGTCAGCATAAGTATAAAGACCACATTTGGGACCCCTCAGTTCTAATTGTTTCGCATTATAAAGTGCCCGTATTAGAGAAGGTTTTTCCTCATTGGGAGCATCAAGTGTCCAGCCATTGTCGTTAAAAATGTGACCAGTGGCTTGAGATTGTAATCGGTAAACAGATGGGGTAAAGTCGGCTTGCATATTTTTTCTGTTAAAGGCGCAAAAGTAAGCAATGTGGGTGGATTGGTCTGTCTGACAGGACGAATAATCCTTTTCATTCTAAAAATTCTTCATAATAAACACCGTATTTTACTATTAACCCGGTCCTTTTCTCTTATTTTTGCAAAAATGCACTTCTATGACTTCATTTGAACTAAAGGGTTATGATTACATACAACTGAACCAGTTGCTCAAACTGTTGAATCTGGTTGAAAGTGGGGGAGAGGCCAACCAGGCGATAACATCCGGTGAGGTGAAGGTAAATGGAAAGGTTGAATTACAAAAACGCAAGAAACTTTTCCCTGGTGATGAGGTAGAATTTGAGGATGAAAAGATTGCTATTGTTTTAGGGTGAATTTATTTTTGACACTATAGAAAGACGCAATGGGCAATAATAATTTTCATTTATTAGTTTTTCTTTGCTTAACGCTCCAAAGATCTGTGAATACCGAGTGTCAATCCCAATTTATCGGTTAATGGAGAATTGGTTTTTCTCAGGCAGACTTACCCATTGTTGCTTTTTATATCCACGGGAACGCATACGTTTCATCTATTTTTGATATCAAAGGCAGGATTTATCTTTATAGATATGAACGCTGCGTCTTAAGCATTGATCTTTGAATCTTCCATTATCTGCATTCATGTATGCGCCTGTACATTTCGAATGGCCACCAGAATTTTCACACGGTACTTTGCTTTGCATCCACCAGACGATATAAAAATTTACTCATTACAATAATTATGGATTGCGAACAATAGTTTGAAAACCTTAAATTTGCCTTCTGTTCCAAAACAAAATTTCTATGGAAGACCATAAACAGGAAATCAAAGGCTTGCCCGATAATGCTTATCGCGAGCTTAAGCCAGGCGAAGAGTACAAACCCGTAATGCCTGCCAATAAAGCAGTACCCGAAGTAAACCTGCGTTCGGTATTGCTGGGTTTGTTGATGGCGGTGATTTTTTCGGCAGCTGCCGCTTACCTTGGTCTGAAAATAGGCCAGGTATTTGAAGCAGCCATTCCCATTGCCATTATTGCTGTGGGTTTATCAACGGTATCAAAACGAAAAAATGCGCTTGGCGAAAACGTGATTATTCAATCTATTGGGGCAAGTTCGGGTGTAATTGTAGCTGGCGCTATTTTTACCCTGCCCGCACTTTACATCTTAAATCTTGAAGCGCATTTTTATCAGGTATTTCTTTCATCGCTGCTTGGCGGCTTCCTTGGTATTTTGTTTCTGATCCCTTTCCGGAAGTATTTTGTTTCGGATATGCACGGTAAATACCCCTTCCCTGAAGCTACCGCCACTACTGAAGTATTGGTTTCGGGTGAAAAGGGTGGTTCGCAAGCCCGGCTTTTACTGGTGGCCGGACTTATTGGTGGAATCTATGATTTTATCATCGCTACTTTTGGTTGGTGGAGTGAAGTTTTTACCTCCCGTGTGATTCCTGCCGGAGAAATGATTGCCGACAAATTCAAAATTGTTTTTAAAATGAACGTGGGCGCGGCTGTTATGGGTCTTGGATATATCATTGGGCTGAAGTATGCGGCCATCATCACCGCCGGTTCATTTGTAGGCTGGTATGTGCTTATCCCTGTAATTTCTCATTTTGCTGATGGACAAACCATTGCCGTGGGTGCCAATGTTACTGCCT
Source organism: Lentimicrobium sp. (assembly GCA_034005265.1). GTDB lineage: Bacteria > Bacteroidota > Bacteroidia > Bacteroidales > Lentimicrobiaceae > Lentimicrobium. The sequence goes on from JAVEVB010000024.1 coordinate 59,256, forward strand.
TGCTGGCAGATATGTCGCCCGAGGAAATATTCCGTAATTATGTGCGTCAGATTGGTATTGGTGGTATTGCTATGGCAGGGGTTATTGGCATTGTCCGGTCATCAGGCATTATTCGTGATGCATTCGGACTGGCTTTTAAGGAATTGGGTGGCAAGCAAACAATGACGGCCGAAACCAAACGTACCCAGCGCGACATTCCCATGAAAATTATCCTGATCGGGATAGTGCTCACCGCAATTGTAATCTTTGTGTTCTTCCTGTTTGGCGTGGTGAATAACCTGACCCAAGCCTTGATTGCACTTGGTATTGTTATGGTAATTGCCTTTCTGTTTACAACCGTTGCAGCCAATGCCATTGCTATTGTGGGAACTAACCCCGTTTCCGGGATGACTCTAATGACATTGATTATCACTTCTTTGGTACTTGTTTGGGCCGGTCTTTCGGGAACGGCAGGCATGGTGGCCGCGTTGATTATTGGGGGGGTGGTTTGCACCGCGCTTTCCATGGCGGGCGGTTTCATCACCGACCTTAAAATTGGTTACTGGCTGGGTACATCACCCTACAAACAGCAAACCTGGAAATTTCTTGGTACCATCGTTTCAGCGGCCACTGTGGGTGGCGTGATTATGATTTTGAATAAAACCTATGGTTTTACCGGCGAAGGTGCTTTGGTGGCTCCTCAGGCCAACGCAATGGCCGCGGTAATTGAACCCATGATGTCGGGTAAACCTGCTCCCTGGTTACTCTATGCCGGTGGTGCTTTCATGTCGCTGATACTTACCATGATTGGCGTTCCTGCCCTTGCATTTGCCCTGGGTATGTTTATCCCGATTGAACTAAATACACCGCTGTTGGTTGGTGGTATTATAGCCTGGTACGTTACTACCCGTTCAAAAGACGAAAAACTAAACCAGTCGCGCAAAGAACGTGGAACCCTGATTGCTTCCGGGTTTATTGCCGGTGGCGCGCTTATGGGTGTGGTTAGTGCCATGCTGAAATTCGGAGGCATTAATTTTGTAAATGCCGAATGGTTCGAATCACACACTGCCGAAGCATTTGGGTTGCTTATGTTTGCTGTCATCTGCGGCTATATGATTTGGGAAGCGCTGAGGGCGAAGACGGAAGAGGCGTAGAATTTTGATAAAGGTCTATCTTCTAAAAATCTAAATCTTAGTTTTGATTTGATTTGAAAGTTTTAAATTTGAATCCCTGCCTGACCGTTTTGACGGAACTAAATTTGAAATGATGTATCTGGTCAGTCGGGCAGGTTTGAATCCTTGAATCTTTGAATTTTTAACAACAATCCAATGAAAAATACAATTAAAGAACGATTTTTAAAATACGTAAGCATTGATACTCAGAGTGATGAAAACTCTGAAACCTGTCCCAGTACAGAAAAGCAGCTTACGCTTTTGCGCATGTTGCACAACGACCTGATTGCCCTCGGACTTGCGGATGTGAGTATGGACGAGAACGGCTATGTAATGGGCACACTTCCCGCTAATAACGGCAAAACAGGGCCAGTAATAGGCTTTGTGGCGCATGTGGATACCAGCCCTGATATGCCGGGCAACGACATCAAACCGCAGATCATAGAAAATTATGATGGCGGAGATGTACTACTCAACCGGGAATTGAACTTAGTGCTTTCGCCTAAGGATTTTCCTGAAATGAGGCAGTATGCAGGACAAACATTGATTGTTACTGATGGTACTACTTTGCTTGGCGCAGATGATAAAGCAGGTATTACTGAAATTATTACTGCCATTGAATATTTGGTGAAGCATCCTGAAATCAAACATGGACCGATTAAGATTGGGTTCACACCCGATGAAGAAATTGGCCGTGGGGTTGATCATTTTGATGTGAAGAAATTTGGTGCCGATTGGGCTTATACTATGGATGGTGGAGAAATCGGAGAACTTGAATTTGAAAATTTCAATGCTGCCAGTGCAAAAGTGAATATCCAGGGAAGAAACATCCATCCCGGATATGCAAAGGGGAAAATGCAAAATGCCCTGTTGATGGCCATGGAATTCAACGCCCTATTGCCAGTTTTCGACCGTCCGGAATTTACCCAGGATTATGAAGGATTTTTTCATCTAATGAAATGTGAAGGTTCGGTAGAAAAAGCCGCTATCCAATACATTGTGCGCGACCACGACCGTAAGTTGTTTGAAAAGCGCAAGGAAACCATGCAGCAGTGTGCCGATTTTATGAACCAGCGCTATGGCGAAGGTTGTTTCACCCTTGAACTGAAAGACCAGTACTTCAATATGCGTGAAATGGTTGAACCTCAGTATCATATTGTGGAAACGGCACGCAAGGCGATGGTTGAGTTGGGTATTGAAGCAAAAATCAAACCCATCCGCGGTGGCACCGACGGTTCACGTCTGAGTTACATGGGGTTGCCCTGCCCAAATATTTTTGCCGGCGGGCACAACTTCCACGGTAAATTCGAATTTGTTCCGCTGGAATCAATGGAGAAAGCAACGCAGGTTATTCTTAAAATTGTGGAACTTAATTCCTGAGTTTGAGGTATAGTCATCTGTTTAGTTTAGGACAAGGGGACAAGGGGACGGGGAGACAAGGGGATAGGAAGCAAAAACTGAAATCTTCTTTTAGGATCTGTCTTGTCCTGAAATAGGTTTACAGAAAAAGTAAACTAAAACCAGGACTATGAGAGTACAAGTAAAGCAATTCACGGACGATTTCAAATTGAAAGTTGTTCAAGAATACTTAGAAACATCGATAA
>JAVEVB010000025.1:0-61681 GCA_034005265.1 Lentimicrobium sp.
TTAAAAGGTGAGTCGTTAAGAAAAAAAATCTAATCCCAAAATTTTGCTATTTTTACCACCTCTTCTGTCACTGAATTAGTGGCCTACTTTGCTCCGGAATAGTGGCCTACTTTCACCGGAATATTCAATAACAGGCGGTATATTTTATTGCCGTGATAGTGCGTGTTTCAGCGTTTCTGCATCTAAAAAACTTTCGTGTACCTTGACAGGAAAGTGCTTCGAAATGCCCAACGTTTCATATACTCACCGTTGGCAACAATATTGGGAAAATTTGCAATTGGTTCATATTTGATGTAAATTTGCATCAAAACATAATAAAATGGCTAGACAAAGTATTTCGTTTACCAAACCAAATGATGAGTGGTTGAAAGCTCAATTGGAGAACCAGGAATATTCCAGTAAGAGTGAACTTATAAATGACCTGATAAGACAAGCTAGAAAACAGCAGGCTCAAATTGACTGGATTAGGGCAAAGTTGGATAAATCTGAAAAAAGTGGGTTTACAGACAATAGCAAAGAACAGATTCTAAGTCAGTCAAAATCCTTACTTAATGGCTAAGTATAGACTAAGTAATGAAGCCAAAGAGGATTTGATTCGAATCCATCATTACAGAGTTGAAAAATTCGGAATGTCTCAAGCCGACAAATTCTTTGATACGTTTTTTGAGTATTTTGAAATCATTACCCAAAGGCCATTTTCATTTGAATCTGTAGATTACATAAAAAGAGGTTATAGGCGATGTGTCTTCGGATCTGAAAGTATCTATTACAGATTGAATAATGATATTGTTGAAATAATGGCAATAGTCGGAAGACACGATGCAAGTAATATCCTATAGTTTTCTTTAATAAATATTGTTGCCAACAGGTCGGTATATGTCATTGGCTTTCCGCGCCGCGAGAACTGTCTTGCTAAAGAGGACCGCTAAGTGGTCGGCGGGGCCGCCTGGCGCCGCTCGCGCGGGGCACTCCCTCTGGTGTCACGGTTTTTGCCAGCGCGACAATAAACTAATAATCGTATAATCCTGCATAGCACCAGGAGTGCAAAAACACGCGCCACCTCGACTGTGCACCAACGCTTCATATACTCTCCGTTATGGGTCAATTGAGAAAATTGGACGTATAAAAGCAACTGACTAATTGAAAAAACAAATATGAAATTAACAATTACAATTGCACTGACTTTCATTTTTACTTTATTAAGCATTTCTGCCAAATCACAAGACAAAAATGTTTTAATAAACAAATTTATTATTGTATTGGATGTGCAAGAATATCACACAAACTGTAGTTTGTCAGATCCATCTAATCAAAAGGTGATTGATTCTATAAATTATGTAATTAACAAATCAGACAGGAATAATGTAATTTATATAAAAAGGATTCATAAGTTATTGAATATATCTCTATCGTTTCCTTTCATTTACGTCTCGCTTGACACAACCGCAATGCGATTAGATAAGAGACTGAATTTAGTGAATGAAAATATTTTTACAAGAGAAAAAGCCAATGCATTTACGCTTGAAGAACTAAACGATTTTCTAAAACAAAACAATGTAAAAGAAATTGTTATGATTGGTTTTTTGGCGGAAGAATTTCTATACCAGTCGGTCATAAGGGGTAAAGAGCTTGGATATGATATGTATATGATATCAGAAGCAATCATTGGGAAATCACAAAAAAGTAAAGATAAAGTGATCAAAAATCTAACTGAAGAAGGAATAAAAATGTTAGATATAGAAAAAATGTAAAAAGTTGAAAAAACGCCCTACAACAGCGACGCTAAAAAAATGCGGGGTGAAGTGGTTTTCGAACATTTTTACTATTTTTAAACTATAGTAGCGGTGGACAGGAAACCAGGGCGAAAACCCGCACTTTTCTAAGCCCCGGGTGTTGTGCTCAATTTAAAGGAGTGAAAGTTTCTTAAAGATAAGAAAGGAATATGTAAACAATAAAATTACAGGAAATAAGGGAAAGTGGATTTCAACCAAAATTCAAAATTTAAAAAAGGGACTTATCATATGGAATATCTGGGTTCTTGTTTATGCAAAGGAGTTAAATTTAAAGTTACAGGTAACTTTGAGCATTTTTATTTATGTCATTGCAGATATTGCAGGAAAGATACAGGGTCTGCTCATGCTGCAAATTTGTTTTCCACAACGGCTAAACTGGAATGGATAAAAACGGAAACCGAAATCAAGATATTTCAACCACATAAAAGTAATCATGTAAAAGCGTTTTGTACAAATTGTGGTTCCGCTCTGCCTAATTTACAAATGGACGGTAAGCTTTTAGTAGTTCCAGCAGGATGTTTAGATACTAAATCAGATAAACGACCTGATGCACATATTTTCATTTCAAATAAAGCAAGTTGGGATGAGTCGCTGGAAGAAATATTTAAATTTGAACGTTTCCCGGAATAAGAAATAAATCTAAAGAAATCTGCTCCTGCTTTTTTTGATAAATAAACCACGGGAAACAACTTAATGGAGATTAATCGTATAATTTTATCCAGTCAATATCGATTTCGAATTCCCCTGATTGTTTGTCAGCTATTAAAATTTCTATCTGAGCGATATCCTTCGATTCCAACGCTGGCTTGTCGCTTAGGGTGTAGCCCCTGAAAGTTGGTACGAAATCTTTGAAAAGTATCTTAAGTTCTATCCATTGATTTTTTTCAGTTTTAATTTTTGCCTGGTAGGCATACCCATCAAAATTCCTGTTTGTTCTGAACCTCAGATTATACATGTTTCCATCCCCTTTCACACGCAACATAACACCTTTATAGGCACTTTCGAAAGAATTTTGAACGACTGACCTGACCGAGGCAAAACCACCATTATTTTCCAGAGAAACCTGCCCCCGGAAAGTGGCCGTTCCATCTTCATTCAGTTGCATATTGCTTTTTGAAATGCCGCCCATCACATCATCGTTTACGGTAAACCAACTGCCTGAGGTAGCGCTTGTATTAAAATCAAAAAGGATGGTTTCATTTTTTACCATTACAAGTGTCAATAGAATCAGAAATATGGTTTTCATTTCAATTTGTTTGTTCGTTAATTGTTTTTCTCAGCCGTATCCGTATTGTACACACCATATTTTCCCTGAATCGCTTTTGTCCTGTAATTAAATATTTCGTTAAGTTTTTTTTGAATGACAAGTCTGTTTGCAATGCTACCCAGGAAACCAAAGGGAGGCTTATAGCTTACTATATCCTTCATAAGTACACCATCTTCAATGGGTTCTATGAAATGCTCATGATGCCAGATTGTATAGGGGCCTACCCTCTGCTCATCCACAAAGTATGATTTATCTTTCACGTGGGTAATTTCAGTCACCCAGGTTGTTTTAATACCAAATAAAGGCTTTACCATATAGCTGATGATCATTCCCGGATACATCTTTTCCGGCAAATCTTCTGTTGTGATATCGAAGCCCATATAATCAGGGGTGATTTCTTTAAGGTTCCCGGGAGAAGAAATAAAATCCCATACCTCATCCATCGTAGCTTTAACCCTGAGTTCTCTTTTAAATTGATAGAATCCCATTTCAACCCCCTGTTTTTAAATGTTCAATTTCTTTTAATACCTGATCGGCTTTAACAGCTTTTTCATCGCTGGCCTTTCGGTTTATCGTAGATAACTTGTACGATTCTTTCAAAAGGTTTTGGTATTTTTCTTCCAACAAATCTATTTTCGATTTTTTTCTGAATATTCCAAACATGATTATTGATTTTTAAAGATTTATACTTGATTTCCCACCATCTACCGGGATGATCTGGCCAGTTATCCATGAAGATTTCTCTGATAGCAGGAATGCAGCCATTTGAGCAATATTTTCAGGAGACCCAATCTTTTTAAGAGGATGCCTCTGGGCATTTGCTTCCCTTTTCTCGTCTGAGCCTAACAACTTGGCAGCCAGGGGTGTATCTGTCAGGGAAGGTGCAATGGCATTTACCCTTATGCCAGGCGCAAGTTCAGCAGCTAAAGACCTGGTAAGGCCTTCCACTGCCCCTTTGCTGGCAGCTACCTGTGTATGAAAATTGAAACCCATCTGTACAGCGACTGTCGAGAAGAACACCACTGAGGCACTCTCTGCCGCTGTCAGCATTGGCAACGCCATTTGTAATGTTTTGATGGCTCCAACTACCTGCAATTCAAAATCGGTTACAAAACTTTCTGGTTTGATTCTTGAGAAGGGACGTAATTGTATACTTCCGGGGCAATAAACAAACCCATCCAAAGTTTCGGGAAGAAAATCAATCATATTCACGTCACTCAATACATCAAGATGTTTAACCTTTAATTGATGGGTCGCTTCCAAAGCATTGTTATTGTACGTTGCGTAAACCATATGGCCTTCATCCGTAAGTTGCTTTACCAATGCCTTACCAATGCCTGAAGATCCACCGATTACCAAATAATTCTTCATTAAAACTCAATTTATTTTGTTTAATAATTTTTCTTAATCATTAAACAATAATTACTTAAAAAGGTTTATTATGGAAAAGAATAATATTTAATTGACTTAAGAATTAATTGGTTTGGATTTAGTAACACAGGTAGTTTTAGGTGCGGCAGCAGGCGAAGTTGTCTTAGGTAAAAAAGCGGGCAACAAAGCTATTGTGTGGGGTGCCGTCGGTGGGTTAATTCCTGACCTTGATGTTTTGGTTGCACCTTTTAACGGAGTGGTTGACGGACTTTCTGTACACCGGGGATTTGGTCATTCACTCATCTTTGCATTTCTGCTTGCACCAATCCTGGGATGGCTGGCCTATCTAATTCATAAAAAGAAAACGAACATCACAAAATTTAAATGGATGAATCTGATATTCTGGGCGGCTTTTACCCACCCCTTATTAGATTCCTTTACCACCTACGGAACCGGTGCATTTTTACCCTTCAATGACTACAGGGTCGAATTCGGTACCATTGGCATTGTAGATCTTTTTTATACACTTCCAATTCTTCTGGCACTGGTTGTCATTATTTTTCTTAAACGGACAAGTGATTTCAGAAGAAAAACAATACTTACAGTTGTTACGGTTACATCTTTCTATCTTGCAGGCACTGCAGTAAATAAGCTGTATGTGAACGCTGTATTTACGAATGCATTTGCAAAGGAGGGGTTTGAATATAAAAGGTATAAAACCATTCCCCTGCCCCTGACTAATTTTTTATGGATGGGAATTGCTGAATCAGAAAAAGGATATTACATGGGGTTGTATTCTATTTTTGACAGCGAAAAACCACATAATCTTACCTATCTTCCAAGAAATGAAGACGTGTTGAGTTCCTATGCAGATAATGCACAATTACAAAAACTGATCAGCTTTACCAAAGGATATTATCATATTGGCCAGGATGAGGGTGGACGCTATTTGGCCGACCTCAGGTTTGGAAAGGCCGGAATTGATGAAAGCGCGGATTACATATTCAAATTTTATCTTAGGGAAGTGCAGGGTAAATTGGTTATTGAGCAGTCTCAAGGATCAATAAACATGAATGGTGACGCATTTTCAGGATTTATAGAACGGATCAAAGGGATTTGAAAACCGCGACACATTAAGTACATACTGATAAAGTATTATTTACTGGTTTCAGGGGTATACGTTGAGTTTTTTACTGCAAAAATATATGGAAACGAACTTAATATTTATTGTTGTATCTTTGATAGGGTCACCTATTAAGAATTAAAACTGTTTGGATAACATTGTTTTGAAAACATACAAAAATCAAAATGTCTATGAAAAGTATAATCTTTAGTTACCTGCTCACTTTTTTGGTTTTTTTGATGGTAGATATGTTGTGGTTAGGGGTTATTGCTAAAAATATCTATCAAAAATACCTGGGTAGTTTTTTATCGGATCGTGTAAACTGGACCGCAGCATTCATATTCTACCTTATTTACGTTGTGGGGATTTCTATTTTTGCCATCTACCCTGCGGTGAATAAGGGCTCAGTCTATAATGCACTATTGATGGGGGCGTTATTTGGTTTTTTTACTTATGCCACGTACGATTTAACAAATTTAGCCACCCTCAAGGGCTGGCCACTATCCATCGTTTTTATTGACATTCTGTGGGGGTCTGCTCTTGGTGCCATTGTTGGTTTTTCTGGTTTTTACATCGTTAAATGGTTAAACTAATACAAAATGTATAAAATTGAAGCACCTCATATCAACGGAAAATTTCTATACTATGCATTTATTGCCGGAGGCAATCAGATTCTTCAAAATCAAATTGAAATAAATAGAATTAATGTTTTTCCGGTAAACGATAAAGACACGGGAACAAACCTTGCCTCTACAATTCGGTCGGTCATTGACAATATCAAACCCCATAAATCGTATAAAACAACCGTAAACAATATTGCAGATGCCGCATTAATTGGTGCGAGAGGAAACTCGGGTGTTATTTTCGCCCAGTTTTTACACGGATTGAGTCGGGAAACCCTGAACAAACCCATTATTACCCTTCCCGAATTTGCGGAAAGTGTGAATAAATCCATTCCTTACATTTACGAAGCCATTGCCAACCCGGTTGAAGGTACGATGTTAACGGTTATCAAAGAGTGGTCCGAATTTCTAAGTGCCAAAAAAGAAGCCATTCACGATTTTAAAAATGTGCTGATTGATTCTATTGAAGTGCTGGAAAAATCATTGGCAGGAACTACCTTAAAACTCAAAGCACTCAACAAATCTGGTTTTGTTGATGCCGGAGCAAAAGGTTTTGTCTTATTTATTAAAGGCATCATCGATTTTATAAAAGACAGAAATATCCGAAAGCTGAGAGTTGTGTCAAATGAAAGTATTTCGCTTATTCACACTGAAGAATTAAACGATGAAGAGATTACCCATCGTTTTTGTACAGAAGCCATTATTAAGAATGTTAACATCAGCAAAACAGAACTTCAAGATATTTTAGGCAAAAATGGTGATTCGGTTGTTGTTGCAGGCTCAAAGGACATTTGCCGTATTCATTTGCATACGAACCACCCGGCAGAACTTTTTCATGAGTTGAAAGACAATGGGACCATCACATTTCAGAAAGTGGATGATATGGTACGACAGCAGGAAGCAGTTATCAAACGGAAATGGGATATTGCGCTGGTTACTGATTCTACTTGCGATTTATCACAGGAGTTGATTGATTTTTATCAAATTCATGTAGTTCCCATCAATCTGAATTTTGGTGATAGTCATTATTTGGACAAAGTAACCATTCAACCCGATCAGTTTTACGATTTACTTGAAACACATACCGAATTCCCCAAAACATCTCAAATAAACGAACAATCATTTACAAACCTGTATTCTCATTTAGCATCGCATTACGATGCAATAATTGCCATACATCTTACCGGCCAGTTTAGTGGAACTTATGCCAATAGTTTAAAAGCAGGCAAACGCATTTCGAAAGAGTTTAACAAACCGGTACATGTGATCGACTCAAAGAATTTATCAGGCGCACTGGGCTTAATTGTGCTAAAAACTGCCGAAAACATTGAAAAAGGAGCGTCTGAAGAATTCATTCTTAGTTCACTTGAAAAGGACATCATTCAATCAAAAATATTCGTGAGTGTTCGCAATTTAAAATATATGATTAAGGGAGGACGGGTTTCTAAACCCAAAGGATTTATAGCCAGCGCCCTTGGAATAAATCCGGTTATTTCGATGGACAACTATGGGAAATCACTCCTTTTTGGCAATACCTTTAGTCAGGAAGCAAGCTTGAATAAAATATTTAAACATATTAAAAAAATAAGCCGGGGGAAGACCATTTGGAATTACATCTTGTTGCATGCACACAATCCTGAAGGGGCTCAAAAAGCAGAAGACAGAATGAAGCTGATTACTGGGAAAAACCCCATCTCTGTTGTTAATATTTCTCCTGTAATCGGTATGCATGCAGGCAACGGGGCCATTGCCATTTCTTTATTGTTTAACCATTAATTCGTTTATCATGACAACGTTGTTTTTACAAGCCGCCCTTCTCATTTGGATACTGGTAACTTTATTGTGGCTTTGGAGCATTGTTATAAAAAATGTGAGCATCGTTGACATATTCTGGGGTTTTGGCTTTGTCGCAGTGAATGCATTTTATGTGTTCATGTCAGGAGAAATGACCTCTAGAAAAATACTAATTCTTCTTTTGGTTACCATTTGGGGACTGAGACTTGCCATTTATCTTGCCGCCAGAAACATTGGAAAAGGAGAAGATTTCAGGTACCAGGAATTCAGGAGAAGCTATGGACCTGAGCGGTATTGGTGGTTCAGTTATTTTCAAACCTTTTTATTGCAAGGTGCATTGATTATGATTGTTTCATTACCCTTGCTGGGAATTAATGCAGGCAATCAATCAGGAAATCTGAATCTTATCGATTACATTGGAATTCTGTTATGGATAATTGGATTCTCCTTTGAAGCAGGGGGCGATTTTCAAATGGCAGTTTTCAAAAGAAATCCCGGGAACAAAGGCAGGGTGCTGAACACTGGTTTTTGGAAATATACCCGCCACCCGAATTATTTTGGCGATTCGGCGGTGTGGTGGGCCTATGCACTTTTTAGTATTGCAGCCGGAAGTTACTGGCAAATTATTGGTTCTGTAGTAATGACTTTACTTATTATCAAAGTATCGGGTGTGGCCTTGCTTGAAAAAACCTTAAACAAGTCAAAACCACAATACCATGAATACATTCGAAAAACCAGTTCATTTTTCCCATGGTTCCCGAAAAAATAAATCTAAATGGAATTTATAATTAAAAATATCTGGTTTATCCTTTTTGTAGCATGGGGCTTGCCTTTGGGATACTATAGAAGCAAGTTTCGTAAAATGGTTTACCGGACCGATAGCTGGCTCATTAACATCAAGCCGGTTTTTGGGAAAGAAATCAAAGGCCTTTTCGGAAACATCTATCCTGATAATTTAAAGTACAAAAAGTTCAGAAATTTTTATTTGTTCTACCTGGCCATCTATTTGATATTATTTATTGCTTATTTAATTTTTGACACAAATACTGAAAAAATGGAAAAACTAGTTGTGGGGAGCACAATTCCCAAATTTGAATTGGAAGACCAGCATGGTCAATTATTCTCAATTGATTCAGTTTTGGGTAAAAAAAACCTGGTGATCTTTTTTTATCCCAAAGACGATAGCCCCGGATGCACGAAGCAAGCCTGTTCATTTCGCGACCAATTTGAAGTATTTGCCGATGCCGATGCCATGATTATTGGAATTAGCGGGCAGTCGGTTGAAAGCCACCTGGAGTTTGCTGAAAAGCACCGGCTGAATTATACATTACTCAGTGACAAGGGGAATAAAGTGCGCAAATTATTTGGTGTACCATCAAACCTATTTGGTTTAATTCCGGGCAGAGTCACCTACGTGATTAACAAAGAGGGAAAAGTTGTGTACATGTTTAATTCGCAAACCCAGGTCGAAAAACATGTAGAGGACGCTTTACAAATTCTTCGGAAAATCTAATCTTAAAATGAAATACCCGGGCATTTTATCAATTTAATAAAGGCCATTGAAATGAAAAAATTAGTCATAGCATCAACAGTGTTTATTGTCTTTTTGGGTGTATCTTACGTTAATGCTCAGACTTCAATTGATTTGGAATCAGGTATTGTTTATACCGGATACAATGATGTTCGTATTCCCGGCGATCAGGGGACACTATTTTCGCTCAAAGATGATCTGAAATCAAATCCATCCTTTTTTTACAGAATAAGACTTGGTTATACAATAAAATCGCGCCACACGCTTTCTGTATTGTACGCCCCTCTGGAAACAAAATCAGAAGGCAGTGTGGGAAATGACATTTTCTTTGAAGGAGCCCAGTTCCCAGCCAACACAGCGCTTAAAGGCACCTATGTGTTCAATTCATACAGGTTGACATATCGTTACGATATTGTAAAAAAGCCCAGGTTTGAGTTTGGCTTAGGGTTTACCGCAAAAATCAGAGATGCAGAAATTGCACTTTCATCATCCGATCTAACGTCTGAGAAAACCAATGTGGGATTTGTTCCAATAATAAATTTCAGATTATTCTGGAACATTGGAGATAAAACCGGGCTTTTGCTTTACGGTGATGCGCTTGCTGCTCCCCAGGGCAGGGCCGAAGATGTTTTGATTGCTGCAACCTATAATATATCGGATAGCTTCAGCATCAGGGCAGGATACCGGATTCTTGAAGGTGGTGCAGATAATGATGAAGTTTACAATTTTTCTTTATTCAATTATGCATCAGCAGGAGTAACTTATACATTTTAAGAGACAGAAAACCTGCTTTCTTAGTCAAGCGTAAAAAGTTGAATGCAGGAATTTGTGCCAATCCTAAAAGCTGGAGCTTTAGAAGGCATGAGGTTCACATGTGTTGAATATTACTATTCAGATTTAAACGGAACAATTCAATTGTTGACCTATACAGGTGAGCGCCTGTTGAATAAATACTAAAATAATATTGAATTGTTTTTTAATGGGTTTGTCGAATGTTAATAAAGCAAGCTCACCATTGAGGAATCAGCCTCGCCAGTAATAACTTAGGACTTGAACCCGATGAAAAATTATTCACACTTATCGGGTTACTCCGGAAAATAAATCTGTACTTTAATCTTTTTCCAGAGCGTACAACAAGTGTGCGTTGCAGCTCATGCAGGGCACACATCGAGTAGGCTGCCCCGCCAGTAATTAACCAGCAGGGAGAACCTCTCACACTCCCGAAGTTTCGGGATACGTTCGGGTCTCGTATACAGTCCCGCATCTGCGGGATTAAGATGTGGGGCAATTTCCTCATAAACTGCAAGCATCGCCATATACCCTCTATTATGAAGGCGTTCTAAGGTTATTGTCATCACCAGAATTGGGCTTTGGGCTATTTATACTCGTTGTTCGACTTCAGAAAATAAAATTTGTATTTATAATCTTTTTTCAGAGAGTACAATAAATGAACGCTACAGCTTATTCAAGGTACACTCAAACGATATAAAAGATACGGATATGACCCGATTTCATCGGGACAGGCTGTACTCGTTGAAACATTTAAAATCTTTATATACATTTACCGATAAATGGGGACGGGTAGTTCTGGCTGGGAAATGCAGTGCAATTTATTCCAGCTCTTGTCATATCGCCCGCCATTACCAACAATGCTAAAAGATCGGAACGAAACAACAAATTGAATATAAAGTCACACAACTATGGGACAGAAACGAATATTGACAATTCTAATAATCGGGTTTTTATTTTTTACTTCTTGTAAAACTTATTATATCTCCGCTGCCAGCTTTAAAGAACAATTTGCAGGGATTGACTCTACTAATTTTAAAATGGTTGAAGTGACCGGTGGTGGAAATCTTTGGGTTACTGAGCAATATTTAGCAAATCCTTTGACAAAAATTAAATGTCAGGACAAAAAAGGTAATCCTGCCGAACTTGACAATAGTCCCAAAATTGAAATCCGTTTTACTTATGGAGAAAAAAATAAACGAACTGTTGGCTATTTTGACAGAGTATACGTTTCGGATAATTCAGTAACCTTCGTTCAATCGCGATTTATTCCGACTATCAGAAAGACAATTCCATTAAATGAGATTACAAAAATTGAAGTACAGAACGGAGGGAAAAATTTCAAGTATGTTAAAAAATAGTCACAAACTGAAGAATACACTACAGGCAGCAAACGCCAAAGCATGATCCTTTACCACCAATTAAAGAAAACAAGACCAGGATGACCATCCGGCCAAAATATTCGAAATACAGACAACGTCTTTTTACAGGCTTTTTAAGAGTCTTTCTTTTATCTGTTATTTGGTCAGTGTTGCTTTTATTAAATGACCTTGGGAAAGTCGGAACAAGCATTGTTGGAGGAGTTTTCGGAGCATTATCTCTTATTTTGCTTATTTCAGTTTTTAGAAAGAGCAGGAAGTATTTGACTGCAATCAGAAAATTGATCTGATATATCCCATTCACCCTCCGGTTCACCTCAAAGAATTTCACCTTCACCTTCCAATTTTACGCGTTCAGCCTACTCTCTTTTTATATGCCTGTTGAGGCCTCTACTTTTGCATTATGAATTTCAATCAACCATTAAAACCAGAAATCATGAAAACAAAAGCATTTACATTGGCCATTCTTCTTCTATTTGCAGGGAGCATTTTCGCTCAGGAAACCGGAAAAAGATTTGGCTTTGAATTAAACGGTGGCGCATCTGTAGCCACCCAAAAAATTGAGGACGTAAACACACAAACAGGCGGTGGTTTCGAGGGAATATTCCACTACCGTTTTATGCCACATCTGGGCGTGTATGGGGGCTGGGGCTGGAATAAACTGCCTGCCAGACATTCCTTTGCCGGTGATGATGTGTGTTTTGAAGAAACAGGATATGTATTCGGACTGAATTTCAGCCATCCCATTGATGATTCTGGTTTATCCTATTATGTGAGAGCGGCCGGACTTTTCAACCACATAGAAACAGAAAATGCCGACGGTGATATCATCAACGATACCGGACATGGCTTTGGATTTCAAGTGGCCGGCGGAATTGAAATCCCCCTGAATTCAAAATGGAGCCTCACCCCTGGTGTAAAGTTTAATTCACTTTCGCGTGAAACCAAATACGAAGGCACCATCAGACAATTGGATTATCATTACATCTCAATCCGCGCTGGTATTGTAAGAAAATTCTAAACGGAATCAATTTAAAACGAAATGTAACATGAAACCATTCATCCCATTACTTGTAATGACTTTGCTTTCAGTTGTGTCCTGTGAAAAAGACCCTTACATGAATTTCGGCTTCGATTGTGGCTTTGATAAGAATTCATCGGGTTTGGTTATTGCCGATTTTTCACAAAGTAATAATACCGTATATTTGACTGGAATTATTCGCGTTACGGAGGGGCAACTGGAAGTAAGCCTTACTGGCCCAAACGATGTGCCGGTTTATTCACGAACCCTGACTGCACCCATTGAAGTGCACATCAATGAAATTTACGATGCCTGGCCCGGCTATTGGAAACTGAAGTATAAAAGCAGGGGTGGCGACGGAAACATTGATCTGCATTTATACAAATAATAAAAGGATTGCTTCGGCCTGTGTTTAATTTTTCTGACTACCATGTGTTTCAAAAAAATCCATCGTTATTTCCCCTTCAGCAGGCTTTTCGCCCTGCTGCTGGGCTTAACGGTTGTAATTGAGATTATTGTTATCACCTACAATCACCTGAGTGGATACTATCTGCTGGATGGTTGGCCACATTTCTTCCTGCGCCTGCTGCGGGGATCGATATTGGGGCTGGTTGCCGGTTTCCTCATCGCGTATCCCGATCTTTATGTGATCCGCTACCTGAACAGCGTGACGCCCTGGGGTAGGAAAATATTCATGCGTCTGTCGGTGCAGCTGGGTTTTGCCGTTTCTATCGCCGTGTTCATTTCAACCATAATTACGTTGTTTGCCAACTGGATCAGCCCCTATACCGAAGATCTTAACGGGGTACTCATCAACAATGCCATGATTTATGGCGTGGTCAACCTGCTGCTGATGTCGGTGCTGGAAGGATGGATTTATTATACCGAAGGCCGGCAAATCAGGCAGGAAGCCGAATCACTGCAGGAGGAGCTTTCACAGATCAGGTTTGAAATGCTTAAAAGTCAGATCAATCCCCACTTTATGTTCAATAGCCTGAATGTGCTTTCGGGACTGATCAATGTGGATGTGGCCAAAGCGCAGTTGTTTATTGATGAGTTTTCGCAGATATACCGTTATGTGCTCGAAACCATTGAGCAGCCGGTTGTGCCACTCGGTAAAGAGCTGGATTTCATGCGCTCATATCTGTTTCTCCAGCAGATCAGATATGGAGAAACCCTTACCTTTACGGTAGATATTCCGGCTGAACTGCTTCAAAGGGTAGTGCCTCCGCTTTCGCTGCAGGTGTTGCTCGAAAATGCCATAAAACACAACATCGTGAACGAAGCCAGGCCACTGAAAATTGAGATTTACAGCGAAGAGGAAACCCTGGTGGTAAGAAACAACATTCAGGCGAAGATTTCAGGAACTTCAACCGGCCTGGGACTGAAAAACCTGAGCAAACGCTATGCACTGATCAGCACAACCGAACCGTCGTTCAGGATAATGGACAAACACTACGTGGCTAAAATCCCGCTGATTAAAATCGAGGAAGATGAACATACTGATCATTGAAGATGAAAGCTTCGCCGCAGACAAACTGGAGGCGATGCTCCATGAAATTGATACGACCATTAATGTTTTGGCGAAGTTAGGTTCCATAAAGGAATCGGCAAAATGGCTGATGCAACATGCTGCTGATTTGATTTTTCTGGACATACAACTCTCCGACGGACTCAGCTTCAGCATTTTTGAGCAGGTTTCGGTGAAAACACCCATAATCTTTACCACCGCTTACGATCAATACGCCATTAAAGCCTTTGAACTCAACAGCATCTCTTATTTGTTGAAACCCATCCGCAAAAGCGATCTGGCAGAGTCACTCAAAAAGTTAAACTCCCTAAAATCAGCGTTCAGCATTGATTTTGACGAGATCCTGGCCCGTCTGCAAAACAGGGAACCCGAATTTAAGAAACGGTTTCTGATACAGATTGGGGATAAGATTAAAAAGGTAGAAGTTACGGACATTGCCTACTTTTTTGTGTTGGAAAAAAGCGTTTACCTGCGGACTTCTCAGGGGAGTACGGTTCCGGTTGAATATACCCTCGATAAGCTGGAAACCCTCCTCAACCCGGAGGTCTTTTTCCGGATTAACCGGAAATATCTGGTGAACATCAACGCCATTTCAAGCATGCTGGCTTATTCCAGATCGAGGGTGAAGATTGAGCTTACCCCTAAAGCAGATGATCCTTTTGAAACCATTGTGAGTATTGATCGCTCAGCGGATTTTAAAAAGTGGTTGAACAGGTAGGGCGGGTTTTATTTCGCCCTTTCAGGGCTTAGGTGGTTTCTTGGTTTTCTCTCGATGGGCTTGCGCCCATTGTTACGGTATCCCGACCTTTCAGGGCTTTATACGCTCACATCTATCGGGAGTTATGCGCCTCCACCAACACCTTTTCGTCCCCGAGGTGGGCAAATAAATTATTCATACCTCCTTATTTCCCTTTCACCCTAAGCAAGCCATTAAGCGCAATCAACCATTGATTTGCGGCTTCCATCCGGTTTGATTGGTCAACTGCCTCAGCAACAATTAATTTTGCTTCAAATAAACCGATCAAACCGGAAAACATGAAACCATTAACCATTTTACCAGGATGCATTACCATCATAATCATGCTATGCATACTGAACCTTCCGTCGGGCGCCCAGGTTCCGGAGGGCTTCGTCCCAATGGACGATTCATTGAAAGCCATGCTGCACTTCTACGATGCTGACACTATTTTGGTGATCTTGCCCGACAATTACACCATTCATCAAAAAGATGCACATGCCATTGAGACCTTTGTCTTCTGGAAAAACAAACCTACTTACACTTACAAGCATGAATCCGAATTGAACGCTGCGGACACCCTGAAAAGACTTCAGTTTTTTGGACCAGCGTTCAAATTCAGTCCGAAAACCTTTTCTGATATCCCATTTCAAATTTCTGAGAATGGTTTTGCGTTTAACGGACAACCATTCAATCATCCCAACGACGCTTTGTACTATATGCACCCTTCCGGGAAACGGATTTACACCTGCCGCAATGGCCAAGAACATCCATTGGTTTACATCGGCTTTCTGGCCGGGGCCTATCAACTGTATGTTTTTCATGGAAATGAGATCATCTATTCCGGCAACGATGCGCTGCCTTCCGGCGAAAGCCGGCTGAACGATATGGACAAACTTCGTGAAGATTACTTCTGCCACAGGATAAACAGCCGCTACTTTAAATTAAATTTCCCCTGTACGTTCGTGCTGGATTCTGTGTCCGATTCCCTGGGCAATGAACTGGATGATTATGTGAACCAGCTTTGCCATCACCTGAACGTAGATACCACCAACATCCAACGCATTGAAACCAATTTTTATACTTCCAGGGAAGAGTTACAGTATTTTATTGCCGCCCCACTCTGGCAAACCATCTATGGAAAGTCTTTCGGCGACATCAACCACATCATGGGATTCGATCTGGCAACGTTCAAGCATGAAACCGGGCACAGCATCATAGGCGCAAAAATTGGCTTCAATCCTTCCCCTTTCTTCATGGAAGGTTTCCGGCAGTTTACCGACTACTTTTTTAACGAGGCAGCTTACGATCATGATCTTAAAGCCTTTCGGAATAACCCCGATCTGCTTACTCCTACCCTGGTGTACGCCAATAATGCCGGATTTTTCAGGGGTATGATCAACTATAGTATATCAGGCGTTTTTACCGCATATATTATTGAAAAAGTGGGACTTGAACCATTTAAAACCGCGTATGCCCATAATTCCATAGATGAATTGCTGAAACTTCATGGCTTGTCAATAGAGCAATGGATAGAGCATTTTAACAGGGATTATTGATCGAATGTGAAAGTATAAAATCCCTTTAAATAAGCATGAAACGGCGGAAAAATCATGTGCATAATACTGATCATCTAACACTTACAAGTGTTAAATATATGTTAATTTCTAAATATAATCCATACTGTTCATTATCTTTGTTTATAATCATTCTAAATAATAACCCCCAAAACCCCTAACCAATGAAGAAAACCCTGACGAATTTTATTTTAATCCTGTTTTTTGCCTTGTTTCTGACCCCAACAGGTCTCCTTGCCCAGTCTGAAACTTACGATGCCGGAACAGTCTGGCAACTTACCATGGTAAAAATAAAGGCCAACATGCAGGATGACTACCTGAAAGGGCTCACAAAAACCTGGAAATCCTCCATGGATATGATGGTAAAGGAAAACATGATCAAATCATACAAGATATTGAGCGGTGCTGCAGCCAATGAGGACGATTTTGACCTTCTGCTGATGGTCGAAATGGAGAATATGGCTGCCATGGATCCAAATGCAGACCGCGATAAGAAAATGGATGAAATAGAGAAGAAAATTATGGCTGGTTTGGGCGATGAGTATAAAAATACCATTTCCAATTATCAAAACATCCGTGAAATCACCGGCTCCAAATTAATGCGGGAGATCTATCTCAAATAATACGCTGATTTTTAGCAAACGCAATAAACCCGGACAAGAAATAACTTTCTGTCCGGGTTTACCTTTTTATCCTTGTATTTTTATAGGTTGTCTTTCATTTTACCAATGTCTTTTTAAAGGCATCCTACAAAAAGACCCTTGTTATTTTAAAGGATGGCTGACATTAGACCAGGTATCAAATTGGGAAATCACTTCTCATACATCCCCTTTTTCAACAACACACCAGCATCCACCACCAATTGCCCCAGTGCGAAGACCGAGTGGATGTCAAGGTTTTCGTCGAGCAATACCAAATCAGCATCAAGACCTGTGGCAATCCGACCTTTTTGCTTCAGTTTAAGTATGGTCGCCGGATTTAAGGTCAACACCTTAAGGGCAGTTTCTAAGGGAAGACCTTCAACCAACACCGCATCACGCAATTCGCGCAGATTGGCTGATGGCAGGCCGGTTTCCACTTTTATCAGTTCACCGGTCACTGGATCGAAGCCAGGCAGCGAACCACAGGCATCAGAAGTAAAGGTGATGTGCTCAACCGGAATTCCTGCTTCAAGCAATAACCTGAGGGCGGTTGCGGGTTTAATTTCTTCGTCAGGATAATAGGGATAGGAACTCGTGGTTATGTCGAGGTATCCATTTTTTCCATAAATCTTGGCATCCTCAAAAATATAATCATTACGGTTGATGTGGGTGGGCAGGAACTGTCTCAGACTCATTTCGCTGTTTTCCACCACTTTGTATAATGGTTTGAAAGGGTCTTTGGCATCTCCCATATGAATATTAAGAATGCCGGCCTTTCCACTGAGCATGCCGGCTACGCGGGCATGGGCAGTCAGGCGCGTAAGTTCCTTGTTGGATGGACAGGAAGAGCGGTGGTCTGAAATCGCCACCTCCCCCACGCCAATCACTTCCTCAATCATCAGAATGTCGCGGGCCACATCCCCGGTAACGGTGGGTGTAGGCACCTGATAGGCCCCGGTGTACATCCAGGCCGAGACACCTTCGGCACGTAGTGCCTTTACTTTCATCAGCACGCTGTCCACGCTTCGGGCAAAGCCATCGGTACCCAGGCAACCGATCACTGTGGTGACGCCCGCCGAAATCATTTCGCTCAACTGCATCTCTGGTGTACGTGTTGCTGGACCACCCTCGCCCCCGGCTCCGGCAATATGAACGTGAGCATCGATAAATCCGGGAACCAGTTTAAGTCCGGTAGCATCAATCACCCTGACATTTAGTCCCTCAACGGATGCAATGTGATCTTCAATCGCCATTATTTTTGAAGCAGCCATCAGCACGTCTTTACGGCCAAGGGAATCGGGGGTATAAACTTCAGCGTTTTTTATGAGCGTAAGCATGGGTTGGATATTTTAGTCAGGCCAAAGTTAAGGTAAATTTAGGTTTAGGTAGAGATTGAGGTTAGCTGAAACCCTGATGTTTTTGCAATCTTTTGTGTTTCAATAAGTTTTTGCTTCCATTTTAGGGAATGTTCAGAAAAGTGTGTCAGGCCCAATGCTTCCATTTTCGGAAGTTTTCCATCAACAATCCATTTATTCTATATTCATCTTTATTCCTTTCCCTAAATTCCCTAAATTTACCGTCTTTTTAACCTCACAAATCCGGTATATGGTTCACTTTATTACTTCACGTATAGTTCTCACTGGATTAGTTTTTCTGTTTATTTCATTTAATACTTTCGCCCAGGGGCGATTGCTTCTGGTGGGTGGTGGCAATGAGAAAAACGGCGCCAATAGCTGGAGTGTGCCCGCGTACCGATGGGCCGCGGAAGGGAAAAAGGTGGCCATTGTCGGAATTTCCACCGGTAGCCTGGCACCTTATCTGACCAGCCAATGTGGCGCTTCCGCTGCAAAAGAATTTGCCATTGACAGTCGCCAACAGGCCGATAGTCAGGCCACTTACGACACCCTAATGGCTTATGATGTAATTTTTTTTCGTGGAGGCGATCAGTGGGATTACTATGATTTTTACCCCGGCACCCGGCTACAGGATGCAGTAAACGATAAATTTGCCCAGGGTGGTTGCATAGCTGGCACTTCTGCAGGAATGCACATCCTTTCGGGAGTGGTATATACCGCCGAGAATGGTACAGTATATTCCTACGAAGCCATTGAGAACCCAAACAATCAATACGTTACACTTGAGGACGACTTTTTTGGTTTTATGCCTGGTTTTGTTTTCGATACCCACTTTGCGGAACGGGCAAGGTTCGGCCGGCTGGCCGGATTTTTAGCCAATTATAAATTCACCCACAATCAAGATATTATCGGATTGGGCATGGACGATATGACCTGTATGACGGTTGACGAAACCGGACTTGGAACAGTTTACGGAACAGGTTGCGCCAATTTTTATTCCTCAAAGGGCAGTTTCACACAAAATGGGTACAAATTGCTGGCCGATTCTGTTCAGGTGGTACAGTTGCTCAAGGGATGTACCTATAATTTCATCACCGGGGAGTTTACCTATGCTTCACTTGACAGGAATATCAATACGTGGGGCCAAACCGAAAACGGTAATTTCACGGTGCTGGCAAGCGGCAGTGACCTGCTGACATACAACATGGATATGATTACCGATCTGGTTACGGACTGTGGCAATCCTGCAGCCGGTGTGCTCATTTTTTCCGGCGACAACACCCTTGCTGAGAGTTTTAAAGCTAAAATACTGGAAGCCGGAGCATCAGCAGCGGATATTATTAATCCAACCAGTGCTTTGGGTAACGACACCGGACTGGCCGACCATATCCGAACGGCCTCCAAAATACTTTTTCTGAAGAATGCAGAAAGTTCATTTATGCCATTTATGCATACCGCGAATGGCAACCTTCTCGTTCAAAAACTGCAGAGTGACGGTATGATCAGTGCATTTGCAGGCGCTGACGCCCGGTTGGCAGGAAAGACTGTCGTTAGCAACTACCTCACCTACCTCGCTTCCTGGTATGGTGAACTGACTTTTGAACCCGGACTGGGTTTATTGAAACATACGGTGGTTATGCCACAAACTTTTTTTGACAGCGATATCTACGAAAATACCGCCACAGCCATACCTTATGCAATGGCGCTCGATACCTTGAAATTCGGCATCTGGCTCACCAAACACAACTACATGAAATTAACGCCCGTTGATGGCAAGGCTACACTTACGGGATATGGTACAGCACCGGTAATGGTACTGGCCAATGAAGGCACCTTAACAGGATTTTCCACGCAAACCAGCACCGGAACTTCCGGCACACCAAGAATGGTGGCCGGGTTTGAAAAACTAAGATTAGATCTGATTGACGAAACCACCCCATATGTTATGGGACAGGTTTCACCGGCTGGTATGGATGAGATGGACGGCAACCCGGCAACAATCCGGGTTTTCCCCAACCCTGCCGGCGAATCCCTGAGCGTTCATAGGGTTGCAAATGCAAAAACCTGGATGATACTCGGAGTGGACGGGAAAACCATCAATCAAGGATCAATCTCATGTGATCAGCTTGCCATCAATATAAAGGGAATAACCCCCGGTATATATTTTCTGCATTTGTGCGGGATCAACCGAAACACTATCGCGGTTGCCCGGTTTATTAAAAATTAATTTCAGCCAATGAAAATTAACACAGCATTGCTGACTGCACTCGTATTGTGGTGTAGTTTCACTTTCGCACAGCAAAGTAAAGGTCACCTGGTAATTGTTGGGGGAGCACTCGCGCCTGACAATACAACCGTTTACAACCAAATGATTGACCTGGCGGGTGGCCCCGAGAAAGCCTCCTTTGCCGTAATTCCCTCGGCAAGCGGCGTAGCCATGCAATCGTGGGTGAGCATCAGCAAAACGCTTCAATCCTATGGTGTGAAACCGGAAAATATCCATCTGATAAAAATTGCTGTGATGGACGACGACAGTACTACCGATGTGGATGAATCAAAATGGGCTGATAATGCGAAAGATCCGTCCATTGCTGCACAGGTAAAAGCATGCACCGCCATTTGGTTCACCGGCGGTGATCAGTTGCGCACCATGCAGGCACTAAAGCTTGCTGATGGGAAAAATACACCGGTACTCGATGCCGTATGGGAAGTGTATAACCGTGGTGGCCTTATTGGCGGAAGCAGCGCCGGTGCAGCCATCATGAGTGAAGTAATGATTGGCAATGGCAGCAGCCTTGGTGCCTTAAAAACAGGCATCATTCAGGAAAATGGTCCCGAAAACGAAGAAACAGATGCCTTATTGCTCACCAAAGGCATGGGCTTTTTCCCGGAAGGCATTGTTGACCAACACTTTAATCAAAGAGCAAGAATAGGACGCCTGACAATGGCGCTGCTGAATTCAAAAGAACAATTTTATCTTGCTTTTGGTGTGGACGAAAATACCGCCCTCATTTATTCGGCAACTGAACGCAAAATCAGGGTGGCCGGAGGCGCAGGTGTAACCATCATCAACTCGAAAGACGCGGAAATTACTTACCGCCAGGGCCTCCCGGATATCCAGAACCTTTCCTTAAGCTATCTTGAAAATGGAGATGAATTCCTTATCACCACAGGAGAACTGATTCCGGCCAAAAGTAAAAAAGCCACCCGCGGCAATGAATATTACCACCGGGAGCACCCGGCACAAGCCGGAATCCTTTCGGCAAACGGCTGCACCCTGCGCGATGTAATCACCATCAACCTGATAGACAACAAAGGCACAGACCATGTTTCGAACCTGAACTTTACCGATGAAGAAAATGCTTTTCAACTTACCTTTACCAGGAAATCGACAAGCCAGGGATACTATTTTGAAAATGCCAGGGAAGAAGATGAATATTCAGTTTCTGACATCCGGATGGATATCAGTCCGGTGAAAGTAACCATTTCCAAATTGTAGCCCCGATTTCATCTTTGATTCATGAGCCCTGGAAATTTATCCAGATGCCGGACAAAAATCACCAAATATACCATTACAATTCTGTATGAACCTTAAAACCAAATAACCAAATCAGTATGAAGAAACCTTACATTTTATTACTGGTGTTTGCCCTCTTCCTGGGCACCCTTTCGGCTCAGGACATTCCCATCAACGGGAAAGTTACTTCGGCAACGAATCAACAGTCCATACCCGGCGTTACTATTGTGGTGAAAGGTTCCACTAAGGGAACCGTAACCGACATAAACGGCACCTATTCACTACAAGCCCCTGCTGAGAGCGTACTACAATTTTCATTTGTAGGCATGAAAAAGCAGGAAGTAGCAGTGAATGGACGCCGACAGATCAATGTGACCATGGAAGACGAAAACATTGACCTGGGCGAAGTAGTGGTAATGGGATACAGCAGCGATAGCAAGAAACTGATTTCCGGTTCTTTCGGTCTGGTAAATGAGGATGAGATAAAAACCATCCCCCTGCGTACGATTGACGGAGTGCTTCAAGGGAAAGCTGCAGGTATGACCATCAATCAGAATTCCGGAACACCGGGCGGGCAAAACTCCATTAAAATCCGCGGGGGAAGCTCCATCAACGCCAGCAACCAACCACTGATTGTCATTGACGGTGTGCCGGCCATTACCGGAAGTTATGGCCAGATTGGGTACAGCGGGCAGGAAATTGATGCGCTTTCAGATGTCAACCCCAACGACATTGAGCAGGTGACTATCCTTAAAGATGCCTCAGCCACAGCCATATATGGCTCCAGAGCATCAAACGGCGTTATACTGATCACTACAAAGAAAGGTAGTCTGCAAAAAACAAGCGTAAACCTCAACACCTCCTACGGCTGGCAAACCCTTCCGAAAGAACGCCTTCCCGAGCTGATGAATGCTGCACAATGGAACGAATATAAAGGCACTAACGTACAAGGCATTGATACCGACTGGATGAGCGAAATCCTGCAGGTGGCACCCACCTCGAACACCGAATTTTCGCTCAGCAGCGGCAACGATAAAACGAGGCTTTTCCTTTCGGGAAGCTATTATAACCAGGAAGGAACGGTAAAATCTACCTCTTTTGACCGATACTCCGGCCGGATGAATGTTGACCACAAACTGAGGGACAACCTGACCATTGGCGCCGGGGTTTCGATGATGTATTCAAAAAACACCCGTGTAGAAGGCGACCAGACCCTGTTTGGCCCCTTGCCCAATGCCTTATCCATTCCTGCCATTTATCCGGTTTATAATGAGGATGGCACCTACAATGAACTGGGACCTTATGCCAATCCGGTGGCCATCATCAACGAAACCGATAATGTGGCTTTTACCAACCGCAACAATGGCAATATTTATCTTGAATACAAATTTCTGGATGGCTTTACCTTCACCACCAAATGGAGTGCCGATATTTACAACCTTCGTGAGCATGGCTACGATCCCGTAACTACGCGCCAGGGCGCAAAATACAACGGCCTTGGCATTGAAGGCACCACTTACGTGAGCAACCTGGTGAGCAGCAATGTATTACAATATGGTACCACCCTCAACGAGAAGCACAACATTGAAGCACTGGCCGGCTATAGTTTTGAAAAATACGCCCGCCGCTCTACTTACATTGAAGCCATTGACTTCCCGAACGAGAATTTCCAGTACATTACCTCAGCCGGCACCATCAGGGCTGCCTCGGCTGCTGCTCTCAACCGTGGAATGAATTCATATTTCGGGCAGTTTAAATACAACTATCTGTACAAATACATCATTACCCTTACTGCCCGCGCCGATGGTTCGTCAAAGTTCGGGGAAAACAACCGCTACGGTTACTTCCCGGCAGCCTCGGCAGCCTGGCGCATGGCAGAAGAATCGTTTATGAGTGGCCATGCCTGGATAAGCGAACTTAAACTTCGCGCCAGCTACGGACTTACCGGAAATGACGGAATCTCAGATTTTGCTTCCCTCGGTTTGTATGGCGGTGGGTTTAATTATGGAGGCAACTCCGGCACTGCACCCACACAATTGCCCAATCCCGACCTGAAATGGGAAACCACTACCCAAACTGGTTTCGGCGTGGATTTCGGAATATTTGAAGACCGGGTAATGCTGAATGCCGATGTATATTTCAACAAAACAAAAGACCTGCTACTGGCCAGGCCATTGCCACCTACCACCGGGTTTAGCTCCATTTATGCCAACATCGGCAACCTCGAAAATAAAGGAATTGAGTTGGTGCTGAACACCGAGAACCTGCAAGGCGCCTTTACGTGGACCACCTCGCTGAACTTTGCCGCCAACCGGAATAAAGTGACCAAACTCTATAACGGACAACCCATTGCCGACCTCGGACGTGGCAGCAACTGGGTGATGGAAGGTGAACCCATCGGCATTTTTATGGGTTACAATTGCCTGGGAGTTGATCCCACCACAGGAAATCTGGTGTATGAAGACATTAGCAAGGATGGAATGATTACTTCTGCCGATCTCACCAAAACCGGCGATCCCAATCCCGATTTCACCATTGGCATGACCAACACTTTCAGTTTCCGCAATTTCGACCTCTCCATCTTCCTGCAAGGGGTATATGGCAACGATGTGTTCAATGGCACCCGCATTTATCTTGAATCGGGCACCGGCGAAGACAACCAAACCACCACCATGCTGCGGCGATGGATGCAACCCGGCGACATTACCGATGTGCCAAGGACAGGTGATGGAAATATCTCGTCGCGTTTTATTGAAAATGGCTCGTATATGCGCATCAAGAATGTGAGCCTCGGCTACAATTTCCCAAAAACACTACTGAAACGTGCCGGCCTCAAAACCGCACGTGTTTATGTTTCGGGCCAGAACCTCTTCACCTTTACCAGCTATTCGGGCATGGACCCCGAGGTAAACTACTATGGCAACAGCAACGTTGTTATGGGCACCGACTTTTTTACCTACCCGCAGTCACGTACCATTCTGCTTGGCATAAACCTGGGTTTTTAAACGTTAACAACTTAAAAATCATGAAAAAGACAACATATATTTTAATGATGGTTTCGCTGATGTTTGCTTCCTGCACCAAAGTGCTTGATGTGGAACCTACCGCTTCTGTTTCCAATGAAACGGCCATCAGCGACAAAGTAGGAGTAGAACGGGCTGTGGTTGGTGCTTACACTTCGCTGCAGGCAACCGGCCTTTATGGACGAAACAGGGTAGTTCTTGGCGACTTATCGGCCGACAACCTTATCTGGACCGGCACCAGCTACGAATACTTTCAAATTGAGAACAATAACGTTCCTGCCGAAAACCTCATTATTGACGGCATCTGGAGTGCCGGCTACGACGGGTTGAACCGCGTGAATAACGTGCTTGCCGCAACGGCAAAGATATCCGGCCTCACCCAGGCTGAACGCGACAAACAGGAAGGCGAATCCCTCTTCCTGCGGGCCATGTTCCATTACAATCTGGTAACGCTTTTTGGCGGTGTTCCCATCAAAACATCCCCGACTGCCGACATCAGCAATATTGATCAACCGAGGAACACGCCCGAAGAAGTTTATGCTCAGATTATCTCCGATTTAATTTCGGCAGAGACCAAATTACCTGCCGTAAATACTGCAGGCAGGGCAACCAAATATGCCGCTTCCGCTTTACTGGCAAGGATTTACCTGAATCGCTACCAGAATACCGGTGATGCTTCTTATGCCACTTTAGCCATTGAAAAAGCCGATAAAGTGCTGACCGAAGGCGGTTATGAACTGGCCAATCCCTATGCTGATTTGTATGAAGGCGTAAGCAATGAAATCATTTTTGAAGTCGTTTTTGATGCTCAGAACAAAAACCGCCTGGCAGAGTACTTCTTCCCGCGCAGCCTTGCCGGACGCTATGAGATTGCTCCAACCACTTCATTAATTGAAAGTTACGAAGTTGGAGATGCACGTCTGGAAGCTTCAATTGCTACAGACAGCGAAGGCAAGGTATATTGTAAAAAATACGAACAACTGTCGGCCGGTTCAGATGGTGTAATTGTGTTACGCCTCGCTGAAATGTACCTGATTAAAGCCGAAGTATTGGCCTACAGCAATGGTGAAATTGGAGCCATTCAGGACAATGTGGACGCTGTGAGGGAAAGAGCAGGCTTATTGCCAACCACCGCTGACACGCACGACGCCCTTAAAATGGCCATTGAGAACGAACGCCGACACGAATTTGCCTTTGAAGGCCACCGCTGGTTCGACCTGGTGCGCACAAACAGGGCAACCACCGTGCTGGGAATAGATGATAAGCACACCCTGTTCCCAATTCCGCTCAGCGAGATGCAAACCAATAAACTGATGACACAAAACGATGGCTATTGATTGATCACTTAATCAGAAAGGAAAAAAATGAAAAAAATACTGATCTATGTTATGCTGCTGCTCCCTGGTTTTATCCTCAGCAGTTGCGAAGAATACGAACTGGGCAACCCGCCGGCCAGTACCATCGCGGATTTTACCTACACCCTGAGCAACAATGGGTACATCCCGAGTGAAGTAAGTTTCGTAAACCAATCCATCAATGCCAGCGGCTACACCTGGAATTTCGGCAATGGCCAGATTTCAACCGAAGCCAATCCTAAAGTAACCTTCGATACCCCGGGCTTATATACCGTTACCCTCACCTGCACGGCTGAAAGCGATGTATATTACAATAAACTTGTTAAAACACAGGTAATCAACATCAAAGACCCATTGGCCGGATTGAGCCAGGTACTGTATTTCTCATCGCGTAACTCTGACGGTGGCGGTGTGCACATGGTAATACTTAACGATGATGCACCTCTGGTACAGGATTTTGACCCGGTGGAACTGTCGCGGCCTTACGGACTAACCGTAGATACAGCCCATAGCAAAGTATATGTTTCAGATTACTCACTTGGCATCATTTACCGCTTTGATGCGGATGGGAAAAATCCTGTTCGTATCCTCGATGCAGCTGTTCCCGGACAGGAAATTGTAGATTCTCCCGAAGCATTAATGGTTTTAGGTGATAAACTTTACTGGGGCCGCCCTGGCGGGATTTACCGTTGCGACTTAGATGGTGCCAATCCCGAAGTATTCATCAGCACAGAGGGTATCTTGCCCGAATATCCTATTGATATGCAATATGATGAAGCCACCGGTAAAATATATCTGGTAAATGACCGCACCGACTACACCGGAGGCTATTTCTCGGTGAACTTCGATGGCAGCGGGCTCACCAACCATATTCCCGACATTGATGGAACCGCCATTGAGGTGGATACTGAAACCAATAAAGTTTATATGACGGTTTATGGCGTAGACGGCACAACAATAACTGACAACGGTCTTTACATATGCAACACGGATGGCAGCGGCCTGTCAAAAATTGGCGATTTTGGCTCAAAAGCCACCTGGGGAATTGCCATTGACCATGAACGCAGCAAACTGCTGTGGGGCTATAAGCTCTCCAACTCAGAACCTGATGGCAAAATTATCCGTTCAAACCTCGATGGCTCCGGTCAGGAAGACTGGCTCACCGGTGTTAGCCCGCATGCCATGTATATTGGTTGGGTGAAGCTTTGATTCAGTATTGATTTATTTAAAAAAGGCTGCCACTTGGCAGCCTTTTTTAATCTATTGCTGGCATGGATGTCCAGTATTTCGCCCTTTCAGGGCTTGATAAATTAATTGCATGAGCTAACCCAAAATCACCCGACTTACATTTTGTACAGACATTTCACCACTTTTTAGATTCTGCTTAAGGTCTGATTATAAAAGACGAGACCGTTTTTTAGCAGACTAATTAAAATATCATACGAGGTGATAAAGAGAGAGAATGGCTTAAAAAATCAACACTGCAATTACAATAGGAGCCTATGGCTGAAAAACAACAGGATGATGGAATTCACAAAAAAGGCCACCCTTGCGGGCAGCCTTCATAAAAGGGAATTTGTGGTTTAATTGGTCAGGGCCAGTTTCCTGGTTACTATCCCTTTGGAAGTTTCGAGTCTGAGGATATAAAGGCCTCGCTCAAATTGTGCAACATTGATGCTGCTGTACCCGTTTTCCTTTTCTGATGTATAAACAATGCGGCCATCGGCTGAAATCAACGAAATGCGCGCATCATTGTATTCACCATTTACAAAAACCTTGTCGGTGGAAGGGTTGGGATAAACGGTCAGTTTGAACAGATCATTCGATTGCACGCCAACATTTACCTCGTTGTACACCTGAATGCTGTCGAACAAGATCTTATACTGATCTTCACAATCATAATGGCAAATGGTAAGGTAAATTTGCTGACCAACGAATGGGGTCAGATCAATCAACCTGGGATGCCAGTAGGGAGGAACACCGTAGTAGTCATTTGCAGTACAGGTTTCCTCAAATACAATATTGGTAAAGTCAGCCACAGCAATACCAGTAGTAGAAACGGCAACTTTATAATGCTCGGCAAAGTAATCTTCATCCCCAACCTGAACAGTATAACGCAATTTAACGGTGCCGGTGAGGCCTGCCAGGTTAATTTGCGGGGAAATAAGGTAGTTTTCAGGGGTGAGGGGAGTTTCATCATACCATGAATCAGAAACAATATATATTTCTTCTTCGTAAGTATTGATACGCCAGTTGTTTCCATCCCCATCCTGGTCAATGGTGGTCCATGTTGCAGGTATGTTTTCCGGATCATTAAAGTATTCTTCAAGCAACATGGTCTGGCTGAAACCTATCATGCTGAATGTGAACAATGTAATAAAAAGTAATGACTTTTTCATAGGCTTTGGTTTTGGGTTATGTTTATTATTCAAAAGTAAGGATTTTATTGCGATAAGATATCAACGCAACCAATTATTTCAACTATTTATTTCTATTGCCCCGCCAAGGCTAATCCAGCTGTTCCTTTAGCACTTGAAAGATTCATAAATCATTTTTCACTGTTGTCCGATAAAAAAAATTCCTGCCACCTCGCGGTGCCCAGAGCCTTGGTTGGTGAGCTCTTTGTCGAGCCAGCCGGAATGCCAGCAAAACGCCAGGCCTTTCTGTTTGTAATGGCAAGTAAGTCGCACAATAGGTGAATATTAAGCTGGTGACTTTTTCTGCTTTTTCTGAAAAATTGAAACAGATGGTATTTTGATGGCAAAAAATAACAAGTAAGATACAGTTCTTCAGTAATTGATTTATTGAACGATTATTAATCAAAACCATACAACTCCGGAATTTATTACGGACAATTGCAATTACTTATATAAGTTATGCTGATTAATGTAAACGAAAGCAATGCATAAATTCAGGAAGATATTTTGATTTTGCATTTCCGTATAACCAAACTCACCCATTATCATGAAATTTTTTATCTCCTTTGCCATTTCCCTGCTACTGCTTATTGGTAACTCTAATGGACAAACCATCCGCACCGTTGGAGGATCTGGAGCCAATTATACTACGCTTAGACAGGCCTTTGATGCGGTAAATGCCGGAACATTAAACGGTCATATTATCCTGCAACTGACCGGCAGCACCACTGAAACAGCCACGGCCTCTCTTAATGCCAGTGGTAACGGGAGTGCCAGCTATACTTCCATCTCCATTTATCCTACAGAAACCGGAATTACTATAAGCGGCAATCTAGCTGCACCGCTTATTAACCTGAGTGGTACAAGCAATGTAACCATCGATGGGCGGGTAAATGCCAATGGAAGCACCAAAGACCTCATCATAATGAATTCAAACGTATCAACTGCTTCAAATACCAGTACCATACGGTTTATTAACTCAGCAGCGAATAATACCATTCAATATTGCAATATTAAAGGAGGAGCTACAGGTTCATACAGCGCAATTTTGCTGTTTGCAGGCTCAAATTCGGGCAATGGGAACAGCGGCAACCTGATCGGAAATTGCAATCTTACAGGATTGAACGCCTCTGACAGACCTTATGCCGTAGCTTATTCCTACGGAAATTCAGGACGAGAGAACAGCAGCAATACTATTTCCAACAATAACATCTATGATTTCTTAAAAGCTGATGCTACAAGCTACGGTATTTACATCTATCAATACTCTACCGCCTGGACTATAGACGGAAATAGTTTTTTCGAAACCACTGATTTTGTGCCATCAGCAAATGCATCATACTACGCAATTCGAGTTCTTAATGCTTCTGGAAACAACTTCAGCATTACGAATAATTATATTGGGGGCAAAGAAGCTTTGTGTGGGGGATCTCCATTGAAAATGAATACGACAATGGCTTCCCGCTTCTACGGGATTCATCTTGATGTAGGAACAATTACGCCCAGTTCAGTCCAGGGAAATACAATCAGGAATTTCGATATTACCAATTCAAATAGTACTCCCTGGATGGGAATTGATGCAAATTCAGGAGCTGTAAATATTGGAACAATAAACGGAAATACGATAGGGTCAGACACCGGAAATGGTTCTGTTTTGCTTACCAATTCAAATGCGGGCAGCCCTGCTGTATCATACGGTATTTATGTAAACAGCTCCGGCACTGTAGTAATTTCAAATAATAAAGTTGGATCTGTAACAACACAATCTTCCAATTCGATTGCACATTCATTTTATGGTATATACAAAGCCGGAAATGTAAGTGGGGATATGGTTGTTTCAAACAATCTGATAGGAAGTTTAACTACGTCAAATAGTATTCAAACCAATACGGTAAATACTTCAAGCGCTGCTCAAAACGTTTATGGAATCATCAGTAGTGCCTCTGGCTCTACAATAATATCTTACAATACGGTAGCCAATTTATTCGATGCCCACGCATACCAATATGCAACCAATGGACAGGTTGTCGGAATATATACGAGCAAAGGAATCAATACAATTCAAAACAATATCGTACGGAATCTTACCTGCAGCAGCCCAACTAATGATGCAGTCGGTAATGCTGCTGCTATTGGGATATCGCAACAGAGTACAACAGGAGATCAAACCATTACGGGAAATACAGTTTCTGATTTAAACAGCACCTATAATGGCACCCGCCCGGTGAATGTGACGGGAATTTTTTATTATGGTGGTACCAGCGGCACGAATACGATAAAAGGTAATTTAATCCATGGTTTGATGGCTTCATCGGCATCAGCATCATTAACCGGGATAAAAGTATATGCCGGCACTTCCACCATCGCCAACAATATTATTAACCTGGGAGAAGGGGTCTCAACAGGGCTTACCATTAACGGGCTTTATGAAAACGGGAATGCAGGTAACAACAACAGTATGTGGTTCAATACGGTTTACATCGGGGGTACGGTTAGCGGAACAACTTCTTCAACCTATGCGCTTTACAGTGTTACCAACAACAACAGTCGTGATTTCAGGAACAACGTCCTCTATAATGCGCGAACAGGTGGCACTACCGGGAACCATTATGCCATACGCATTGGTGGGATGGCTGGTGTTACCATAAATTATAACGACTACTTTATTTTAGGTAGCCCGGCAATCTTAGGTCAGATTGGAACACAGAACAAAGCAACTTTTAGTGACTGGAAACTAGGCACTACCCAGGATGTCAACAGCTTGAATATCAATCCGGGATTCGCCAATGCCGGCGGAACTAATTTTACTGATTATTACGCTTCATCCACATTACCGGGTGTACCCGGAACCGGAATTACTATTGATTATGCAGGACTTACCCGCCCATCAGCACCCAGGATGGGAGCACTTGAATCCAATAATTATGTATGGATGGGAGGAACCAACGAAGATTTTGCAACGGCCTCAAACTGGGAACCTGCCGAAGTACCTACTGCCGGAGCTGATATAACATTTGCTGCAAGCCCAACACATAATTGTGTTTTAGACCAAAACAGAACCGTTGGCAACTTCACCAATACTCAAAGCACATACAAACTGATTACAAATGGCCATCGACTTACCATTACGAAAAACCTCAACTTATCAAACGGAGCACAAATTGACGCAAGTTCAGCTTCGTCAATAGTGGTTTTTGCAGGCATTACTACCCAAAGTATACCTTCCGGAGCATTTGTCAGCAGCACAGTGGATGGGCTCACGTTAAATAATAGCGCTGGACTTACTTTGAATGGCGATTTAACTGTAGTACAATCTTTAGCTTTATCAAGCGGAGACTTTTCCATAGGAGCAAATACTCTGACGTTGAATGGGGCAATTTCCTTAACTTCAGGGACTTTGACCGGCGGCATATCTTCAAATCTTATTTTTGGAGGTACAACAACTACATCTTTACCGGCAATAACTTTGAATAACTTAACCTTAAACCGTTCGGGAGGGATTACCCTGAGTGGCAATATAACAGTTGGAGGAATACTGTCTTTGAGCGCAGGTACTTTGACTGTTGGTACCAATATTCTCAACATTTCAGGAAGTTCGCCCACCAGTTCGGGTGGTACAATTGACGCAAGTAATGCTTCCGCTACTCTTATTTTTGCCAACGCATCTGCCATTACACTTCCGGCTACTTTTTTCTCAGGTAGCGTCAACAATCTAATCCTCAGCGGTTCAGGTGGAGTTATAGCAGGGAATGACTTTACTGTAAATGGAGTTTTAAATCTGGCGGTGGCGAATCCCGATGAAACCAAAGGCTTACTCGAAATGACAAAAAATTATGGGGATTATTCCAACATTATAACTCCTGACAATGAACTGACAACAAGGGGAACAAAAGCATGTGATATACTCGACTCCTATATTCTTACAATGGGGCCATCAGCATCTTTCACCGGTAGTGGCGATGTAACCGGAAGAGTTAAACGTACTTCAATTGCTGCCAATACAGAATATTTTATGGGCAGCTCATATTCTTCCATTACCTTTTCTTCGGCAGGCACATTGCCAACTGCAGTCATGTTTGTGATTACCAAAGGGTCTGATCGCGGAATTCATGCAAATGCGACGGCTCATAGTAAAAATACAGTTCAGCGTTTGTACCAGATTATTCAAACCGGTGGTGCCGTGCCAAACACCTTTTCACTTAAACTTCGTTATCTAGATAGTGAATTGAATGACAATGATGAGAGTAGATTAGTACTTTGGGATCATCACATTAAATATACTTCTGCCAATACACCTCATGAACATGGTAAAACTTCTCAGAATTCAACTGAAAACTGGGTTTCACTCTCAGGGCATGATATTAATTATTTAGCTACCCAGGAAGTCGTTGATGGATTTACCAAGTATTGGATGATAAATGCATCCGAACAATTAGATGAAAATATCAATACCTGGTTAGGGGCTGCTACCGGAGATGATGGGTACGAATGGGACTACGCTTCCAATTGGACCAAGGGAACAGTACCTACAAGTTCCAGCAAAGTTATTATCCCATTGACAGCAAAAGAACCTACGCTTGCCGAAACGTCAACTGCCGCAACCATAACCATAGAGGCTGGTGCAGTTTTAAACGGAGGAACAGGTACCACACTCATAGTATCGGGTGGGCCGGCCCTAAATGGGGGCGTGGGCTCCTGGAACAATGCGGGCACATTTAACTCTGGAACAAGTACCGTTGTATTCGATTATTCTGCCGGCACTTATGATGGAACAACCAATTTCAATAATCTGACGATAAACAGCGGGAAGGAACTTATACTTCAAGCAGCATCCGTTATGCGGATAGGTGGGACTTTTACCAGGAATGGCACACTTAACTCCCATCAATACTACAATACAGTTGAATACTATGGCGCATCGCAATTAGTAGTCGATCCTGGTGGGTCTCCTTCGGCATACCAAAACCTCATCCTCAGCGGCAGCGGCACCAAAACCATGCCGGCTGCACCAATCAATATATTGGGGAACTTCGTCGTTTCTGGCACAGCCTCAGCTACTGCCAACAATACAATTTCAGTTCAGGGAAACCTTTCTGTTGATGAAGGCGCCTCTTTTGGGACAGGAGCATTCAACCATGAGGTAAAAGGTAATATTGTATGTAATGGAACTATAATTCCTTCTACGGGAAATCTGTTTACCGTGAACGGGAACGCTCCTCAAGCTATTGAAGGTGAGGTTGCATCGATTAACCTGGGTGGTTTAACAATTTTAAATGCTGCGGGTGTCTCACTCTATACACCTGCGGTGACAGCAGATCTCAATATTGAATCAGGTTCTTTGACAGTAATCGCTGGAACAACACTTACTGTTGAAGGGGAAACTAACCTAAGCTCTGCTGAATGTTTGGTGTTGAAATCGGATGCTGAAGGCACAGCTTCTTTTAAAGACAACGGTACCATTACCGGCACAGGTACAGCAAGGATAGAACGGAATCTCTCGCCATATGATGAAGTTTCCGATCAGAAATTTCACTTTATTTCTTCACCTGTTGGGGACGCACAAGCTATTGAGCCCAAATTCATCGACCTTACAAGTTCTGCCATCACCGACTTTTATAAATGGGATGAAGAATCAAATCTCTGGATTAATTTCAGGGGAGATGAATTCAATGTCCGGAATGAAGCTTTTGGCGATGGGTTTAATTTTGTTGCCGGAAAAGGATATATGGTCGCCTATCCTGAGGCTTCTGTCAGGAATTTCACTGGCAAACCCTGTACCAGCGCTTTGGGGCTGACCATTCAATGCACCAATACAGACAATCGCGGATGGAACCTGCTTGGAAATCCTTTCCCTTCATCCATTGACTGGGATTTGGTTACCAAAGGCGATGGAATGGACGCTGCGTTGTATTATTACGACAACGCAACAGCAAGTTACCAATACTACACCAACCTTACAGGAGGTTTGGGTGATGCCACCCAATACATCGCCCCTATGCAGGGATTTATGGTACATGCCAAAGCATCGGGTGTACAAACCATTACCATGGCCAATGCGGCCCGCACCCATCAGGGAGCCGGGGTATTTTTTAAAAACGCACCTCTTACCGCGAATGTGCTCAATCTGATGGTCGAAGGGAATGGAGCAAAAGACTATACCCGGATATGTTTTTATGAACAGGCAACCGAAGCCTTTGACGGCGATTTTGATGCCTATAAACTATTCAGCTATAACGAATCGGCTGCACAACTCTACACTGTTTCGTCAGACAATATTCCGCTGGCTATAAATACGATGCCTTTGTCACAACTGAGAACCACCAAAAAGCTTAATTTCATGCCCGGGGCTGGTGGTGAATACACGCTCACAGCCGAAAATTTGGAGCGTTTTACTGATCAAGGCACCATTACCCTTAAAGACCTGAAAACCGGACAACAGCAGAAACTAACGGATAACCCGGTTTACACATTCACTGCTGAAGCCGGTAACGACCCAAACCGGTTTGAACTGATTTTTGGTACAGGTGCAGCAAGTGACGATGAACAGCCTTTGACAGAATTCCGCCTATGGATTAGCAACAACACCCTTTGTGTGTCCGAACCTCAATCCGGGGCGAGTCTCAGCATCTTCGATATGCAGGGACGCGCCATCCTTTCCGGTATTATGGATGGGAGCAGTTATCTGTTGCCGCTTATGCTGCCGGAGGGCATTTACATCGTTCGGCTTATTAACGATAAAGACATCTACACAAGTAAGGTGTTTATGAAATAGTGGACCTTCACACGAAGAGATATAAAACAGGTGTATTTTAATAACGCCCGGAGAATAAGCCGGGCGTTATGATTTTTTATCCCGACAGAGCTAAGGCATAATTTTTAATACTTTGATTTTCAGCATTATGCCAGGTTCGAAAAAATACAGGGGACGAATAAGGGGATCGGTTTTTTCGGTTTTTTTGTAGCCCTGGTAGGGCTACACATACTATTCCTGTAAGGCTTGAAAGATTCATAAATATTTTTTATCCGTTGTTTCTTATTCTCAGGAATCTTTCCTGTAAAAGTGCCTTATAAGCCCCCTTAAATTCTTCGTTGATAAAGCTGATATCGACAAATTCCATCCACTTCTTTTTTGCCCACTCCATTTTTCTGAAAATATTCGCCTGCTGTTTGGGATCCAGTTTCAACGTATTGAAGGCTACGGTGAAATCGCTTCGTCTGAGTTTTTTCTTTCTCCCGTTCAGGGTAAGCGCCATCTCTTCGTCATCTGCGGGATTAACCAGCTTTGTAGCCACCAGATCATAGGCAGGGGATAGTACGTACCCAATCCCGGGTTGGTTAATCAGCGAAAAATTCTTCAGGTGCATATCGGCATTGCCTGTTAAGAAAGAAAACAAGACCAATTCGAAAAAGTTGACCACATCAAGACCCGGATTGACCGAGTGTTTCAAAATAGCCCTGGCAACCTGTTCGCAGGAGCCACGATACTTATCTTCAGTCAGGCGTTCGGTAAGCTGACACATATCTTCCATGGCAAGCTTACCCTGTTTGTTCCTGTCAATTCTTTTGGTCAGGTAAGCAAGATTTCCAGACTGCAAACGGATGAGGCTGTGTGGTACTACATTTATGCCCGCTATTCCGGCCAGATGCATCGTCAGGTCTTCCACTTCAGGCAACTGGGGATAATTTTCAGTTGGTGGTTTTAATATATATCCGCCCCATAACCCCACAATCGTAAATCGTTTAGGCTCCTGTTTATTGGTGCCTCTTTCAAGTTCCAGTGATAATTTTGGCTGAACACCGGTAACCGTCATCTGGCTTTTTACAATGAGGGTGGCCAGTTTTTCCATTTGGGATTCACCGTAGGGAAGTAATGGAGGGATGGGCAGACCAAATATCTTTTTGCTGCAGGCAGTATGAAAATCTGTTTCGTTTTCACCCAATTGCTGGTAACAATACAAACATCTGCTCATGATTTGTCCTCCTCCTGAACCGGGTGAATACTTACCGCTCCGATACAATCCTTACAACATGTCATTAACAAACCCATCCTGTCACGTGGATTCAGTTTCCAGTTTTTTTCAGCAATATCCAGCAACCATCCTTCAGGAATAAGACCATCAAAAAAGGGGAACAATACATTGCTTATAAAAGGATTTTTCTGCAATGGCAAGGTAAGGCTTACTGCCACAGCTTCAGGGGATGTTAAAAAATCCACATCATATTCAAAATGATACCCGTTTTCATCCTGGGTAAGCCAACCGGCGGTTGTATGCTGTATTTTAACCTCAGCCTTTCTCATCATCTGCGCTGTTTCGGTTTAATGGAACTGCACCCACCTGATAGCCAAATAGCTGGAGTACCTGATTTATTTTATCTGCCCGAAGCGATTCTTTGCCCTGTTCAAGTTCCCTGACAAAGCGAAGACCTACGCCGGCTTTTTCAGCCAGTTCCGGTTGGGTCAGACCTGTCAACCGTCTTCTTTCCTTAACAAATTCATTTATATCCATAAACTATACCCTTTCGGGTGCAAATATAGCAAATATTTTGCAAATACACCCGAAAGGGTATAAATTAGCTACAATTACCATATTTATACCTTATCGGGTATAACACCTGGTAATTTTATTGAAAGTATGTAAACGAAATGATCGATACCAGGCCTTTGCGATCCAATTCCCGAAAACCCGTTCCTGAGTGAGGTTAAAATCCTTGTGGTTAAAACCAAAAAAATGAAAAGAAGAAAATTCCTCACTCAGCTAACCCTGGCATCATTGGGCTTGCCATTTATTCCGGAAATTCTCAAAACAGACTTTCAAGCGGGTAATTTCAATTGTCTTAAGTTGGGCAATATGGCTCTTGATACGAAAGAATTCTTTATTGAAAATGAATCCCATTTTGAAGCGTCCTTGTCAAAACTGGAACATTATTTTACCAACAGATAAATATAAACCCTATTGCTCAATTCATTTATCCTCATATTCCTCCTTGGTAATTAATCTGATTTTTACAAAATCGCCCATGTCATCAAGATCGCTGATTAACCATTTGTCAACCAGTTCAATTTCCATATCGGGCTTTAGTTGGTCAAACTCGTTTCTTGCCACATATTTCTTATTGGCTATGACATTACCATCTTTATCTATCAGATTGTAATAGGCATACAAATAAGATATTATCTCTTTTTTCGCGTATTCAGTAACTGCCTCGGTCGTTTTTACTGAAAAGATCACATTCAGCCAGACATTAGAGGCTTTGGAAATTTTTATCCCGCTAATGGTGTAAGGCACATTTTCTATAGGCTCAAACGGAACCGGTTTTAACAGGCATTCTGCAAAACTCTTTTCAATAAGTTCGTCCCTTTCCGCTTTAAGTTGCTCAAACTCCTTCCTTAACTTTAATGACTTGTCAGGGTCGGTGCATTCTTTAATCTCAAATATTTTTTCGTCAATTTTTTGCTTGTATTTTTTGTTGATGGATGGCACTTCGCCAAGAAACTCATTTTTTGTATAGTCTTTACCTGAGGAACTGTCAGGGTTTGTGTTGCAGCCGCTAAAAAAAATGGCGGCAAGAAGCAGGCAAATAGATTTTGGTTTCATGTTTTTTGTTTTAAGAATTTGCAATTAAGTGGATTAATCATGATTAACAAGGTTGTCCAAATGCTTTTGAATCAGTTTAAATCAAGAGAATAAAGTCCTGCCACTGCATATTAACATGTCTTTCATGATTGAAAGATTACAATTAACCTGGGTTCAATAAGAACGCACATATTTGTTTCGCTCTTTTTCAAGTTCGTTATACCTGGCCTGGGATATGATTTGTAATTTGGCGAAATCCTGAAGCGTCATCAGCTTTTCTGTATGCCATATTCCGGTTAATTCCAGTTCAGAACCTGAAGGCAGTTCTTCTTTCAAAATGTACGATGCTGCAGGCATTATAGAAAACACAATTGGCTCTCCCTTTGAATCCAACCCAACAAAATACAAAGACACCTTTGCGGAGAAAGTTCTTTTTATCGTTTCATTGGTGGTCAACTTGAAAATCAGCTTAAAAAGAGATTCTTCGACCTTAAAACTAACATCATTCACGGTGTAAGGAAACTCACCGGAGACCTCAAACGGTATATTACTTTTAAGCGATGCTGTTTGCATATACTCCTGAAATTCTTTTTTATAGCTTCTGGAAAGCTCGCTTCTTTCCTGTTCTATTCTTTCCCTTTCAGCGCGATCAAAAGCCAGATCCATTTCATCTAACAACTTTGCATTTTTCTCGTAGTATTGCAAGGCCATTGCCGGGATTTTCCCCAACAGTTTATTTTCAGGCATGCCAATGTTACAGCCGTTCATTACCATTGCTGCAATTCCTATGATAAAAAGAAGACTGATGTTTTTTTTCATGATTCCGAGGTATTAATTGGTCAAAGTGTGCTTGTTATTATTTGGCGTTAAAATCCTTCAGGCACCTGATGGAAGCGCCGATCCCTTTCGCCGTCTTGAGTCTTCTAACCGCATGGTAAGAGCA
Organism: Lentimicrobium sp.; assembly: GCA_034005265.1. GTDB lineage: Bacteria > Bacteroidota > Bacteroidia > Bacteroidales > Lentimicrobiaceae > Lentimicrobium. The sequence continues at coordinate 39,362 of JAVEVB010000025.1, forward strand.
ATGCAGATACCTCTGGGACAAAAAGGTATCGTATTTATTGCAGTGCCATAAATATCACTCCTCTAATGTTAATCTTTCAAACACCTTACTGAAAACCCATATCGTTTGTGGTAGCTTAAATAGTCAAAACCATAATCATAGCTGTGCATACGTCTGCTCCATGCTGTAGTTTCATAAGTTTCAGTAGAACTCCACCAGTAACCTGAAGTATTAATACTGCTGAATGCATCAGAGTTGTGCCAGCGATATCCGCCACCAACCGCCGAAAAACCATATAGATTCGTCGCACCTGTATTTGGGCTTTCCCAATGAGCTGTTCCAACTTCTTTGAGTTTGCCTCCTGCGTCGTTGCCTAAATAATCTCTTAATATTTGCCATTGACTATTTTCCGCTACATGCCAGCCGGCAGGGCATAAATTTCTTGAATCATCAACAGCAAACCAATTGTACAAATAGCCATAATCAGATGGGTTGCTGCTGTTATTCCCAAATGCGCAATACCCGCCTGTGGTGAGGGTTATCCACACAGGGCCTTCTGCAACTTTCGGTATTGGGTCGCCATTTTGGTAACTTGTAGTTTTCAGGTTTTCAGCCATCCAAACCTGGGTACCTATGGTCGTGACCGGATAGTGATTCCCATCGCCATCCACACATGGGAAAAAATTGAAATTTACCCGTTCATTCCCAATTGGTATTATACTTTTTATATGGATATGTGGTCCTGCAAAACTCTTAAGTAGTAATCTTTCTCCGGCATAATATTGCATTTGTATAAGTGAGCCTATATTCTTTTCTATATTTGGAGATGATTTAAAATTACCCGAAGCGCTTTTTATAAGCCTGAGTGATCCTGAACCACCTCCTGCAGCAATAAGTTGCCCAGAATATTCCTCTGAAGGGGTATTAATTCTGATCAGATAATTACCCTGCCTGAGCCCTTCCAGCGTGAAGGTATTATCGCCCTGCTGAATCAGGAGTTCTTCCTGATAAATCAACATACCCGATGTATTGTAAACCTGCAGCACTGCCTTTCCTGCCCGGTAGCAAAACAGTTCCAACCGGGAACTGTTAGCGGTAGGATTGGGATAGATATTTATGGGTTTGTGCCGGGAAAGCTGCCCTATTCCCAGATTTTCAACCAGATGCAACGTGTCATTTCCCTGTAGAGTCAGACTGGTATTCTGCTCAAAGTTATAAACGATAACACTATCGATCACGGTTGTTTCCCCTGATCCGATGAAGCTGATCATGCAATTCTGCGACAGCAGACTGAATGCCGGTAAAAGCATCAGGAATAAAAGTGATTTCTTTTTCATGGCTTGATTGATTGGGTTAATGTTGTTGGAAAATCAATGAAATACATTATTCTTTGTACCACCTCAAATGGCTATGCTTCAGCCAATTGATTAAGGATGCAAGAAAAACTTAAGATTATCCTGAAGGCAGCCAATATTCAGGGCGGAACTACATCAATCTTTCACACACCGCACTGAATAACCGGATTTCAGGTTATACCAATATCGATCTATACTGCTGCTCTCGTTGCCGATTCCCCGGGGAAATACCTTAAGTGTTTGCGGATCTTTGGAACTTAACCAGTACCCATAATTTCTGATTGCGCTAAAGAAACCTCCATCGGTTCGCAAACCTCCCGGCAAAGCTGTAAAACCACCAACATTGGTTGCGCCGGTGTTTGGCTCATTCCAATGCAGGAATCCTGTTTCTTTCAACATGCCACCGGCAAGACTATCAGGGCCAAAAAAGCCTGTCAGGGAAGTCCATTCGCTTTCAGAAGGTAAATGCCAGCCAGCAGGGCACAAATTGTCAGTTTCCACAATTAAGCCATTATAAAGGGCCCCATAAACAGAACCATAAGTATCAAAGTCATTCTCATACCAACAATAAGCTGGCCCGGTGGCATTCAGCCACTCTGTATTGTTTGTAATAAGTGGCAGTTCAGTTCCATCATTAAAGTGGGTTGTCTTTAGGTTTTCTGCCATCCATACCGAGCGGCCAATTGAAACAACGCTGTAACTGTTCCCGGAAGCATCAGTGCAACTGACAAAATTATAATTAACTGTTTGGCTTTCAGTGGGCACAAAAGTTTTAACAGTTTTGTAATCTGAAGAATAGGCAGTCGTCATTATAACTTCGCCATCAATATAATTCATGGAAACGACGCTTCCCGAAAACCTTTTGTAGATACCTTCGTTACCGGATTCTTGCTTATTCTCGGCCTGGTCAACTTCTTTGAAGGAAGGATTAAACTTAGAATTTGATTGTATCAGAATTCTCTCCGTACTTAGATTTCCATTTATGTTAGCTGAAATGATATAGACGCCCCTGTTTAATCCCGACAAACTATACCTTTCTCTGCCGGTATTAAGTTTTACAACGTCCTGAAGCACTGTTCTGCCCAATAGGTCAGCAACATTAAGCTGCACATAAGAATTTGGTACGGCATTCAACTCCACATAAACCCATTCACTGGCAGGGTTAGGATAAATGAACATTTGATCCGGATTGAGTCGCATCTCAGGAATACCAACAGTACCGCCCAAATGTAAAGTGTCCGAACCATTTAAAGTAAGTGCAGTGCCTTGTGAAAGATTTAAAACGTTTACACTGTCCACTATTGTGCTTTGCCCGGATCCGCTGAAGCTGATCATGTAATTCTGAGCAACCAGGCTGAATGCTGGTAATAGCGTAAAGAATAAGAGTAATTTCCTTTTCATGATAAATGATTTTGGTTGATTTGAATAACTGTAACAGAAGTAGTACTTCCTTCTTGAATTCAGGTAAAAAATTGGCTAAGGCAGGATAACTGGTATATAAAATAGACTTTCCTAGTATAAATTTAGTAAAGCAAATATAATACATAAAACTCTATTTGTCAACTTTTTATTCAACAATTTTCAATAAAACATATTCCTTCCATAACAATTGATAATTTCTTAATTCAACTTAGATCAGTATCTGACGTTCAAATCCCCCGTCCGTCCTCCATTCGGCTCAGACTTTGCCTTAGTCGGACTGTTTTGCACACCTCCCTTAATTTCTGAATTAAAATCTGATCACCTTTCAATAAACATTTTATTCAGCATCTAATCATCTCCCCAAAATACAACATTGCCAACAGCCTTGAAACCATTGAAGGCCACTCATGGCGATAAATCGCTGACTATAACACAACAAAACCCGAACGAGTTTACCTTATAAGAATTAACAATAACATCTTTTTGTAATTAATTGATTATCATTGTTCTTGCACACACTTCCTGACGCGTTCCGACATGTGTCATTTCTACTTTAAGGTCCTTTTTTCGGAGCTTTCTGCTCAGAATGACAGCCTATTATTACGTCGAAAGAAGGAGGTTCAGCGTAAATCAACCGATAGTTACATCTTTTATTTGTATTTCAATTTTCTTCATCGGTTTTCAGATTTCGATTGACCGGTATGGCTCCCACTTCATACCCGAAATGTTTAAGTACCTGGTTCACCTTGTCAAGCCGCAGGGTTTGCTTCCCTTGTGCTAACTCACGCATAAAACGAAGTCCGACGCCCGCCTTTAATGCAAGTTCCCTCAGCGTGAGTTTGATAAACTTTCTTTTCCCTTTTACATATGCTTCGAGCGCCATAGAATATCCCCGAAAGGGTATAAATTATCAACAATTACCCTATTTATACCTTATAGGGTATAACACCTGGTAATTTTATTGAAAGTTTGTAAAAGAAATGATCGATACCAGGCCTTTGCGATCCAATTCCCGAAAACCCGTTCCTGAGTGAGGTTGAAATCCTTGTGGCTAAAACCAAAAAAATGAAAAGAAGAAAATTCCTCACTCAGCTAACCCTGGCAACATTGGGCTTGCCATTTATTCCAGAAATTTTCAAAACAGACTTTCAAGCGGATAATTTCCATTGTCTTTCGCTGGGCAATATGGCTATTGATACGAAAGAATTCTTTGTTGAAAATGGATTCCATTTTAAAACATCCTTTTCAATAGAAGACGTTTCAGCAGCAACATTGGCTGAATCCCTGGAGTACATAGCTACTATAAATTCCAGGCTCCTGCTAATTGCAAAACCAGCTTCCGTTTATGAATGTTCAGTTTTGATTCATTTGCTCAAGTCACTCATTGAAAATCATACGGATTTTTATTCCTTTATCTATTTGCCCTTTGGTTTTGAGGGAGTAAAACTGAAAAATAGGTTGGAAAACCTTTCTAAACTTTATCAAAACCACAAGCAGGTAAAGTTTATTGATCTCTCCGAGGAAAGTCGTTTTTACGATCACCTCCTATGGCGGGAAGCAATGGAGAGAATTTACTCAAAGGTATATTATGATTTCACTCAAAATGTACTTGAAGGCACCTCTTAATATTTACCTAAAAATAAACAATGATTACAGGCTTTGTCTTTCATTCTGATCTTATTAATGTTAATGTCTAACCCAAAAACCAAAAATTTTATGAAAAACACTGATTTAAATAATTACCTGATTACTTCTGAGAATGATAATTTAGACTTTTTATTAACCAGTCTTGCTCCTGGCAAAGTAATATGTTTAACAATCAGGAAAAAGAAGCATACTTTAAAGTTTTTGATGAGATTATTAAAAGTGCTATCTCAAAAAAAAGTTGCCGGTCTGATAAACTCCAATACATCTATAGTTCACCAGGAACTTTATTTAAAACTAAATGTATCTCAAACGGAAGATGTTTGCACTTTATTAAAAGATGTTGAGTATCACATAAATAGATGGGTTCAAATGTATTTAAACCCTATAATAGTAATTCATGATTTAGGTTCACTACGCCTGGATTTGGATCATGAAAATGAAATCAGTAAAACAGATCATGAGAGTATCTATTCCAAACTAAAACAATTAGCACTTACCTACGATATAGCAATAGTAGCGTGCTCCGAAGATGAACAGGAAATACCAAAAACTGACCATGCAATTACTGTTTAAATGAAGCATATTGATCATATATCAATCCATTTTTCCACCGTTGGCAATCGTTACCCAATACGTGCATGGTAGTTTCAACGGTATTACTACCCGTTCGGCTCAGGTGCTGCCTGAGCCGGACTGTTTTGCACATATCCCTCTGAATTTTCATCACCCAAAATTTTCAAATAAAAATTGATTATCTTTCAATCAAATATTTGGATTAAAATTTAATCATGCCCGCGAAATACAAACTTGCCAGCAGCCTGAAAACCATTGAAGCACATTTCGGATCCAATTCATCAAAAATATTTGAGTGGGATCCAAAAACAATAGTCAATCCTGGAGATGAATCACTCATCATTACACAGCAAAACTCGAACGAATTAACTTTATCTGAATTCGAGATGACACCTACCTGGGCGAAGCGACCCATACAACTGCTAAATGACCGAGCTGAAGGAAATAAAAATCCGAACAATGATCCGGCATTCAAAGGTTCTAAAGCAATATTCCTGAAACCGGCCTTTCAAAAGCCTTTGTTTACCCAACGTTGTATAATTAATGACTCTTGGAGAAAGAGTAATTTAGTATGCAGAAAAACCAGATCATAAATCTCCCAAACTAAATATTTTATAATTCTTTGGATATAGTTTTAAAGAACTCTATCTTTGCGCTTTACGCAGAATTGACTATGGCATTCGTATTTCACGCATCTGCTTAAGAAAAAATTTGGGTTACGTTGCATTCAGGAATTGCTGAGCCACAAGTACTGTTGGACTACTGGGATATACACGAATGTGAGTATGCGCAATTTGCAGAACAGGAAGTATCAGACGGATGATTATTATATGTGATAAAAGCCTACAAAGGTTTACAAAACTCCTGTTAGAAGGCAGATATAGGCTAAAAAAGCGAATGTATAAACAAGTTGCAGCACATTAAAGACAAAATTCCCAATATGAATGAAGAATATATGTAATTAAACTTAAAATTGAAGAATAATAAAATGGCAAAATCAAAATTTATCGGAGAAGCAGGTGAACATTTCGTTGCTTATAAATTAGCGAGAAAAGAAATGTATGTTGGATTAACTATTGGCAATATGCCTAATATTGACTTATTGGTTAGTTCAAAAAGTGGACTTAAAAGCATTACTGTTCAGGTGAAAACTAGCCAAGGTGCTTACAGAAAGAAAAGGTATGGAAGCGAGGGTTATGAGTGGGATGTTAATAAATCAGTTATCGGTAGAAATTCGATTGATTTTTGGTATGTATTCGTAGATTTCAAATGGGACATTAATTCAGAACCTGATGTTTACATTATTCCATCAAAATGGGTTGCTGAATTTGTAAAAGATGGATGGTCTCGATATATGTATTTTCTCCCACAAAAGGCAGCAGAATTGGCGAGAAATAGATGGGATATTTTAGAAAAAATATTAGAGAATGATAAAGATATAATTGATTTTGCTTCAAAATGGGATGATGAAATACTTGTTCATTGGGGTGGTGAATAAAAAACAAGCTGAACAAAAAATAAAGTGTATCTAACGGAAAGTGCTAAGTTTGAGCATGAGTACATTTAACAAAATATTAGCAGTTTACTAAGATAGGTCCTTTAGACTGCTAAACGTATTATATAAACCGTTAGGCTTTAGCATTATGAAAAACTCATTAAAATAACGACAATAAATTTTATAATAACTCAAGAGCAACTAACATGCTTGCTGACACTTTATCCAAATACAGGGAAAAACAGTGATATTGGGAAACTTGCGGTTGAGATCGCAATGCTATATTTTTTATCACTAAACGACAAGACAACTTATACAATAAACAAGAATCATATTGACCTTACAACATCCGTAAATGAAATTATTGAACATTATGAAATAAAAGGAACAGCTGATAAAAACGTTTCTTGGAACAAATTGAAGGTGTCAAGTCAAAATTCTCACGACCATTTAGTAAATGGAATGACGTTAATAAGAATTACAAATATTGGCTCAGCTAAGATGACTTTACACTTTTTAAAACACAACGTAGATTTTGAAATGGTTCCTGAACCAAGATGGTCTGTAATACGTAAAAAATAAACAACCATCAAAACATATTCTCGACAATAGTCATGGATTGATAAATATTACCATTGTACCTATCTACACTTTTAAACAAAGCTAAATTAGACAGTTTCCATTTTTCTTTGATGAATCATTATGCATGAATGACAAAAGCAGAAGAATAGCGCAATCGGATAAATATATTTCCCATGGTAGTATTTCAACACAAAAAGAATTAATATTATCGGATTTAGGCCTTTGTTGACTATTCCCTCTTGATCATATAAAAAAGAAATCTATTTCCCGCATCTTCCAAGCCTAAGATTCTCCATTTTATGTCCATGAACCCAACTCATTCCAGATTTATTTTAAAAATGGTGAAATTCAACTGTACGTTCTTCCATCATTGATGCCTCCCAGCCAGCCAAAATCAATCTTTACACCTATTTTCGCGCAAGGTTTGCCGTTTTTATACAAAACCTTGCCCTGAAAATAGCTCATATTGTACAATTTTATTTTTCCCAACACGATAAATTGAGCATTTAAACAGAGAATTTATCTGTTTGAAAAACAATTTGAAAGAATCTCATGCAAAAAAATGCAAATAACAGCACTGACGGCTATAAATTTTCATAATCCCCACCAATTTTTCATGAAAAAATGATTAAAAACGCAGAAATTAGATAATTACCGTCAACAAAAGCCAATTATTCATTTTGTCACGGTAAGCTTACCGTGAATTACCGTGAACTTACCGTAAACTTATCATAAACAATTTTCATGTTTATTATTGCCAATTCAACATAAGCAAAATTTATAGGCACTGTTTTCATTATATTATGACTTGAACATAATATATAGTTGACTTCTTCGCGAAAGAGAAGAGGTTTCTTGTGTTTGCAACCTAATATTAAAATGGCAAAAGATCAAAAATCCAATAAATGACTATTACGGAGCAAACAACAGATAAAAGCGAAACCTTTCTTACCGCCCCCAGCCAAAAATTTTTGATTTAATATTAGACTTTTGTTTAAATTCCTTTGGGCTGAATACGGATGGATGCATGGCATTGCTTTTAAACAGTCCCGATCAAATTATTTGCCTGACCGAACCTGATGAAACAGGGAAAGCTATAGAGGAGGGCGAGATCCCATTTTGAAAAGGAAACAATTGTTAATTGATTGAAAACTTAATATACACCGGCACATGATCCGATATCAGCCTTGCTTTCTCAAAAGTATCTACCTTTTCATAGAAATGAATAATCCCTTTTTCGGAAATCTGCAAATGCTCTGGTTTATATAAAATATTATCGTATTCCGAAGCCAGACAACCATCCGGCAGGCAGCGCTGGCGCAACGATGTTTTCTGATTGGTTAAAGCTGGGTGATAACCCATTTTTTTAAGTGGATTGAAGACGGAATGAGACTGAGGCAAATTAAAATCTCCAACGAAGATCAGATTTAAACCAGGATACTCCTCCGGCAGGAGTTTAAAGTATTTTACCTCTGTTTCGGGCTGTTTTGATTTCGTTATGGCATGAAAGTTCACCACAGTGAGGCTTTTCCCACCACTGGTGAAAGTGGCAAAATAAGGCTCCCGATCAATCAATATTCCGTACTTTTTCTCTAGCCAGGGCTTTCCCATCAGCTTTACCTTACTTTTCTTCCAGACAAATGCATAGCGCTCGGTTTTATAGGCTGATGAGGAGGTAGGATCGCTCACCACATAATCCCAGGAGGCGCCCATCGTATTCAATTCCAACACCAGGCGCGCCACCGCCTGTGCACCACCATCACCGGCAACCACTTCCTGAATAGCCACTACATCGGCATGGCGAATGGTCTGCGCGATAAAACAGAGTTCTGTAGAGTCTTTAGTTGATCCCAGGTCTTTCAGGTTCCAGGAGATGAGGGTGAGGGATTGGGAAACTCCTGACGTTAAAGAAAAAAGAAATGCATATATAATTAGAAAAGTCTTCGCACCCATAATAAATCCCCCAGATTGGTATTATAATGTCACGAATATAGGCGTAATAATTAACCATTTCTAATCGTAAAAAAATATTTTCTTTTTGATATATAATTTTATATCTTTAACGCCTCTTTTACTAACTACTACGCATATTACTATATTTAAACTAGTCGACCGAACTTAATCAGGTTTTATTAACGGTATTTGCTTCAAATTTCCTAGCAAAGAATACAAATTAGAGTCCAATTGCAGAATTAATGAAAAAAGGTAGTGTTTTAATAAACAAGATATATTAACACAACTAATGAATTAGACATGAGAAAAGGTCTGATTATCTGCATTTTAATTACCTTAAGCATATCAGTAAGTGGATACGTCTACTACCAGCATAACTATGTTAAAACGCTCATGCTGTCAGAAATTGTTGGTAAAACAGATAATCCCTTGATAAACATTGCTATCAAGCTTGGTGATTTCGATACTGGCTTGACAAGACATGATATAAAACAGCTTATTGAAAACAAAGACTATTGGCTTCGGCGAATCAAGGAGGTTGAAGCCATTAGCGATCCTACTACAAAAGAGCATGCTAGCTATATGTTGCTAGATGAGATGATGGAAGACCCTGTTTTAAAAAAGATATGCTCAGGAATACTGAATTTAGGATCTGATGTTTCATTGGGACTAATTGAAATGATTTTATAAAAAATAAAAAAAATAGAATATGGAAACAGAACACAATCACATCATTATTGGGCTTGGTGGAACTGGCGGTAATGTTATTAAAATCTTTAGGCAACAAGTTGTTGATAAATATGGGGAAATTGATGGAATAGAAGCACTCAAGAACATAGAATTTCTCTTTGTAGATAGTAACCCTAGTGAATTTGAAGAGGAAAAATGGCAATATCAGGGTAAGAATATTCAACTACAAGGCAATTCAACACTTGTACTGAAAGCTGGGGTTTTGAATGAAAAACTTCAAGATTATTCTACAAGACCTGAATTTTTAGGTAAAGATTCTGATTGGGGAGATGTTTTGTCAGATAAAGAACTTGCAAAAAAAGCTGGCAACCAGATGAGGCGACTAGGTAGGGTTAATTTAATTCCGAATATAAAAGAAATTGTTAACAGAATTGCTCAGAAGGAGAAGAATCTATCATCAAATAAGAAAGCAACTACCTTGATACATATTGTTACCGGGCTTGCTGGAGGTACAGGAAGTGGCAGTGTAATAGATGTTACAGCAAACTTATTGAAGTATTTTGAAAAAAGATCAGGTGACGTCAAGTTGAATCTATACTTGAAATTGCCAGAAGTACAAGTACCAATTGGATGGGGTGGTCAATTTACAGGACCCTTGAGGGGGGTGTCATTTTATCAAATTAATGGATATGCTGCCTTAAAAGAAATCAATGGACTTGCAAGTGGTGTTTTTGAACCATATGATATCAGTGAAAAAAGGGCGCGAATCAAAACAGATAATCGATTACAGGCGACTTATTTAATAGCTGAACGAAACACAGAAGGAATTGAATTTTCCGATGTTTTATCCCCTATAGCCTCCTTGTTGTTTTTAAAAACGATTACTTCCGATACAGAAAAAGATGATAAAAGCACATTGTCATTGCCACAAATATTAGTTAAAGTTGATAACGCAGAAAACAACACAATTAATCCCTCTACATACTGGGGACTAGCCGGTAAGTATCGCGTGCCTGGGATATATAAGATAGGCGTGCCTAAAGTACAAATAAGAGAAAGTTTTGCATATCTTTTAGTATTGAATGCTTTTAATAAGTTACTCTATAAAAATTATGATGAAGTAGCTGGAAATGGCTATCTTGGAAACTTACCAAATGTAAGTGAAGTACAAAGAGAGAAGAATCAAATAACCACCAGATTACGCTCAGCTCTTTTAGATGAGTGGTACTTGACATATGATTATCTGATTCTGGATGAGCCAATGATTGATAAAAATAATAAATTATTAACTGAAGGCAGAGATGATTACTCGTATAAAGTTGCATACACAAAAGAATATAACAAGCAGTATACTCTATTATCTACCACAAAACAGTATAAAGGTAAATTCATTAAAGACAATGAAGTACTTAAATATCTACAAATAGCTGTCAATGATTTTTTTAATAAAGATTATAAAGGCTTTGGTTATGAGCGATATTACTCTAATATGCTAAACAATCTTAATCAAATTTCAGATTTTATTGGTTCCAGAATAAAAGATAAGATGTTTGGCAAAGAAGGAGGTAAACAATCACGCTTCTTTCCATTGGAATCATATGTAGATTTATTACTTTGTATAGCTCAAGAATACATGGATGGGCTTGAAAGAGATCTTAAAAACAAACAACAGGAATATACAAAACTGGCAGAAAGAAAACAAGTTGAGCTTAAAACAATCAATGAAGAATTCATCAATTCTTTCGGATTCATTATTAACCAACCCAAAAAGAGAGAGAAAGCCATAGCCAATTTCAATGAGACGTTGGAAAAATTCTGGCTTTACACAATTTCTTTAAAAGGTATTACCTATGCAATTCAACTTATTAATACACAACTTATAAATAAACTTTTGGATGTAAAAAAAGAGATAGAAAATGATGTAAAAAAAATTGCAGATAGAAGAAATAAGCTAAATCAAGAGTATGAAGAAGAAAAACGAAGATTAAATGGAGGTAGTGAGATTAAAGGCTTCAAATCGATTACTAATGATGAAGGACTAGAAAGGTTTCAAACAGCACTAATGAAAGACAGAAGTAAGTTTGATGAAGTAATGACAAGACTTGAGAATCTAATCTTTGAGCATAAAGATAAAGTATTTCAAAGCTTAGAGAATATCAAAAACAAAGATTTGCCAATTATGAAGCAAGCCTATAAGGAGATTGATGACTTACTTTCGGAGAAAAATTTCAGAGACCTTTTAAATGAAGATGATAAGTTTTACAATGCTCATGTGGTTGAAGTATTATATAATAAATATAATAAGGATGCAAATAGCCCAAAACTTAAGGAGTTGTTTACTGAAATGAATACATTCTCTGCGCCTTTAGCAACTGTAGGAAGTCCAGAAGGTAAAGGCGGGATCATTACTCATAATGAAAAAATAGTGGTATTACCACAGCTTCAAGGTGTAAAACAGAATGACACAGAGATTCTAAATTTTTATGAGGATTTAAAGAAGGTTATCAAATCAACTTTGGGACTTAGCAATGATGCAGTAAAAGAAATAAAGGACGAAAAATTTAAGAACGAAATCACATTTGCTCAATTCTTATGGCCTATAAGACCAGATCAAATTGATAATATTATTGATTTAAAGAAAGAGTATGATGATTTAAAAAAGATGAATCAAATCAGTTTCTTAATGCATACAGAAGATACTCAGAATCTTGTAGAATTGATTCCGCCTAAAAGTCCTGATGAGTACAAGGATATGCTCCTGCCGTACCTCTTAATACTTAATTCAATTGATGGTGGCTTTGAGCTATATGGCACAGAGGAATTCTGGAAAATATCTCAAGAAATATCAACTAAAATGTATGAGACTCAAACATCAACACATGATGAAGAAAAGGTTGAAATATATTTAGAGTCTAATGATATTGAGAATTTCCTAAAATTAGATTTTAGAAAATTAGATAACAAAAACTCGACAGATATTATAAGTGGGTTTATTCATCCATTTGTATTTACGGCAATTAGGTCAAAAGCTGAATGGTTTCTGAAGGATAAGAGTAATTCGGATGCAATCCTGAAAAATATTCTAAAATTTTTGGATGATTTTCTAATTAAAGTAAAAAATGATGCTTCAGATTTGAATTACAAACGATTCAGAAATGCTTATCTTACTGTTCAAGGAATTATTAACAATCAATAAAAAGAAAAATGGAGAATAATATTAAACTTTACAAATGTTATAAAGGAACCTGTAGCAAATGTCTCAATGAAGAAAATCCATACTTAACGGAGGATGAATATAAGGATTTGCTCGATGTAGAGGGCAAACTACAATGCCCTGAAGGTCATTTAGATTGTGGTATTCAAGAACTAAAACCCGAAGATTACCCCAAACAACCAAAAGACAAAAAGAAACTATTCCTTCTAGGGGGCGGTATCTTGATTTTGTTGCTCATTATAGGGGGGGTATTTGCCTATATCAACTTTCAGAAAAACAAGATTAAGAACGTTGTGGAAATTGGAAAGGCAGTTATTGGAGATGACAATATTGATAAGGTTAAAAACACTTTAAACGAAGGAGTTACTAAATTATTGGAAGAAGCGAATTTGTTCTTTAAAAATAAGGACTATGAGAAAGCAAAACAAGTATATAAATCAATTTTAGCCATAGATCCCAATAATCAAAAGGCTAAGCAAAGCCTAATCGAAATTGATAGAATTAGTTTGCCCCCTCAAATTGACAAGAAAGAAGATAAAGGAGAAAAAGTAACCGATCCTTCACCTCGCAGAGAGTTTAAAACATTAAAATTCGATTATGGTACTTATAAAGGAGACATCTTAAATGGCCTAAGAGATGGCCAGGGTGTAATGACGTTTACAGAGAGATACCTTATTTCTCCTAAAGACCTTAAAAAAAGGTATGCTGAAGTAGGGGATTATGTGAGTGGGACCTGGGTAGAAGGTAACATTGTAAATGGAAAGCTTTTTAATAAAAATGGAGAACAAAAGGAAACTTTATTAATTGGCCATTAAATGCGATATACATTATCCTTTCTTGCATTTATTATTACTGCGACGGCTGCTGCACAGGTTAGATTTGCTTCAAACAGCTTAGAAAAGATGTTTGAGAAATTACCGCCAGTATGCAAGTCACAACTTATTGAAAAACAAGAATGTATTTACAGCATAAATGGAACAGAATATAATATGGCTTGTGAAATATTTGATGAGCAAATTATCAAGTTAGGCCTAAGAATATTTGAGGATTCGACAATTAATAATTACAACAGTTCAGTGTGTTCATTTATTGAGGGTGAATTATTGAAATTTATCCTTGATGATGGTAAGGCGAGAGAAGCAAGGCGTAATGAAGATCAGGTTTACTTATTCTATTCGAATTTACTCCAGGAGAATGGGATATTGAAAAACCCTGATTATATAAAAAGAGTAACTTCCGATATTAACGGAGTAGCAATCAATATGAAGAACCTTAAATATCAAGTATTGATTACAAACACATTTGGCGAAAGATTGATGATGGAGTTTCCGGCTATCAATACTTTAATAACCGGTATGGATAAAAAAGAGCTTGAAGAAAATCTTTTTAAAAACCTGATAGTTGAGAAAAACAGCCTTTTAAATCATTCCAATAATCATCCAGCAGGTAATCTTCAAAAAGAGGGTGAATTGTTGGTTACGCAAGGCAATTATTTTTTAATAGATGATTTTTCGTCAAAATTATTTTTCATTAAAATCAAAGATAGTCTGAAACTGGTTTTTGACCCAAAATACGCCAGAGAGTCGTTCTCAAATTTATTTTTAACAGGAGGATCAAATAGCCATTCTGTTGTTATCGATTTGAAATTAAAAGGTTATGGGAATGAAGATAAATCATTAACTATGCCCCTTAATAAGTTTCTTAGTATTTTTGATAATCAATATGAATTATACTTTGGTATTGAAGATTCATCGGCTAATAGTCTGAGAGGGTCATTTATAATTTTCAATCCGGCTCTAAATTATATTCATTTATGTGATATAAAGACAGAATCAGGTACATTGTTTGCAAATCATCCTTCTATAACAGTTGCAATGTATCCGTTCATTCCTACGCACAATATTAAAAATTTATTTGGGAAGGAGGCTGGCAATAAAACTCAGTTACTTAAAAATATAATGGAGGACGAATATGAAAAATAATACAAACCAACTTCTATCCTATTTAATTTTAGTCATTTTATTTAATCCTATATATCTATTCTCACAGGAGCAGCCTGATGAGCGTAGAATAAAGGGGTCAAAAGAATACTACTGGGGACAGGCCTACAATCAAGACTCGACTAAGGCATGCATGGAAGCTCGCGATGCTTTGATGCTCAAAGTATCAAATCAAATTAGTAAATCATCTAATCTGAATGCGAAATCAGATATTATGGTTAAGTGCATAAGGTATATGTATAAACCAGTTGAAGACCTTATAAAAGTTGTTGCTTATGTTCCCATAGTGGATGTTACAAATATTATTGAAAATAAAGAACCCTTAATAATAAAAGAAATTAAATATACAGAAGAAGAAACGACTTCTGTAATTGAAAGTCCTAAAGAGATTGGCACTTCATCTATTGAAGAACCAATTGAGGATGTGCCAAATGAAATTATTGTTATCAAAGATAATCCGGTCACAGAAAATCTTTCATTGTTAGACCAAATTATTGCCTGTAACACGGCCTATGAATTGAAAATGATAATTCAACGTGAAGAAAAGAAGAATACCTTAATATACAATTGGGATTCAAAACCCTATAGAAAAAGGAATTCATCTGAACCATTCTATATTGTGATTATTGATCCCAGTGATAACAAAATAATTGCTTTTCTTGAAAAAGGGAAAACCGTTAGGAAGGACTTAAAACATCCTTCGAGAACAATAAACATTTTAAGTGAATATCAAAACTATATACAAGTATGGCTGCAACTATTTTAAAAAAAATCCTCTTTATAGCAATTATTTTGCTTATGAGTGAGGCCAGTTTCGCCCAATATGCAACAATTGTTGATATTGTTGGGATTGATGATAAGAATGTAAAGGCAAAAATTGATGATAACGCGAGCAGGTTGCTTTCTGAAATTAACAATGCTTTTTTTAAAGGAACAGTTCCTTCACTTACTGATATTGAAATGACTACAAATGCCAAGAGTAATGTGTTGGCTCTATGGGAAACAAGCCCTTTCAGATTTAGAGAAACAGAAATAATTGATAATGGATTGAAACTATATTCCGGAGGGTTTGAGCTTCGGAATATACAGATTTTCATGAAAGAAGCCGACTCTACAGATAAAAACCAGGAGGGAGTGCTTGTTTTTAGCAAAATAGGGACAATTGAAGATATGTATTTAGCTATTGGGACCAAGCAATATCAATCTGTGATGAAAGAAGGTAACGGAGTTACGGACCTGAGGCGAAGACAAATGATACTTAATTTTGTAGAGGATTTCAGGACTTCCTACAATCGCAAAGATATCAGTTTCATTAATAAAGTGTTCAGCGAGGATGCCCTTATTATAGTTGGCCGCAATGTAAAACAACAAACAGGCAATAGCGATTTCTTAAAGAAAAATCTTTCTGATGAAAAAATCGAATATTTCCGAAAAGACAAGACGCAATATATAAAAGATTTGGAAAGGGTTTTTGCACGAAATGAATATCTGAATATTAAGTTTGAGGAAATTAAAGTGGTTCAACATGATATTTATCCTGAATTGTATGGTGTAACGGTCAAGCAATTCTGGAACACTTCCACATACAGTGATGTAGGTTATGTTTTCTTAATGATTGATTTTAAGGATGAGGATACTCCAATTATTCATGTCAGAACCTGGCAACCCGAAAAATACAGTGATGGACGTGAAATCGACAAAAGTGAAATAATAGAAATGGGGGACTTAGGTAATCTTAATCGCAAATAAACCTATAGCTATGAAAAAAAATATTTCATTAATTATTTTTGCAATAATTGTATCTTCATCTCTCTTTGCTCAAAAACTGGAATTTACTGAAAAGCCGTCAAAGGCCAGTGATTATGCAAAACTGGTTCAACCAGAAAAAGTCCTTTTAATATTTGAAACTGATTTGAATCTCCATTTCAAATCCAGTATGGAAAATTTAATTGAACCAATCAAAGTCGGAAAAACATATCAGTTATTTATTACACAAACAAAATGTATTATTACAATTTCTGACCAGGATGAAAATAAAACAGATATTTCATTCGGTAACATGGGAGCTAACTTTCCTCCATTGAATAGAGGGCAAGTAAAGTTTTTTGAAATTCACTTAACATATCCGCTCAAATACATCGAGCAGACTGAACAAAAAAAGAAGGAGGGTAAAGTAGATAACCAAATGCTTTACGAAAAAGAAGCCCTTATCATTTTCACGGTTGATCCACCGGATTTAAAACTACAATTTTCGAGTACTGAAAAAATAACTGATTCAAAAAATGAGCCTGGAGTTTACAAATTGTTTTTAAAACCCACCTCCCAAAACATTACCATTAAATATCCCGGGCTGGACGACACTCATATTTTTTTCGAAAATCTGGCGGTAAAAGAAGTTAGATATTTTTATGTAATACTTCCTAATAAGTTCAGAAACATTCAAACAGAAACCACCGACAAGAACATTTCAGTTGGCAGCTACCGCATCGAAACCGACCCTCCGGGAGCATTCATCGAAATGTATGGGAACCCTGCGTTTAATAGTCAAAAAAACAAAACCCCTTTTACGATTGAGGGTTATGAAACCGGATCAAAAATACTAACAATAAGGCTGCCTGAATACGAACTGGTTATCGATACCATTCAAATTGGCAATCGAAAAGCAAATAATTCGAAATATAAATTAATCCCCGAATTTGCCTTTGTAAACCTAGAGATTTCGCCAGGTCCACCTTATTCAAAACTTTTCATTAACGATATTGAAAAAATCAACTACAAAAATGGGGAGGAATATAAAGTTGGGAAGGGGGATGTGAGTGTTGTTGTAAAAGCAGATCATTATTATCCCGCCTCAAAGATTATAAACACCATCGCCGGAAAAGTTCACAATGTTAGTATCGAGCTTAAACCAATAATGGGATCAATCACCATCTTGCCTGGGGAAAATGCAGATGGTGCTGAGGTTTATATCGAAGGTAGCAAAATTGGAAATTTGCCAATTAATAATTATACAATTCAGGAAGGTGATTATTCGATTATTTTAAAGAAGAAAGGATATGAAACAGAAGGTAAGAGCTATTTAGCTTCAATTAAAGAAAATAAGAATACTACTCTTTCTAAAGTAAATATGGTAAATATGAAAAATATTGAAATCGTTACTATTCCTGATGATAATGCGACAATTTATATAGATGACAACCTAGTTGGCAAATCAAATTTATCCTGCAAAGTAGCTATTGGAAAGCATAGAATTAGAATTACAAGAGATCACTATCAAACTTTAACTACAGAATTAAATGTTGAAGAAGGCGAAAATAACAGTAGATTTTCTTTTACATTAATCCCTATCCTGTACTCTGTTTCATTGAATTCTAATCCAAAATCATCATCAGTTGCAATAGATGGTGTAAGCATGGGTGTGACACCAACAACTTTTACCTCAAAATATGGTTCATATAAAGTTACACTTTCAAAAGAGAATTATTTTGACAAGTCTTATTATGTTTCAGTTCCTTCAAAAGAGAATAAAAAATTTAAATCTTTGATACCTGAACAAATAATAAATATCAATTTTGTTTATGGACTAAATAGCTGGGGGTTTGAAATTGGCGCTGTACATAAACATTTTACTTGGTCAGTGGAAGCATACCCTAAGATTAAAAATGACCTTTATTCAAGTAACGTTATAATTTCAGATCTCACCTTTAACTTTGAAGAACAATACCTTGACTATACGACTCAAAAGTATTCTATTCCAGATAGTACAGGCGTTGGCTTGGCATTAAAAGCTGGATTTGTAATACTTAGGCCTTTTATGATGAGGATTTATGCAGGATATGGTTCACGCTTTGGATTTTGCTATAATGAAGTTTACAAAGCCAAAACGAATCTAACTTACAACAACGGTAATATTACAATTAATGAAAATGATTTAGTTAGAGGGTCAACAAAAAGAGAAGAATTTAATTCTGTAATTTTTGGAATTTCAATTCCAATTGGGAAAGCGCTTACAATAAAATCAGATTATTGGTTAAATTCAGAAAGAGGAGGTGGATTTGTTTTTGGTTTAGGCCTAAATATATGGGGGTATTAATATGTATTTAGCTATTGGAACCAAGCAATATCAATTTTGATAAAAAAGAGGTAACGGAGTCACAAAACTATGAAAGTTTTAAAAAGTGGCTTCTCAAACAATATGAAAAACAATTTGAAGACAAGGATTATCCAGTTTTCAATTACAAAAAAAAGGTGAGATTCCAAAATCTAATAGGTGTAAAATTCTAAATAAGAACCTTTATGAATGAAAACGAAAAAAAAATGTTTTTGGGGCTATATCAAATGCTTCTGTCTGATGCAGAGGTTCACCCAAACGAATTAGAAATGCTTTATCAAATTGGCAAAGAAAAGGGAGGTATTTCGGAAGAAGAAATACAGCAGGCTGTTTTTTCTCCAAACACTTTTGTTTCACTTGATAGCATGAATGATGATGAAAGGATAGAATACTTGTACAATTTATCTCGAATTGCTTGGGCTGATGGAAGAATTGATGATAAAGAGAAAGAAGTCCTGCAAGATGCAAGCAGACGCCTTGGATTTGCAAAAGAAAATGTGGTAGAAATAACTGACTTTCTTTTGGAACAAGCAAAAGAAAAAAAATCAGTTATAGAAATATTAGAAACCATTAAAAATTCTTAGATATGGGACTCAAAGACATTTTTACTATTCAAAAACCAGTTGACCCCGAGCAAAAATTACAGAAGGAAGATTCCGAAGATTCAATTGCGGTCATTTCCGGGGCTTCATATACAGCTAAAGGGACTAGAGATGCTGGTTATTGTGGTGGCTCTTCTCAAGCACTATTACCTAAATTACACGCTGTGTACATGCAACTAACTCGCTATATACAGCAAGACGAAATGAAACAAAGAGAAAGGAAAAGCAAAATCAGACAGGAAATTAGTGGTTTAGAAGCACAAAATGCTAATACCGAAAACCAAATTGCAACTGAACAAAACCAATTAACCCACGAGGAAAATAAGATTGAAAAAACTATAAAAGAAATTGATGATATCAAAGCTAATCCGCGCATTATTTCAGGTGATTCTTTTGCAAAAACAAGTTTCTGGATTGGCTTAGTGATTTTAGCATTTCTTACCGTTTATTTGTTTGTGTTTTACAGTTCAGCCGCTTATTCAGCATTTTTTAAAAATTTCACTCCTGATGACACAAAAATTACACAGTCAATCTTCGATGCTCAGGCAGTTGGCAAAGCATGGGTAGATGGTTTTACTGAATTGATTTTTATTTTGGCAATTCCCGCTGTATTTTTAGGCCTAGGATTTTTAATTCACAAATTTTCAGAAGAAAAGGGGTTAGGAAAATACTTCAAAATTTTGGGTCTCATAATTGTTACATTTATTTTTGACTTTATCATTGCGTATGCTATTGTTAAAGAAATATACAATATAAAGATAGGGGGACTTTTTCAGGAGATGCCTCCTATGACAATAGGAAGGGCTTTTGAAGAAGTTAATTTTTGGATAATCATTTTTGCAGGTTTTGTGGTATATATCATTTGGGGGCTTGTGTTCAGTTTTACCATGAGCGAATATGAAAAAATGGATAAAGTTCGATTTGCAATTAAAAACAAAGAGCAAAAATTAGCTGAGTATAAAACTGATTGTAAAAAAATCAGGGAAAAAATCGCAAAACTCCAATCAGAAAAAAATAATACCCAGGGAGATATTGACAAATTAAGAATACAGCTGGAATCTTATGTATTGTATTTCAATGATGTAAGAGAAGGTATAAACAACTATTTTGCAGGATGGGTTGGTTTTTTAAAATCTACCAGCTCTTCACAAGTACAATTGCATGAATGTGAACAAATTAAAGAGAAATTTCTATTTGAGTTAAAAAACTCAGAATTTATTAAGACAAATAATTACATGAGTAATTGATCACTAAACAAAAGATTTATGAAAAAATATTTTTATATAACAATTGTAGTATTTTCACTGGTTGCTTGTAATACAGAAAATAGCAATAAGGGAAATGCCAATAATACTCAAAACGCAAATTCCCAAGAAAAGCAGTTGAACATTTCCATTCTTTTAGATTTATCTGATAGAATTAAACCCATTAATAACCCTAGTGCACAAAAAAACGACATTGAGGATATTAAGACGATTACAGAATTCTTTAAATCAAATATGGAGCGTTTGGGCGCTTATAAAGCTAAAGGGAAGATTAGATTATTTTTCAGCCCTATACCTAATAGTGAAAATATAAATTCAATTGTGAGCAAACTAATTATTGATTGCTCTAAAATGGATAATAAGGGAAGAAAAGAAGTCTATGATAATATAACAGAACTATATTCTCAAAATTTGGAGCAAATATACCAAGAAACTATTGCAACAAGTGATTGGACAGGTGCTGATATATGGCGTTTCTTCAAAGATGATGTAAAGGATTTTTGCATTGAAAATGACACAAACTATCGTAATATTTTGATAATATTTACAGATGGATATTTATATCATCCACAAACTTATTACAATAATGCTAATCGCTATACCTATCTGCTTGGTAACAGCAACTTAAGGGACTACAGAGGGCAAAATTGGCAACAAATGATTGAGCAAAATGATTTTGGGATTATGACTGACCGAGATGATTTAAGCGACTTAGAAGTTCTAGTTTTGGAAGTTAAAGCTGAAAACCCAAACTTCAAAATAGATGAAGATATCTTACGGTTTTTATGGAAAAAGTGGTTTAAAGAAATGAACATATCTCATGATGAAGTTTATCCTTCTGATTTGCCTGCAAATGCAAAAACAAGGATTGAAAACTTTTTGAACCGAAGATAAATGCTGTCAGTTTTATGAAGGTAAACATGATGAAAATATAAAGAAAGCAAACAATACCACTTGACAATATATCGAAAGGGAGTTCTATCATATAAACCACGGCAAATGCCTCACCCCTTCGGGTAGCGGCTCGTCGGTGAACCAGGATGCCTGTTCCGCCAGCATACGGGCATAGGTGATGGTAGCGGGCTGGTTGTGTTGCCTTACAGATCGCCAATGCATATAGCAGAAATCATTCAGTTGCTGCAGCACTTCAGCTACCGTTTTCTTATCGGCAAGCAAATCTTTGTTGGTGCTGAACAGGCCAACACGCATGGGAAGCGGTGATTTGCTGCCATCCGATTCAGGAGTATGGCGGTCGTTCAGGAAGAGCAGGTATTTGTTTCTTGAAATTTCAACGTAGGTTCCGTTATGAATAATCCGGACTATAGTATGCCACCGTTCCGGAGCAAAGTAGGCCACCCATTCCGGACTAAAGTAGGCCACTATTCCGGAGCAAAGTAGGCCACTTTTGGCACTAATTTGACATCTGCAACAG
>JAVEVB010000074.1:0-14303 GCA_034005265.1 Lentimicrobium sp.
GTATCGAACCCCACTCCGTTTTTGCCCAACAAAGCTTAGGTTCAACATTGCCCATTAATATTAAGTTTTTGTCAATCAAATGAAGTATTAACAACAAAAACTGTAAACAAATTTCAGGACGAGTCACGATCTGGCGAGAGGGCGACTAATGTGACATAGTGACTGGGAGACAAGTGGCCTTTGCACGCTGCCTCTTGAATGACTTTTAGCTATTGGCTTCTGGCTTCTAAATTATAGAAGATGGACTTGACAGTTTGGAAGAAAACTTGTCAGATCAAAAAAAATTATTTCCAGGATTGCCATAACAGGTTGCCTGCAGCCCCGGACAGCCTGTTAGTGGTGGTCTTACTTCTTACCTAATACTTCATACTTCTTACTTCACCCATGAACTGCCGACCCAATTGCGCCGCCTGTTGCATTTTCCCTTCCATCAGCTCGCCCATACCGGGTATGCCTGAAGGCAAGCCGGCTTTTGTGCCCTGTGTTCAGTTAACAGAAGATTTTAAATGTAAGCTTTTCGGGAAACCGGAAAGGCCTAAGGTTTGTAGCGGGTTTATGGCAGAACCGGATTTTTGCGGGGATTCGCCAGAGGAGGCCGCGAAAATATTCAGGTGGTTACTCGATGCTGAAGAAAATGCACCGAATAAGGGAATCTCTTGTATTTAATATGGGGGGGCCTGATTAAACATTAAAGGACTAAGGGTATTTTAAAAATCACGCTGGTTCCACAACCGATGCCAGTTTCGTTTTTATGATCCATAATGCAGATGGCTATTTTATTGTTTCGTTTCCTGTTGAATGCCTTAAGCCTTTCGCTGGTGATGGTCGTGGCCATTGATTTATGCCCCATTTCTTTATTCATCTGCAATTCTTTTGCTTTTTCCCGTCCAACCCCGTCATCCCTGATTTCATAAATAAAGAAACCCGTATTTAACCTGAAGTTTATTTCTATAAGTCCCTTGGTTTCTTTGTGCTTGATGCCATGTTCAATGGCATTTTCTATAAATGGCTGGGCAATCATTGGTGGAATCAATAGAGTGGCGGTGTCCAGTGCATTATCAACCTTTATGACGAAGTCAAACTTATCCGGAAACCGAACCTTTTGCAACTCCATATAATTTTCGACGGTAATGATTTCATCCTCAAGTGCGACCAACTCTTTCGTGGTACTGTTCAATATTTTACGCATAAGTTTGGCAAAATGGGCAAGATACTTATTGGCCATTTCCGGCTCATGACTTAAGATAAAACTTTGAATGCATGACAGTGAGTTATAAATAAAATGTGGATTCATCTGCGAACGCAAAAGGCGTTGCTGCAAGGAGATACTATTTTGTTCTGATTTAACATTCCGCTGATGAAGTAAAAGCAAAAAAACAATGACAGACAGCAACATAAGCCCTACCATCCCCCATATTATATAGCGGGATTGTGAAATATTTGTTTGCTTGAGCTCCATTTCCCGCTCAAGGGTCTGAATTTGCTGATCCTTACGAACGGTTTCGTAGCGGGTATTCAATTCACTGACTTCACGCCGTCTGTTTATTCCGGTCAGCAATTTCTCCGTTTCAACACACTTTGACAGATTTTCGAATGCTCCTAAATAGTCACCCCTGGCCAGCAAAATTTCGCTGAGTTTCCGGTGTGATTTAACCACAATTTTATATCCTGTAACTTCATAGAAATCGGGAACATTCTGATTGGGTAAAAACCAAAAATCTATATTTTTTTGAGGTTCGTGGAAAAAAGAGTGGTTTTCGGCAACCCAGTGCCCTTTTACAATTGCGTTTTTGAAATAATAAACCGCGCTATCTACCTGACCTCTGGCATTATAATAATCGGCAAGTTCAATATAAACATCAGCCAGATTCATTTCCTCCCCATTGCTTTCTGAGGCTTTTTTACTTAACAAAAAATAATGGTAAGCAGAATCAGCTTGTTTCAACTGCGTATAGCATTTGCCGATGCTGGTTAAATCACGGTCAAAAATCAGAAGATTCTTCTCCTTCCTGATGATATCTGCTGCCTTAAAGAAGGACAACGCACTATCGTACTTTTGAAGTTCATAATAACAAGTGCCCAGATGAAATAAGTTGAGTGCCCTTGAAGCGGGGAAAATGCTGTCATTAAGCCCGGCATATTTTTCAGCTTCAATAAAATAGGGTATTCCAAGCCGGTAATTTGCAGTTTGTTTACAAACCCACCCAAGTTTTATCAGTAGATCAAAAGTAACAACCTCGCTTTTCGACTTATCTAAAAGGTGCTTTGCTTTAAAGGCATAATTTAATGCAAGCTCTGAATTGTTGGAATAAAGATATGTAAGTACTAACAAATCAATTGATTTGAGCCACATGCGGGGCTCTTTAAATTTTTCTGAAAGGTCAAGGGCATCCAGGCCATAGCTGACTGCTAAAGGATAATTACCCCAATGAAAGTAAGCCAGACCCAGATTATACGTGCTGGAAAGGAAAAGTTTTTCGTCAGCTTTTCGCTTCAGCAACTGCCGTGATTCAAGTGAATATTTGATGCTCCTTTCAGGATCAGATATTCTGAAATAATAGGCAAGATCATTGAAAATTTCTGCCTTCTCTTCGCCTTTGGCCTGAGGTAGCTTTTCCATCAGCAAAGAGGTGTCAATATTTTGAGGGATATAATACACCTGGGCATTCACCATCCCCTGAAAAGTAAAACCCATCAGCAACAATAAAGCTGTAAACAGAGGACGATAAAACATATTGCAGATTGTCTTGAAATACCAAACTGATACAGTTCCAATCCGGTATGATTCAGCAATTTACTTTCAAACTCAAGGCTGTGACAGACGCTCAAACATTTCCATCAACAGATCCTTTTTACGCGAAGCAACCGGAATTTTAAATTCACCGGTGAGTATAACATAACCACCATCCGCCTTATCGAATCGGTTGATAAACTTCATATTGATCAGGAATGATTTATGCACCCTGAAAAACCCAAAATCAGAAAGCATGTCTTCGTACTCCTTTAATGTAGAAGAAACGACGATCCTTTTATCACCAACAACAAACATTTCAGTGTAGCCGCTGTCAGATTGGCAATAAAGAATTTCATTCACATTAATCAGGTGGATGCAGTCGCTGGTTTTGACGATCAGTTTTTTTGCAGATAAATCCTGCGATTGCAGATGATCGTTGAGTGTGTTTAGCTGGGTATTGAAATCATCCTGGAATATTTTCCCGGCTTTCCCCACGGCTTCAACCAATTCATCGGGATCAACCGGTTTAAGGAGATAGTCAAGGGCGCTGAACCGGAAGGCTTTAATGGCAAACTCGTCGTAGGCTGTAATAAAAATAACTTTAAAGTCAACAGGATCAAGTTGTTGAAGAAGGTCAAAGCCTGTACCATCTTCCATTTTAATGTCGAGCAATACGAGATCGGGGTGGTATTTTTTTATGACTTCAACACCTGATTTCACCCCATCGGCTTTAGCCACAACCTCCATTCCGGGACAATACTGTTTTACCAGATTTCCTAGAGCGAGGCGCATATGCGGTTCGTCATCAATAATGATGCTGCGGAGCATTGCTAAATCCCTTTTGTCCCTAAAAATAAACATTTTTATTTGTTTTCACAAGTTTAAATCGAACTAACTTCCATGCTATCATCATTTTATGAAAAAATGATGCTTACTTTTTCTTCTGTTTCTATTGCTGGCAAAAGGTTTTGTCAAGCAACCATGCGTTTCCCTCTTTTACAATATTATTTTCAAACAGAAATAATATTGTAATCCTGTTTAGGAGATTTCAGCGTGACACATCTACATCTAACGGTATCCTGAAATCAGGGCCGTTCAACCAAACTAAGTGTCCAGGTTATGGAGCCAAACTGATCTGCTACACTCACAACTGATCTGGTATCAATCGCATCCTGCAGGATAAAAGCAAGGTCGGAATTGGGCGTTCCTGTAAAGTTGAAGGTGCTTAGCAAAACCCAATTGCCGTTATTATCTTTTCCATAAACATTCTGAACATCCCCGAGCACGGAAATGCGCGCATCGATGTTAAGATAATTCACCCCGCCAATAATTTCAAAAGAACCTACGGGCGACATATTCCAAAAACCTCCCCGCTCAATTTTGGAATCATTGTTAATAATGGTATCACCGTTGTATTCCAATGATCCATCCTCAATTTCGACAACGCCAAATTCCCCGTCAATAAAAACATTCATTCCGATGGAGGTTTCTGACCAGGGTGGCATTGTGTTGATTGATTCCACAACAAGTGTCCCATCATAACTACTTTCC
This sequence comes from Lentimicrobium sp., assembly GCA_034005265.1. Lineage (GTDB taxonomy): Bacteria > Bacteroidota > Bacteroidia > Bacteroidales > Lentimicrobiaceae > Lentimicrobium. The sequence continues at coordinate 4,286 of JAVEVB010000074.1, forward strand.
AGCACCGGTTCAGGTATGGGAATGGGCTTATCCTTTTTACAACAGATTAATACACTGGCAAACAGCACCAGGACTAGTATATTCAGAAATTTATTCAGATATCCGGTTGTTTTCATGTCTCATTGATTTAGTGTTCAGGGTTCATTGACTCTTGATCCATCACCTGGTAACCTTCCGGGATGGTGAAACTTGTTTCATCGGGCGTCCAGGGTTGAATATCGCTCAGTTCCATGGCTGTATTTCCGGCCACATCAATGTGATTTAACATTTTAATGGGAAAGTTATATTCATCGGAAAACCAGGTAGTGAATAAAAGCTGATTGCTGCTATTGTATAATTCCGACTTCCGGCATTTGACCCCATTGATGGATTCATCGCCGATTGCTTTGATTACACCTCCGTTTGCAACATGGTAGTCGTAAGCTGCAATCGGGTCGTTGGCCATGCTCAAAAGGTTGGTAGCTCCCATTTTCATAGCCATTTTTTGTTGAGGCATCAGCACGATGACTTCACCTGAATTTTTCAGCACAATCACAACGCCTTCCTGCCCGTCTTCATTAAATTCATAGCGATAACGGTCTCCATCGCCAAACACGGTGTATTCTTTTGCATTATCCGATAAGGTGTAGTGCATTGTTGCCCGGAACTGCCCAAAGGCACTCAGGCTTAATGAAATGGAAAACAGCATTAAAATTGCAAGTCTGGTTTGTTTCATGATGATTTGTTTTAGGTTTTTTTTGAAATTACAAACTTCGTCTATTGGCATTATGTCGCTACCCGCTTAGTTCATTTTTACAATTTTCTTCGTGATTGTTTCCTTTCCAATTTTTATCCGACAGAAATAAATACCGGAAGAGATTCCATGCATATCCAGCAAGAATTGAGTTTGTACAGCTGATGTATTCCCAAAATGCCAGCTTTTCAGGCAAACACCTAAGGTGTTGAAGATGCAGATATCAATGGATTCATGCACTACTTGATTCAATCTCAATACTGTTTGGTCGGTAAGCGGGTTTGGGGCAAAAGTGATTTCATTGCCTGAAATAATATCGTCAACAGAAAGCGCAGCGCAGGCGTCTTCCACCTCCTGCCGGCTATTGCAGCCGGTTGCGTTATCGGATATCGTAATATCACCCGTGGGACCGGCCAGATAATCACACACACTTTTAACCTGGCAAGTGGATAACAACGGGTTATACCGTATATATATTTCTGATATTGACGCAGGTGCAACGCTATCGAGACCTGAAAGACTGGTTAATGCTTCGTTGCTGTAGATTTCCATATTTCCGCCGATAGAATGCAGACCGCCAAGACCGGATAAATCAGTTAAGTGATCACTATAATTTATCTTTAAAACGCCCCCGATGGTGTTTAGCTTGCCGAGGCCATTTAAACTGCTCAGACTGCTTTCGTATATTTCAAAATCCCCTCCTACCGAGGTCAGATTCCCGAGGCCGCTTAAGTCGGTAAGTGCTGTATTTTCGCCAATCCAGATTTCCCCTCCAATGGAAGTCACATTGTCGAGGCCGGACAAATTGGTCAGGGCTTCATTTCCTGCAATCTGAAGGAATCCGCCGATGGTAGTTACATTTTCAAGTCCGGTTAAGCTTGAAAGAACATCGGTATTTGTAATATTGAGCCCGCTACCAATTGTAGTCAGATTGTTTAAACCAGTTAAGTTCGTAAGGACTGATGTACCGGATGGCCACATATAAACTTCCAGATGACCGCCGATATAAGTAAGATTTTCAAGGCCGGACAAGGAGGTGAGGACTGCGCATGAATAGAACTCGAGCGTTCCTCCAACAGAGGTTAATACACTCAATCCATTCAGATTGGTAATTTCATCATAACCACGGATTGTTACAAATCCTTCAATTGCAGTACAGCCGGGATAATCGGTTTGGAAATTATCAATTTCTTCCTGGGTGGTAAATGTGATGCCTTCAGGCAGGCAGGATTGCGAAATGGCCATCGAGAAATTGAGAATTAATGCTGTAATAAGAAGTGTAATCTTATTCATGATATGTTTGTTTTTACCCACGCCATCATGCAGTCCCCTGAATGAGACAAGACTGGGGTGGAGGTTAATATATCTTGATTAATTTACTGGTCAGCACTTTATTCCCAATTTGGATACGGCAGTAATAAACTCCGGGTGGGATTCCGGAAAAGTCAGGGTAGTATTGCATTGGAGTTGTCTGCAATCCTTCAAACCTCCAATTTTTCAAACACATGCCCAAGTTATTAAAAATATCCAGATATACCAAACCATTTACCGGAAAATTTATGCTCAGCACCGTTTGGTCAGTAAATGGATTTGGGGCGAAAATGATTTTATTATTGGAAACGATATGCTCAGTATGAACTGTTGCGCAGGCATCTTCTACCTCCGCAGGGCTGTTACAGCCGGGGGCGTTTCCACGGATCCAAATTCCCCCATTTGGAGAAGCCAGGTAATCGCAAATACTTTTTACTTCGCAGATGGTTAATAAATCATTGGTAGAAATATCTATGCCTGTGATTGAACCAGCATCAATATTTTCCAGTCCTGTTAAGCTTTGTAATTTCATGTTATCAAGGATCCAAAGGTTGCCTCCAATGCTGGTTAAACCTGATAAACCCGTTAAGCTTTGTAATTCCATGTTACCAGTGATCCTAAGGTTGCCTCCAATGCTGGTTAAACCTGATAATCCTGACAATTCCTGAAGATGATTGTTGCTATGAAAGTAAAGATCGCCTCCGATAGAATTCAAGTTTTCAAGACCGGTCAGGCTAACAAGACCTGCAGAAAGAGTCCCACCCATAGTCTCCCATCCAAAATTGACTGATCCTCCAATCGTTTGTAAATTATCCAACCCAACCAGGTTGTTTAAATTTTCACTTCCTGCAAAAAAAAATGATCCTCCAATCGTTTGTAAATTATCCAACCCAACCAGGTTGTATAAATTTCCACCTCCTAAAAAAAGAAAATCACCCATTATAGTCGTTAAAGATTGCAATCCATCAAGATTTGAAATTGAATAGCATTCTATAGAAAAACTTCCTCCAATGGAAGTCAATACACTTAATCCATTGAGATTAGTGATAGTATTCCAACCAGCTATATAAACATCCCCTTCAATCTCCGTGCAATTGGGATAATTGGTTTGAAAGTTATCAATCTGCGCCTGTGTGGTAAAGCTGATGCCTGCGGGCAGGCAGCCCTGCGAAAAGGCAATACTGTAGCTGAAAGCTACTGCGGCGATAATCAGTGTAAATTTTTTCATGATAAATTGTTTTATGCCAGGGGCGCGGAATAAGGCAAAGTGAAAACCACATTACCCTATACGCCACTCCCTCAGCTATTGAACTTTTATTATTTTCTTTGTGATTGTTTCATTGCCAATTTGTACCCGGCAGAAATACATACCAGCAGGAAGTTTTGAAACATCATAATTCTGCCGGTATTTCGCTGCCTGTTGCTTTTCCATAGAAATGATTGCAAGCTGCTGCCCATAAAGATCAAGCACGCTGAACTCAACAACTGCCGGTTCCCTCAATTGATATTCAATAAACAACTGATCTTTCACCGGATTGGGAGAGACGACCAACTGAAAGTCGTTGTATTCCAACAACGGCACGCTTAAAGTCCGAAAGGAATAATTGACAATGGAATCCATCCAGTGCATTCCGGCCATCCAGGTATCTGTATTCAATTCATGGCCGCCCTCAAAGAACCGGTAGTCGTAGTTGATTCCATAAGTATCAAGGCTGTCCATAAAAACCTGGTAGGTTGGATAAGTACACATATAATCCGTTGTACCGCATCCCAGGAACCAGGCAAGTTCCTCTGAACCGGGCAAATCTTTTACCTTTCTGCTGGCATCGAAATTATACCAATTGTTTAAGATACTATCAATCCAAACCCCTGAAGTATCAAAAGGAAAATCAACATAATAAGGCGGATTATTCATATTGGGTGAAAAACCTCCGCACATGGTAAATACCAGCTGTGTATTGGTACCTCCGGTGAGTTGGGGTATATAATTGCCATGGTCCTGATAATACATATCTTTCCAGGAATTCAACAGGGTATCTGGAATTGCTAGGAAACCAATGTACGGGAAAGCGGCCCTGAACATTTCAGGGTAGGTAACAGCAAGTCGCGCCGAACCAATTCCGCCCATGGAAAGCCCTGTGATGAACCTGAAGTTCTTGTCAGATATTGCCCTGAAGTTGTCTTCAATAAACCCGATCACATCCTGCATAATATAATCCTCATAATTGCCATAGAGCGCAGAATTAACATACATGCTACCCATATATGGTTCGCAGGAGCCATCGGGCTTGACAAATATGGCCGGTGGCGAAGTAAGGGTAGAATCCTGATTGTGCTGGTAAAAATATAGGTTGGTTTCAGTACCGCCTGAACTCTGATTTCCTCCTGCTCCATGCAAATAATAAATTACTGCATACTCCTGTTCCAGGTGGGCATAATAATCAGGTGGAAGGAAAATATCAATTTTTTTAACCTCTTGCAATGCTTCACTGTAAAACGAAGCGCTGATTTTGATATAGGCCTGTGCCGAGGCACCGGATACCAATGCCAGAAAAATCAACAATGTTGTCAGAAACATGAGATTTCTTTTCATAACTCCTCCTTTTTGGTTTGTAGTTTATCAATCCTAAAGCTACGAAACTGAAGAGGCAACTATGAAACAGATGTATAAACGCCGGGGAAAAATGAATAAACGCCGGGTTTTGGGCGATGAACGTTTTATAAAAACGAGTTTATGCGTGCAGCCACTCAAAAAAAACTGCTTCAATGGCGAAAGTTGAAATCACCATTGAAGCAGCCATAAACCTTGAATTCATTGCCTATCTGATAATTAGTTTAGTCGTACTTTGCACTTCTCCTGCATCCAACTTTACCATATAGAGGCCGGACTTAAGCGCAGACAAATCAGTATCTATGGTGTAATTGCCGGCAGATTGTCTTTCCTGCTGAATTACAGCAACTTCCTGACCAAGAATGCTATACACCTTAAGGTTAACCAACGCGTCATCGGGCAGATTATAGGTAATCACAAGCTGTCCTGTTGATGGGTTGGGATAAATGGTAAGATCTCTCTCCTTGTCAAATGAAAGCAGTTTTAATCCTGCTTTAAGGGGAACCTCATAGGCTCCCATATCGATACAGCCTTCGAGATTTCTTGATGCTCCGCACAGGCAGGTTTCAGGCAGATATTCCGGAAAGTACCAGGCTGAAGTATCGGGTGTGCCGGCATTCAGGCAGGGAGAATCCGAACCAATGAGCGCATAGGGGAATGGCTGGGTGCCGGTGAAAAGAGGATCATCATCGATGTTGAACAGATAATCTCCATTGATGTTTTGCCCTCCAAAACCTGCATGCCCTTCTTCAATGTCGCAATAATAAAAGCCGGGTTTGCTGCTGAGCAATGAGTTGTAAACCTGATTTCCAGAGATGGCGGCCTGATTTCCCCACAGTATGGTGTTGATAAACAAAGGATTTGAATGATTATAAAAATACAGGGCTCCTCCGTGGTCGGCCGAATTATCGGAAATGGTATTGTTGATATAAATACCGTTGCACTTCACATTGCAATTAATAGCCCCTCCATCTTCCGCATAATTATTATAAAACAAACAATTGGAAACGATAGGATCTGACTGATTATAACAGAAAATTGCTCCACCATTTTTAGCCTCATTATTGTAAAAAATACACTTTGAAAACATCGGTGAAGCATTCCATAAACCAATTGCGCCACCGCATCCTGCATAAGATCCGGGGCCATCAGATATATTGTTTCTGAAAACTGAATTTGAAAGGGTGAGCGCATCGAATCCTCTGATGAAAAAAGCTCCTCCACTTTCCAACCCGTTTGCACTACCCTGTGCAAAACCATACTCAAAAATGCAATAATCGAATTTCGAGGTGTCATTTTCAAGGGGCGTATTATAAAAATCAAACCCATCCCACCAGAGATCCGGATTGGAACGGGTGAAGAGGATATTTTGATCTTCTGTACCTTCAGCCAATATGGTTCCCTGTACATCGAAATTATAAGGGCCACGTACTTTCACTTCAACACCGGGCTCAATGGTTAAGGTCTGTCCGTTTTCAATGCTCTGGTGTCCGTCAACAAAATAGGGTGAGCTTTCGGCTGTCCACACTCCACTTAGCGTACCTTCAGGAATAAAGGTGGCTTTATCGTGAACACCAACGAGGGTGCCATCCGTGATTTCATAAAGTGTACCACTTCTTCCATTACCGCTGAACGCGCTATGATACTTAATATCAGAGGTGTTTATTTTTAAATAACGCGATCCGACATCCTTCAGGAAGGATTGGGCAATAAATTGTGCCTCGCGCGAAGCATTTTTAGTGATGTTATATACCTTGCCAATACTGCTGGCACTTGAAAATTTATGTGAAATTCCAAACAGTCCATGTAGTTTATTTGTATCCTGCATGAAAGCCAGTATGGGCTCACCATTAAATTCAATTACTATACTTCGGTTGTAATAGTTGCATGAATGATACCCGTTTACGAATACCCAATCTTCGCCGTATATATCAGGTCCCAGGCTTTCAAGTCCCAGTTTAATCTTCAGGTCACCAATTGAAAAGCCCTGGTATTGAATTTGAAGTAAGGTATTTGGAAATCCCATGGAGCCATCCATAATATGCCCGAGGCAGGCAGCTGGATCGGAATCTATCCCATCATAATCAAGCGAAGCCGCGTAAAAGGTCTGTTCTGAGTGTCCGTTGCCATAAGGTTCAGTACCAGTGCCATCGGCATCCCAGCTGGCAAAACCTTCATGGTTGGAATGTAACCCCTGAAAGGGTAGCGTTGGCAGGCCTTTTGTGAGTGTTGCATTAACATCATAAATGCCCCCTGACCTGCCATTTTCAGTTATATGAGACACGCCATTGAGGTGCATATTGAATTGAATTTCTTCATTGTCCAGATCATTCAGGAAAGCTGTGACAATACTATGAATCGTACTTGTGCAAAAGCCACAATTGTTGATAACTTTCATATATCCTGATTCAAGAAACTGAAAAGCGCCATCGTCAATACAGATTGAATACGCTCCCGTTGTTTTAATAAAAGGGTGTCCATCCAGTTCAATGTAGCACTCAACCGGGTAGAAATTGGAATAATCCCTGTTGTTCATGTAAAACCAGTCTAACCCTTCCTGATCATCACCTTTACTGCACAGGGATATTTTCATGCTGAGTTGATCAGGGGTGAATCCATTGTCCGTCAAGGCTTGCTGAAACAGCGGGAAGCCATTTAAAATATTTACTGCATGGGCCGCTGCGGTTGATGAAGCATCAACATAATCGCGTGAAGCTAAATAATAGTAGGTTTCACCATGGCCGTTTCCAATAAGTTCAGGCCCTGAACCGTCGGCATCCCAGGCGGCTATGCCTTCACCTTGTGAAGCATAACCAACAAACTGGATCTGCTGTTGCGCCATGGCAAGACTTGCTGCCAAAAAGAGGGCAGCAAGGAGGCCAGGTAATCTTGCAAAAGTTTTCATAACTCCTCCTTTTTTTTGGTTAATTAGAATAGTATAAAATTACTCTATGCAAAAGGTGGGTATGAATCGGATTTGTGAACGCCGGGGAAAAATGTATGAACGCCGGGTTTTGAGGGATGAACGTTTTTTAGAAGCAAATCTGGCGACTCATGCGAGTGGGCGACTTAAGTGAACTAAGCGACTTTAGCGAAGTAAGCGAACTAAGCGACTTTAGCGGAAATTAGCGATAAAAGCGGTTAAAAAATTTAGTCTGATCTTCAATGATTAAGATGAATTGGTATGTCGGGCTGGCTCTACCTCCGAACCTGAATTCTTCCTTCAAAAACCATACACCATTCCCAATCCAAGCCGGAAGTTGCCTGTTTCCGTGGTGTTCACCACCGCATAAGTATCAGTTACATCGCCATAAGCGGCTACCGTATATTCCATTTCTGCCATTATGCTGAGTTTGCCGGTAGTGTAGGTAATCATGGGTGAAACCCGGTACAGATAATCAATGTCGGCGCCACGGGCATACACCGGGCCGCTGATGGTCTTATCAGCACCGGCATTTGTAAGATAGCCCAAAAATAACGAAGGCTGCCACTTGTTTAAGGTATAGGCCGCATTCATCCATATATAATGGTGGGTAAGGGCGGTGTAACCGATGTTGTTTTGATTTTCTCCTGGCAATATCGTTCCAAAACCGCCCATCATGAGGTGGTCGTTCAGCGCCCTGCCAAGGGTATATTGTGTTTTAATGTTTAAGTTCTTTTGTGTGAACGATAAAAAGGCAGTATAAGAAAGACAATTAAGGTGAACGTTGCCTATGTAGGTGCTGTCAGTTACTAAAGCGGGTGTTAATTGTTTAAAGTCTATGCCCGCGCCGGCAAAAAGGCCTTCGTTTTTGTATTGGAGTTGTCCATGCAGGTTTGGTCCTACGCTGTTTCTGAGATAGATGGAGCTGCTTCCGGAAGGCCCCTGATTGGTATAGTCACGTTGCGAAGAGGCCACTGCCACCAGATTAAAGTGCCCCGATTTATAATCGATCCTCACTTGTGGTTGCCGGCTGAATGAATGGAAAGGTGCGCCGGTATTGAGCGATAAAACATTCGGGATCATTTCCGGAACATCAAGCGGATGCCAGTATTGACCCACCAGAAGCCTGGTTTTGTCCCATTGCAGTGAAATATAGGCATGACGGAGCCGCAGACTGTTGTTCTCGCTATTGGAGGCTCCGGTGAAGTCAGCTTCGATCAGCCCCAGCACCTTTGCCCCGAGTACATCAGGGCCGCTTGCTTTGGCGGTAAGACGTGAAGTCATTGCGTACTGGTTAAACGAAGGATGTGCATGTATATCCTTCCCGTCTTTGTCATACTCGGGCTTTTGCGGGAAAAACAGTAAAAATCCTTCACGGGCTTCTACCACCTGGCGGTTGTCAAATATGGCATCGGCACGTAAAAACCCGCTTACAGATAGTTTATAAGGTGAAGTTTTTTCCTGAGGAAAAGCTTGTAAGGCAGTGAATAAGAGAAGGGTAAGAATTAAAGTAGCTGGTAGAAGTTTCCTCATTTTTTTTTCGGCAAAGAACGCAAAACTTCTATTGGTTTGCAAAACCTTATATAATCATCTCAGTGGCACTGATTTATCTACGCCAATGGTTGGGCAATTGGTTTGAACTCCTTGCTTTCCTCGTTATATTCGTAAATATTCCCGGTGTGGATCATGTAATGCCAGCCAAACAATTTAATGGTGCCGGCTTTTAGCCGTTCTTTAATGTAGGGATAGGTTTTGAGGTGGCAAAGCTGTTGCACCACATTCATTTGTTCGGTGAGCCATTCGCGGGCGGCAGCATCATGCGCGGGAAGGGCATTTTCCACCCTTTTCTTAATGGGCTCGGCCAATTCCAGCCAGCGTCGTGTGTGGGGAATGGATGCCAGGTTCTCAGGCTTTTCCCACAATGCGGCACATCCTCCGCAGTTGGAATGTCCACAAACAATAATATTTTCTACGTTCAACACCTGCACAGCGTACTCAATGGCCGAGGTAGTTGCTAAAAATTCTCCCGACTCCCGGTACATTGGAACCAGATTGGCGATGTTGCGCACGATAAACAATTCGCCGGGCATGGTTTGGGTAATCAGGGATGGCACCACCCTAGAATCGGAGCATCCGATAAATAGCGTATGTGGGTTTTGGGCACGACCAAGGGTTTCAAAATGCGTGCGGTTGGCTTCAAAATCATGCTGTCTGAAATGCAGGGTACCTTCGTGTAGATTTGGCATAAGTTTATTTTATCTGGAAAATTAATCAGTAGTGGCCGGGTAAAATTGAGAAGATTTCTCTCCCGCAAAATGCGGCATCGGAATGACAGGCTTTTGTAGGTTTGGGTCGTAGGATGGGGTGGTTTGGCGGCAGCACCGCCAAACCACCCCCTCCAACGACCACAGTCAACTTAATTCGCTGTCAATCTGAGCGA
>JAVEVB010000075.1:0-14081 GCA_034005265.1 Lentimicrobium sp.
TTACAGGAGGGCTGCATGAGTTATCAACAATTCAGGGAAGTTATGAGTCTCCCCCCAGGCCCCCCTCTTGTTAATAATAACAATTATCTTTGTTTAAATAATTGTCCAAAGGAATTAGACCACCTCACTTATGTCGTAATCACGGTGGTTCATAGCGGCAATATCCTTCATGTAAAAACCTCCAAAATAGGTACCTTGTCTTTCGGGGCAGATATAAGTATCAGCTTCCACCGAACCGGCATACCAACTAAAAAACTCACTGGCATAGGTCATGTAAGCCACATTGTATAGTTTTGATTTTTTCATGTCGAGATGAGCCAGCTCGGTTTTGTCGGGCCAGGTGTTGAAATCGCCAAATTTCATTTTACCCAAATATTCTTTCTGCTCTTTGGTAAGCGAATGAGCCACTTCAGCTAAAATCTCTGCACGGCGTAAACTAAGTTTTGCATCCAGTTCAAAAATATCACCTACATAATTCATTACCGATTGCTTGTTTAGTCCATCACTACCATTGGGAATATTTCCATCCAATTCCATGTGAAAACTCTTTATCAATGGCAGTCGCATTTCGGCCATGGCTTCCAGTTGAGTAACCTGTTCTTCTGCAAGGTCACGGAAACTTTGTTTTTGTTTATCGTTAAGAATGAATAATACATTACCAACAACCCTGTCAACAAACATTGGATTGTGCCCTTTTTCGGCTGCATCAATATCGCGCATATACTGAAATCCAAAATAATCGCACACTTTGCCGGGAGGGAGAAATGTTGATGCTCCGAAATCTCCGGTTATAAATGCCAAACCTGAAAATCCAATGGTTGTTAGTTGTGCCCTGTCGGAAATAGCTTGTTCTATAGAATATTTCTTCTGATCGGGTCCCTGTTGCTTATCCTCCTGATTGTTTTTTCCCATATCCGGCGGTGGGGCTAAGTCCCGTAGTTTCTCCGGATTGAATCCAGCCTCACGTATCACTTCTTCCGCAGCTGGTCCGCCCCGAAGTCCTGCTTCACGGAATGCCTCGTGAATTGCTTTTGCATCTTCAGCATTTAATGTGGCGGCATTAAAGTTTGATAGAATGGCTTTAACTTTTTGTTTTTGTTCAACTGTTAAAGTCTCTGTTCTTTCTTTCCCTTTTTCTTCAAACCCTCTTGATTGTTGAGCTGACTTTCCTGTTTTACCAGTTTCATAGGTATATTTGAGCGTGCTTTCTCCCAGTACTTTTCCTTCAATGGCTTTCAATAAATCGGCACGATAAACTTTATCATTACTGAATTCCAGCTTTTCCGAAAGGGCATAAATAGTTAGATTATATTCCTTTACCCCCGGACCTTTTGACTTCATCGGATCGTATCCAGCTTGATCTTTATCGTTATATCCAACGATTCCAAACCCTTTCGCATTTTCAGGAATGCTTTTAATTTCAGAAGGGATATTATAAACCACCCAATACGATTTAACTTCGGAAGGATCAGTTGGATGCGTTAGATGCCACAGGTTTATTGCAAAATATTTTGTCCCGTTTGGTACGTTAGACCATTCCAAAGGCATAGACACACCTTCCCCCTCACCGGTATATTCAATGGATAATGAACCATCGGGCTTAACTCCTGAACTGCTGATGGTAAATTCGCTCTTTTGCTGTGCAAATATTTGTATACTTACAAAGACAAGAAATACGGTTAGAATACTTTTTGGACACTTCATTTCTATAGTTTTTTAATTTTTATTACTTTTTGTTGCATGATCCCCTTATTAAAGATGAAACAAAATTGCAGCAGATAAAAAACTTTTACAATATTATTGGACCAATGAAGTTGAAATTTAGAAATATAAATGAATTTATTCGACGTTTGATTTTTATTAAATAGCCAACGCACAGTCGAAAGCACATTTGCAAACCTGCACAAGCCATCGCTCACACCAATTTTTGCGATAAGTGAGCGCAGAGATAAACTTGTTTGAGTTATGCTGTGCGAAGCCAAAATCAGCGAAGCCAAAGGCTTGCAAAAGAGCTTCTGCCATTCCAGCCCGAGTAACCGCCTTTCATCACGGTTTCAGGATAACTCACGAATTGTTTATTTTTAATGGTGTTCGCGAAAGCGTTGCATTTGCCCACGCATAAAAAACAAAATATATCTGTGCTTCGTTGATAGGTTAATGCGGATCTAAAAATTAATTAAATTTGAGCTAAATAATTGTTAAAGACACTGGAATGAACAAACGCAAGCATACCAAACGCGGTATAAAACATTGGGGTTTACGTGGTTATTCAATCTTTCCACCACGCATCAGGTTCGGTGTAACTGGACAGGGAAGTAGCCCGCAACCGGCTCAAAGGAACTCATAAGCTGCAAGCAAATAATCACCAACGATTTCATACCACCACCGTTATGCGCATATACGTAAACGTTTCTGCAAACAATTAAACAATAGAAAGGGAGAATCTTCATGATAGACATTAAATTTCAGGAAATAAGGAACTTTTGTAAAAGCAACTCTAACCCAGAAATAATAAAGAAATATCAGAAATATTTCAAGGAAAGTTATGATGGTTATGGGATAGATGATAAGTTGTTTAGAGGCCAGGTTGAAAAATGGATAGAACAATGGAAGGATGAAATGACCATTGAAAGTTATCTGGATTTAGGCGATGAATTAATGAAAAATGGAAGATTTGATGAAAAACACATTGCTATAAGTTTTTTAAACTCTAGCAGAAATGATTTCTCAAAAGATACATTTTATCGAGTGAGCAATTGGTTTGATTATGGTATCAATGATTGGGCAACTACCGATGTTCTATGCATGTTTGTCATGTCCAGTTTACTACTTGATAAAGTCATCAGCATTAATGATTTAAAGACATGGGTTGGTTCTGAATCAGAGTGGAAACGCAGAGCTGTTCCTGTTGCGCTTGTTGAATTGGATAAAATAACAAAGGATCTAAAGCCAATTGAAACTATTGAATTGATAGAACCTCTAATGCCTGATAATTCTGAATATGTTCAAAAAGGTATTGGAACCTTATTACGTGGACTTTGGAAAAAATATCCTTCAGAAACTGAAGAATTCTTAATGAAATGGAAAGACCAATGTGGTAGATTGATAATACAATATTCCACAGAAAAAATGGATAAGGAATATAGAAAGAAATTCAGGAAAAGTAAATAAAGCTAAACGGCACAACCGGGTAGACGGCCCCGCCAGCATTAACTAACGGGAAACGCATCGGGTCCGGTATACTGTCCCAGACTTTTGGAATTACCGTCACGCGTACCTGCCCGTTTGGTCATGCAGGATTCACTACCATCGCTGCCGGCAAGCAGCCTGCCACTTGCTATTGGTTGCTCACTGAATATTTGTTTTTATTGGAGTTCGCGATGGCTTCACAATTCAGGTTGTTACTCCCGCGTATACCTGTCCTGAGCGAAGTCGAAGGGAGGGACTTGCACCCTCTGGAAATTATTTACACTTGTTGTAATGCTTCAAAAAAATAAATTTGTATTTTTTTTTCCAGAGCGTACAACAAGTGTGCACTGCAGCTCATGCAGGGCACACACAATATGTATAAATCATTGTTCAGCAAGTGGTTAGAATGAAAGTAAGAACAATTAATAAACATATTAGCGGTTTGAAAGTGAAGTACTTCGAAATGCCCAACGCTTCATACACCAACCGTTATGGTGCATTCTAAGATTATGAAAATCATTACTATTGTAACTTTTCTATTTTTCATCAAGGCTATTTCTGCTCAAGATAGCATCCAAATCATCAATCATTATGATGACACTTACCCAAATAAGATAAAAGACATCTATTGGGTGAAAAATTCGGATTCTACAATAAAGGTGGGACTATATAGTGCTTATTTCAAATCTGGGAAACCATGGATCTCTGGTCAATACAATGATGGGAAAAGAGAAGGTATCTGGATATTTAATGATATCCATACTTGGGAGCCTTATCTGAAATTTGATTATGATAATAACAAAGAAATATTTTATAAAAGTACATTGAGTGAAAATGAAGGTGAATATTATACTTTTTTGAAAGACTCAACGATTATTTTAAGTAAAAGACCATATTGTCCGGATTTTTTACCTAACTCATTTGAAGGTTTTACAAAATACGTTCTTGACAATATTCGTCGGAAGAAAATACTTGATTTGACACCTCAGTATTGTAAAATGTATATTGAAATTACAATTCATGAATCCGGTCTTGTGACATCTGGAATATTATACAATAACTGCAATACAGTGATAACTGAAGAGATAAAAACTATTATTGAAACTTCACCAAATTGGATTCCAGCTCAATCCAGAGGGAATAAGATCAGTTATAAGATTGTATTACCGTTAACATTAAGGAAGAACGCACCATAATAAATAGGAATATGAGCGGCCTGCAAGACCCAGCAATGCTGAAATAACTCTCCGCGTAAGGGGATTCGGCTCAGTACGCACAAAAGCCGGCCGCACGCAGCAGGTCCGGGCGCTCTTCTGTTAACTGTCAGGGACAATATATACTTCTTCTGCTATTGCTTATCGCCTGTATGCGCTGATTTTTCTTTTAACTCTTTCAACACCCTGGCCGAAGCCAGAAACACAGCAGGTTTGCCTGAGAGGGGATTGTTTTGTGTTACCACCACCGTGTTATATACATCTTCAATGTTCTTGTAAGTAAGCACCTTTTCAGGTGTACCCTGAGTATGAATTTTGCCGTGATCAATCAAAATAAGCTGGTCGCAATACTCAGAGGCCAGGTTCAGATCATGAATGACCATGAGCACCGATAACTGCATTTCCTGATTTAGTTGCTGCAATATATTCAGCAGGTGAACCTGATGCGAAATGTCCAGGTGAGAAGTAGGCTCGTCGAGCAAAAGCAAATCGGGTTGTTGCGTTAGCGCACGCACAATACCGGCCAACTGTTGCTCCCCTCCACTCAATTCTGACAGCATCCGGTCTTTAAATTTCCAGATATTGGCCATCTCCATATATTTCCGCGCAATACGGAAATCCTCCTCATTCTCGAAAAAATTAAACTTGCTGTGGTAAGGAATCCTTCCCATCAGTACGTAATCTTCCACGCTCATTTCAGCGGTTTCAACAAACTGACTGACAATGGCAATTTTTTGTGCTCTTTGGCGTGGAGTCAGCGATTTAAGGTCCTTATTATTTAACAGAATATTCCCTGATTTGATGTCCAGGGTTCCCGAAATAGCACGAAACAGCGTGGTTTTGCCTGATCCGTTTGGCCCGATGATTCCCGTAAATGAACCTTTAGGCACATCAATGCTAATTCCGGACAACTGAAATTTAGGATATCCGCAGCAGAGCTTTTGTATGTTGATGATGTCCGGATTTTTCATGGGTTACCGTTTGTGTTCGCAAGTGAAGTACGGCTCATCATCAGTAAAAAAACAATACCGCCGGCAATACCGGTAATCACACCGATAGGCAGCTCGTTCGGAGATATTATGGTACGGGCAATTACATCCGACAGCACCAGGAAAATGGAGCCCGACAAAAAAGAGGTAACCAGCAGGATACGGTAGTCAGAACCAACCACCAATCGCATCAGGTGTGGAATAATAAGGCCAACAAATCCAATTACCCCTGCAACCGCCACACAAACGCCGGCCAGCAGTGATGACATCAGGAACAGCAGTTTAATGGCTACATCGGTATTGATTCCCAGATGTTTAGCTTTTTCTTCGCCCAGGCGGAGTGCATTCAGCGGCTGAACAAACAGGTGAGAGACCAATAATGAGGCAACGGCAACAATCAACGAAAAATATATCAGTGACATATCCGGTTCGTCAAGCGATCCCATGATCCAGAATATAATCCCATGCAAATTCTCAGAGCTGGTAATTGCCATAAGAAACATCATGGATGAAGAGGCGATGAAGCTGATCATAACCCCGGTAAGCAGCATGGTTTGAATGTTAACCCGGCCCCGGCGGGTGCTGATGGTATATACCAGAAAAATGATCAGAAAAGAGCCTGCAAAACCAGCCACCGGCAGCACAAAAGAGCCAAGGGTCTGATGCAGACCAAACACTATAGCAATTGCCACGCCAAGTGATGCTCCTCCTGAAATACCCATGGTGTAAGGCTCTACCAGCGGATTGCGGTAAACACCCTGCAGCAGGACACCCGCGAGACTCAGTGATCCTCCAATGGCAATGCCCAGCAATATCCGTGGAATGCGTATCTGGCTGAGAATAGTGTATTCCATGCTATCTTTACCATTGGCGAGAATGCTGAAAATATCCCAGAATCCCAGCTTTATTTCACCAATGGACAGCGATATAGCCACAGAAACAATCAGCAGGAGAATTAACCCGGCTATATAAAACGACCATCTGATGTATTTTTTCTGCATGCTGAAAACAACTTATTCTTTATGCTGACTTAGCGCTGAAATTACTTTTAGTTACTGATTCTTTATCTTTTTCTGAGCCATTCATGTTTCAGTACATCAACCCTATCATTTCCTCAAGTGCATCGACAAATAATACAGGGGTCGGGCTACAGGTTTTGTCGGCATCCAGAATAAAAATCTTTTTATTCCTGCTTGCTGAAAGGCTGGTGTATCCCATCCAGATGTCTTTTTCTTCTTTCGCCACAATTCCCATCGTAACAATAAATATGACATCCGGATTTTGTAAGAGCACATATTCACGTGTAACACCTCCTGATTTAAGTTCGGATGCACTGTTTTTTCCTCCCGAAAACTGAATAAAATCGTCCATAAAGGTATTCGGAACTGTGCAAAATAACGGCCTGGCACCAATCTGGATAAAAACCTCAGGATTTTTCCCGGCAGGAATACCTGCTTTCAGTTTAGCCAAACGCGCTCTTTGCTGATTCACAATTGCGCTGGCTTTTGAACGCTGACCAACCAATTCGCCGATTTGTATAAAAGAAGAACAAATTTGCTCAAACGACTCAGGATAATTCTGATGTACTACGTTGATCCCAAGTTTTTTCAGGTTATCAATGGTTTCGGGTTTATTCAGGGACGATGCAAAAACCAGATCCGGTTTAAGGGCGAATATTTTTTCAATATTTATATTCATTGCATTGGCCACAACCTGAACTTTCTCAGAGGACTGAACCGGACAAAAGCTGGTGCAGCCCACCAGGCGGCTCTCTTCACCCATCAGATATAAGCTTTTGGTTACCCAGGGAACCAGCGATACAATACGTTTGGCTTGCTGCGCCTGAAGCATGGTGCTGCAAACGAGTGTTACAAATAGTAAAATCCAGATCTTTTTCATTTTTAATGGCTTCACCAGACAAATGAGTTTAATATTTTTAGTTTCATTATTTTCAGCTCTTTTAACTACTTGGCTTAAAACTGTTTAAGCAGCGATGCCTCCCCGACTGAAATACTAACGGTACTGAGCTGATAAAGTGCGAATATAGGGCGATTTGACCTGAAAAACATTTTGCAAAGGTATTCACTTTTACATTTCATCACTAATCAGAAAGTTCAGTCCTGAAACGAAACAGACTGTACAACAAATAAAAACACTTTTGTGTGGTAAAAACGTATAGACTCTTCGCTTCACTACAATTCGCTCTAAATGACCTGTCATTCCAACCGTAGGGAGGAATCTATACGTTTTAACCGGAGCGCGAAGAAATAAAAATTCTTATTTAAGCAGATCAGGCAAAACTTCACCCTGAAATATTTCCTGGAATACAATGAAAATTATATCAGAATTTGAATCTAATGCACACTGATTGCAGCAGACCTTATCAGAGAGATTTGATGAAATTTACATGGAAATTATAACCGCAACGGCCCCGGTTGCAGGGCAATGGTGCAAGGTAAAAAAGAAGAAAAATAAGGATAAGTAAACAGGAATCCTGTCAGGATATAACGAAAGCCATTGATTTCCCCACGGCCCTCCCCTACTGCCGCAGCATTTTTATCGAAGCCTCCGCTTCATTTACCCTGAGTTTAAGCAAGTAGGCACCTTTGGCAAGACCGGATTTATCCGCTGAAAAACTGAATGAATGTTTACCTTCTGTCATCTGCTGCTGAGCAAGTTCTTTAATGAGGCTGCCATTCAGATGATATACCGACAGATTCACCCTGGTTGCCTGCGTCAACACAAATTCAATATTGAATATATCCGTGGAAGGATTAGGGTAAGCCTTGAATTTAAGGCTGGCAGCTATGCTGTTGAGCGCTACAGGAGAACCCGTGCGCAGGATAAACTCAGCATTATAAGCGGCTTGTGTGCTACTGTCGCTGCTTCCATTGGCGTAGTTAAAGGTTTTTTGAATGAGTGTAAGTATGGGATAAGCATTTTCATCAATAAACCAACGGTAGGTAATAATCCCGTAATGGGTAGCCGTATCATTTACCGTTTGTGTAAGCATTCTGATTTCTTTCACCCTCAACACATTGTCGTAGGTAACATCATCTGGCAGCAATAGTGTGCCCAGGCCATCTGCCTGAGTGGAGTACGTTCCTTTAATAATTCCATTACTACAACCTCCGGCAATTGCCCCCTGATAATTCCCGTTAAACGCATCACCATAGGAAAATGGAAATTTCATTTTCACGAAAGGCACATCATAAGCAATCATGGCATCTTCATTCTTATCAAGATATCCGTATTGTTCAATACCTTTTTCATCCACATGAAAAAAGAAGTGGTTGCCGAATTCTTCCACTATCACGTTGGCCTCCGGGAACATTGACTGCAAAGGGTGTTCGTTGATTCGCCCGGAAGTCCCTTCAAAATCGGCCTTTCGTTCAAGTTGAGTGAAATCCCAAACCACATTTTTACCTGCCACACCGGGTTCCGGACAATCAGTCAGCTTCATTACATTATCTGATCCCGGAAGAATGGCATGATTTTCATAGGTTAACACAGTTTGGGCTGAAACATTCATCCACAAAGCAAATGAAGATAAGAGGATCGCAAAAGTTTTCATAAACTGTATATTATATCAGGTGAATAATAGGTTATCATCATTGGCGAAGGGCGTTGAATCCAATAGTTAAAGGTACAGAAATAACAAGTTCAAAATATTTCAAACAAGCTTTAATTTCAACTCTTTAACCTGCGAACCAATATTTGTTATTAATCCATGAAATGGCCTATTGTAATTTAAAAACGCGGGTATATTGCAAAAATCCTGATAAATGGTATGGATTATCAGTTGTGAATAGTTAAAAATGAGATGATTCCTTGCTTCGCTACCAATGACAACCAATGCGTTGGCGCGCGTTTCCTAACGCGTGCCCTGACACCTTTCAAATGAATATCGTAATATGCACGCGTTACAAACGCGCGCAAGCACATTTTTTGTGCCGTCTGTAATCTTTTGATAGCTATATGAACGAAGGCTTAACGCGTGCCTGGTTGCTTTTCAAATGAATAATTATGCTTTTTAAAATTAAAAGCTCTGGCAAGTAAGTATAATTGCACCACCTGGGATGGCGCTTCATCTCTCAAGAAAAAGGCCCGAATCTCAGCGAAAAGGGCCTTTTATAATAAAATAAAATCTTGTCAGGAGTACTATAAAACGTCTCTGAGACCTTTACCTGGTTTGAATTTAGGAACTTTAGAAGCTTTAATCTGGAGTGGTGCTCCGGTTTGAGGATTACGACCTGTGCGGGCAGCGCGTTCGGCTACTGAAAATGATCCGAAACCGGCAATATCTACACTGTTACCTTTTTTCAATTCTCCTGCTACGGCATCATGATAAGTGTCAATGGCACTTTTAGCCTGTACTTTAGTTAAACCTGCTCCCTGAGCAATGGCATCAATCAGTTCTGATTTGTTCATAAAATTAGCTTTTAATGTGAATAATAATGGTTTTTTACCACAGTCTACCTGTGATTACGCAAATGTAGAACAGTTTTTCAATACATATGTTTAAAATGTCGGCAAATTCAAGGGTTTTAGACGTTATTTATGAAAAAAATGACGAAAAATGACGAAAAAGAAGTTTTTTTTAGCATAAAGTCGTCCGTGAGTCACTGAAGTCGCCCCTCACCTCTCGCTAAATCCGCCATCAGCCCTTCGCCATCAGCTCAACCAGCTTTTTAACGGTGTTAATATTCCGAACCGTTCCCTGTTCAGTCGATTTTGGCAATTTCAGCTTTGACCGGCCCATGCCATTTGGAAAATGGATGTACCATTCTTTGCCGGAGACCACAATTTCTTCAGGACCGGAATTTTCATAATGTTCCAGAATATCACAATGGCTTGAATTTGCAAAAAAAAGTACGCCAACCTGCGATGGATTGGCATCCGGGAAAGGGTTGACGGCAAGCACCACTTTCATTTCGGCGGCAGTACGGAGGATGACCGGAATTGGCTTCTGAAGCTTACTGCTGAGCACTTCTTCCAGCATTACAATGATTTCGTCTGCCGAATGCCTGCTTTCAAACAATACATTTCCACTCTGGATATAGGTACGAACATGCTTCAGACCCAGGTTTGTACACAGGGTTTTGAGTTCTTCCATAGGCAGAATGGCATGACCGCCAACATTTATTCCACGTAGTAAGGCAAGGTAAGGTGTCATAACTGAGTAATAATAGTCAATAAAGAAAAGGAATCAACCTTTTGGTATGCTTTTGATAATCTGCAAACTGATCTGGATATATCTGAGCGAGATGAGCATCCAGCAAAGGAATACTGTAGAAAGCAAAGAAACAAAACAGAAAAACAGGCAGGACCGCCGACCAAGGATTTCTGGTTATTATAGCATAAGCAACAATCAACTCTATCAAAAAAATGAAGATTTTTTGAAGAATACTTTTGAATTGCTGCCTGTAAAGGTCCATAATTTTGTTGCTTGTTTTCTGTCATGAAAATAAACGTTTACTCAGCCCATTTTCACCGCATGGCCTTCCACCACGTATAAACCCTGTTGCTTCACTGCATGTTTATATCAGGGGTTTTTGCGACGAATGAGCATACTGAAGCTGAGGCAAACTTCAGAAAATAGCACTACCCAAGCTGCAACTATCCGACACCGGATGAAAATCTTTCACCCAGCTATCCGGATCCTGAAAGGCCATGTACACTTCAAGCCGGTCTCCTTTTTGCGCTCCATGAATGGCCATTTGTGCGAGGCAATCCTTCCGCCGGCCGGCATAAAAGTTATATTCCGCTATATCTCTGGTAACGTTCAGCAACAGAATCATTGCCTGGTCTCCCGGATTTGCCTGTTTATCCGGTTCACTGCCTTGCCAGCTTATCTGAAGCAGGTTTTCGTTCAGGTTCAGCACCGGATTCAAGGGCCCGGCAAGTTTTCCGCTAGCGAACAATAACTGCCCGAAATCAAACCCTCCGGCATCCACCATCCTTTTTATATTTGTGGATAAAGCCGCATGATAGGGCGAATGGCCTTTGTGCCCGGCAAAACCGACTTTTACAAAAACTTTCGCTAGCCGTATGGGTTTCATCACCTTTGTAAACAACTCCTGTGAGTCTTTCTGCTTCCCACAGGCTTTTGCCCGTTTTTTCGCTGGCAAACTGCGCATTACCATTTTACCATTCATGGTATAAATCACCACATTGCCAACTTTACCACTCAGGTTGCCCAAAGGCCCGTTTTTAAGAATTGCCATGCTTGCCCTGCTTTAAATAGGTGTTACAAATATACTAAATCCGTGGTTTAACCAATGTTTAACCAATGTTTAACCAATTATAATTGGTTAAACCCCGAAGCAGGTATGGAGTTGGTATGGGGTCAAACCAGTTTCCATCTGAAGAACACGCCCTAACAAAACTGGATAATTCAACACATTCCTCAACCTAAATGATGGTTATCTTCATTTAGCTTCGCTGCATTCGAAAAATGCCTTTTTCATGCAAAAAGGCTGTTTGAGTCTATCCCGGATCATACTTTAATACCAAATTTTTTCACTTTATCTAAACAGTCATTTACGATTTGCAATCTTTTTAAATCAATATTTTCCTGTTTCTTAATTTTTGTGAGTACAGTTTTAATTACACTTATTTCATTAAAACTAAGCTTTTCAGCTTGTTCACCTATTGCAAACACTCTCTTCCAGTCCTCATTTGAAATTGATTTTAACCTATTGTAAATAACAGCTGGATCAACTATTTCGTTTTGCTCTAATCTACTTAATACTTCTATATTTTTAAAATCAACATTATTCTGTTGCAAAATATCAATAATTAAACCTCCTTTTTCAATCTCAGAATCTGTAAATTCTCCATTCCGTTTTAATTTTCCTCGAATTATTGTTACATAGTTTTGCTGAAATGTTGTTAGAAAATCAGTTCGCAACATGTAAATACAAAGCCCGTCCCAAAATCGCAAACCAATCGAAGTGATTCTATTTAAAGTATTGTATCGCTTCGTTTCAGCAACTTCATCAACACTAGTTTCATATCTTGCTTTAAATTGTTCCTCAGACATTAAATATTTTTTTACGATGGCCATATCCATTGGATGTGTTTCATTCTCTTTTAACAAAATCCAATTTTTCTCGCTTTTTGCAGCTTCACTAATTAAAGCAACATCCAATTCATTGAAAAAATTATACACAAATACAAGTAACTTTTTTAATTCCACCTGTAAATCATCTTCAATCCTTTGATTATTCCAAATATCTCCGAGGTTAAGTTTGTTATTTGTAATAAAATGGAAATAGGATAAGGCATATGCAACTGTATGAGATTTAATGTTTGTATCTCCTATTGGATCTTGATTTTTCCTGCCAAAAAGTTTATCTGTTGCTTCGAAAAGGATGGCATTTGCAACAATATCTATCCAATATGTTCGATCCGGCTTACTCTTCTTAAATATATTATCAACGTCTCGTAGGAAAATCGTATAATTCTTTTGTGAACCCTTAGAAACATGAAATGGTTTCAAATCCCAAATATTCATGAATTTAGCTACTTCAGACTTTATTATTACCTGCGCTTTGGGGTATTTCAATTTGAATGCATCCTGTTTGTTTTTTGTTGGTTCTTTATTAAGTGCCTCTTTATATTGACCATTAACTCGTTCGAAGAACCAAATTGTTTGTTTATTCCTATCTTGAGAATCAATTGCAAAAGTTGTTCGAGATAACTCCTCAAGCCTCTGTAGAAATGGATTATTGGACGTGAGGTCTAACTCAGATACTTTATTCTGACTATTTGCAAAGCGTGAAATATTCGGAACAGTTTCATTTCTCTTAATTTCATCTTTAATAACAGTAAGCTTCATTTGGACATAAACTTCAGAAATATCTGCCTCTTTGTATTTTTTGGCGGTATGAAATAGAGAAGCAGTGGTTTGTCCACCGTTAACAATTTGAAAATCTTTTACGGATGTTATTACCAGTTGACCTTTTTCATTAATTTTTGTTTTAACTTCTTGCGCAGTTGTTGCTAATCCATTGTTATATGGCAAAAACATGTGTGGCATAAAGCGAATAGTATCCCGGATGCCCTGATTGACTTTCCCTGTCTGTTGTAAGAAAGCTCTAACGTTACTTTCAAGTAACCGAATACCATAATTACGATACAAACTTGATAAAATATTTCCAGGGACAATTGCCAGGTAACATTCATATAAATCATTTTTAGTTGGCATTTCTAAACATGGTATTTCTTCACCCATAATTTCTTCGAAATCAATCTCAATAGGTTCTCTATTACCTTTTGATTGCGACAATCTGTGTAAGCGTTCAATATCCCATATTTTAAAATTGATTAGAATATCATCAAGATTATTTAATTTAAAATTTACAGGAGGATCATGGGATATCTCTCCATTGGAAAGAATAAAAATATTTACTCTTATTATATTTTTATATTGTTTATTAAGAAGAGAGGCCAATCCATAGGCTTCTGTAGATGGTTCAATATCTTCCAAATGTCCTTTTAAAGCTGCATTCACAAAGCCAGTTGACCACTTAATTAATTTATCAAAATCTGCCTTTGATGAATAATCCGGACTATAGTATGCCACCGTTCCGGAGCAAAGTAGGCCACCCATTCCGGACTAAAGTAGGCCACTATTCCGGAGCAAAGTAGGCCACTTTTGGCACTAATTTGACATCTGCAACAG
>JAVEVB010000137.1:0-2925 GCA_034005265.1 Lentimicrobium sp.
GTATCGAACCCCACTCCGTTTTTGCCCAACAAAGCTTAGGTTCAACATTGCCCATTAATATTAAGTTTTTGTCAATCAAATGAAGTATTAACAACAAAAACTGTAAACAAATTTCAGGACGAGTCAACAACTCACAGCTTTCCGATTACCGATCACAATATCAAAATAAAAGCTAATCTAAAATTTTACTGATGAGCAGAAATTAAAGCTTGCATATGCAGGAAATTACTATTTTTGCACTCCCCGGGATGTTAGCTCAGTTGGTTCAGAGCATCGCCTTGACAGGGCGGGGGTCACTGGTTCGAGTCCAGTACATCCCACAAGCTATTGATTACAAGAGGTTTATACCCTCTTTTTTTTTATTTCCATCTGAGGCAATTCATTCAAAAAGCCTTACAATCTTTTTTCTTTCTTCCCATCCTTTTACCAAGAGAGCGGTAATAAGTGTGATGCCCAGAAACCACAAGGGAAGACTTGTGGTTGGCTGAGTTTGATAAATTGCCGTGGCTACATTTCCAATAATGAGCCATTGAAAAACGTAAAAGACAGTAACATTTTTCCCAATCCATGCTATGAAATGAATTACAGGATACTGCTTTTTAATGGCTTTCAGATAATAATGGGCACTCAAAACCAGAAACAGAAGAAAAACAGCAGCCCAGGCAAAAAATGAAAGGCCGTGATGATAGTATGCCGCCAGGTTGCTTGAAATACGGAACCCATAATGTAAAAAAAGAAGGACAAGCAGCACTATGAGTAGGAAAATATTGGGATCTGTGACCCTACGTTTGATTATATCAGGATATTTTTTGATGATAATTCCTACCCCAAAGCCCAGCAAAGGGTAGGCCAACCATGGGATTAAAGGGAAATAGGACCACCAGGCATCGCTGTACAAATAAGGTAAAAAGTAATTCAGGGTCATGGAATCTCCATGATAAACCGGCAGAAATAAAGACAGTGCAGGAATAACCACAGCCAGGATTAAACTATAAATATATTGCTCCCTGAACAACCATTTTATAATCGCCAGCACCATTAATGAGAGTCCGGCCAGAAAAAGAATATCCACACCAAAAAAATAAGGCAAAGGGTTAAGGTCTATTTTTCCGGTAAATATGCGGTAGAACAAATGAAAATTGATGCCAAAATTCAGTAAAAAGCCACCAGCAATCAGTTTCAGCCCACGAAACATTATAGGCCCCGTTTTGAGGGTTCTGAATCCAATAAAGAAACCCATCAATACCATGAAAAGTGGAGCTGCAGGCACGCCACCCAGAAAAAGAGAGATTTTGCCAGGAATACTCAGGTAGAAACGCTCAGTAGCAAATAATTCAGTAATATGCACCTGTACCATAAACAAAACGGCGAGTCCCTTCAGTAGATCGGGTAATAAAAAGCGGGAATTAGGCATGGTTAAGTTTATACAAAGAGAACAACTTGTCGGATTAAAACAGAGGCAAACTTAGGTTAACTTTTCTCAAAAAGCTGCAATGCTATAAAATATTATACAATAAAACCAAAATACTATAAACCAGAGATACCCAGGAGTACTACATTTGCAACCTCATACTAAAAACTCATTTTTCATGAAACGAAACCTGGCCTTAATCCTCTTCCTATTCCCCGCTTTACTATTTGCACAAGTAACTCTGGAGCAGACTTACAATTATTCCGGGGCATATACCCGCTTAAGCAACTCGGGCGACAAATTCTTTATTATGGACATTGCCAACAGCAGGTGTGTCATCTACAACACCAATCAGACTACCTGGAAAACCATTAACCTGCCGGTACCAGCAAACAATTATCTCTACGATGTCAAGTATGTGAGTGAGAATCTTTTCACCACAGATGACGGACTTTGTCTGGCTTATGTTTACTATCAATACGATGATGTAAACCAGTATTATACCTTCAATGCCAAAATCATCCGTGAAAATGGCACCGTTCTGGCCACCATTCCCGGCTGTCAATACCTGAATGTTTACAATACCGCAACCGAAGGAAGCAAATTGGTTGCATACAGTTATGATTATTCCCTTGTGCTGTACACCACCACCACGAGAATTTACAGTTTACCTGGAACACTCACTTCAACAACGGAACAAGGTGATTTTTCGTTTGCTCCTGCGATGCCGGCATTCCCCAATCCGGCTTCTACCGAAATTACCATCCCCTACACCCTGCCTGCCGGAACAAATACGGCCAGATTAACCCTGACAAATGCAGCAGGACAAGTCGTTAAGGAAACCATGCTTAATGCGAACGATAACCAATGCAAACTTGACATTCAGGGAATTCCTGCCGGGATGTATCTCTATACCATTAATGCCGGGGAAAATTCGAGAACCGGAAAAATAGTGGTGCGATAACGTTCCGCTGATTATTCCTTTACCACTTTGCCCGACAGCCACACTTTTCCATCCCACACCCGGATAAGGTAAAGCCCGTTCATCAGGTTTCGCGCGTTAAAAACAAACGGATTATGTCCGGGAATGGCTTTATATACCAGCCTGCCATCGGCACCATAAACTTCTACCTTTGTTGCCGAAGGAGGGATATTTGTGGGCAATTGAACATATATTTCGCCATTAGCCGGGTTGGGATAAACCGAAAAATCGAAAGGTAAAGGTTGATCATTGGTGCTGACAATGAGGCCACAAGGGGTGTTACGACAGTAGTAACCCAACGAAGTACCGTACAAATTATAGTTTGTATTCTTAACTGGGATGAACATATTCTCAAAAAGGCCATAGTCAGATCCTATTCCTTCGTAATAGTAGCCTAAATCGTTAAATCCATCCACAAAAAATAACCGTGTATTTAATCCAAACACCAAACCTTCACCAATGTGATCAATTTGATACGGATCACCATAAACATCAGGCAATATACAAAACGTAACGGTATCACTAACCTCCA
>JAVEVB010000076.1:0-13371 GCA_034005265.1 Lentimicrobium sp.
ATTTTTTTCAGATTTTCCTTTGCAGTGATCAGTGAGCGAACCGTCATAGCAACAATTTCATTTGCTTCTTTTAAGAATGGAGCAACAAGTTCCTCTTTAACTAAACCTGAAGCAATAATCAATTCAAGCCAGAATACAGTTTCGTCGCTTTCCTCTTCTACAATTCCCATCTTGGCAATAAAATCTTTTGTGGATTTGGCCCTGCATGCTGCTCTGTAATTAGCAGCAGTAGAAGAAGTACAACGGATAATCTGATAAGATATCACCTTACTTTCCTGACTGATGGGAAATATTTTGGTTAGTTTGATGACCTCAAGCTTGAGTTTCATCATTCTTCGCTGCATTTCAAACTTATCCATAAAGAAGCGCTTTTTAAAGATTTTTGAACAAATTCAGTGAACCTATACTTCACATTAGTAAATCAAAATTCCGACTTCTTATTTCCGTATTCCATTCCTCTACTTCAACAAACGGTTAAAACGCAATCTGAAATCCGAAATCAGCAATTCCATTCCGGTTTTCTTTTCTCCAAAAACGCCGCCATTCCTTCCTGACCTTCTTCCGAGGCACGAATTTCGGCGATCATTTGGGCCGTGTAGCTTAAGGCTTCTGTCAGGGTGATTTTGTTGGATACCTGATCAATCAGTGTTTTGCATTGAGTCATTGCTTTGGGGCCGCTGCTTTTGAGCAGGGAGATGAGTTCATCAAGATAAGCTTGCAGTTCAATGTCGGGCAGTGATTTGTTTACCAGCTTGAAATGCTCAGCTTCCTTTCCCTTGATGCGTTTTCCGGTCAGCATCAGCTCTTTGGCACCATACTCACCTACCCGTTTGATAACGTAAGGTGAAATACAGGCCGGGACAATGCCAATTTTTACTTCCGAAAGGGAAAAAACCGTTTCGTCATCACAGATGGCCATATCGCAGGCCGAAAGCAAACCGTTGGCACCTCCGATAGCGGCTCCGTGTACCACGGCAATGGTGGGTTTCGGGCAATTGTAAATGGCGAAAAAGCAATCGGACAATTGCAGACTTTCCTGGTAGTTTTGCTCATAGCTGTATTTGGCCACATCACGCATCCAGTTGAGGTCGGCACCGGCGCAGAATGATTTACCCCGCCCGCGCAACAGAACTATCCTGACTTCATCCATTTTGCTGATTTCTGTAAAGATTTCAAGCACTTCCGAAATCATAACCTCATTAAAGGCATTGTGAATCTCCGGACGATTGAGCCAAACAGTTGCAACACCTGCATTCAATTCAAATTCAATGGTTTGATGGTTTTTCATCTTCAGCGTTATCTTGATTTTATTTAGTAATGTAGATTTTCCCGGCATCCAAAATTTGTGCATCCGACATCACACGGTAAAAGTAAAGCCCGGCAGGATAGCTTGCTACAGGAATACTCACCGGCTTTCCATAGTAATTGACGGAAAACAATGCTTTACCATCCCCAGAAAGAAGCTGAATCAGCAAACCGGAAGTAAAGGTGGTTTTCTCAATTCCGACGGTAAAAGAATCTTTCGCCGGATTGGGATAAACCTTTGCCCTGTTGGGCTGAATAAAGGGCGTAATGGATGAGTTTGTCCAGAGAAGCCACTGGTCAAACAAAACCTGCAAAGAATCGATGGGCTCCACGCCGTATGGAGTGGAAGGCACCAACAAATCGCACCACCACTGCCAGGGTTGTGCATCGGCCTTCGCCACGCGTATGAAGGAAGAACGGGAAGAAGTTCCTTCAGTTAAACACCTGGTGTCGGCCCCGGGAATATTTGCCCCCTGAAGCGCAAACATTAATTTTTCGGCCAGTGGGCCATCATGAGCCAGGAACCTTGATTCTATGGAATCGAGGATGTGCTGTGCCAATAGAATATTTCCCTGAATCGAGTAATTTGGACCATTGATGTGGTTTTTATAATTGTAACAATTTGCACCAGTGTAGGCTGCACTTCGCGGATGACCCAGTGAATCCAGGTCAACTATGCCATACTGCCGGACAGAAGGATTATTTTGTGCATCATTCGCCACAAGCCAGCTGATGATTTCCTGGGGCGAAAAGCCCTCAACCATCCTGTTGTGTGCATTTTGCTGGTTGGCCGAAAGCCAGGATGCCTGTGTGTGAATACCACCTCGCCCGGCAATGACATCGTTTATAATCAGCACACCTGTTGGAATAGCCGTCTCGTCTATACAGGAAGCTCCTGCTCCGCCGATTTCACCGGTAATGGTGTCAATGGCAATGATCGAAAAAGTGTCTTGAGAGAATGACAATTGAAATGTCAGATTCAAGATTAAAAGAACCAAAAGTATTTTTTTCATAAGGCATTTTTTTTTGTATGCTGGGCACTTACGGCGATTACATCCTAAACACCCCATACTTCGTCTCTTCCCAATGCTTGTTCATGGAAGCGGAAATGCCCATCGCCAGAATCTTCCGGGTATTCACCGGGTCAATAATTCCATCGTCCCACAGTCGGGCCGTGCTGTAATAGGCTGAGCCTTCTTCCTCGTACTTGTCGAGGATAGATTGGCGCAACGCTTCTCTTTCGGCCTGAGGGAAATCTTTTCCTTTGGCCCTAAGCTGTTCTTCCTTCACTGTAATGAGCACTCCGGCAGCCTGTTCACCGCCCATCACCGAGATTTTGGCATTAGGCCACATAAACAGCAAGCGCGGTTCGTAGGCCCGGCCGGCCATAGCGTAATTTCCGGCCCCGAAGGAGCCGCCAAAAACCACGGTGAATTTCGGAACATTCGCATTTGCAACGGCATGAACCAGTTTTGCTCCATCACGGGCAATGCCACGGCGCTCATACTCCTTGCCAACGATAAAACCGGTGATGTTTTGCAAAAACAGTATGGGCACTTTCCGTGAGGTACACAATTCGATAAAGTGAGCTCCTTTCAGCGCGGTTTCACCAAAGAGAACTCCATTGTTGGCAATTATTCCAACCGGAAAACCCATGATGTGAGCAAATCCGGTGGTAATTGTCGGGGCATAACGGGCTTTGAACTCATGAAAGCGGCTCCCGTCAACCATCCGGGCAATAATTTCTTTGGAATCCACAGGTTTGCGGAGATCAACCGGAGCAATGCCGTACAGCTCATCCGGATTGTAAAAAGGTTCCACAATGGGTTGCAGATCAAGTGGCTGACGGTCAGCAGGTTTCAGGGTGCGGAAAATATCGCGGCAGATACGGATGGCGTGCGGATCGTTTTCAGCCATGTGATCAGCCACACCAGAAATAGAAGTATGCACTTCGGCACCACCCAACTCTTCAGCAGTAACTTCTTCGCCGGTTGCGGCTTTAACCAATGGAGGCCCGCCAATAAAAATGGTTCCCTGATTTCGTACAATGATGGTTTCGTCGCTCATTGCCGGAACATACGCTCCGCCCGCAGTGCAGCTTCCCATCACAATAGCAATCTGTGGAATGCCTTCGGAGGACATTCGCGCCTGATTGAAGAAAAACCGGCCAAAGTCATGTTTATCGGGGAAAACATTGGCCTGATCGGGAAGAAAGGCTCCGCCCGAGTCCACCATATAAACGCAGGGCAGGTGGTTTTCCATGGCTATTTCCTGAGCGCGCACGTGCTTTTTGATGGTTTCCTGCATATAAGTGCCACCTTTAACGGTAGCATCGTTGGCAATGATCATGGTTTCGTGGCCGTGAATAACGCCAATACCGGTGACAATACCTGCCGAAGGAAACTCATTGTTATGAATTCCATAAGCCGCCATCGCTGAAAGTTCAAGAAAGGGTGTGTTGGGATCAACCAACAGGTCGATTCGTTCGCGGGCCAGCAATTTACCACGGTCTTTGTGCTTTTTAACCGATGAAGGCGATGCACCATGAATGGTATCGTTGAGGCGTTGCCTGAATTGCGCCATAAGTTGCTGATAGGCCTCGTAATTCGACTTAAATTCAGCAGAGCCGGTGTCAATTTTTGATTCGATGCGATACAATATGTGTGGTTTTTGGTGATGTACCTTTGAAAACTATGGCTAAAGATAGTAAAAACATTGATTTATAAACATTGGAAGGAAAGGGATGTTCAGAAATCGGGCTACTTTAACGAGTAGGAAATTGAGTCGATCAGGTGACAGGGATGGAGGAGCGGTATCGCACTGTGACCTACTGATAATCAAGGACCAAAGACCAGAACTTGGACTCCGGAACCTGTTTGTCTGTGCAAACAAGCAGGGAAAATGAAGGCGCAGCTATAGACCCAAGGGAGAAAAACCAAACAACTAATCTAACATATCGACCAGTTGTTTATGACTATCCTACTATAAACCTTACTGTTGAAATTCTTAATCCGTTTTTCATCAATACGGCAAAATAAATACCTGATTTCAGGGAAATATTGGTAACATTACTTTCAAGAGGATTATTGTAAACCATGCGTCCATCTATAGAATAGACCATTAATTCCATACCGGCTGTCAGCTCTTCATGGCAGGTAATGCCAATCATATTCCTTGAGAGGTTGGTAGCTGTAAGCATTTGATTTCCCGGTGCCGGAATTTGTTCGGCATCGACGGTGCAAATTAATGGTATTCCACCTGCTGCAAGCACTTCAGCATTAATTGTAAGCATATCCGGAGGCCAGATGTAATTGGTCAAAATGCTGCGGTCAGGAGCTATAATAATCACTGAAGGATAAGAAAGCACTTCAAAAAGGTCAACCACCCCATTGCCACCACCATGCAATCCACTCACACAGGGATAGATCGCACCCCACTGTTCATCAAATTGTATAACAGATTGATTGTCACTTCCCCAGTTGATACCTAGAAAAATTACATTACCATAATTGCATCCAAAGTGTTCGTAGGAAGCACTGATTTCAGAAGCATAGGTCTGGCAAGGGCCACAATTGGTGGTAAAAAAATCAATAACCACATATTTCCCAGCATCCAGATATTCATACAAATGGTGAGTATTACTATGGACATCCTTCACCGAGAAATCAGGTGCAATTTCAACACCCACCTGAGCTTTGGCTGAAATAAGGAATAAAAAGATAACCAGGGAAGTAAAAAGAGATTTCATAAACAAGGGTTTCATCAGTGAATGAGAAATTTAGGTGGTAAAAGTAATGCTTTTCGTTTTCAAATGCAAGTAAATGCATATGTTACTTTCAGATATTCAAATGATTAGCATTTAATATTCAAAATGAAATGGAAATTAAAATGCCTCATTATCATGCAAATAAACCATCCGGCGGCAATATTTGTTCGGAGAAAAAATCCTGAATGATAAAATTGATCAATTTTACTATTATTATTTCGTTGTCAGAAAGTAAAAACTTATAAAGAATTGTTAAGGAAGAATGAATAATCTTTTGAGGCTGTGTGAACGTCTTTTTCTGGATGGATTTATACTTATCTCGATGGCAGCGGTTGCCCTGGGAATGGCTACGCTTGCCCAACTTGAGTTGCCAATCGTATGGGACCCTGTATATCTTCTCTTGTTTTCCGGCACATTGGTATCTTATAACCTGCATCGAATATTGAAAATCCCAAAGAACGGTAAATTGCAGTTGAAAGGCAGGCAATTTCGGTTTGCATTACTCCTGTTATCACTAATGCTACTAGCTGTTTCAATCTTTTTTATTAAAGAAGCCACACTATTGGTGCTGTTTCCTTTAGCGGTCATTACTTTTCTTTACTCGGTTCCATTGCGGCTGCCGTTTTGGTCTTTACCATTGCGGAGAGTTCCTTACATCAAAGTATTTGTAGTTGCTGTTACCTGGTCAGTGCTTACGGTGTGGCTTCCGCTGGCAGAAGTTGCAGATACGCGTACCTCTCTGCCAACGTGGCTGATTTTTACAGAACGGTTCTTTCTGCTCCTGGCAGTAACCATACCTTTCGACATCAGGGATTACCAACGTGACAAGGAAATGGACATGAAGACTTTGCCTATTGCCTTGGGCATAAAAACAAGCCTTTGGATTTCAGGGATCGCCGCTTTATTTTTTCTTGCCATGGCGGGTTTCCAGGCTTTT
Organism: Lentimicrobium sp.; assembly: GCA_034005265.1. GTDB lineage: Bacteria > Bacteroidota > Bacteroidia > Bacteroidales > Lentimicrobiaceae > Lentimicrobium. Next base: position 6,009 of record JAVEVB010000076.1, read on the forward strand.
AAAATGAGTTATTTCTATCCCCTTATTTCTGCCACTATAATCTTTGGGCTTTTTATCGGTTTGTTGCTCTGTGAAAAATGCAGGTCACATCGACATTATTACGTATTCTATATTGATGGTTTACTTTTATTGTACGGGATATTGATGGTTTCAGGGATGGTATGGAAGTAAACGTGAACTCTAAAAGACCAACAGTTTCTTATTCTTTTTACTTTCTATACCCAATATAAGAACCCTGCTAAAGCACTTTGTGGCATAGGCTACAACGGCAGGGAGTTGGTAAAGTGCAGGAAATTGAAACGATTCATCGCCACGCGTTAAGAAACTACGGAAAAGTGAGCATATTTCATAATACGCTTATAGTCTGCAATAATCCATTGAATTTCTTAAACTAATTTATAATACAGCGAGCAAAGGGTAAAAAGATTCAGATACTTATTTGGTTTGGACTGACAATGCTTCTCCTTCTTCAATCCGTTTTAAATGACAAAATAATAATTCTCCTGTTTTTTCATCTCTTAAATGCATTCCGTTGCCCTCACAATACTTGTAATGTTCACAGTCAGCACAAATCCCTGTTTTAGTCCAACTTTTATCACGAAAAACTGTGTATCCGTTTTCCCATATTTCCTTGAAGTTATCTTTATAAATATTGCCTTGAATAAAATTCTCTCTCAAATTTGGACAAGCAGATATAGAACCATCTGCCAATATTGAAGCAATGTTTATTCCTGCCCGACAAATAAAAAAGTTATCCCTAACCTCATGTTCGTAATTACCTAAGAATCCTTCACAACCATAGTTTAATTTTATTCTGCCTTCTCTTCTTGTTTGTGCAATGAAATCAAATAATTCCTTAAAATTCCCAGGCTCTAATTGTAGTTCTTTATGTTCTTTTGCCCTTCCAATTGGGAAAATGGTAAATATTCTCCAATCTTTTACTCCAGAATTAATCAGCAATTCTTTAATCTGATTCAATTCGTTAAAGTTTTTTTGATGAACACAAGTAACAACGTCATATTCTATTTCAGGTATAGTGGGTAACAAACGAACCGCATTTAAAGCAGAAGAAAAACTTATAGCAGTTCCCCTTAGCCAATTATGGCTTTCTTCCAATCCGTCAAGGCTTACAGTGACTGCCCTTAGCCCAGAAGCAAGTAGAGAATCCATTCTCTGTTTATTTAACAGCATTCCATTTGTGACAATTCCCCAGGGAAAACCTCTTTTGTATAAACTTGAACCTATTTGTTCTAAATCTTTCCTTAACAATGCTTCGCCACCTGTTAGCACTATCATTGTATTATTCGGATTAACAATTTCAGCTATTTCGTCAATTGCCCTAAAAAAATCCCGGGCAGGCATATCCTTTATTGAAGCATCTTTTTTACAATCACTGCCGCAATGAATACATTTCAAGTTACATCTTAACGTACATTCCCAAAGTATATAATTCAATTGGTGAATTTTACGCTCGTTGTCCTTATACTTTTTAAAAAGATTAAGTGCTATTCTTTTTCGTAACGGAATTTTTTTTACAGTCATTTCTTTGGTGTCAACTTCACATCAAATTCTTTACTTGTTTCTCCGCTATACCAGTCACCGTTCCCATCTGAGAATTCTGGATCTTTGAATTCAACGATTGTATCCAAACCACTAAATCCTCCATTTGCTGCTCCGTCAATGTCGTTAAAATCTATTTTATAAGTTTGGTCTGTCGGGAATCCCCAATTGTCAACGACTTGATATACCCCATCAGCATTGGTATAGGTTGTATCACCTTGCATAGTTACTCTGATATTCTCAATCGGCTGGTCAGTTTCTGATGATATAACTTTCCCATTAACGATGAATTTTGCAGAAGGGGTGCCGTATTCATCTTTAGAATCACATGCTGTTGTATATCCTAAGAGTGCTAATAGCCCTGCTATTAACACATTGTACTTCTTCAGAATCTTAATTTTCATCGTTGGTTTATTTTATTCGGTACATAAATGCTCAATATGTAATTGCTTGCCAATGATGTACCAACCTATATACTGTCAGGCATCCTGAAATTCCCACCATCACGCGCACCAGAATCTTTGATAAAAGTATGAATTTTCTATATACAACCATGCGACAATGCAGCACTGCCCGCAAGATTGTACCCGGGGAACAGGCCAGGAATAAGCCCTGGATTCATTTGAGGATAAATTCAAAGGCACACAATCAACTTAGCTTGTCAACATCAATTTTGAAGAGCTGCGTAGCGTTTTTCCATAGAATTAACTCTTTTTTATCGTCTGCTAAGTCTAATTGATTCATAAATTTTAAGTAAGATTTCATGTTTGATATTGGCCAATCGGTACCGTATAACAAATAATTCGGATCACCGGCATAGGTTATCATTTCTTCAATTTCCTTTTTCATATACCGTTCAAATTTATCTTCAAAATCGCCAAGTACCAAACCTGAAATATCGGCATATACATTGTTGTTTTTATATACAACCTCCATACAGTCCTTAATCCAGGGGTTGCCAATGTGGCATATCACTATTTTTAAATCAGGGTAATCAACAGCTAAATCATCAATATGCATTGGATGGGAATACTTAACTTTTCCTGTTGGGGCATAAGTGTCACCGGAATGAAACATAACAGGGACATCGTATTCTATAGCCATTTCATACATTAGCTTAAGCCTGATATCATTTGGGTAGAAAGGCTCGTAACCAGGATAAAATTTCAGGCCTTTTATAAACCCATTTTCCAGGTATTCACCTATTTCCCGAACGTCTCTGTGATCGTAATGCAGGTAACTAATGCCTGAAACCACGCCTAAATTATTCCGTTCTTTTATGGCTTCAACCACTTGTCGGGTGCTCGGACGGTGTTCATTTACCTTATAAGACGATAAGACCAATGCATAATCAACATTATTCTCTAACATATTGTCTGATAGTTTATTAAGGCTATCATCAAGTGAAATAACCCTGTCTTCGTGGTAGTTGTTAATGTGGGTGTGTACGTCTATTATCATAGGTAATTTTTTAGCAGAAAAGTTAGGCCGTGAGTATTCATGGACAGGCAATTTTATAACCCAAAATATTACGGCTGGAAAAATCTTCATTAAAAGTACAAATTTATTTCATGCCACCTTACTATTTAACAGCCCAATGTAACAATAGCTTCAACCCCACCAATGATTTGAATGATATTTTTGGAGGTGGTCCACCTCCAAAATCAACTTTTTTTGTCAGTTGTAATTCTTTTTAAAACGAATACCCATTCCATATCTTTGAGCTGTTTATTATCAAATTGAATGAATAACGCCCTGCAATTAAACTACCACTACTTTTGTTTCAATAAATTTCATAGATTTACAAAATGGTTGACTATCGCAGAACAAGCCATAGTGTGAGTCGCAGCTCGGCTCATCTTTTTGGATAACAAAGTTTTGTTATCCGGTTATGCAAGGTGATATTCAACAAGGCTCGAGAGATTCACCAATTCAGGAGTCTGACAATGAGATGATTCAAGTCTTAAAGAGCATCAATAATAAAACACATTTTTTTACAGATGATATTACCATAAAATAGCTTGAAAAAAATAATATACATAATTGTAATTCTGTTGCTGGGAACGATGGCCTATTTCGTGGTGAAACAATACTATTTTCATCCTATGATTTATCCATTAAAATCATCGTTTTTTGCATGGGCAGGCGATACAAAAATTTTGGCATCATCACCAAACACCATCGGCAGCATTGAGTTAAACCGGATGAGAAGATTGATGAAACCGGGCGATATTTTTCTGAATCGCAGCGATTATTATATTTCGAATATAGGCATCCCCGGCTTTTGGACCCATGCCGGTTTATATATAGGTAGCCGGAATGAGCGAAATAAGTTTTTTGCCAACGACACAGCAAGCATAGCGTGGGTAAAAGCTCAGGGTGAAGTTTCCGGAAATTTTGAAAAGCTTCTTCTAAAAGACTTCGAAACTTTTTACCAATTCCAGGTGGACGATTCAGGAGATTTTAATATCATCGAATCGGTCAGCGAAGGGGTGGTAATATCCTCTTTTAAAGCAGCAGCAAAAAAAGAAGGCATCGTTATTTTGCGTCCTTTACTCGCAAAAAAAGAAATTGCCGCAGCCCTTTACACCGCATTTAGCGAGGTTTCAAAACCGTACGATTATAATTTTGATTTTTCAACCGATAGTGCGATTGCATGCACCGAACTGATTTATAAAGTTTACGAAAACAGCAACCTTTTCCCGGTGCATTACCTGTTCGGGAAACCATTCAGTACGGCCAATGAAATAGTCGAATATTGCGACGAACATTATTATTCAACCGAACTAAAACTGGCTCTGATTTATATTTATGATGGAAATCACGGTTATATGCCTGAACAGGATTCGGCCCATGTTATTTTTCGAAAATCCTGGAACGAAAGCTTGTGGTAATCAGAAACATTTAAAGCACTAAAAGTTAATTAAGTATTAGACAAATCTCCTTATAACGGCAACAACATATTGGGGTTTTATCGATATTCTGTTGTCTGGCTTGTGGTTAAGTTGATTTTATTCTAAAATTTCATCAATTGTTATAATTAGCCATGATTTGACTGCAAGTATATTTTTTTTGTCTTATTATTCAAAAAGGATGAAAATGCCATTCCTTCCCCCAACTCGGATTGATTTAGCATTAGGTTTAAATTTCATGCTCAGAAGCTCGCATTGCCTGCAAATTTTTGAGCTTATTGATATGCTCAATTTCTTTTTTACCGCTATCAAAAAAGCCTTTCCGCATTCGAAAGAAACTCTTCTTCCCATAGGCTGTTCTTCTTGATTTTTTCATGATACAGAAAATTAAAAATTAGTGAAATTTTCTATTCAATTTTAATAGACCATCGCAGAGTTATTATGGTGTATGGCATTTCAAGGCACAATCCATAGAATAATTTTAATTTAGTCAATAAACTGATATGGCATATGGTAGCCACATCACATGAATCGCATTAAATGACCAGCTGATTGCAATATAGATATCCAGGCGTTTTGTTTCGATACATAATCGTACATTTGCTATAATTAATAATTACTAATTAACGTATTAGTTAGTGTTTAAGATTTCATTCAAAATATTATCGATACTATTACTGTTGATTCCTGGCAGATATTTACCTGCACAGGAAATCAATGTCCAGGACAGTCTGTCAAGGGCTCTTTTCTTAGAAAATGACCCTCAAAAGAAAATGGATATTCTGATAGAACTCACAGAATCAGAGGCATCATCTGATCCTGATCGTGCAGCTAATTATGCGAAACAAACGGTTAAATTATCCATTGAATTTGATCAACCAAAAAATAAACTGCGGGCATGGCTTCAACTCGGAGCTATTTATAGGAATAAAGACGAATATCGCTCGTCATTAGAATATGGAGAAATGGCAAAAGTGCTTGCCCTTGATTTGGGTTTGGATAAAGAATATGCTGAATCTCTTATTTTAATTGCCCGAAATTTGTCAAACCTTGGTGATTTTGAAAAAAGTGCTGGTTTAAATTTCGAAGCTTTAGGTATTTTTGAGAAAATTGGTGATAAAAAAGGAGTTGGCGAAGCATATAACCGAATCGGGTTTGATTATTATGAACAGGGCCTTCATGATAAAGCGCTTGAATATTATACACAGACATTAGAGATTTCGAAAGAGATAAAAGACTTAGATGGCATTTCTCGCGGATTGAACAATGTGGCTATTGTTTATGCCGACAAAGGAGAATCCCTTCTTGCTGAAGCTAATTTTAAAGAATCGATTGAAATTAACAAAATTCTTGACCGACAATCATGGGTGGGCGTTAATTATTCAAATTTGGGAAACTTATACAGGGCGGAAGGAAATTTTGATACTTCATTTTATTACCTCAACAAGGCCGTTGATATTTTCACACAGTTGAAGAGTCGTCCAAATCTTTCTTCTGCTTATTATGGGTTGTCCTTATATTATTTTGACATTGAACAACTTGACAGCAGTTTGTATTATGCCGAGCTCACATACAAAATTGGCCAGGAGAATAATCTTAAAAAAACGATTTTTGATGCTGCTGCTCAAATGCGCCAAATCTATCAGCACCAAAATGATTTTGAGAATGCCTTTAAATATAGCATGATAGAAGGCCAGCTAAAGGACAGTCTGGATGTAGAGAATAGCATGGCCCGAACTTCACATTTAGAATTATTATATGAATATGAAAAGGTTGAGCAGGAAAACAAATTAAAACAACAACGCCGCGAATATACTTTGATTTTAGTTTCCGCTGCCATTATGTTTATCCTACTGGCTTTGGTGGCCTTTATTATTACCCGGAATCGCCTCAAAGCAAAGAATGAAGAAATTGAGCGCCGTCGCCTTCATCTGGAATTGGAAATACGAAATAGAGAGCTTACAGCTAACGTTATGACCCTGATACGAAAGAATGAAATTTTATCGGGAATAGGGGATAAATTAATGAACATTCAAAAGGACGCAGTAAAAGAAGAAACAAAATTTGCCATTAAAAAAATCGCCCAGGAATTACAACAATCTACCGCCATTGAGATTTGGGATGAATTTGAGGTTAGGTTTAATCAGGTTCACGGTGAATTTTATGAGAAGCTGCTTAAACAATTCCCTGATTTATCTCCCAATGAGCATCGCTTATGTGCTTTTCTTCGATTAAATATGAGCACCAAAGAAATTTCTGAATTGACCGGCCAGCGAATTGACACCCTGGAAATTGCCAGGTGGCGGCTCCACAAAAAATTAAATATTAACAATACAAACACCAACCTGATTACATTTCTTTCCAATCTTTAGTTTCATAATCCTTGACGAAAATCCAAACTTCTGCAAATCAATTCTGAAGTTTGGCAAGCTTTTCATGCCCTTCCCCTACCTATACTAATTCCCTGGTAAATTTATTCAAAATCATTAACTCGCTGATAGTAAATAATATACATCAGGGAGTAAAGGTGTTGTATAGGTGAATTGAATTATCACTAAAGGTTTTTTAAAGGTAATTATTTTGCGATAACGGTATTTACTTACAACGTTTGCAAATACGTTTTTTGTCGAACACCCTTATAAAAATTTATTATGCAAAAAAAAAATCCGCAAAAAGAAGATGAATCTGAAAAAGAAGATGATATGAATGACTTGAAATTCTTCATTAGAAAGAAAAAAGTACAAAACAAGGTTTTGAAAAAAATTCACTGTTGTCCGGTAAAATTAATGAGTTAGGAAGTGCATGAAGCACAACCCAACTCATTTTTGTAGTTTTGGGTCACCACAACTTAAAACTACATGGATAAAAGTACACATTTTTTCGGTTCATCG
>JAVEVB010000138.1:0-2906 GCA_034005265.1 Lentimicrobium sp.
TACAACGAAGTATTGTTAAATGGTAAATAGTAAATGCTACGATTGTAAATTAATTATCAAATCATCACATCACCACATCATCACATCATCACATCATCACATCATCATTTCCTCTCTGCCCCCAACCCTCCGCCACGGCGGACAGGCTCTAAAGGGGTGCTGTAACTGTGTGCGATTGTATATAATCTTTACATTGAATTGATTTAATAAGAGATGAATTCTCAAATCTTCAAATTTCAAATCTTCAAATCTTCAAATCTTCAAATTCAGAAATCATCTCATCAACCACCTTTTCACCACATTCTTCACATTCTGCATTACCCATTCGAGCACCCACTCAGCAGCGTTATCAGTCCAGCGTTGAGGGTGTGTGGTTATCATAATGCGGGGCGGAAGTGTGCCGGCCTTTGCTGCACGAATAATGTCGGTAGTACTGTGATAGCTTTGCGTAAACGACGATTTCACTTTATCGCGCACACTGTATTTATCACCATCCCAGCAACGCCCGGTATCCGTCAGATAAAACACATCTTCAAAATCTACATCGAAATACGGTTCACCAATAACCCCAAAATCGCGGTAATTATATTGTTTCCACAAATCGCGGTTATCGTATCGCGAAGCCGGACTGCCATGCATACAAACGGTGCGGACAGGATAAAATTGCCGGAAATGGTTGAGCTGCTTCTCGAAATGAGCCACTGCCGCTTCCATATCGCCTTTAAACAGCGACAAATCCTCGTAATGATAGCCAATTTCGTGTCCCAATGCAGCCATGGCCATTATTTTATCAGGCTGATTGCTTTGCGGAACCACCCTGAAAAAATAAGATGCTTTTATTCCCAAAGCAGCCTCCGCCTGCGCAGTAGCCAGCGAATGTCCGGCACGTAAATCCACATCGTGACGAAGTATCACAAATTTCGTAGGTCTCTTTCCCTCGCAGTACTCTTCGAAAGTTATAAATTCGTATCCAACCTGTTGAATTTCAAATAGAAGTTGTTTGTATATTTTGAGTGTAAAGTCCATGCGTTTGTTTCGAGATTCGGGTTTCGGGTTTGAAAATTTGAAGATTTGAAGATTTGAAGATTGTAGGTTTCGGAAATGATTCTCAATTAATCACGCGACCGAAAGTCTTTGTTCTTTATTCTTTTGTCATTAAAGATTTTCGTGTCTTTGTGTCTTCGTGTTTAATTGCTCCAAAACATCTACAATTCTTTCAGCCGTTTTACCATCCCAGTATTTGGGTCGTTTACCGGCTTTCCCTTTTCCGCTCAGGATAAGTTGTACCTCATTGTTTATATCACCCAATTTAATCAGTTTATTGCTTCCCTCCCACACCGTAACAGGCCTTTCGGTATTGGGACGAACAGTGAGACAGGGAATATTCAGATAGGTTGTTTCTTCCTGAATGCCACCTGAATCGGTAAGTGCAAACATGGAGCGACTCACCAAATGGATAAACTGCATATAACCTAAAGGTTCAATGAAATATAATTGCGGAAAACTGTCAATCAGATCCTGTAAACCGAATTGTTGAATATTTTTATAGGTACGGGGATGTACAGGAAAAATAAGTGGTACCTTCTTCGAGATCTCACCCCATATTTTCACAAGGCTTGTCAGACTGTCTTTATCATCCACATTTCCGGGTCGGTGAAAAGTCATTACACCATAGGACTTATCGGTAAAATTCTTACCAAACTCAATTTGTACCTTGCGGTTTAGTAAATCAAATTTTAAAGCTGTCTGCTGTGCCTTAGGTAACTGAGCGACCAAAGAATCTATCATCAGATTTCCCAGCATATAAATTTTTTCAGCAGGGATATTTTCTTTCAGCAAATTTTCATCAGCATCCACACTGGTTGTAATAAACACATCGCTTATGGCATCGGTTACCAAACGGTTTATTTCCTCAGGCATAGTGCGGTCGTAGCTACGCAAACCGGCCTCATAGTGAATGGTTTTAATTCCCATTTTCGAAGCCACCAACGTACATGCTGCCGTACTGTTTACATCACCCACAACCAATACAGCATCCGGCTGCTCGTCGATACATACTTTTTCAAAACCTTCCATTATGCGGGCTGTCTGCACAGCATGACTTGCCGAACCAACTTCCAGGTTAATATCGGGTGCCGGAATGTTCAGTTCTTCGAAAAACTGCCCCGACATTTTCACATCATAATGTTGCCCTGTATGTACTAACACGGCATGAATACCTGCATGATTTTTAAGGGCATGCATAAGTGGAGCTATTTTCATAAAATTGGGTCGTGCTCCTGCCACAAGAATAAGTTTGAACATTAGATCTGAGTTTTGAGTATTTACATATTTTCCAACGAAAATCCCTGATAATTAATTTTATAGCCAGCAAAGTTTTTAACGAGACTTACAGATTTATCTTTTAAAATTTTCAAATCGATTTTATCCTTATTCCGTTTTACTTCTGCAATCAAGGCTGTTTTTTCGTATTCGTTGATTGCTACAATATCAATTTCGTTTCTATTTCCGGTTTCCCAATACGAACCAAGGAGCGAAAGAGTCATTTCTTTGGAAATTCTATCTTTAAAATAGCGTTCAAGAATTAATCCACTGTATTGCCTGTAATCGCGCAAAAATATATCTTTCAGGTAATCAAAACTTTCAGTCTCAACAGCTCCCCTGTGTCTATAGATAAACCGAAACCAGAAGTTCAGAAAATTGTCGTTTAGTTTGTATTTCACATTTTTACTTGCCGGCTTGGAAAAAACGGGGCGAATTTTGGAAATTAGTCCATAGTCGTTTTCTAATTTTTAAAAATAACCACCAATGTTCATATTTAGTATGGATTAAATTTCTGAAAGTGAAGTATTGGATGAGGCTATTAACTATAATAATGAAAAGTAATTGCCATAATCATTACCAAA
>JAVEVB010000139.1:0-2904 GCA_034005265.1 Lentimicrobium sp.
AACAGGCAATGATGGCCTGAGCCAACTAAACCATTCGGTTTTTGCAATACCGGGTTCCCATTATATTTTGCCCAACTTCCCTTGATATCCAGGGTAAATGCATAACCGACACCGTAATTGTGACTTTGGTAATGATTGGCAGAATAGGTCAAATAATAATAGCCTTCATGTTTAATACAGAATGGACCTTCGGCTATTTTTCCCCAATCGCTTTCCCACCCGCTGGTATTGGCAGTAAAACAAAGACGCCAGGTATTGGCCTTTATCGTTTTATAATCAGATTCCAGTTCGGCCATCCAGATGGCATTTCCATCCGTAAAGCGGACACAAAACAGATAGGCACTTCCATCATCATCAATAAAAAGTGAATTGTCGATAGCTTTATCTGCAAACATCGGTTGTTTTACATCCTGCACAAAAGGTCCCAGTGGCGACTGAGATGTTGCTACACAAATGTGCTCGTCGGCCGAGTAATACATATAAAACTGACCATTAAGATAATACACCTCAGGCGCCCAGAACCAGCGATCGGCATAGGAATTATTTTTGTGTAATGCCAGGCTTGAGGCTTTTGTCCAGAATTGCAGGTCGTCAGAGGTATAAACTACAATTCCGTTTGGATCGGAAGTACCGTAGGCATAATATTGATTATCGTGATAAAGGATGAAAGGGTCGGCCAAAGGAAGTTTTTGCACTGCCCATGTTAACATGGAATTCAAAAGAAGCAAAAAAAATAAAACCCTTTTCAACATGAAATAACCCATTTTCATTTAATTAAAAAATTAGAAAGAGAAATAAAGACCCAGATTAAACAGCAATGCCACATCCATATTTTCATATTTTGTTCCATAGATTGCCGGACCTTTGTCGACAACATAACCTAAACCTACTCCGGCTTGCAAGAGTCTTTTGAGACGCAGGGTGAAAAATGGTCCCACATACGATGCGTAGTGATTATCGAATACCCCCTGCTGCCAATAAACCAAAGATAAAAAAGATGAGTTTATTCTATCCTGAAGATGGTAATTAAGTCCAAGACCAAAAGAGCCGGCAGCAACACCTGTTCCGGCCTGAAACCCGAAACGCTTTCCAAGCCACACTTCAAAATCGAAGCCCACCAGATTACCGCCTCCCATCATAAATCCTGCACTAAAAGTCGACCTGTAATCTTTATTCGCTATAACTGTTTCGTCCTGTTCTGTTAACAATTCTTCCTCCTCAGGCTTCACCTGCTGAATTTCCGGTATCTTTTCCTTAGCTATTTTCTCCACATCAGACATTTGGACTACAGATACACTGCCTTCGTTTGTTTCAATTTTCAGCGATTCATTGGGGACTTGCTCCAGTATAATACCACGAATAACATTACCGTTTTTGAGGTACACAACATCCTGATAGTTGGCATAATTTATCTGTGCAAACATCACTACCGGAATAAACGTGAATACAAAAAAAGCTATTATTTTTTTCATTTTTTGTATGTTTTTTGATGAAAATAAATCAATTTAAAACAACTCAAATTAAAACAATAAATCCGATTCCGACTGATGGATTAAACCATATTTTATTTCATTTTCCCTTCCAGCATTTTAATAAAATACCCTCCAACAACCGAGCGTGCCTGAAAGCCCCTCTGCTCTGGTTTATCTGTCCAGTACCAATCAGTCATCGGCACACGGGAAACGGTTTCATTCATAAATTTATGCATCGGAGCAATAAATTGCTCGAATGTGGCTTTATCTTTACTCAAGGTTGCGGTCCACATGATCCAGTCGGCTTTCGTATATGTTTCGCGATTGTCAAGCGGCAACCCGTATTCATTTTGTTTAGTCAGATAAAACGCAATTTCCTTTTCAGCAACCTCATCAGGGAATATTCCCATGTGCATCAGCTTATCCCAAACCAGGTTATATTTCTGACTCCAGGAATCTGGCTGATCGAAAGTCAACCGGTAATGCGTTCCGGCATCTGCCATTTTCATCCATTCTTTCGCCATTTGTTTTGCGGTTTGCATGTATTTCTCTGCTGCATCATCCTTGTTTAACATCGATGCCAGATAACCATACGAAGCTATTCCCAAAATGGCTTTTACCGATAAATTGGCATTGTGCGCAAAATGACCTGCAAAATCGTCGGTACACAACTGATTGACCGGATCCAACCCTTCTTTTACCAAGTAATCGGTCCAGGTAGTGAGCACTTCCCAATGTTTGGCAGCATAGTCGGCATTTCCTTCCATCGCCGCGATGGCAGCCGTGAGAATCAACATATTGCCCGATTCTTCCACCGGCATATCGCCGCCGTAAGTCTGACCGTTGGCAATCGGGTAAGTTCCTACATCGTGAGCAGCAAACGGTTTGGTCCACCTGCCACTTTCACTGTAGTAGAAAATATGGTTCATCAGTCCTTTCACCAGTTCAGTGTTATATAACAGGAACAATGGCGCTGAGGGATACGTAATGTCAACTGTGCCAATAGAGCCATTGCTGAAATTCTCTTTTGACAGGAAAAGTAAATCTCCGTTTGGAGCTTCCACGAGTTTGTGTGCCGCAATAGCCTGACGATAAGCCAGCGCACAAAGTTCGGCATATTTAACTCCGCCTGCTTTACGGGCATCCTGCATCAATTTCAAATCAAAATCGTCACATTTCTTCAATAATGAATTATATTGCTTATGCGCAGTCGCGAAGATATCAAATATATTCTTATCTCCACGACGATTCCAGTACGGACGGAGATTTTCGCCAAAATACTGAATAGAGTACAAGTCGTCGTAGCCCAGCATGATTTTTCCGGAAGCTTTGCTGGCATTACCTAAATGCTTTGTCAAACACAGCCTCTTATCTTCTACTGTGTAAGATGCATTTTCTTTTTCAGCCACAAGATAGAAATATCCCCAGTCGA
>JAVEVB010000026.1:0-58359 GCA_034005265.1 Lentimicrobium sp.
CTTTCGAAAGTACGGCCTGGATAAAGCCAGTATTACTTTAAAGTTCTTGAAGCAGAATTGCAAATTCCGCTTAGCTATAATGGTGCTAAGCAGAATTTGTAATTCCGCTTCTTATATCTTTGGAATGTGAGGAGTTAACTGTGCAAGGGATAAAATTCCGGCCACACTTCAGTCCGGGATGGTAACCCTTGCTGTGAAGAATGATTTAAACGTTCCCCCACTTTTAAGGGAATCCTTCCCAAGCCGGGGAATGCTTCCCAGTTTTCCTGAAACTCACTTTGTATCGGTTACACAGCTGATCTACAGACAATAATATATATCTTATCGTCTTAAAACATCCATCTATTTGTTTTTTCTAATCACCAACATATAAAAATCATTATCCAGCGGCAAATAGCCATATTCGTAAACAAACCGATAGGTGCTGCCTTTTTGTGTAACATATAAATGCGTAATATAGGTGAAGTTAAATCCCTCATTCGACAGTTTTTCCTTATGCACGGTAACTTTATCTTCAGGAATAAGTTCGGAGAGTATTCGCCGGTTTTTGCGTAGAATATGGTTTATATTGCGCACTGTAGCACTTGCATCAGCGTTCAGGCGATTGTTATAGTTGTTTCGACACTGGTCGTTACAGAATTTCTTGTCGGCACGTCCTATCAAGGGTTCGCCACAATCAAGACATATTTTCTCCATAATGTTAACTATTTATTTACAAATATTATATGATAAAGAATCTGGCTGGGAATAATTCGCAAACAATCATTTCAACGCCGCGCAGTCTAACAAGGATAAATTATAGCTGTGTAAAAATAAACAAAAATGTCAAAACAAAAAAGACATTGTAAAATATACAATGTCTTTTATGATTTTTGAGACTCAGCAGATGAAGCATCAGCCTTTACTCTTTTTCTCTTTTTTCTCGGCCCGTTTTTCTTTCAGGCTCTTTGCAGGGGTTTTCTTGACCTCTTTTTTTGTATCCATTGATTTTGCCATAACCAGAGAAATTTTAAGATTAATACTTAATTGGGTTCCACTCGAAACCGAACACAAAGATAACATGCAAAAGCCTCAAAAGATTGCTGGCGCGAAAAAAAAATTGACATCAATTGACTGAGAAGAAAATCTTACAAAGATTTTAAGTTCTGCCTCGAATTTCTGGATATGTTATCCCAAAAGTTATTGAAATTGAACCTGTAGTTCTTTCAGAAAATTACTTCATAAAAATTTGGAATTATTAAACGAAGTTGCTGGATATTTTTTTTGATAAGATGAATAGTAATTATTAAATGTCTCGTCAAACATAAATATTACTTTAAATCTATATGTCACATAAAGTAATGAATAGCAGGCACATATACACATTCATAATTTTAATTAGTTAATCTCAAACGCTTACAAACGGTTATATTCGAAAGTAAATGATTATTAACCGACTCAGGTTCAGGGGCCACTGTACTTTTGCTTCATCGTTCAACCAGAGATAGTTTGGTAAGGTTAGGACAGGAAAGTTAAAATTAAGTTGAACATGCCTTTACGGGCAAAAAAATCAAAAAAATGAAAGCATTAAGTAACCGCGTACAACTGATCGGCCATTTGGGTGCTGATCCTGAATTAAAAACTTTTGATAACGGCAGCGTGATGGCTCGTTTATCATTGGCGACCAATGAAGCCGCCACCGGAAAAAACGGAGAAAAAAGCATCCGCACACAATGGCATACTCTGGTGGTGTGGGGCAAACTGGCCGAAATATGTGCCAAATACCTGCAAAAGGGGCGCGAAGTTGCCGTTGAAGGTCGTATTGCTTACCGCACTTTTACTGATAGTGAGGGCAATAACCGCATAGCCACGGAAATAACCGTCAATGATCTTCTTATGATCAGTGGGCGTAAAGCCGGATAATTTTAACATCGTAAATACAATTACAGAACAATTAAAACGCTGAATCATGAATACGATAAGTAACAAAGTCCAATTGATTGGTCACCTGGGAAATGATCCCGAAATAAAAACCATTTCCGGTAACCGAAAAATGGCCAGATTTAGTATAGCAACCAACGAAGTCCGATTTAATAAGGCGGGAGAGAAAATTACTGAAACCCAGTGGCACAATATTGTGTTCTGGGGCAGTCTGGCTGCGGTCTGTGAGAAATACCTTTCCAAAGGTCAGGAAGTAGCCGTTGAAGGCCGGCTTGGATACCGTATGTACACCGACAAGGAAAACATCAACAGATTTATTACTGAAATTACGGGCACAGATTTGCTGATGATCAGTAACCGCAAGGCAGGCTAATATTTGTAATGAATAAACTAATAAACTTTAAATAATAAACATTAAAAAACCAAAGTCATGAATAATTTAAAAAACCGTGTGCAACTGATTGGTCATCTTGGTAATGATCCTGAAATCAAATCTTTTGAAAGCAATAAGAAAGTTGCTAAAATTTCTCTTGCCACCAACGATGAATATACCGACAAAGAAGGCAAGAAAGTGAAACAAACTCAATGGCACCAGTTGGTGGTATGGGGCAAATTAGCTGACGTTTGCGAAAAGTATGTTAAAAAAGGAATGGAGATCGCGATCGAAGGCAAGCTCACCTATCGCACCTGGGATGATAAGGACGGCAAGAGCCACAACATTACCGAAATCGTTGTTAATGAGCTCTTGATGCTTGGAGGGAAACCAAAACCCGAATAAGGGATTGAATGTTTCTGTTAGGATAGCCTAACAAGTCGACATTGACTTGTTAGGCTTTTTAATGTTCTGCTATTAAGCATAAAATCGTATCTGAAGTACGAATCGGGAGAACTTTCAGTTTCGACAGTAAAACTGAAAGTCAATGATACCCTTCTATATTGTCGTCATTTTTTATTTCTTTGGTTTTTCACATTCCAATTGTTGATAAGTCAGGTTAAAATACATATAATCAATGTGGTGGAAAAGGAATATTTTGTTATTTAAAATTCTGGTTATACTGAAAGACTCTTCTTGTTAAACGTTATATTTACTGCACCAAAAGAGAATGGAGTGAAATTTTATGAAAATCAGACTACTCATGGTAATGATCGCCGGATTGCTTTTTGGTTGCACTGCTCCAAAAAGTGTACCTACCTCGGTAGGCAGTGTTGAACTGGAAAAATACA
Source organism: Lentimicrobium sp. (assembly GCA_034005265.1). Lineage (GTDB taxonomy): Bacteria > Bacteroidota > Bacteroidia > Bacteroidales > Lentimicrobiaceae > Lentimicrobium. The sequence continues at coordinate 3,145 of JAVEVB010000026.1, forward strand.
CGGGACTATGGTATGACATCGCGTCATTTCCGGTTCGTTTTCAGCAGGGATGTCACTGTACTACAGCCGAATACACCTTAATGCCAAAGGGTTATATAAAAGTGGTAAATCGTTGTCGTAAAAATGGGTATGAGGGAAAACAAAGTGGCATAAAAGGAAAGGCATTTGCTGTTGAAGGAAGTGAGAATACCAAACTTAAAGTTCAGTTTTTCTGGCCATTTCGAGCCGATTACTGGATAGTACGACTGGATCAGGACTACAAATGGGCAGTAGTTTCCTCTCCCGGGAAAGATTATCTTTGGATATTAAGCCGCTCCCCACAAATGGACGAAACAACTTTTAATAGAATTACTGATGATCTGAATAATGATGGTTATGATGTAAATCGCCTGGTTAAGGTTCCTCAAGAGGATTGCCGTTGACATCAGTTGAATGAAAACTACGTACTATGGCTAATAAACAACTCAGAAGCAGAGAGGCAAAAGATAGCCCTGATAATAAAAAAAGAAGCTCACGAAAGGTGAAGTCTGAAGTGCCGGAGAAGTCGGCAAAATACAAGTCTGCAAACACAAAAAGCAAGCCTATAAACCGAAAACCTTCGGATGTATTGCCGATTTCCCTCTCAGATGTCAGGTCTGAACCTGAGATTACAAACGGAATGCCTGTTCATAAGTTTAAGAAAAATTTTGAGGAGGTGTTGGTTAATGAGAATCCGGTTAAAGCTTTGTCACCAAAGTCATCACGGGCCGTAACCACAAAACCCAAAGCAACACGCAAACCTAAGCAGAAAAAGATTTTTGTGCTTGACACTTCTGTTATCCTGTACAATCATAATTCTATCAATAGTTTTGACGATAACGACGTAGCCATCCCCATCACAGTACTTGAAGAACTGGATAACTTCAAGAAAGGCAATGATACCAAAAATTTTGAAGCAAGGGAGTTTATCAGAATTCTGGACAGCCTTTCAGAAGATGCGACCCTAACCGATTGGATACCCCTGGTAAAATCAAAGGGCGGAAGTTTCAAGGTGGTCATGAATGAACGCTCTGACATGGATGCCCGCAAAATTTTCGATGACAATAAGCCTGACCATCGCATTTTGAATGCTGCCATTGCCCTTACTCAGGAGTATCCCGAAAGGAAGGTGATATTGGTGAGTAAGGATATAAACCTGAGGCTTAAAGCGAAGTCTTTGAACATAACTGCTGAAGATTTCCTCACTGGAAAGGTGAAAGATGTGGAAGGACTTTATACCGGTATTACCACTATAAATAACCTGCCGGGAAAAGTGATTGATAAACTGTATCAGCAGAATTACTGTACTATACGCGAAATTGGCATTAAGGCTCCGGTTGCCAACCATTACTTTATCCTGAGAAATACAAATACCTCTGCATTAGCTTTTTACAACTCACAAACCAGAAGGGTAGAGCGCATAGAAAAACATTCATCGTATCGCATTACGCCGCGCAATGCTGAGCAGGTTTTTGCCATGCATGCAATTCTAAATCCAGAAGTTAAACTTGTAACCCTGCAAGGTGTTGCCGGAACAGGAAAAACCCTTCTGGCACTGGCAGCTGCCATGGACCAACGACGAAATTTTAAACAAATATTTCTGGCTCGCCCAATTGTTCCACTCAGCAATAAGGATATCGGGTTCCTGCCGGGGGATATCAAGTCCAAAATCAATCCTTACATGGAACCTTTGTACGACAACCTTAAGTTCATACAAAGCCAGTACAGCGAAAAAGACAAAGAATTCAGGAGCATTACCGAATCGCTTGAAAATGAAAAGTTGGTTATCCAACCATTGGCCTATATACGCGGAAGAAGCATTTCGAATGTATGCTTTATTATTGATGAAGCCCAAAACCTTACGCCTCATGAGATAAAAACCATTATTACAAGGGCTGGACAGGGTACCAAGATTATTTTCACCGGCGATATTTATCAGATTGATACGCCTTATCTGGATGCACAGAGTAATGGATTGTCCTATCTGATAGATAAAGTAAAGCACAACGCCATATACGCACACGTGCGGCTTGAAAAAGGCGAACGATCAGAACTGGCTAATCTGGCAAATGATTTGCTATGATACTGATCAGTAGACCGAATTTTAGTATCGTTCAAGTTGAATGGTAAACGTTTATTTCCAGACAATCCTGCGGTTGATGCTTGAAGGCAGGCGGGTGAGCATTTCATAATTCAACTGATTGCTAAGCACGCTGAAAGATGCCACACTGATTTTTTGCTGGCCCTGCACTCCAATAAGTACAACTTCATCCCCAATTTTCACTTCAGGAATGGAGGTGACATCTGCAATGAGCATATTCATGTTGATCATGCCGACGATAGCCACACGTTGTTCATGAATCAGCACCCACCCTGAATTGCTGAGCGAACGGCTATAACCATGAGAATAACCTGCCGGAATAATTGCAATGCACTGATTTTCTATTGCCTGATAATTTGTCCCATAACTCACAAATTCTCCCTGTTGAACATTTTTGAGTGCCATAATACTGCTTTTCCAACTTATGATTCGCTCAAGGGGATCGGTTTTGTCTTTTCGCCGGCTTATGTAGTGGATGAGTGTTTCAGCGCTTGGCCAATAGCCAAATTGAAGGATACCAATACGCACCATATCAAACCGAAAGGCTGGGTAAGTAATAGTAGCTGCAGAGCTGGCTGCATGCATAAACACAGGATTCAATCCCTGACTTCTGAACTGCTTAACAAAAGCTTTGAAGCGTTTGATCTGACGTTGGATACGCACATGGTTGGCAATGCTCTCGGCACCTGCCAGGTGAGTACAGAGTCCGGTGAGTTCAAGGTGAGCTTCATTCTCATTCAGCAAATCAATCACTTCTTCCACTTCTTGTTTTGAAAGGCCTGTGCGATTCATCCCAGTTTCCAGCTCTATGTGAATATGCGCTTTTTTCCCTAACTTCTTAGCAACACTCAGGGCTTTTATTAAACGCGCTGTGTCAAAAATCCAGAATTCAATATTGTTGCGGATTACCCAGGCCAATTCACCTTCAGGTATCCAGCCCATGATCATAACCTTGGTTTCAGGCTGTTTAACCTTCATCACACGGTAAGCTTCATCTGCACCAAAAACTGAAAAATGATCAATACCGCAGTGCTCAGCCACCGGAACATATTGTTCAATACCGTGTCCGTAAGCATTTCCTTTTACGACTGACGAAATTTTGACATCCTTTTTTACAAGATGTTGAATAAACCGGACATTGTGTTCCAGCGCAATGGCACTAATTTCTATTTCGGAGGGAGTTTTCATAAGTTTGTGCGGAGTGAGCGTTTATTATTCAACAACAGAAAAAGTAAGAATGCAATTAGTGAAGCGGTGATGCCAAAAATATTCGCATCAAGGCCCCAGGGAAGATTTGTTCCAAGAATGATTAATGAAATAGTTGTTCCCCCGCCAGCGAACATTGATACAAGAGCTGCAGTTTGATTGCGTTGACGGGCGAAAACTGCGGCCAGAAGCGGGACCAGAAGTCCGCTTACCATAAAGGCATAGGAGTAGAGCATCAGCGAAAGCACTTCTGTGAGATTTAAAGCAATGAGCACTGCTACAACCCCTAACAGTAGGGTGAGCAATTTTGACCAATGCATTACTGATTTTTGGCTGACTGCTCTGGGAAATATTTTTTGAATAAGGTCATGCATCAGGTTGGATGATGAGGCCATCAGGCAACTGTCTGCTGTTGAAAGAATGGCTGAAAAGTAGGCTGACAGCACAAGCCCCATTAATCCAACCGGCATAATGGAACGCAGTAACAATGGCAACCCCATTTCGGCATCCATGGCACTCTCCGGGCCAAAGCCCAGAGGAGCGAACATTCCATCGATAAAAGCTACTCTTGATAACATACCCAGGCCTACACCCATAAAAGCCATCACCGGCCATTCAAACAGCCCGGCAATATACCAGGCCTTTCGCGCTTCTTTTACAGATTTACTGGCATAAATTCTTTGGTAAAGTGTCATCCCAACGAACCAAATGGGTAGAATGGTCACCATCCAATTAAGAAGTTGTTGCCAACTCAGGTTGCTGAAGGAGAAAAAAGAGGCCGGGAGTTTCGTGGAGATGTTTTCCCACCCGCCAACCGCGTGCCATGATATGGGAATAGCCAGAAAAATGAGTCCGGACATTAGTAATATCCATTGGACTGTATCCGTATAAATTACCGCTTTTATTCCTCCAAGCACCGTATATCCAACGGCTACAATACCCATAACAATCAGGGCAGTATTCATATCTAACCTGATAAACGCTGCTGAAGCGAGTTTTGCGCCGGCCAGCAATTGAGAACTGGTAAAACCAAGGTACCCAATTCCTGAAATCACCCCGGCCAGAAGCGCAGCCTTAGCGCCAAAGAAATGTCCAAAAACCTCAGGAAAAGTAAAAAAGCGATGGGTGTCGCTAAGCCTTTTGATGCGGGGAATGAGAAGGACACCGCTTAACCATGCGCCAAGAAGTCCGGTAAATAGCATCCAGGATCCGGAAACCCCGATGATAAATCCCAGGCCACCCAGGCCAATTGAAAAACCTCCACCTACGTCAGTGGCAACAACGGACAAACCAATGTGCCACTTCCCCATTCCACGACCACCAACATAGTAATCCTCTACGCCGGTATTGCGCATATGGAAGTAATATCCCACGCCCAGCATCCCAAGCATGTAAACAATAAAAATAATCAGATCAATAATTGACATATGTAATTGTAAACCACACATTAAAGGTAACCCTCAAATTTGAGAAGCTATTGATATAAGCATGGACGGGATTTAGAAAATAAAGCGGTGGTGAAAATCATTTTATTATCGCCGGTAAAGAGGGTTACTGTAATTGCTTTAACTGATTTTTCAAAACGGTAGTTCTATTGAAAGTCTTCACATAAAAGTCGGTAAGAGCCCTTTTAACCAAGATAATTGTTTGACATTATGTGTTCCCTGTGGAAACACGTACAATTCCCACGCTTTCCAAATGGTTCTGGTTGAGGGTCTGAAGAACAGCATCGCTGTGGTCAACCGGAACAAGTAACCTGAATTTAAAAGGGTATTTTTTATTGAGTTGCGAGTATGTCTGGCAGGTTTTTAGGAGATTTTTCTGATCTTCTTTGTTTCCTTCAACATATTTATAGATGTATTCAACTCCGTTGATTTTTGCTGTGAGATCTGGGTTGAGTTGTGCCAAATGAGCAGGAGCCTGAGGGGCTCCCGACACATTATCCGGGTCATTCATCATTTTTATTTGTTCTGCTCCTTTTCGCTTCATATAGCGATAAAAGGATGCAATAACTTCCTTTTTCATGTCGTTTCATTTTATAAAATGAGCATAATTGAATGAACAGCGAATTCGTTAGTTATGATAAACAATGATATAAATAGGCTAAAGATTGAATTGTAATATATTGAATATCATTTACTAAGATATCAAACTCGCAATGATCCATTCTTATAATCACAAAGATACAAAAAAAAGGAGATTTTGGAGTGATTTTCAGAAGGCATTATTGGTTAAGTGACTGTGGAACTGATTCGGGGAAAGGCTTTCGCTATCAGCAAAAAAAAATACGCCTGTCAGAATAGAAAGTGCAGAATGAACAGGGCAATGCAAACCAAAGAACAGCAAACAATGGACGAAGAACATCAGGAAAGTAATACCTTTGTGCCCAATATCATTCATTCAGCCTGTTATGCTTTCTGTAAACAACCTCTCGATATACTTTACCGGAAAATATCTGTTCAACGATGTTTCGTTTTTGATTACGGAACGCGACAGGATTGGCCTGGTAGGGAAAAATGGTGCAGGTAAAACCACATTACTGCGGATCATAACCGGTGAAGAACCTCCGGAGCAAGGCAGCGTTTCGCAACCTTCAGACCTCAAAATTGGGTACCTCCCTCAGGAAATGATGACCACCGGAAAGGGAACAGTCCTTGAAGAGACCTTAAAGGCTTTTGATGAAGTATTAAAACTCCAGAAAGAAAGTGAAAAACTGGGTCTCGAGATTTCGGGAAGAGAAGATTATGATGCTCCGGATTATTTAAAGCTCATTGAGCGACTTCATGAATCAAATGACCGCTTCAATCTGTTGGGTGGCCATGAAATGCAGGGTGAAACCGAGAAGGTATTGGTAGGGCTGGGATTTACGTCTGCTGATTTTAACCGAAAACTTGCCGAGTTTAGTGGAGGCTGGCGAATGCGTGTGGAACTTGCCAAACTTCTGCTGCAAAGGCCCGGACTATTATTGCTTGATGAGCCAACCAATCACCTTGACATTGAATCCATACAATGGCTTGAAGATTATTTACTTACCTTCAGGGGAGCGGTAGTTGTGGTTTCTCACGACAGGGCATTCCTGGATAATGTCACCAACCGGACCATAGAAATTTCGCTGGGAAGGATTTATGATTACAAAACGTCTTACTCCGGTTATGTGGAGCAGCGCGAAAACCTGCGTGAACATCAGCAGGCGGCTTTTAACAACCAGCAAAAGCAACTGGCTGATATTGAAAAATTTATTGAACGGTTTCGCTATAAGGCAACAAAAGCTCGTCAGGTTCAGTCAAAAATGAAACTGCTCGACAAAATTGACCGTGTTGAAGTGGATGATCTGGACAAGAGTTCTATCCACTTCAGATTTCCTCCGGCACCGGCATCAGGGAAAATTGTAGTTGAAGCCAACAAACTTGCCAAATATTACGGTGACCACCGGGTGTTCAGTAATGTGGAATTTGCCATCGAAAGGAATGATTTTGTGGCTTTTGTTGGAAAAAACGGAGAAGGGAAAACAACCCTTGCAAAAATTCTGGCGGAAGGGCTGGAGCATACCGGCAAATGCGATTTAGGACACAATGTTAAAATCGGCTATTACGCTCAAAATCAAGCTGATCTGCTGAATCCAGACCGGACTGTTTTTGAGACCATTGACGATGTTGCTGTAGGGGATATACGGCCTAAGGTCAGGGCTATCCTGGGAAGTTTTCTTTTTGGTGGCGAGGATACGGAGAAGAAGGTCAAAGTGTTGTCGGGTGGTGAAAAATCAAGACTGGCGCTTGCAAAGCTATTGCTTTCTCCTGTTAATCTGCTGATTCTTGATGAGCCAACCAACCACTTAGACATGATGTCGAAAGATATCTTAAAAAATGCATTGTTGATGTTTGACGGCACCCTCATTGTGGTGTCGCATGACCGTGATTTTTTGCAGGGGCTTACTCAAAAGGTATTTGAGTTTAGTGGGGGAATGGTAAAACAGCATCTGGGTGATATTTATGATTTTCTTGAAAAGCGCAAAATTGCCACGCTCGATCAGTTGAATGCAGCTGCTTTGGCGCGCGAAGCCTCTGGAGTAGTTGAAAATACTTCGGCGAACAAACTCAATTATGAAAAGCGTAAACTAACGGAAAAAGAAATTCGCAAAGTGGCTTCACGCATCGAAAAATCAGAGGAAATTATCCATCGCATCGAAGCCGGAATCGCTGAAATGGACCACACGCTTTCCCATCCCGGAGAAAACAACGATTCGCTTTCCGATGGTTCATTTTATCAGCGTTACGAGGAATTAAAAAAGCAACTCAATGAAGAAATGAACAACTGGGAAATGTTACACCTTGAAATGGAGGAAATAAAGACAAAAGCGGATATTTAGGCTTTTTTTGGTTATAAAGTTCCCGGGGTTTCTCCTTTACTAGTGCTTGCGCTTCAGCATGGAGGAGGCGAGGGCAATCAAGGCTGATTTATTAGATTCCGGAAGTGAAATCTGGTGCATTTGTTCCATCGCTTTATTGAAATAATCAATAATGAGTGCATCGGTACGCTTTTCTATGTCCGCTTTTCTGAAAAGCTCCAAAACATTATTGATCTTCTCTTCATCCTTCATGTCGCGCTGAGCGTATAATTCTTTAAGTCGTGCTGCATCTTCTTTTGAGGAACACTCCAATGCTCTCAGGTAAAGGAAAGTTTTTTTGTTCGTAAGGATGTCGCCGCCGGTTTTTTTCCCAAATACTGACTCATTGCCAAAAGCATCCAACAGGTCATCCTGAAGCTGAAAAGCAATACCAAGATTTTCACCGAAGTGATATATTTTTTCGCAGTCTTCGGAAGAGGCATTTCCGATGATTGCCCCGATTTTAAGACTGGCGGCAAGCAACACGGCAGTTTTAAGCCGTATCATGTTCAAATAGCCCTGAATGTTAACACTTCCAGATGTTTCGAAGTCAATGTCATACTGCTGGCCTTCACAAACTTCTATGGCTGTTTGCGTAAAAACCTGCATCAACTCAGGAATGTAACGGGGCGCACTGCCCGAAAGTTGCCCATAAGCAATGGCAAACATGGTGTCGCCGGAGAGTATGGCAGTATTGATGTTCCATTTTTTATAAACCGTTTCATTACCCCGGCGCAATGGTGCTTCATCAATAATATCATCATGGAGCAACGTAAAATTATGAAAAATTTCTATGGCAATGGCAGCGGGCAAAGCTTCGTCGGGGTTACCATCAAAAGCCTGAGTTGACAAAAGTGCAAGCAATGGCCTGAGTCTTTTTCCGCCTTGCTTCAGCGTATAAGCAATAGGCTGGTACAAGCCTTCGGGCTGGCCAAATACGGGAAGGTTGTCAATAGCCTCTTTTATCTTTTCCTGCAGTTGATCGGATGTAAGCATGATAGTATAATTTAAAAAATGTCAAGAGGCAGATATGCGCATAAGATAATCGCCATAGCCACTTTTCAGCAATGGTTTGGCCAGTTTCTGCAGTTGGGATTTATCAATAAATCCCATGCGATAGGCTACTTCCTCAATACATCCGACTTTGAGACCCTGACGGGTTTCAATAACTTCAACAAACTGTGATGCCTGAAGCAGAGATCCAAAAGTGCCGGTGTCGAGCCAGGCGGTGCCTCGGCTCATGACTTTTACCTGTAATTCCCCCTTTTCCAGAAAATAACGGTTTACATCAGTAATTTCATACTCGCCCCGGGCACTGGGCATAATGTTCCGGGCAACCTCAACCACACTATTGTCATAAAAGTACAACCCGGGAACGGCATAATTCGATTTGGGTTCTTTGGGTTTCTCTTCTATGGAAATGGCTTTGCCCTTATTATCGAACTCTACTACTCCATAACGATCAGGATCTGAAACATGATAGGCAAAAACAATTCCTCCTTCAGGTTTATGACATTCGCCAAGCAAATTTTGCAGCCCGGAACTATAGAAAATATTGTCGCCCAGGATTAAAGCTGCGTCATCATCGCCAATAAAATCTGCACCCAATACAAAAGCTTGTGCAAGTCCATTGGGCACATGCTGCACAATATAGCTGAATTTACAGCCAAGAGATTCACCACTGCCAAGTAGCTTCTCAAAATGCGGGAGATCATGAGGCGTAGAAATGATCAGAATTTCCCTGATGCCAGCCATCATAAGAACCGACAATGGATAATAAATCATAGGTTTGTCGTAAATTGGCATCAGTTGTTTGCTAACAGCAAGTGTTAACGGGTGCAAACGGGTACCAGAACCTCCGGCAAGAATAATTCCTTTCATAATAAGAGTAGTTTAAGTTTATTTTTCTTCGCCTGAATTTATTTTATCATCTTCATCAAGGTCACCGTTTGCTTCACTCTCTTCATTTTCATCAAACAGTTCAATGAGCGGTTCTTCAAAATTACGGGTGGTTATTCGTCGATCTAACGTCAATAACAGGGAGGGAAGTAAAAGTAAGTTGGAGAAGAGTGCAACAAGCAGGGTAAAGGAAACCAGGAATCCCATGGATTGTGTACCCCCGAAAGAGGAAAGGATAAAAATGGAAAAACCAAGGAAAAGAACAATGGAGGAGTATACCATGCTGAACCCTGTTTCGCGTAAAGCAGAGAATACAGAAGATCTTATGTCCCAGTTATTATGCTTTAGGGCCAATCGGTAACGTGACAAAAAATGAATGGCATTGTCAACTGAGATACCAAGGGCAATACTAAAAATTAAAATGGTAGAAGGCTTTATAGAGATAGCCAGGAAGCCCATCAATGCAGCAGTCATTAATTGTGGCAAGAGGTTGGGAACCAAAGAAACTGCTACCATTTTAAATGAAGTAAAGAGCATGCCAAGCAAAATACCGATGGCTATTACGGCCAATATAAGACTCGTAATTAAATTGTGGACCAGAAAATCGGTTCCTTTCAGAAAGACGATGCTGGTACCAGTCATTTCAACATCATATTTTTCAGGGTTGAAAATAGAATCAATCTTTGGCTTAAGATCGTCTTTAATCCGTTGAATTTCACGGGTGCCAATATTTGCCATCTGAACGCTGATGCGGGTTTTACTCAGCGAGGTGTCAACAAACGAGTTAAGTATGGTTTTACGGCTACTTTTCAATGAAGGTAAATACTGCAATATAAAATTGCGCTCCTGATTGTTGGGAATGCTGTACATCTCGGGATCGCCATTGTAAAATGCCTGTTTTGAATATTTTACAAGTTCAGCGACCGAAAGTGGTTTCGAGAATTCGGGGTATAGGGCCAATGAATCCTGCAGGTCGCTTATTTTCTGAATGGTTGACATTTGCATCACACCCCTGGGTTTGCGTGTGTCAATTGAAATTTCGAAAGGTAGAATCCCTTTAAACTCTTTTTCAAAAAAGAGCAAATCCACATACATAGGATGACCCTTAGGTATGTCGTCAACCACATTACCCGTAGTTTTTAAACGCGATACTCCTATCACAGCTACCGCTATAGCTACCAGGGTAGTAATGTATATGGCTTTGCGATGATTTTCAACCAGATTGACAACAATTTCGATGATGCGTTTGGTGTACTTGTTGTCAAGATGTTTGAGGTGCCTAACTTCTGGCGGAGCAAGATAACTATACAATATGGGGATGAGAAAAATGGAAAGTACAAAAACCACCATAATGTTTATGGCTGCGACAATTCCAAACTCTACAAGTAGCTTATTTCCGGTAATAATAAAGGCTGCAAATCCGGTCGCTGTAGTCAGGTTGGTTAAGAAAGTAGCATTGCCCGTCCTCACCACCACGCGCGACAAGGCCTTTACTTTATTCCCATGCTCTCTGAATTCGTGGTGGTATTTGTTGAGCAGAAAGATGCAATTCTCTACGCCGATAATGATTAAAAGAGGAGGGATTATCCCGGTAAGTATCGTAATTTCATAGCCCAGCAATACAACTGTTCCCATGCTCCAGACAACGCTGATAAGTACAATGAGCATTGGAAACAATACTGCTTTGAACGACCTGAAGAACAGAAACAAAACCAAAGATGCCACAAGCATAGAGAGTATCATAAACAGCAGCAACTCATCTTTAACCATTTTCATGGTTTTGGTGCGGATATATGGCATGCCTGAATAATGAACCGTTATGTCATGTTTCTGGCTGAAAACTTCTACTTGGTTTTCAATATCGCTAACAAGTGTAATCCTGCTTTTATTGTTAAGTTTCTTTTTGTCCAGGGTGAGCATCATCAGGGTGGCGTTTGTTTCCTTATTGATGATCAACCCATCATAAAATGGGAGGTCGTAAATTAATTTCCGGATACTATCCAGTTCGGCCTGGGTGTCTGGTGCGGCTGAGATTAGCGGTTTGAAATCGAATTTCCGGGTGGAATCATTTTTCTCCAGCGTATATAATTTACCTATGGATAAAACCTCCTGTACGCCATCAACTTTTCTCAGGCTTTCAGTTAATTGAAGCCAATCGTTGAATTCGTTTAATGTAAAAAGTTTTTCATCCTTGATGCCAATAAACAGCACCGTACCATCCTGTCCGAAAGTGGCTTTAAATTTATCATAAGCACGGCTGGTGGTGTCGCTGGCAGGTAGCATTTGTGCCATTTCATAGGAAAGATGCACATGTACAGCCTGGTAACCCATGAAGGCTGTCAAAAGGATAATGGCAATCAGGTTGCCTAATCGGTTACGAAGGATAAAACGGACAAGAAGATTCCACATGAGGTATGGTGATCAATCGTATTGATAAATATTTGATTGATAAACGGATAGTTTTAATAAATTCCTTTTATCGGGGTCCAAAAGTACGATATTCCTATCGATTTTCAGGACTTTAGGCGCAAAATATTGATTTCGGGGACATTTAATGTACCATACAACCTTTATTCAAAAAGAGTGTTATACCTTTGCCAAAGCATTAGAATTTGATATGGACAGAAAAGTTCTTTTTATTGATACCGCCCATCCATGGTTGGACAAGGCATTAACCCAATCGGGATTTAATTGCCTGTGGGCCAGTGGAAATGACCGATCCCTGATATTAAAAATGCTTCCCGGTGTTGAGGGCGTAATTATACGAAGCAAAATGAAATTTGACCGTGAGGCGCTCGACCTTGCCACTTCATTGAAATTTATTGGCAGAGTTGGCGCTGGAATGGAGAACATCGACGTTGAATATGCTCATTCCATAGGCATTGCTTGTATGAATGCACCCGAAGGCAACCGGGATGCCGTTGGTGAGCATGCACTTGGCATGTTGCTTGCATTGTTAAACCATCTTTTACGGGTGGACCGGGAAGTGAGAAACGGCATCTGGATTAGGGAAGGCAACCGTGGCACTGAGATTAATGGGAAAACCATTGCCATTATTGGATATGGAAACATGGGTAGCGCTTTTGCTGAAAAATTAAGTGGGTTTGGGGCCAATGTTTTAGCATACGACAAATACAAAACTGGCTTTAGTGAACTTTATGTTAAAGAGGCTCAGATGCAAGAAGTATTTGCAGAAGCAGATGTACTTAGCCTTCATGTGCCGCTAACAGCTGAAACCCGTGGAATGGTCAATTCTGAGTACCTCTCCGCCTTCAGGAAGCCCATCTATTTAATTAATACTGCCCGCGGCCAGTGCCTGGATACGACTGCACTTATGGACGCCCTGGAAAGTGGAAAGGTTGAGGGCGCCGCACTGGATGTGCTTGAATATGAGCAGCTTTCATTTGAAAACCTTGATAAGAGCACTTTACCTGAGACATTTAAACGACTCATTGCTAGTAGCAAGGTCATCCTTTCACCACACATTGCAGGCTGGAGCCATGAGTCAAACTATAAGATGGCTAACGTTCTGGTAAAGAAGATCAAAAAAATGTATTCGATCTGACGGGGTATTTTCTTTTCTAAAAATTTTATCCGGTTGATCCTAAATTGAAACCGCCTTATACAGGTGCCTACCACTAATTTAAATAAATAACAAGTTAACTCACGCATAAACAATCATTTACATCTATGAGTATATTGCTCACACCTTATAAATCAAATGCCCTGAATTTAAAAAATCGCCTGGTTATGGCACCACTCACACGCCGTCGTGCTGGTGAGGGGAATGTTCCCGGTGAAATGAATGCACTGTATTATGCCCAGCGAGCTTCAGCAGGGCTCATTATTGCCGAAGCCAGCCAAATCTCTCTTCAGGGTGTAGGCTATATGCACACTCCTGGTATTCACACCCTGGCGCAGGTCGAAGGTTGGAAAATGGTAACCCGGGCCGTTCATGGTGAAGGAGGAAAAATCTTTCTGCAGTTATGGCACGTGGGCCGGGTTTCGCATTCACTATTGCAGCCTGACAATTCATTACCCGTTTCGGCATCTGCTATTTCAGCAGGTGACTACATAACCACTCCTAAAGGTAAAATGCTCATGGAAGTTCCCCGGGCTTTAAGTTTGGATGAAATACCCGAAATTATTGAGGATTACCGAAAAGCTGCTGTAAATGCGATGGCTGCTGGTTTTGATGGTGTAGAAATTCATGCAGCCAATGCCTACTTGCTGGATCAGTTTATGCATAGTTCCTCCAATATTCGTACTGATAAATATGGAGGAACCATTGAAAACCGCTGTCGGCTTACCCTCGAAGTTACCGATGCTATTTGCACCGAAATTGGCTCAGATAATACTGGGATTCGTCTGTCACCTTCTAACCTGAAACATGGAATGGATGACCCTGACGCTGCTGCATTGTTTGGTTATGTAATTCGTGAGCTCGACAAGCGCGGCCTTGCCTATCTGCATTTGATAGAACCTATGGCATCCCTCGATCAACATCCACATATGGTTAAATCAGTAGCTAAATATTTCAGGAAGTTTTATTCCGGCACCCTGATTGCAGCCGGCAACCTTACTCTGGAAACTGCAAGTAGCCTTCTTGAATCCGGAGATGCTGATTTGGTGGCTTTTGGCCGACTATTCATTTCCAATCCTGATTTCCCGGAACGAATTCAGCACAATGTACCACTCACCCTTCCGGATGTCGATACATTCTACACTCCCGGACCTGAAGGGTATGTAGATTATGAAAGATGGAATGGTTAAGGAAGCGAATCAATATGATTTTTCTGATAGTCTCTTATACCTGCAACCATGATTTACATGGTACGATCTCACCAATTTTCTTTTATAACAAATAAAAAAGCCCGGAAATTCCGGGCTTTCTAGTGGTGGTTGGTATTAATACGACTATTCGTCTTCGTTCTCCTGTTCTTCGTATGCCTTGAGCAGCGCCGTTTGAACATCGCCAGGAACCTGAGCATACTCGGCAAATTTAAGAGAGTATGTTCCACTTCCGCTGGTGATTGAACTCAGCGCGGTAGAGTAGCGATTCATTTCCGCGAGAGGAACTTTTGCTTTTACAATCTGATAATTGCCTTCACTGTCCATGCCCATAATAATAGCACGACGGCCCTGCAGGTCGGTCATAATATCACCCATCCGATCACCTGGAACCATAACTTCAACATCATAAATTGGTTCAAGAATTTTTGGGCCGGCATTTTTAAACGCTTCTTTAAAAGCTTGACGTCCGGCAAGTTTAAAGGCCAATTCATTGGAATCAACCGGGTGCATTTTACCGTCATAAATATTCACTACGATATCACGGGCATATGAACCTGTGAGTGGTCCTTCTTCAATTTTTTCCATGATTCCTTTAAGTATAGCAGGTTGGAAACGGGCATCGATCGATCCACCAACAACACAATTGTTGTAAATCAACTTGCCGCCCCATGGCAAATCATGAGTTTCGGTACCACGGATAGGAAATTCGGTTTGATTGGACATACCATCAACATAGGGTTGAATAAGCATATGCACCTCGCCAAATTGGCCGGAACCACCTGACTGCTTTTTATGGCGGTACATCGCCTTAGCATTTTTGGTAATGGTCTCACGATAAGGGATTTTCGGAGCATAGTATTCAATGGCAATCTTCTCAATATTCTCGAGATGCCATTTAGCAATATTCAGGTGAAGTTCACCCTGCCCACGCATGATAATTTGCTTAAGCTCTTTCGAATACTCAATGCTGATGGTTGGGTCTACTTTTTGCAATTCGGTAAGGGCTGCACCCAATTTTTCATCATCTGAAGTGCTTTTGGCTTTGATTGCCATGGTAATTTTAGGTGCAGGAAATGGTATGGGAACAATAACATCACCGGCATTCTTAGGACAGTTGAGGGTTTGGTTTGTGCGTGCGTTTTTTAGCTTAATGGTTGCAGCAATGTCTCCGGCAACAGCTTTCTCAATTTTTTCACGTTTTTTGCCGGCAACAGCAAATAGCTGAGGAATACGTTCTTTTGAAGAATTTACGCCATTTACCATATCCATGGCTTCGGTCACTTCACCTGCAAATACTTTGAAGAAAGAGATTTCACCAAGGTGCTCTTCAACAGAAGTTTTGAAAATAAGTGCGGAAGTTGGTTCCGTCGGGTTGCATTTGAGCAGTTTACCTTCTTTGGTGTTACGACCTGGCATTTCGTTTGGTGCCGGGACATAATTGATAATGAAATCAAGCAAAGCATCTACGCCAAAGTTGGGTTTTGCAGCAATGCAGAGTACCGGGAACATCCCGCGGTTCATTATGCCCAATTTCAAACCTTTGGTTAACTCTTCAGGAGTGAGGGTGCCATTTTCGAAAAAAGCTTCCATAATGGTTTCATCATTCTCAGCGGCTGATTCAATCAGTTCGTTAAGCATCTCTTCTGCCTTGCTTTTATGTTCAGCAGGAATATCAAGAACTTCGGCTTTCCCTCCACCGGCAGGATATTTAAGCATTTTTTGTTGCAAAACATCAATGATAGAATCAAAACCTTGTCCTTCATTTACTGGATATTGCAGGGCAGTAACCGATCCGCCGAATTGTGATTTCAATTGGCGGAGTGTTTCTTCATAATTTGATTTTTCGTGTTCCAAATGGTTGATTAAAAATACAACGGGTGCATCATTGGCTTTGGTTTGCCTGAAGTTAATTTCAGTTCCCACTTCCACACCATTTTGTCCATTAATCACCATAAATGCGGTATCTGCAACATTTATTGCAGCAACCACCTCGCCTATGAAATCATCAAAACCCGGGCAGTCAATTACATTAATTTTAAAATCCTTATGCTCTGCATACAATACTGTTGAACCTACAGAGTTTTGACGCTCCAGCTCTATCTGGCGGTAGTCTGAAACAGTATTCTTATCTTCAATCGAACCGCGCCTGTTAATAACGCCGCCTTCAAATAAAATGGCTTCCGAAAGGGTTGTTTTGCCCGATTTCGCACCACCTATGAGTGCAATATTTCTTAACTCATTTGTTTTGTAAACCTTCATGTTTTTAGCAAGTTATGATGATTAATCCTATTTTGAAAGGGGGACAAAGTTATAAAAAACTGGAATATAACAAAATCCTTTTTAAAAAATGGTGGAATCATTAGATAAATCAACCATTTATGTCAGATAGGCAGGCAGCATAAAAATTTTAACTGTAAGATGCTGACTATCTTATGCAATAGGGCTAATTGAGAATCACCAGTATTCAAAATCTTTTTATAACGATAACTAATCAATATTTTTGTACATTAGCCACTTAACCAATGTTCTCAATTTTTATAGACTATCCGGTACTTTTCATACTTAAAATTAGTCCCATGTTTACAAAACAACGTCGCCAGATTCTTTTGGCTATTTTATTGCAGGCGCTACTGTTTTCATGCGTTAATCCCGATCAGGTCAGTATTGAATCAATGAATTTTGACCAAATGGTTGACCCCTACCAAAACCTGGAATTTACATTTAACCGCGATTTAATTCCGGACTCATTGATTGATAAATTAGACACGGTCCAATATTTTACCTTTAATCCTTCCATAAACGGACGTTACAAGTGGCTTGATCAGGACAAACTCCTGTTTATCCCCTCCGTACCCTTTGCGCCCAATACTGCCTATTCCGCGCGACTGAATCCGGAAATTTCAAAGCAGGCAAGTAAAAACTATAAACCCGAGCCGATTGAAATTCTTTTCCACACCCCGTTTCTGGCCGTTGACCGTACGCATATTTTCTGGGGAATTAGCGAAACGGATAAGAATCAGGTACAGTTACGCATGGCTATTGACTTTAACTATGCGGTGGCACGTGAAGATTTGAGAAAATACTTGTCTGTCAAAATCAACGGCGACTTAAGGAATTTTGATTTGGTAAAGGCAGATAATACGACCTATGCTGAACTTTCCATACCAACTTCAGGCGAAAAATCTGACGATGAACTAACACTCATTGTCGGTATAGGCATGAAATGTATCGGCTCAGATCGCCAATTCACTGAAGACGATGCCATAGTTTTACCTGTTCCTCCCCGCGACATACTGGAAATAAGTGATATAACAACTGAATTTCAGGATGGAGAAGGAGTTATCCTGATTTATACCTCGCAACCAGTTATTGAAAAAGGCTTAAGAAGTCTTATCAGCATCAGGCCCGAAACTGAATTTAACGTCACTACCATGGGTAGTGGAATAAAAATTATTGGTGAGTTCGCGGATGGACAATCCTATGATTTAAAAATATCAGGGAATTTAAAGGGGATTTTCGGACCTTCCTTAGGCAATGATCATACACAAACAGTAGCTTTTGGAAAATTGCAACCCTACATCGCATTCAGTGATCAAAACAGCCTTTATCTGACAACTCAGGGATCCTGCAATCTGGGACTGAATATCATCAATATTCCAAAAATAAAAATAACCGTTTTTAAGGTTTTTGAAAATAACATTCAACATTACATGCGTAATGGGAAATCCTGGGACTGGCATTATGAAGACGATGAATATTATGATTCATATGCCTACGGTCTTGACGAGAATTATGGAAAGCAAATTAGTTCACGAGAAATTGACACGCGGTCGCTACCCAAAAAAGGAAACCTTAGTTTACTTAACCTTAAGCCAGACGAACTGGAGCTTTCATCGGACAGGAAAGGTCTTTATCTTATCAAAGCCCAGTCGGTTGAAAAAGAATGGCTTAGTGATGTGCAATTGGTTTCGGTCTCAGATATTGGTTTGATTGTGAAGGAAGGTGCCGATGAAATTCTGGTGCTTGCCCGTTCAATTGCATCTGCCCAGCCGCTTTCAGGTGTGAATATTCGCTTTTACAGTCGCAGCAATCAAATGATTTTTGAAGGGACCACCGGGAGCGATGGAAATCTTTTCTTCAGGGAAATTAAAAAGACTGCCCCGGGATTTGATGTTGCGATGATCTCAGCGCGTAAAAATGATGATTTTAATGTATTGCTTTACGACAGGTCGTCTGTGGAAACTTCCCGCTTTGATGTTGGAGGAAAAAGAACCATGGGTATGATCTATGATCTTTTTATTTATGGTGATCGCAACCTATACCGGCCCGGTGATTCCGTATATGTAAATGCCGTGGTGCGAAGTTTTGCATGGGAAACCATTCAGGATATCCCGGTAAAATTCAGGGTGATTAGTCCCGAAGGCAAGGATTTTCTGATAAAAAAAGCACAACTTAACAAGAATGGCGCAGCCCAGATTGGTTTCAGGGTACCTGAATCCGCAATTACCGGCTCCTATATGGTAGAGGTGCTTTCGGGCAATGATATGATGATGGGCAATTACCGTATTTCGGTGGAAGAATTCATGCCCGATCGCATTAAGGTAGAAGTTAAACCCGATAAAACTACTTTTAAACCTGGCGAAATCCTGTCCATGGGCATCACGGCCACCAATCTTTTTGGCCCTCCTGCTACAAATCGTAAAGTGGAAAATGAACTCAGAATCAGTCGGAAGGCTTTTTATCCTAAAAAATATACTGATTATACTTTCTTTGTTAATACAGCAACAGAACCCTATTTCGAAACCCAGGTGAGCCAGGGTGTTACGGATGCCAATGGGAAGTTTGTTCAGCAGTTTTCATTGCCTGAATTTGAACAGATAGGCTTGCTGGATGCCAAGGTTTTTACTACTGTTTTTGATGAAACGGGTCGGCCGGTAAATCGCTTCTCACAAATGGAAATTGAAACCCAGAAAGTAATGTTGGGTATCAGACAACTCCCCGGATGGGTAAGTACACGTAACCCTGTCACCATAGGCCTTATTGCCATCGATCGGAAAGAAAATCCTGTGAATGCCAGGGCCAGAATAGAGGTGGTGCAGTTGAAATGGGAAACTATACTTGAGCGAAACGGAGGACAAACTTCTTACCGTTCGCAGAAAAAGGAAAGTGTAGTCATGTCGCGCGAATTAACTATTCCTGCTTCAGGATACAGCTTTCAGTTCTCTCCTTCTGCCTCTGGCGAATATGAGGTACGGGTAAGCAACCAGGGTGCAGCTAACTATGTTTCCTCCGGGTTTTATGCCTATGGCTGGAGCGACTACGGGTCCTCGGCATTTTTTGTAAACCGCGAAGGGGAAGTTGGTATTGAAACCGACAAAACTGCATATCAACCTGGCGATGTTGCCCGCCTGCTCTTTAAAACACCTTTTGAAGGGGAATTGCTGGTAACTGTTGAGCAAGACAAAGTGCTTGAATATTACAGTCTTAAAGCAGATGCCTCGGGAGCCAGTCTCAATATAGACATCAGTAGTAAACACCTGCCAAATATTTACATTAGTGCAACGCTTATTCGTAAAAATGATGCATCGGGTTTGCCCCTTACCGTAGGGCATGGATATGCCAGTTTGAAGGTTGATGATCCCGATTTAAAAATGAATGTTGACATCTCTGCTCCTGAAAAAATCAGATCAAAAACCAAACAGAAAATAAAGGTAAAAACCACGCCTGGGGCTGAAGTTACCATTGCTGTGGTGGATGAAGGTATTCTTCAGATCACCGCTTATCAAACGCCCGATCCTTACAACTGGTTTTATGGCAAAAGAGCTTTGGAGGTTGAGTCTTATGATCTGTTCGATGAACTATTTCCCGAGCTTAGCAGCCGGAATTCATCTACGGGTGGTGACATGGGCTTCGATCTAGGCCGTCGGTTGAATCCTTTAACCAGTAAACGTGTAAAACTACTTTCGCTCTGGAGTGGTGTGAAAAAAGCCAACAGTTCGGGAGAGGTAACATTCAGTGCAGACATTCCAGCTTTTTCAGGGGCAGTAAGAATTATGGCAGTAGCCTATAAAGGCGATAAGTTCGGGTCATCACAACAGGAAATGAAAGTATCCGACCCATTGGTCATCAGTAGTTCCCTGCCGCGCTTTCTCAGCCCGGGAGATGTAGCTGATGTAGTGGTTACAATTACCAATACTACGGCAAAGCCACTTGTGGCAAGTCTTAAAGTGTCAACTGATGGGCCAATATCCGGTGGAAAGTTTTCTGACAACTCCATCACTATTCCCGGAAATAGTGAAAGGCAGGTAAACTTTGATCTAACGGCCCAAAAATCAATTGGGAATGCGAAGGTAAAGGTTCAGGCTTCAGCAGGCGGTGAAACTTTTACGGATGAAACGGAGCTTACAGTCCGGCCGGCAGCAACACTGGAAAAATCAGCCATTTCCGGTATACTCAAGCCAGGGAAAACTCTTTCGCTCGGAACGGAACAAGAATTTATAGAGGGCACAACCAAATCCAGATTACTGCTTACCTACTCACCTGCCGGTCAATATGCGCGAGACCTCGGGCAGTTGGTGAATTATCCCTATGGATGCCTCGAACAGACCATTTCAACTGCCTTTCCACAGATTTATTTTCCTGAACTGGCGCGAATGCTGAAACAGAAAAAAAATGCCGCACAATACAATACTGCAGAGAATATTAATGCTGCGATCATGAAAATAAGTGCTTTGCAGCAATACAATGGCGGTCTTGTTATGTGGCCATCAGGTGGTGAAGTAGATTGGTGGACTACTGCCTATGCCGGTAATTTTCTTTATGAAGCCACACAAGCTGGCTATTCGGTTAATCAGATGGTGGTGGATAATATTATGCGCTATCTCACTGAAAAGGTTAAGCAAAAACCCAGCACAGAGTATTTTTATTTGATCGAAGGCAACAATCAATGGCAGAAGAAACTTCAACCCCAGCGGGAGATTTTCTATTCGCTGTATGTGTTGGCATTAAATGGCAAACAGCACCTGCCTTCGATGAACTATTACAAAGCCCGGCAGGCGGAACTTTCCAGGGATAGCAAATACATGCTGGCTTCCACCTATGCACTTATTGGTGATACTAAAAGTTATCGGGCTTTATTACCAAAATCCTGGAATCAGGGAGAGGAACCAGCAGTAATGACCGGGGGAAGTTTCAGCTCACCGGTTCGTGATCGTGCAATAGCTTTATATACTATACTAAATGCAGATGCAGCACATCCACAGGTGGCAGTTCTTGCCCAGCAATTGGGACAAATGATTGCCCGTAAAACGTGGATGTCAACTCAGGAGCAAGCTTTTGCAATGATGGCACTTGGCAAACTTGCAGGCAAAGTATCTGATAGCAAGATATCAGCAACTGTAGAAGTTTCAGGACTCAAAACGCAGAGTTTTAGTGGTAAAGACCTGATCACTGATTTCTCGGGAGAGAAGGCAACGGTCGTTTCCGAAGGCTCAGGGCAGGCATTTTATTACTTTGAAACCCAGGGCATTCCTCTCAACAACTCAGACAGGAATGAAGATAATATACTCTCGATCAGCAGACGTTTTTATGATCGACTTGGAAATCCACTCGGCAGCAGCTCCTTTAATCAAAACGATCTGGTAGTTGTTGAGCTTTCGCTATCCACAAATGACAATAGTGTGATAGAGAATGTGGTTGTCAGTGATTTATTGCCAGCCTGTTTTGAAGTGGAAAATACCCGTCTGAACACCGAACGTGGTCTAGCCTGGATTAAGAACATATCTTACCCCGATTATATCGATTTTCGTGATGACAGGGTCAATCTGTTTTCTACAGCCAGTGGACAAACCCGAAAATTTTACTACATGGTACGAGTGGTTGGCAAAGGAACCTTTAGGCAAGGTCCGGTGAGCGCCGAAGCTATGTACAATGGATCTTATTATTCCTATTCAGGTTCATCTTCAGTAATTGTAAAATGAGTTTACCTTCGGTCGTTGATGTGCTAAATGAAACCCACTTGTGGTTATTGTTCTTCAGGAATGAATTTATTGCATTGCCATGGATATCTATTGTGCTCATAACAACTGGATTGGTTGTACTAAGTCGTTTTTTAATAAAACCAGTATCGCTTACCGGAAATGAACCGGCAAGTGAGCAGGTGCCTCTTGCTGTTAGCATAACTGCGGGTCTTTTACTTTCACTTTTTGGTGGTATTCTTTACATCATTCTACCTGAACTTATCATTGCTTTTCTTTTGATGTACTCATCCACTTTGCTTCTTGGCATAATTTCAGGAGCATTTTACTATCTATTCAGTAAACAAGATACGATATTAAAGAATGCCATTTCTTTATTTGCAGGGAATTTTTATGCAGATTCAGGAGGGAAGCCGCTTCTATCAATGTGGCATATGCTAAGCCGACAAATCTGGGAACAGCCACAAACCCTTATCGGGAATGCCCTCGGACAAATCCTGAACAGCTTCGGGTTTATTTCGGAAGTGGTTCACTGCGGGGGAGTTACACTACTACTTGGAAAAATACCCATGGCCAACGGTGTTGCTTATGGGTCTTTTATAATGGTAACCACCCGTTACAGCGGATTGAATACCGGAATTGAACTCTCTGATCGCAATTCCTACCTCATGGTACTGATCAGACATGAATTGGGCCACAACTTCCAGAGTAAATGCAGTGGGCCACTCTACCTTTTTAAATATGGAATACCAAGTGCAATGAATCAGGCCTGGACCGAACAGGATGCCGAGTTCCGTTCCGACAGATTTTTACTTGCCACAATCGGAATTGCTCCTGCTTTTAAATCTTATCCTAAAAGTTACAAAGTTGAGAAGCCGGGAATGGTTGGGTACCTGATTCTGATGGCCATCGTCATTTACGGCATCACTCTGGGAGGTAATTCAGGCTTGATTGGGGCTTATCTGTTCTTTTCAGGCATTGTTGCCCTGCTTAACCTGGGCAAACGCCCGAGCTTATTAATCTGAAATTTAATTCAGAAGCCGGGCCAAATAAGTAAAAAAATGGCACGGTTTGATACCGCGCCATTTTGTCGTATTCGCTAAGAGGAATAAGTATTTAAAAAGGCCAGAATTGGTTGTCGTACCAAATGTCTTCCTTCAATTGTTCATTCAGCTCATGCAGCACTTTGTGATGACCTTTTTCCCAGTCAGCCAGCCATGCAAAAAGTTCTTTTTCATTTGGATCAGTGGCTTCATTGGCTCGTTTCGTATAAACCTCAATCGCTTTGGTTTCCATATCAATGGCCGCCGAAATAGCCGCAGCCTCAAAACTTGCAGCAGAAATTTGCTTTACTATCTTTCCGGATAAAATTTCATTTACTACACCCTCATCAGCCAATAGCTCAATTTTATCAAACTTGTTGTTCTTACTATAATTTGAAAATTGTTTGGACAGAAACTCCACATGGGTCTGTTCCTCTTCAGCCATCATGGTGAAAATCTTTTTCACGTCCGCACTCTGGGTTTGAGCTGCAACATTTTCGTAAAAGGCTTTGCCTCTCTTCTCCATCAATATGGCCGTTTTTAAAACTTCAATAGTTTTTGAATTTTCCATAATTGTATAATGTTTATTGTTTTTTTCAAATTCTGTTACAAACATACGAATAAAACCATTTCAACCAATATTCAATGATTCAATGCCTGCCCAGTACTGGCAGAAATCAAGGATTTTTAAAAAAAATCAAGGTTAAGACTTAAGTTGGAGTTGAGGGTTTTGAATTTAGAAACCAGCCAACCGGCAGGCTGGTTAGGAATCTTCTTCCCGTCTCCATTTCTCCTTCTCCCATCTTCTTAACAGTCATCTAGGAATACCGTTCCATTATTAACCGTGCCATTAAATAACTGGCAAGTGATTCAGCACCCTGGTTAAGATTAACATGAGTTTCTTCCAACCCGTCATAACATCCACCAGTAACGGGATTATAAACAATTTGATTAAGCCGGTTGTGGCCTAAAAACCAGTTAAATGCCGTGATTAACTTTTGCCTGTAACTTTCATCATGCGAAACATCATAAAACAGGGAAAGTGTCATAATGGTATATGCCACATCAATAGGTTGCTCTCCATATTTTTCGGGCGTGTGCCCTTTGTTTAGCCAACCCCGGTTTGATATAACTTCTATACCTTGCTCATTGAAGGTCTTGGAAAGCAAAAAGTCAAAAGATTCATAGGCAATCTTCTTGTATTCTTCATTTTCGGTAACAAGCCACGCATATAACATGGCTTCGGGGATAATGCTGTTTGCATAGGTAAGATAACTTTCAAACCAGTTCCAACCTTTACCTGATTCAAACTTGTACATAAGCATGATGCGGTGTGCAAGCATTTTTAAAACGGACTTAATTCCCTGGGCATTTTTTTTCTGGTAATAATAGTAAAGTCCTTTTATAGAAAATGCCATCGCACGTGTTGAATACATGCTAAGAATATGAACGAGGGAACGACTGATAATTTTGTCCGCCTTTTCAGTTATATCTGATGGCAATACTTTATTCATAGAGGCAAGGTAGCCTAGTGCCCAGATTGCCCTGCCATTGGAATCGTCCAGGTTTACTTCATCATTTTGTGTTGTAAATTGGAGCTCTTTGTCCACATAATTCAAAAAATTTCCTCCTGATTGTTGGCACATGGAAATAAATTCAAGATATTCCCGGATCAGGTCAAGGTCTTTGGCTTTTCCTTTGTGCTGATAAATCATACAGGTAGCGACCATTGCCCGGGCATTGTCGTCCAACGTATAGCCGGTTTTTATGTCCGGCAGGTTGAGCTTTGCAAATTGAACAATGCCCACATCATTCGTCATCCGATATAAATGTTGCAAACTGATTTCAGGCAGGTTGTAACTTATGTCAAAGCCCTTATTTGCCATTTGCGCAAACATGATAGCATGTTTAATTGCAGAGTTTTCCCAGGCAGTGGCCACCGTTTTGTGAAGCGTGTTGATGCTCAGACTTTTACGCAAAGGCTCATTCCCCAACAAATGAATAACCTCCCTGGCAAGTTGCGTGGGATTTCGAAAATCAACAATAATCCCGGTATCTTTTGCTAAAAGTTCTTTTGCATGTGGGATAGGTGTTGAAATGATGGGAGCAGCACAGCTCATCGCATATACAAAAGTGCCACTTACCGCCTGATTGGGGTCAAGACTGGTAAACAGATAAACATCTGTAAGTTGCAGGTATTCCAACAAATCAGCTAACGACAGATATCGATTTATAAAACGAACATTATTCTCCAGTTTATAATCTTTCACTTTTTGTTCAAGGCTATTGCGGTATTTTTCACCTTCTTGTTTTATTACTTCTGGATGAGTTTTGCCCAAAACAAGAAACATCACTTCCGGTATTTTTTCTACAATTGCCGGCAAAGCTTCAATGGTTGTTTCGATTCCCTTACCTGAACTCAACAACCCAAAAGTTGACAATACCTTACGGTATTTCAAATCGTACTTTATTTTGAGTGATTTCTTGGTTTTATGCGGAACCAGATGCGTGCCATGAGCGATCTCAGTAATTTTTTCAGCAGGAACATTATAGGTGTTAATGAGTAGATTGGCTGAATTTTTCGTCATAACAACTACTTGCTGGCTATAAGCTGCAATATTGTTTATATGGATTTTTCGCTTTTCATCAGGAAGAGGAAGAACAGTATGGAAAGCTACAGAAACAGGCTTCTGTAAAGATTTCAGGAACTGGATAAGTGATTCCTCCTGTTGATAAAAAAAACCAAATTCATGTTGAATATATACTAAACATATTGTAGGATCGAGATTGATTTTTTCAGCAATAGGGGCATACGCACCTGGTATGGATGTTTTTAAAATATATTTGACTTCGGACGGATATTTATAGCTGTATTCATCTGACTCCAATGCGCAAATGCTGATATCAAACGAATGGCTGAATTTATCGTTCAGTGCCTTGACCATATCCTGCGAATATGTGGCTATCCCGCATTCCCTTGGGGGATATGAGGTTACAAATAAAACCCCGGCTTTCCGTTCCCTTGATGTCCATTTCATAATGCTTCATTTCCTTTTAATGTTCAATCGCTCATATGCCAATCCATTGTATCATAGGCTAAAACACACAATTGATTATTATATAATCTTTTGTGAATAAATAAAACACAGAATACAATAAGTAACTTTCTGCTGAAGGGGAAAAAAGACTTGAGTTGCTTTAAATGCTATAGACTGTCTGCCAATCAAATAACAGCCAGTAAATTGATTTGTTCAAGCAAAAAGTTGATCACTAGCAATTTAGCGTTATCCGGCCGGGAGAAGCATCATCAGGCGTAGGAATTTGCAGCCAATGGCTGCATCCTGAGTTCAGAAAGTATCCGGTCAGTAGAAAAACTCACACATCCCGAAGCATGTTTTGAGGGGCTGTAAGGAACCATAATCATCTGCATGTGCTGTAAGGCTCCTGCGCATGAAATTCCCTGACCTGGTATCCCGGTCCGATCCAGATCGTTCATTTGAAATATCGGTCTAACGGCCCGAGCTTTTAACACAGGTGTTCTTTGAAGTGAAAAGAGTGCCGCACCAAGGGCACGCTGTCCCATGGGGCCTGTTGCTTGTGTTAATAACAACCAACCCTGTGGGGTCTCCAGTGGAGCTCCCACATGTGCCTGGTTAGCCAGTTCCCATGCGTGTTCAGGAGCAATTATTTTTGCAAAACCAGTCCATTCAGTTAAGTTTTCAGAAAAAGCCAGGTAAATACCATCCGCTCGACTTCCCAAAAGCGCATATTGATTATTGATTTTCCGCGTAAATAAGGTTAGATGAGTAAACCCATCCAACGAAATATTTATCGAATCTACCTGAAACCGGCAAAAATTACTGGTAGTAAATAACTGAAAGGAGTAATGAAGAGGCGTGCCTGAGCTTAAGATACCATAGTATAAGGCATCCTCATCATTGGTATCAGTAAATTTGATAAAATTGATATTCTCTATTCCATGGTGCAATGGTTCTGATAATATCACCCTTTCCGAAAGGTCAGAATCGATTGAAAATTCAATCTCATATTCAGATGAAATAACGCCATAAGCCAAATTAACCAGATCATTAAAGTGAGGATTTAGTAACAGCTTTTCTGTCATTTTCTGTTTCAGCACATTAGGGGTGAAAACTTCGTCAAGTCCTTCAAAAAGGTCCGAAACTTCGTTTTTGGTAAAATGACCATTCAACGAGAAAAGCCTGGATAAAAATTCTTGTTTATTGATTTCTGCACTTTGATTGATCTTTCCTACCTCAGGCATTACGCCCGGTTTTTCAAGATGAAGTTGATTAAACCGGTCAAGAATACCTGTTCTGAAAACAATCGCTGATTGATTGTCATCCCCTTTAGCACATAAGGAGAGTATAACGCGCTGTTCTCCAGGTTGTAATTCTGTCTGATCAGGGGCTGCAACCATGCAGGGATTGTATAGGGCCGCAGATTCAATGGCTGATTCATAGGTAAAATATGCCCCAAGCAACAACTTTCGTGAATAACTCAGGGTGTTGAACGCTATGTTCGACTCCTCCAGCAAGGGTATAATCTGCTGAAAATGAAACTCAAAAGTGATGGAAATATTACGATAACGGATGGAAAAATTTCTTAGCAACTGGTTCAGAACGGATAAAACCTCATTTTCTGTCAATTGCATTACCGCTGTAATAATTTTAAGGCTATCTCCCGGAGGCAATTCCCTAAACCGGGGTATGAACCGGCTGGGGTCAGAAGTAAAAAGCACAATATTTTCTTGTGTATCAGGGAGCATCAGTATTCCTCAAAATTGATTCATTAATTTATCGCCAAATCGGTAAAATGTAACCTTCCGGACACATTAATGAAGCGACAAACCTACAGGTAAATGCTCTTTTCTGCAAGTTTATTGCCTTATCAACTTTAATTTATAATGATTCTTAATTCCTTATCCAACAATGTCTTACATTTTTCCAATCCTGACAAATACGACAACTAGTCAATTTAGCAAGGATACGGCCTACTCTTTAAACAGCATATCAATATCGGCCTCATATTCCTGAAGCAGTTGTTTCTTTTCTTCTTCTGTATAAAATTTTGATCGTTTCAGCTGCTGCCGGAACTTGTCCACATAAGTGGCAAATTCCATATTCAATTCCTTGCGGGCCATTGCAATATAGAGGTACGCTTCCGAAAATTCAGGATAATTATGCAATAGTACTTCCCAGGCTTCAATTGCCTGATCATATTTCATGATTCCATACAAAGCCCAGCCTTTACCGTTTAATATACCCAGCGATATGGGGATTTTCGTGCCATATTGCATTACAATACTATCCATCAATTCTTCAAGATTTCCTGATAGAAGTTCAGGGTCTGCAATATACCTGTTTTGAATTTTACTCCAGTAGCTGAAAATATCATACAATGCACTGCCAACAATAAGGCCCGGAGTAACATTATGATCAGCCTGAGGGAATATCTCCCCCTTTGCATCCAGCATTGGGAAATTATGATTGGCCAATAATTGCTGTACAGCTTCATAATCCTTAGGGAAGTCCCTTCCCATACCAAAGCGGTAATAGACTTTATGGTTAACGTTTGTGCCTGAGAATGCAAGATTTATTGAATCCAAAACATTCATATTTGATTGTTGAAAAAAAGGGCTGAGGGAAATAACCGCATCAATTGTTTCCGGATATTTTGCGAGCAGAGTACTGGTAAAAAAACCATATCGGGAATGCCCTGTTAATAGCAGGAAATCCCCGACCTGGCAAGTTGATTTCAACATCGGGATAAGCTCCTCAAAAATGAACGCCTCCGTTTTGTCTGCAAAACCTGCTGAATCACTGATCGGCCATTGGGTTTCCTGGTAACGCTTGTCCATTGTGGATGCAATTCCTGCAATTACCGAGGCAGGCATTTGTTCATTGCTTGTGAGATAATCAATGGTTCGAAGTAAAAAATTAAAACTCCGTTGATTTTGCTGATCGAAAATAATAATGAGCGGATAAATATGGTCTGATCCGGGGACTAACTCACGGGGCAAAGTAATGCTAATTGCTTTGTCATATCCTAAGTTTGTTGAATTCAGAAGAGTATCTATTGACGGTTGATATTGTTCAAAAGTTTGGGCGCTTAAACTCATTGATAAACCGACAAATATTATCATGAAGGAGGCGGAAAAATGAGCAAAAATCTTCATCACAACTATTTTATTGATTGAGGGACATTCCATTATTTACAATCAAAGAACAAAAAAAACCATCAAAATGTTATATCTATTCAATCAATAAATTATTGAACATGGACATAAAACTGGAAGAAACCGGGAAGAGCGGATCTTTCTATATCGGGAAGTATGAGAATAAAGCAGCCGAGATAAACTGGAAAACACATGATGGCTATATTGAGGTTTACGAAACCCGGGTGAATGACTCCCTCAAAGGACATGGTTATGGGATAAAACTCTTCAACAGAGTAGTGGAATATGCACAGGAGCATTCCCTGAAGATTAAGCCGGTATGTTCCTTTGTGGCAAAAATGTTTGAACGTCACCCTGAACTTCAGGATTTGAAAGTAGAGTAAGTAAGGGGACAATAATTCCCCAAAATGCTTTTCCGGAGAAAAGAAATCGTGAGGAAACTAAAGGATTATTTCGTTGTAAAAACCACAGTAATCACCGTGTGTCCGACCGCTTTCAGCGTTTCTTTGCGAATGTTGCTCATGTCGTCATTTACCGTGTGCCAGTGTTCAAAAAATCCATTTTCGCGGTCTGGATCATAGTCAATGATGTCGATGGTTGGAATTCGCAAGATTTCATTCACATAAAGATGATCGTCAGTAATTGCGCCGGTTTTGCGTGTTTGAAAATAATTCTGATAGCCAAGGCTTTGGGCTACATTCCAAACTTTACGCATAATGCCCGGTGCATAATACATGGATGTTCCCTCCATGGTAAACGAAGGATTTTCAGCACCAACCATATCCAGTAATATTCCATAACGGGCGCTGTAATTGACAACATGTGGATTTCTGGCCCAATATTGTGAACCAAGCGCCCATGAATCCTCACTATTTCCTTGTTCCTCCTGATGTTCACCATAATCTTCAGCATCAAACAACACAATATCAACCCCATGTCCTGGATTATGCAAGCTAAACTGCCGGGCCAATTCAAGCAAAACGCCCACACCACTGGCGCCATCATTGGCTCCGGGTATTGGTTTGCGATGGTTGGCAGGATCGGGGTCGTGGTCCGCCCATGGTCGCGAATCCCAATGTGCACATAATAAAATGCGTGAATTGTTCTCTGGATTAAAGGAGGCGATTATATTATTGGCATCCAGCATCTTGCCATCAGCAGTTTTAAGTTTTGCGTTCTGAACAATAACGGTCGTTGTAAAGCGCTTTAAGGTTTCAGTCAACCATTTTGCGCATTGTTTGTGCGCCTCTGTATTGGGAACTCGAGGACCAAAGGACACCTGTTTTTCAACGAAATAATACGCAGAATCTGCGTTAAATTCCGGAACAAAAACACTTTCTTGTTTTTCCGGAATTTCATTTACGGGTTTGTTTCTCCTGGTTTCTCCGCAAGCCAATAGTATAAAAGGCACAGCCGCAACGACCAGCCATAGGTTAATTTTTGTCATGATCAGGGTTTCTCAAATATTTTTGATGATTGTCCGAATTTCCCACTATAAACACTTCCACTCACTTCACGTCTCATCCTTGGATTTATTTCACCTGGAATCAGGTTAGGATGAAGGTCTTCGTGGTTCCCAATATACCCGACAGCATTCACAGTGGCTGCTTTGTATCCTTCAGGTATCGCAAATGTCCGGGCCGCTTTTTTGGGGTCGAAGCCAGCCATCTGATGCACATAAAGGCCATCTGCGGTGGCCTGAAAGGTTATGTGTGCAACCGATTGCCCCAAATCATACAATGCGCTGGGATTTGGCAATCCGGCATCATTTGTTTCTTTGTAAACGGCCAAAAACAATAATGGAGCGCGCGTAGCCCACAATAAATTGAATTCAACAAGGGTCTCTGAAATGAGCTGATAGGTTTCATCTCCTTTTAAACCCAAAATAAAATACCAGGGCTGTATATTTGAAGCAGAAGGCGCCCATCGGGCTGCCTCAAACAGACTTCGGACAACATTAGGTTGAATAAATTGGTTTTCGAAAGCCCGTGGCGACCATCTTTTTTTGAGAAGATCGTGAATGGGATATTCATTTGAAGCGAGTTTAATGTCCATATAAGTGGAGTTTATGTGTTCTGACAAAGGTATTGCTTTCAGGATTGACAGGGAACAACTTTTTAAAAAACAAGTTTAAAAATAGTTCCTTCGCCTGGCACTGATTTTACTGAAATGCTGCCTTTATGCAAATGCATAATTTGTCGAGACAGGCTTAGCCCTATACCCGAGCCTTCTTTTTTAGAGGTAAAAAACGGCATAAAAACCTTGTCAAGAATATCGGGTTTAATCCCGTATCCATTGTCATAAAAATCAATATTTATACGATTTCCGGCATTTAACGAAGCTGTTACGATTATTTCGGGTTGGGGTTTTTCATTTACTGCATCAATGGCATTGAGCAAGAGATTAATAAAAACCTGCTCAATCAGGTCGGGGTCAGCGGTGATCATCAGTTCCTCGGGATAAACTTTCAGACTGCAATTGATTTCATATTTGTCCATTTTGGGCTTCAGCAGTACATGTACTCTGTCAAACAATTCCAAAATGGTAAAATACCTGAAGTTGGGCCGTGGAATACGGGTCAGATTGCGATAGGTTTCCACAAAATTTAAAAGCCCCTGGCTACGGCCTTCAATGGTGGTTAACGCCTGCTTAACATTGTCAATGTCATCATCATCCAGTTCACGTAAAAAGGCTTCTTCGTCGGTTTCAGATAACAGCATTTCGCGCACAGTGGAGGCCAATGAAGAAATTGGAGTTATAGAATTCATAATTTCGTGCGTAAGCACCCTGATGAGTTTTTGCCAGGATTCAATCTCCTTTTCTTCGAGTTCTGAACTTATGTTCTGCAATGAAACCAGCAAAAACTCTTCACCCCGCATTCTGAATTCAGTCGCATAGACCGATAGTTGCAAAAGCTCATTGTTGGTCACTACTTTAACAAGTTGCTTATCACCGGAGCGCATCTTCAACAAGGTTTGCGGCAGACTCGTTTTGTGCGCGGCAAGCTCATTAATGTGTTTTAAATTGCTGATATTGAACAACCGTTTGACCGCATTGTTGAAGATGTCAACCTTGCCATCCTTGCGAAAGGCAATAATTCCAATATTTACATGTTGAACTACTGTAAGCAGGTAGTTATAGTGCTCTTCCTTCTCTGCACGGTTTTTCCTGAATTCCCGGATTACTTCATTAAATGCACGGTTCAGCCCCTCGAAACTTTTACCCAGATCTTTATCATAAAAAGAGGTACTAAAGTCGGAATGTCGCACACTTTCCAGAAACTGGGTAAGTTTACGGTTGGTGCGTTCAATAAAATGAATAAGTGCAACCAGCTGAATGATTAATACAATTCCGGCGATCAGTGTGGATACCCATTGCCGCTCGTGCTCAATAAGAAGTACAAGCAATACAAGATTTGCCGTGATGAACAGCACCCTGATAATGATACCAATCCGGAATTTTTTAAAGCCCATGTTTTTCTATTCTCCTATACAGGGAAGCTCGGGTTAGCCCAAGTTCCTTGGCTGCTTTGCTGATGTTGCCACCATGCTTGTCAATAACCTTTCGAATGAGCAATTTCTCGCGTTCTTCAAGGTTGGTGATGTCATCCATTCCTTCATAGTTTTGATTGTCCTCCAATTGTGAAAGAAAGAAATCCTGCGGTTGCAATATGTTGCTCTCGCTCATAATCACAGCCCTTTCCACGGCATGTTGCAATTCTCGGATATTCCCGGGCCAGGAATGCTTTTCGAGCCGACGGAAGGTCGTTGGGTTTATGCGCTTAAGCGGCATTTTGTATTTTTTGCAATAAATTACCAAAAAATGTTCCAACAATGGCTGGATATCGTCAAGCCTTTCCCTGAGGGGAGGCAGGAGGATTTCAACCGTGTTGATGCGATAAAGTAAATCCTGCCTGAATTTTCCTTCATTCACCATCTGGTATAAAGGCATATTTGTCGCACAAATCAACCTTACATCAATAGGTATCTCGCGATTGGTGCCTAGACGCACAACTTTCCGGTTCTGCAGCACGCTCAGCAGCTTCGATTGCAGGTTAAACGAGAGGTTGCCGATTTCATCCAGAAAAATAGTGCCCATGCTGGCAGCCTCAAAACGACCTGCGCGGTCTTCCTTCGCATCTGTAAACGCACCTTTCTTAAACCCAAATAGTTCGCTCTCGAACAAAGTTTCGCTGATAGCGCCCAGATCCACACTAATAAATACCTGATCCTTACGTGAAGAGGCACGGTGAATGGCATGGGCAATCAACTCCTTGCCTGTCCCGTTTTCGCCCAAAATCAATACATTGGCCTCCGTTTTGGCAACCTTTTCAACCGTTGTCATTACTTTTTGCATGGACATGGATTGTCCGATGAGGTTCCCATATGACTGATCCTGATAGGCAATAAGCATCTTTTGTTTGCTTCGCAAATCCTCAATCTCTTCCTTGTTGTGTCTCACTTTAAGGTTGGCCGTTATGGTGGCAAGTAACTTTTTATTGTCCCAAGGCTTAAGTATAAAATTTGTTGCACCTTCTTTGATGCCCTGCACCGCTAGTTCAATGTCGCCATATCCTGTGATGAAAATGACCACCGCGAGCGGATCTATTTCAATAATTTTATTCAACCAGTGAAATCCTTCTTTCCCTGATGTGGCATCCCTGGAAAAATTCATATCCAGAAGAATCAGGTCATAGCATTCATTTTTGAGAATTGCCGGTATATTTTCAGGATTTTTTTCGGTATGAACGATACTGAAATGTTGTTTCAGAAAAAGTTTGGCAGCTAAAAGGACATCCTGGTCATCATCCACAATCAGAATTCTGGCTTCAATCTTATTCATACTTTTGCGTTTTTGCCATGGTTAGTAATGGGCTTTGATTCTACTGTCCGGATTGAATTATGCCAATGAGACGAAATTTTTCAACTTTCGTTACGATCGGAAGGATTAAATTCAAATACTGGAGTCAACGGCATTTTTTATGAAGTGCTAATTTATGCAAAATGTTCGAAAACGAACAACACAAAGAACGGGTTTGAACAACAATTAATTGTTAAAAAACGCTAAATTTATTAACCAATTGATCGACAATAAATTACATTAATTGGCACATTTTTGGGTAGAGCAAGATTATATTTAAAGTTCTATGGACAGGATTATTGAAAAAAAGAAATGGACGCGTAGCAGAATTCTATTTATTTCCCTGGGATTCATGGGAATAATATTGCTTTTATGGATGCTTTTTTTCAGGGACAACCGAAGCCGTTTGTACGTGGATTTTAAGCAGGTGTCTGTTGCAATGGTAGAAAAAGGCAAGTTTCAGGAGTATATTCCTGTGGATGGGATTGTTTTTCCAAGAAATACTTTTTTTATTGATGCCGTTCAGGGCGGAATTGTTGAAGCTGTTTATGTGGAAGATGGCAGCATACTAAAAAAAGGCGACCCCATTCTTAAACTTGCCAATGCAAACATGGAGCTGAGTTACATGGACCAGGAAACCCGAATGTATGATGCGATCAATAACCTGGCAAACACCCGCATAAGTATTGAACAATTACGATATACCCGTCAAAAAGAAGTAACTCAGCTGAATTATGAAATTGACCAGCTCAGAACTGATTTCAGGCGCAAAGAACAGTTTTTCAGGGATAAGCTTATATCTGCCAAAGAGTTTGAAGATGCTAAACGTGATTACGATTATAAAATTCATCAACTGGAAATTACGATTAATCTCCGAAAATTGGACTCTGTTTCAGGGGTTTCACAAAGCATACAGATTGCTTCGTCCATGGAGCGCATGTATAATAATCTGGCATTACTCAAGCGTAATATGGACAATATGACAATAAAGTCGCCAATAGATGGAAAGTTGTCATCATTTCAGGTAGAAATCGGACAAACCAAATCAGCAGGGGAGCATTTGGGACAGATTGACATGATGGATGGTATAAAATTAAGAGCAAATATTGATGAACGCTATATTTCGAGGGTTTTTAACGGCCAGGAAGCCGAATGCGAATTGGGCGGAGAACCTTATACACTTGAAATCAGCAAAATATATACAAACGTAACCAATGGTTCTTTTCAGGTGGATTTGCTTTTCACTGAAAAGGATCCTATAGGACTCAAACGTGGACAAACGGTTCAGTTGAAGCTGCAATTTTCAGGCGCAACGGATGCGCTGATCATAAAGAGGGGCGGATTTTTTCAGGAAACCGGGGGCAACTGGATTTATGTTCTGGATAAGGATGAAAACTCCGCTGTTAAAAGGTCCATTCGTATTGGTCGTCAAAATGCCAACCATTATGAGGTACTCGAAGGGCTTGATGAGGGCGAAAAAGTCATTGTTTCATCCTATGATATTTTTAATTCACGCGAGAAACTCATTTTCAAAAAATAGTATTTAAACCACATTAACCTATAACAGCCATGATCAAAGCGGTAAATCTTTCAAAAATTTTCAGAACTGATGAAGTGGAAACAACAGCGCTTAACAAGGTTTCTTTTGAAATACAAAAAGGAGAGTTTGTGGCCATTATGGGTCCGTCTGGATGCGGAAAATCAACGTTACTCAATATCCTGGGCTTACTTGATAATCCTTCAGAAGGTCAGTACTTCTTCTTGGAGAAAGAAGTTTCAGGTTTCACCGAAAAGCAAAGGGCTAACACCCGAAAGCATAACATAGGGTTTGTATTCCAGAACTTCAATCTGATTGACGAATTGAATGTTTATGAAAATGTGGAACTGCCACTGATTTACCTTGGGTTGAGTGCATCAGAACGAAAAAAGAAAGTTGAGGCCACACTCGATAAAATGCAGATTATGCACCGTCGCAAGCATTTTCCACTACAACTATCTGGTGGACAACAACAACGGGTGGCAGTAGCCAGAGCTGTGGTAGCCAATCCACACCTGATTCTGGCTGACGAACCGACGGGTAATCTCGATTCTGCGCACGGCGAAGAAGTGATGAATCTGCTGGCTTCACTCAATCAGGCAGGCACCACCATCATCATGGTAACCCACTCGCAGCATGATGCAGAGTACGCGCACCGAATCATCCGGCTGTTTGATGGTCAGATCATCAATGAAAACATCCGTCTTGGGAAAGAAGCCATGAATATTCTGTAAAACGTACTGGTTTTAAATCCAATTTTAAATCTCCCCTAGCTGGTTATGTTTGTCAACTATCTGAAAATAGCCTTTCGGAGTCTGCAAAGGCAAAAGTATTACACAATCATCAATCTTGTCGGCCTTTCAATTGGTATTGCCGCATTTTTAATGATCAGTCTTTACATTCAGCATGAATTGGCATTTGACAAACACTTAAACAAGCGCGACAGGATTTTCAGGGTAGTTGAAATACAGAATGAACCTGGAGTAGGCGAACAACATGTAGCTATTACTATGGGCCCGCTTGCCAAAGCGATGAAAGAGGATTTTCCGGAGGTTTTGAGTACCGCAAGGC
This sequence comes from Lentimicrobium sp., assembly GCA_034005265.1. Classification (GTDB taxonomy): domain Bacteria; phylum Bacteroidota; class Bacteroidia; order Bacteroidales; family Lentimicrobiaceae; genus Lentimicrobium. The sequence goes on from JAVEVB010000026.1 coordinate 40,230, forward strand.
TTATGAACGTTTGGAATTATTCTGTGGTGAATTATGGGGATAAGTTTTTTGATGAACGGCACCTGAGATATGCGGATCCATCGATCATTGAAATGTTTAATATACCCATTGTTATCGGCGATCCCAGGCAGGTCCTTACTGACCCGAAATCTATACTGGTATCTGAAAAAATTGCCATAAAATACTTTGATAGTATAAACAGTGCTGTGGGAAAAGTGCTTTTATTGGACAATACCGGCTTCACGGTTTCGGGGGTGATGAAAGACCAACCGAAAACTTCCCATCTTTTCTTTGATATGCTGATTCCATTCGAGGCTGCTGAAACTTTGCCCGAATTTAAATGGCTTGAAGGATGGGGGTCAAATACACTGGCTACTTATGTTGAATTGAACAAGGCTGCCTCTGCCGAAAAAATCAACAATGGTTTTGAAACGTTTTTAAAGCGTCATGTATTTAAGGAACAAGATAGTTGGCAATACCTCGAAATGTACCTTCAACCAGTTTCCGATATTTACCTTAAGTCAGGTCATATAAAATTTCAGATCATATCGGACAGTGGTGATTCAGGCATGGTGGCCATGTTTATTGTCATCTCAATTTTGATTCTACTTATTGCCTGCGTCAATTTTATAAACATTGCGATTGCCCGCTCCTTTAAGCGTTCCCGCGAAGTAGGTATGCGCAAGGTACTGGGTGCGGGTCGTCAAGGATTGATTGTTCAGTTCATCAGCGAATCAGCCATTCTCACACTGGCATCAACGCTGATCGCTTTAGGCATTGTTGAGCTCGTACTCCCTGAACTCAACAAATTCTTAGGAACAGAATTTTCTATACAATTTTTAAATAATCCTATTTTTAATATTGACCTGTTGTTGTTGTCTGTTGTAATGAGCTTTATATCCGGTTATTACCCGGCTTTTTACTTGTCGCGTCTGCAACCCATTGATGTTTTAAAAGGTAATGCTTCTTCTTCAGGTAAAGGCACCAGGATACTTAGCCGGACATTGGTTATATTCCAGTTTGCAATTTCCATAGGGCTGATTTTTGCCGTATTGGTAATCCGCGATCAGGTGTATTTTATCAAGAATAAAGATCTGGGGATAAATTATAATGATACGTTTTACGTGGATTTTGGAGAAAGGGGTAATGAAAAATTAGCCGTGGTAAAGTCAGCTATTTTGCAAAATCCTTCTGTTAAAAGCGTGGCAGGATGTTCTTTTTTAAATGGAGTTGCCGGGAACCAGGGGCCCGTATTTGTGAGTGATTCGGCAAAAACGAAACTTTTGGTCCGCTTTGGGTTTGTGGACGAAGATTTTTTCAATGCGATGGATATTAAATTTATGGAAGGAAGAAATTTTGATGGAAAGATTCCTTCTGACCTTAACCGGGCATGCATTATAAACCAGGCTGCAGCTAAAGCGCTGGGTTGGGACAATGCTATTGGCAAAACCTTTGAATATCCCTCCGCAGCTGACTCCTCCGGAAAAATGGAAGTAGTTGGTGTAATTGATGATTATCATTATTATTCCTTACGTAGTCAGGTGGAACCAGCGTTATGGGGTTGGCTTCCCGAAAGCTTTCATGGAGTGGTAATTAAAATGACGCCTGGTGCTGACAGTAAGGAATTAAAAATATATATTGAAAAGATATGGAAAGATATCTTCCCTGGTATGCCGGTTAGTATTATTGATGCAATTGCACACAATGCAGAAAACTATAAAAAAGATCAAAATGCATTTATGCTCTTCTTCTATTTCTCCCTAATTTCTATTTTGCTTTCTTGTTTAGGATTGTTTGGTCTTACATCTCTTATCCTCGAGCAAAAAACAAAATCCATTGGCATTAGAAAGGTTCTTGGCGGAGAGGTCTGGCAAATTACCTATTCATTTACCAGAAACTATCTTCTTCTGGTTCTGATTGCCGGAGCAATCGCTTTACCAGCGGGGTATTATTTGCTGGATCTGCAATTAAATGAGTTTGCATACAGGATAAATATTGGATTTTGGCACATGGTTCTTCCGGTTGTTATAGCATTATTCATCTCATTTTTAACCATATCATACCGTGCTTATAAGACAGCAGATGCAAATCCGGTTGATGCACTCAAGTATGAATAAACGTGAATACATACTTTGTGTCATACAAGATTATTTTTGGTTAATCCGATATTGCCATTGCAATGAATGATAATATTTTATAAGTAAATGAACAGGTAAAATCTGCCTGTCAGCGCAATACTCGACTTATTATTCTGGTTATTAATAACGCTTCATTGCCTTTGCCAGGCCAATCCAAGTAATTCAAATAGCATAATTATCTTTGATCCACCCGACATAGATTACCGAATTTTACGGGTAATATATTTGTCAATAATGCTATAACATTGATATATAATATTATAGGGAATGCCAAACTGAACATTTGACAATGCTACATGTTATATTTTGAATGCATCCGACACGATTGAAATTATTTATTAGACCCTGTTGAAACAAAAACGATTTATTTTAATTTTGCATAATGTACCCTCTAAATCATAGATTCTGATATGAAAAACAAATACCTGGACCTTATTGAGCAGACTTTTGATTTCCCTCAGGATGAGTTTCGAGTTGAGGATGGGGAGCTTTACTTCCACAATATCCCACTAATGGACCTTATCAAACAATACGGAACTCCACTTAAGATATCCTATCTGCCTAAGATTAGTCAGCAGATACAGAAGGCCAAGAAACTGTTCAATGTTGCTATTGCCCGGAGCGATTACAAGGGTGATTACAATTATTGTTATTGCACCAAAAGTTCGCATTTTTCTTTTATCCTGGAAGAGGTACTTAAAAATGATGTTCATCTGGAAACTTCATCTGCTTTCGATATTTTCCTTCTCGAAATCTTACATGAACAGGGCTTGATCAGCAAAGATACCTTTGTGATCTGCAACGGTTTCAAGCGACCTCAATACATTGAAAACATTGCCAATTTAATCAATGAAGGATTTGAAAATACCATTCCTATTCTGGATAATAAATTTGAATTGGACCAGCTTGACCGAAACATTACACGCAAATGTAAAATAGGAATGCGTATTGCGTCGGAAGAAGAACCTAAATTTGAATTTTACACTTCAAGATTGGGGATTCGCTACAACGACATTATCCCCTATTATGAAGAAAAAATTAAAAATAATCCAAAGTTCCAGCTTAAAATGCTGCACTTTTTCATCAATACAGGAATAAAAGACTCTGCTTATTATTGGAACGAACTTTCAAAGTGTGTAAACCTTTATTGTCAACTTAAGCATATTTGTCCTGACCTGGACTCGCTGAATATTGGTGGCGGCTTCCCAATTAAGAACACCCTTTCGTTCGATTACGATTATGAGTATATGGCCGAAGAGATTGTAGCACAGATAAAAGTGATCTGTGACCGCAATAATACTCCGGAACCTAATCTTTTTACTGAATTTGGATCTTATACTGTCGGCGAAAGTGGGGCCGTTTTGTATTCCATTATTGATCAGAAACAGCAGAACGACCGTGAGTTGTGGAACATGATCGACTCTTCATTTATGACCACACTGCCTGACACCTGGGCGCTTAATCAACGTTTTATCCTGTTGGGAATCAATAAGTGGGATTCTGAGTACGAGCGCGTATTCCTTGGAGGTCTCACATGCGACAGCGAAGATTATTACAACGCTGAAGCCCATGCCAATGCCATTTTTCTTCCCAAAATGGATAATGACGACCCTCTCTACATTGGATTATTTCATACCGGGGCTTACCAGGAGTCTATTGGAGGATATGGCGGTATACAACATTGCCTGATTCCTGCACCCAAACACATTATCATCGACCTGGATGAAGAAGGTGAATATACTACCAAACTTTTTGCAAAGGAACAAACCCATAAATCTATGCTCAGGATATTGGGGTATTGATTTTTAAGTTCGACTTGTTTATATTTGTGGCCTTTCAATTCAGATTTCATTTGAAATCCGGTCAATTTTTCCGGATTTGTCCGATTATTCTTCATCAAATTTCAAATTATGAAACAGAAACAATTCGGAGCAATCCCTGATCCATTTTCTTCCGCCGACAGTGCCAAAGCTTTCATCATTCCTGTTCCTTATGAAGGAGCTCACCCATTGTTTAAAGGTTCAGAAAAAGGACCGGAGGCAATTATTGAAGCGTCCGCTTTTATTGATTTATATGATATTTACACGGATTCTGAAGCCTGGAAAGTAGGCATCCATACCACTGAGCCTATTCGTGAGCGTGGTGCCGAAAAAATGATCAAAGAACTGGGAAACAAGATTTCATCATTACTAAAAAAGAAAAAATTTCCTGTCATTCTTGGTGGGGAACATACAGTTGCTTTCGGAGCTTATAAGGCATATGCCGATTTTTTTAAAGAAAAAGACCTGACCATCATTCAGTTTGATGCACATGCAGCCCTCCGCAATAACTTTGGCGGCAATGCCACCAATCACTTTACAACGGCTGCATTTGCCTCAGAACAGGCCCCTTTGATACAGGCTGGTGTGCGCAGCATGAACGCCGATGAACGGGATGTGCTGCAAACAGGACGCGTTTTTTCAGCAGAGAATATTCTGGATGCTAGTAACAAAGCCTGGATGTATGATTTTCTGAATAAACTTACCAAAAATGTTTTTATTTCTATTGATCTGGATGTTTTCGACCCCGCTTTTATGCCGGCAGTAGCCACCCCGGTTCCAGGCGGACTTTTGTGGAAGGACCTGTTGGATATTATTGAAAAAGTGAATGAAAAATCTATTATTGCGGGTATATGTATTGCCGGACTAACACCCATCAAGTACAATAAAGCACCTAATTTTATTGTCGCTCAATTGATCAACAGCCTGATTACACTCAAATATAGCACAGGCATGAAATAAATACCAACCAACTTCTGGAACAAGATTGTTTACAACAGGATCCCAATGAATATTTTTTCTGAAGGTATCCTGTTGTTTTATTAAAAAATACCTTACTTTTGCAATAGGTTCGTGTTATATGTACACCAACTTGGATAATCTAATTCGCATCACTTTTGTGAATCGAATTTAGGATTTAGCTGTGACATATAATCAAATCGGGTTTCTCATAATTTCATACAAATCCGATCGGCAGAAAAAAGAGGATTATCAAATCACTAAACTTTTGTGCCGATCTGCAATTGAATGGCTTTAAAAACTTTTTCAACAACGTTTTGTTATTGCCAGGGCATCACGCACATTTCTTTTTAAGAATTAATATACCAACCAATACATACACTAATTACCCAACCACAATGAAACATTTATTCAAATTCAAATGGGCATTGCTGATGCTTCTGATGATGCTTCAGATAACAGCATGCAAAAAGGAAAAAGAAGACGATGTCATCTCTGGCTTTTCTTATAAAGTTGATGAGACTGACTTCCGAAAAGTTTCTTTCACAAGTTTTGCCAATTCCGTAAAAGGATCCCCTGATATATTATGGGATTTCGGCGACAATTCCACCCTTGCGGCAGAAGCATCACCGGTGCACATTTACGAAGTTGAGGGAACTTACACAGTAACCCTTACTGCTACCGCCTCCAATGGCGTAAAGGATGTTTACACCGTAAACCTGGTCATTGCCGATCCAAATGTTGATTTGGCAAAACTGGTAGGTGAAACCTCGAAAACCTGGAAACTGATCAGGGATGTAAGTACTGGCCGATTCCCGCTTGAGGTTGGCCCTGCAAGTCATTCCTCCATCTGGTGGGCTATGGGGCGTGAGAATGACGAACTGGCAAACCGTCCCTGTATGTTGAACGATGAGTGGACTTTCCAGCGCGGAGGGACCATGATATTTGATTCAAAAGGTGATTACTGGGCCGAAGGAAACGTATTTTTCCCCTCTAATACTTGCGCATCTACCGATAAAATGGAAGGTATCAGTGGTGAAGATCTTTCAGCATGGGGTAGTGGCACCCATAGCTTTGAACTTACTTCAGGCGATGCCCCCACACTTAAAGTATTAGGATATGGCGCCTATGTTGGTTTATGCAAGGTGGCAAGCGATGCCGAAGTAACTGTACCTCAACAATCGGTTACCTACAATATAATAAAATTAACAGAAGGTACAGTAGACACGTTAATCCTGCAAACCAGCTATATGACCGGAGGTTCAGCCCCACAGCCTGCCTACTGGCGCTTTGTGCTTGTACATTATGACAATCCGGCGGATGAACCACCCATACCGGGACCTGCACCTGTAGCAGGGTTTACCAGTGAAGTGAATGATCGCACCATTACTTTTAACAATACTACAACCCTTGCAGATTCTTATCTATGGGAATTTGGTGACGGACAAACCTCAACTGAAGAGAATCCGGTTCACACTTATGCAACCGATGGGGCATTTAATGTCAAACTAACAGCCACCAATGCCAATGGCTTTAGCTCAGCGTTGAAGTTCTACTTTATTTCGCTTACTAATCTAACCAATGCTCAATTACAAGGTCCCGCCTGGAAAGTACGTCTGGATGAAAAGTCAGTTTTTGTTGGCCCTGCAATGGGGAGCGATGGCTGGTACAGCGTTCCGCTTTCATCCTTAAATGGGACATCAACCGGACCCGATGACTGGTCCTGCCTGATGAACGATGAGTTTATTTTTTCCACGGGTGGAGTTTATGAATATAAAACCAATGGCGATGCCAGGAATGATGGATATTTCGGCTCGCCAAACGGGTGTATTTCAGATGATGAAATTGCGGCAAGCGGCAATGGGGCTGCCTTCGGAAGCGGGGTTCACTCTTATACATTCACGCCTGCTTCAGGTCCTCAAAGGGCAACAATTACCCTGACCAATGGCGGAGATAAAGCCGCATTTATTGGGTTTTATAAAGGCTATTTTGGTGGTGAAAATGCGAACAACAGTGATTTGCCCAATGGGGGAAATGCTACCAATATTTACGAGGTAATGGGATATGCCAATACCGGAACAAAGGAATATTTGTTTGTTACCGTTGATGTTTCATCTGGCCATGATGGCAGTTCGTCCTGGTCAGTGATTCTCGAACGATAGTATAATGAATCAAATGGCAATGCAGTGATTACATCTGCATTGCCTACCATTGTTTTAAGGATTCCCAAATGAAATATTAAAGGTTAAAAACAAAAAAATCCAGGATAATGAATAAAATACTACTTGTTTTTACGTTGACCCTTATCTCGTTATTTGCCTATTCGCAATCAACGCAGATCACGGGCAAGGTTACCGATGTCGAAGGTCAGGGACTTCCGGGGGTAACTATTTTAATAAAAGGAACAACTTCAGGCACCATTACCGATATTGATGGGAATTTCCAGCTTTCGGCTGAAAAGGGGAATATCCTGCAGTTCAGCTTTATGGGATTCATCTCTCAGGAAGTTGTTGTTGAAAACCAAACCAACGTTAACATCACTTTACTAGAAGACCAGAAAATGCTGGATGAACTGGTGGTGATTGGTTATGGAGTGCAAAAAAAGAAGGATATAACCACAGCCGTTGCTGTGGTTGATGACAAAGCACTGAAAGATCGGCCAATCGTTACTGTTGCCCAGGCGTTGCAGGGAAAAGCAGCCGGAGTGCAGGTAACACAACCCTCGGGCAAACCCGGTTCAGGACTTGCCGTACGTGTGCGTGGAGCAACTTCTGTCATTGCCGGAAATGAACCAGCATACATCGTGGATGGGATCCAAACTTCAGATATCAATGGACTAAACCCATTGGATATTGAAAGTATGACGGTATTGAAAGACGCCTCAGCTGCAGCCATTTATGGGGCCAGTGCAGCCAATGGAGTTATCCTCATCACAACGAAAAGGGGAAAAGACAAATCACCATCCATCTCTTTCAATACTTATTTTGGGTTTTCAAAACTGCGCAAAAGCATTGAAGTTTTGAATACACGTGAATACCGCGATCTGATGCAGGATATCGGTGTTGCTTATGATCCATCATGGACTCAATTTAATGACTGGATGGACCTGACCTATGGCACCGGTTATCAGCAGTCATACCAGGCCTCTTTCTCTGGTGGAACCGATAAAAGCAGCTATTTTGTATCCGGTGGTTATTTGACGGAGCAGGGCATGGTTGAGCCATCAAAATTTGATCGCTATACCCTCAGAATGAACCTCGACAATGAGCTCCGCCCATGGTTAAAAGTTAAAACAAGCCTTACCACATGGAGCATAAACTCCAAAGACACTCCTGACAATGCCAGTTCGGGCAGAGGAGGTGTAATCATGAGTGCCCTGAATACACCCCCATTCCTGAATGTCTACAAAAATGATGGCAGCGGTTGGTTCGACCCGAACCCATTTCAGCCCTCATGGGAAAACCCGGTGGCTTATATGCAGGGTCCTGAGCAGAATTCCCGCGATAATAAAGTACTCGGATCAGTGGATGCTGAAGTCAGTTTACTAACAGGACTTAAATTCAAGTCAAGTGCCGGCGTGGACATCACCAGTCATCAGTATGACTATTATCTTGATCCTTTCCGTACTACTTACGGAAGACAAAACCATGGTATTGGCCGCTCAGATAAGGCTAACCACATGGTATGGCAGTTGGAAAACATGTTTGATTATTCCAAAAAGATTGGTGATCACGCATTTACAGCACTACTAGGATCAACCATTAAAAAATATGAAGGAAATGGAACTTATATTGAAGGTACCGATTTTCCTGATGACGTGAGCGTAACCACCATATGGGCAGCAAACCAAATCAATACCGGTGGATCATGGCAAAGCGAAAATTCCAAAGTTTCATTTTTTGGACGGTTAACCTATGATTATAACAGCATCTATTACATTACCGCATCTATCCGACGTGACGGAAGCTCAAAGTTGTTTAATAAATGGGGAACAATGCCTGCAGTTTCTGCCGGATACCGTCTTTCCTCGGCACCTTTTATGCAGAAACTTACCTTCATTGATGACCTTAAAATTCGTGGAGGATATGGGGTAACAGGAAACGTAGACGGATTGAATGATTATGCTGCCTATGCATTGACTTCCTATTTTCGCCGTGATCCGCAGGATCCGCTCGCGGGGCCGGGTTCTTACCAATCTTCTTATGGAAACCCTGACCTTAAATGGGAAACCACACAGCAAACCAACTTAGGCTTCGACCTTACCATGTTTGACGGAAAGGTATTGTTCACCTTTGATGCTTATCATAAAAAAACCATCGATGTTTTGCTGAACGTCCAGTTAACCAGTTCATTGCCGGTCTCATCCATCCTTACCAATGCAGGGGATATTGTAAACAAGGGAATAGAATTCGGACTAAATACAGTAAATATCGACAAGAATGGTTTTGAATGGACCACAGACTTTAATCTTTCGTTCAATAAAAACGAAGTAACGAGACTCAACTATACACCGGTTTATTATTTCGGACGCATTTACAGTAACAACCAGGATGCCAGCATGGTTAAAGTGGGTTATCCACTGGGTACTTTTTATGGTTACGTTTCGGAAGGTGTTGACCCGGAAACGGGAGATATTGTGTATAAAGACGTGAATGAAAATGGCATTTTCGATCCGGGTGACCGCACAGTGATTGGCTACGGCATGCCTGATTTCTCCTTTGGTTTCACCAATAATTTTACCTACAAAAAGTTTGCTTTGAATTTATTCTTCCAGGGCAGTTATGGCAATGAAATATTCAATGCCACCCGTATTGACCTTGAAGGTATGTTCGACAGCAAAAACCAGTCGGTAGATGTGCTGAACCGATGGACACCCGAAAACACCAACACCGATATTCCACGTGCGGTAGGAGGCGGAAATGTTGACAATGTGCGCAATTCCACCCGCTTTATCGAGGATGGATCTTACCTCAGGCTAAAATCTGCCACGCTATCCTATAATGTGTTGACCAATAACCCAAGATTCAACTTTATCAAAAACCTGTCTGTTTATGTAACTGGGCAGAATTTACTCACCTTTACGAAATACACCGGATTTGACCCCGAAGTGAATGCTTTTGGCAACAGCGCGGTTGAGGTCGGTATTGATTACGGCACCTATCCGCAATCAAGGACCATTGTATTTGGAGTAAATGTTGAATTTTAAAATTAAACGACCATGAAAAAGATAATAAATATCAGTTTTTTGATGCTGCTAACCATGGCTTTTGCTTCATGTGAAAAGTTTCTGGATTTGCAGCCAACGGGAAACTCTCTCTTCATTGAACAAGAAGGAGACACCATTTATAAAACAGCCAATGATGTGGAAGCTGCCCTAAGTGCTGTGTATGGTGAGTTTCAAAATGAATACTGGCAACTGGACTACTTTGTAAACGGTGACGCCCAATCGGATGATGCTTATGCCGGAGCTGATAATCCATCCAATTTTCAGATTGATGACTATCGCCTGGATGCCACCAATACCAATGTAAGCCGCGATTGGGAGTATTTATACCGAACCATAGGTCGGGCCAACGTTATCATCAATAATGTGGAAAAAACACCCGATCCTACGCTTACCGATCAGCGCAAGCGCGAGATTAAAGGCGAGGCCTCTTTTGTCAGGGCCGTAATGTATTTTCAGGCGGTGCAACTTTGGGGGGATATTCCTTTGCAGTTAAAAGAAGTTACCACAGTAAGTGCAGCAAACCTCGACAGCATCTTTCCACAGCTTTACCCTGAACGCAAACCACAGGAAGAAGTGTATGCTCAAATTATTACAGATCTTGAGTACGCCATAGAAAACGTTAAAACAACTCAGCCTCATAAAGGCTTTGCCACCAAAGGCGCTGCCGATGCTTATCTGGCAAAGGTTTATGCTACCATAGAGCCCAAAGACTACAACAAAGTGGTACAATACTGCGATGCGGTAATCAATGGGGGCTATTCGCTTCTGCCGGAATACGACATGCTTTGGGACAATCAGAATGAAAATTCATCTGAGTCCATCTTCGAGGTAAATTATGAAGGCACGGCGAGTAATGCAAACTGGGGTGCAAGTATGTTCAGCGGAACGGAATGGAAAAAATTCAACATTCCTACCAATGATCTGGTGCGGACATTTGATAACGAGAACGATGCCATTCGCAAGAACAGTTCCATTGTTTTCAGGGATGTTAGCGGATTATGGTCCGATGCCAACTGGGCAGTTACCAATTATCCGTTTTTAAACAAGTATAGGATCATTACCTATCCAAGTGCACAAAATTACATTCTTATGCGTCTGGCTGATATTATTTTACTTAAAGCTGAAGCGTTGAATGAACTTGGAGATGTGGATGGTGCTGCACAGCTGGTTAATCAAATCAGAAACCGGGTGGAATTACCCAACACTACTGCAAATACCAAAGAGCAGATGCGCTTAGCCATTGAAAATGAACGCAGGCTTGAGCTAGCATTCGAAGGTCACCGTTGGTTCGACTTAAAACGCACCGGCAGAGCCATGGAAGTAATGAACAACATGACAGGTCCGGATGGAAGTAATTTTGGGTATAATCTCACAACGAATGGATTGTTATGGCCCATTCCGCAATCGGAACTTGATAAAAACGACTTATTGACCCAGAATCCGGGTTACTAAAATTCGTTTTCTACCTTGCCTCGCCTGACAGATAATCCTTTTAAAGCAAAGGGTTGTCTGTCAGACTGTTATTTATCTTTTGGGTTTTACAATTTTACTTAATTCGATAAAGTTAAAAAATGATCCTTTTATTTAAAAACGCTCCATAATGTACAAGCTAAAATTTATCTCCCGTTTTCTGTTTCTATTTGTCCTTTTTGCCGGAATTTCTTCCTGTTCCGGAAAAGATAAAATAGATACAGGTGACCCTTCTGATCCTTCGGGCACAAAAAAGGTACAGGTATATGTTACCAGAGGAGACAAATCGGCCCTATTGGCAAAGCAGGGAGAAATAAGTTTTCTTGAAACTGCCCCGGCAAATCTGGTGGTGTTTAAAATTGATACGGCCTATACTTTTCAGGAAGTAGAAGGCTATGGCGCAGCACTCACCGGCTCATCGGCCTGGCTTATGAACCAAAAACTATCACCGACTGCAAGATTAGCCCTGCTGAAAGAGTTATTTGACACCAATGATGGGATTGGTATTTCTTATCTCCGGCTATCGATGGGCGCATCCGACTTTTCGCTTTCGAATTTTACCTACAATGATTTGCCAGTCGGCCAGACTGATTTTGACCTGAACCAGTTCTCACTTTCTCAGGACTACGACGATGTAATCCCAATGCTTAAGGAGATACTTCAGGTGTCGCCCAATATTAAACTGCTGGGATCGCCCTGGAGCCCGCCTGCCTGGATGAAAACCAATGCTAATCTTGTTGGCGGAAAGCTCAGGACAGATTGTTATGATGTTTATGCGGATTATTTTGTCCGTTATATTCAGGAAATGGCATCAGAAGGGATAAGCATTGATGCCATTACAATACAAAATGAACCCTTGCATTTTACTGCAAATTATCCATGTATGGAGATGCAGGCTACGGACCAACTTAATTTTATTAAAAATAATCTCGGGCCAACTTTTGCCGCGAAAGGCATAGGAACAAAAATTATTACTTACGATCACAACTGGGATGAACCTCAGTATCCCATAAATATTTTAAATGACCCTGAAGCAAAACAATATGTAACAGGATCAGCTTTTCATGCTTACGCAGGAGACGTTTCGGCCATGTCGCTGGTGCATGATGCGCATCCCGACAAGGACCTCTACTTTACTGAAATATCAGGTGGGTCCTGGGCAACAGATTTTGGGGGAAACCTCATGTGGAATATGCGTAATATCTTTATTGGCACAGCGCGAAACTGGTCAAAAACAGCCTTGCTATGGAATCTTGCACTTGACGAAAACTATGGTCCCCAAAACAACGGGTGCATCAATTGTCGCGGCGTAATAACCATCAATTCAGTTAGTGGTTCTATAACCAGAAATGAGGAATATTATTCCATTGCCCATTTTTCTAAGTTCGTAAGACCAGGTGCGGTAAGAATAGCTGGCAATCTTCCACCTTCAGGCGGTGATATAGGAACGGTTTGTTTCAGGAATTCAGATGGAACAATGGTACTGATTGCAGCCAATTATGGTAACCGTGCCCTTGAATTTGCCGTTGACGACGGAAGAAGAATTTTTAAACTAACCATTGCGGCCACTTCGGTGGCAACAGCCGTTTGGTAGAGATATAGTGTGGAGAGCAATGTCTGTTCGACAGACCTGATCATTTTGTTTATTAAAGGCCCTTTAGTTGATCTGGCGAGGGCAAATAGAGGAAGGATTGATGGCCTCCGACTGGCAAAAGCAAGGGAAAGAATAAAAAATATGCTTCACTGGGTTGTGAATTTCCAGGTGATCTATTGTGTCTATGTAGTTAATCTTTTATTTAACCACAAGCACTAATAAATATCTCCTTGTTTCTCCTGAACATTGAGAAAAGTCGAAATACCACTTGTTACCTTGTCTCCCTGTCCCTGCGTCCCCAATTACCATCCCAACAGCCAGGCAAAAATCAGCGGGGCTACAATGGTGGCATCACTCTCAACGATAAATTTCGGAGTATCTATATCAAGCTTGCCCCAGGTAATTTTTTCGTTGGGAACAGCCCCGGAATATGATCCGTAGGAGGTCGTTGAATCACTGATCTGGCAGAAATAAGCCCAGAAAGGCACATCATGCCATTCCAGATCCTGATACATCATTGGAACAACACAAATGGGAAAGTCACCGGCAATACCACCGCCAATCTGAAAGAAGCCTACGCCCCTGCCGGATGAATTGTTGCGGTACCATTCTGTCAAAAAAATCATGTATTCGATACCGGTTTTTACGGTGGATGGGTTCAGTTCACCTTTGATGCAGTATGAAGCAAAAATATTTCCCATGGTGCTGTCTTCCCATCCGGGAACAATGATTGGCAGATTCTTTTCGGCGGCAGCCAGCATCCAGGAATGCTTCGGATCAATTTCATAATCCTTTTCCATAACCTTGCTCCTCAGTAACTTGTACATATATTCATGAGGGAAATAGCGTTCTCCGGCAGCCTGGGCATCTTTCCAGATTTTTTCGATATGGTGCTGAATGCGGCGGAAGGCCTCTTCCTCAGGAATACAGGTGTCGGTTACGCGGTTCATGCCATTTTCCATCAACTCATATTCCTCACGGGGAGTGAGGTCGCGATAATGGGGAACCCTTTTGTAATGGCTATGCGCCACCAGATTCATGATATCTTCTTCAAGGTTAGCGCCGGTACAAGTGATGATTTGCACCTTATCCTGCCTGATCATTTCAGCCAATGAGATGCCCAACTCTGCCGTGCTCATTGCTCCGGCCAGGGTAATCATCATTTTGCCGCCTTCGGCCAAATGTTTTTCATATCCTTTGGCGGCATCTACTAATGCTGCTGAATTGAAGTGCCTGTAATGATGCTCAATAAACTGTGAAATCGGTCCCCGGTTCATAATGGTTGTTTTTATTGCAAAGGTATAGAATTTTGTTAATGTAGAAATAGGAAGGCAGAAATAGAATGCAGGATGTCAGAAGAAAAAGATAAGGAAATAAATTGTATTTAGCTGAACCCAGAAACTTTTGATAACACTCAATCTCCGTGGATATAAGAATTGAAATGTTAGCGGTTTGAAAACCGGTTAACTCTCCGGATTGAAAATTCACTTATTAAAATTAAGGTTGAGGGATTTGCCTATAAATCAGTTACTGAAAATTAAAAAAGCCCCCTTTCGGGGGCTTTTTGTTATAGATAAATCAGATTATGACTAATTCTTAATCAGTTTCTGAACCAGGCGGCTGCCATCTTTCCCGTAGAAAGTAACGAAATATAATCCGCTGCTTAAACCATTGGTATTGATGGAAGTTCTGCCATTGTTGTTGAGCTGATAAGTACCAACTTTTTGTCCGAGCATCGAAGTAATGGTTACTTCTTTAATGGATACGGAAGTGTTGATTATCAGTTCATTGCTGACAGGATTAGGATACATCTGAACTTTGTCAGCCAGCGGATTCTCAGGCACACTCAAGGCACCATCAACTCCCCATTTGTAGCTAACGTTCATATTTCCAGCATACTGTAATACCCTGTCTCCACCTGGAGCAGGATCGCCAGCGCCCCACCCGGTTCCTTTAAAGAATTTGAAAGCATAAAGGCCATCAGGAAGGAAAATGGTAGTGGTGTAAATGCCATCACCATCGTCGTCGGTCATTAGATTGTTCTCGTTTGTTCCCGGCTCATTCCATGTTCCATAAACGCCACCCAGAGCTCCAGCCAAATATACAGGGATATCAGTCATGTCACCGGCTTCGGTCATATCCACATTCAAAACGAGTTGTGGAGGAAGGAATGGATTGGGGTCATCACTTAAAATGAAATCATCAAAATAAATTTCAATATCCTCAGTAAGAGTGAGGGGATCTTCAAAATCTGGCATAAATACAATGGTTGGGAATATGCCTGTATTTGCTGAAAAATCAAATACATAATCCTGCCATGAATTTACCTCAGTTTGCGGCAGTGTTGAAGGCCATTCAAAGTTACCTCCTTCGCCTCCTTCTATTTTGAATTTAATTGGACTAATGCGGGGCTTCCACACTTTAACGTGCATGTACTTATTGGTTGTAAAATCAACCGGAGTACCCGAATAAAATCCTCCCCAGGGAACACCGTCTTTATCACGGTCGAACTTGATTACATGATCGCTCAGGTTAAGACCAGATGGATCAGGATTTGGAACAAGGGTAAATTTACTAAGGTCCTCGTCTCCGCCGGTCATGATGTTTAGAGGGATGTGCTCGAAATCTTCCATTATCTGAACAGGACTACTACCGGGAGTAGAATCGTTGTTAACATAGAGGTCATCAAAATAAATTTCTATGTCCTCGGTGAGGGTTAGCGGATCTTCAAAATCGGGGATTAGCACAATTTTAACATAATCACCGCTCACCACACTCATGTCAAATACAAGCTCTTCCCACTCTCCGGCCAATGTTTGCGGATTCATTGAATAAACATCCCCTGAGTTCAGGTCTGAGCGTTCATATTTGAAAACAACCGGACTTATTCTCGGTTTCCAGATTTTGATGTGAACGTATTTATTGGCAGTAACATCAACCGGCGTGCCTAGTGTAGCGTACCAGCCGGCCCAGGGTTGCCCGTCAAAGCCACGAACCATCTTTCCAACATAATAACTGGGATTTATTCCAGCTTGATCGGGATTGGCAACAACAGTAACCGCACCATTGGCACCTGCGTCAAATGCATTCATCTTCAAACTCTCAAAGTTCTCAACGACCTGAGCCATTGAGAATCCAGCGAAGGTGAACATTAAAACAAATAAAAAAGTAATTTTTCTCATAGTTGTTGGGTTTTGGTTAGTAATCATTTATTACTACAAATATAAGATATAATTCAATCGCTTGTTAATTGTTTTCCAAAAAAATGAGTATTTAGGAAGAAAAAGTGTTAAATGGACACCAACTGTATTCATTTGATTACTCCCTGTAACAACATCACCAAAAGAAGGTAATTTGCATAAATCTGGTTGTGACTGAAGTGCTGATTAATTTAACTTTATCAATATTGTTCCATTGCTGCCAGAATGCGATTTCTTACAATGAGAAAATTCCATTACTTTTGGGCTTTTTGTGATTTTTCAGCGTATAATTCCTGTTTCTCTTGTGATCACATACTACACTAAAGTTATCTTAATCTTTCAATATGTGCTCAGTTTATGGGCAGGGATTCTTTATGCAGATCAGGTCAAAGCGCAGGAAAATGTTCAGGAACAAATTATTTCTGAAGACCTTGGCAACAAGTATTACGATGCGCTTGATTTCTTAAGCAGAAACACATGGATGTTTGACACCCTTATGGAGAATATAATCAATCCAGACCTTGCTTACGGGATTGTTTTTCCGGGTCTGGTGAATTATTCTGCTTTACGCGACATAATGGAAACGGGTGCTTCCCGGACGCTCTATGTGCAACGGGGAAGAAAGTATTCCCATTTTACCATCGGCCGTTTCCAGATGAAACCATCATTTGCCGAATTGATCGAACGCAATGTTACCCGACAAAAACTCTCGATGTATGAATTTGACCTCAAAAACTCGGTACAAGCGCGCAGTCAACGGGTAAAACGCCTCGATTCTCCTGAATGGCAATTACGATACCTGATATTCTTTGTGCGCCTTATGGATAAGCGTTTTGCCCATATAAAATGGAAGTCGGACAATGATAGGGTGAGGTTTTATGCTACGGCATTCAACGTTGGGTACAATCGCGATGAGCGCACCATTCGACGAATGATGAATCCCCGTACCCGTTATAGCAAACCAAAAAAATCAAAAGTTAAATACCGCTATGGCGATGTGGCTGCATATTTCTTTGAGAACGATGGTTTCAGGTTTAAACCGCTTGAAAAATAGAATAGATTTGACTTTGGTTGGGAAGTAGTAAACCTATAATTCAAGCGAAGCATTCCCCGGCTGGGGAAGCATTCCCTTAAAAGTGGGAGAAGTTTAGGCCTTTTTTCACAGCAAGGGTTATCATCCCAACCTGAAGTGTGGCCGGAATTTTATCCCTTACACAGTTAACTCTTCCCATTCCAAAGATATAAGAAGCGGAATTACAAATTCCGCTTAGCAGCATTATAGCTAAGCGGAATTTGCAATTCCGCTTCAACTCTTCTTCCAGCCCTAATCCCTATAACTTATTCCCTATAACCTAAAAAAGGGCCCCTTTCGGAGCCCTTTTTCATTTACATCGATTTAACGATTATTTGGTAACAACAACTTTTTTGGTGAGGCTATTGCCTTCGCTTGTTACAAATTTAACAAGGTAAGCGCCAGCTTCATAGTTGCGTACGTTAACATTCAGTATGGTTTCGTCCGTGATGTTGCGCTCCATAACAACCTGGCCCAGGTAGTTGTAAATTACAACCTGGCTTACATTGTTGGTGAGTTCAATGGTTACGGTGCTGTTCGATGGGTTAGGATAAACCTTAATCTCAGAGAGATCGGTTGGGTTAACCCCGGTGATGAAGTCTACACATGCTTCGTTTGATGGCTCAGTTTCGCCACAGAATTCATATTCTGC
>JAVEVB010000140.1:0-2852 GCA_034005265.1 Lentimicrobium sp.
TTAAATATATGTTCAGGTTATTGTTTTGCATATACTCAATTAAGTGGCGTATTGTACGTAGATGTTCTTCTACAGTAACAGGCATTAGTTGGAAATTACCAACAAAACCGTTTCTACAGAAATGATACAGATCATCTCTCACAATTTGAATAGTTTTCATAAGCAATCATTTTAAATGTAACAAAATATAGTAATCTCTCTGTTACAACAAATGATTATCTACGAAATATTATTAAAAGTGATTTTTAATATCAGACAATTAGACAGTTAATTTATGCAGCACTTTTGATAATAATAGTCTTTTGATAATACCTGTTCTGTGGCAACCACCAGGCTGCCCGACACACGGCCATCATTTACTCCCTCGTGGGAACCTGCAAACTCAACAATGTCAATCCCATGGAATGGCTCACCGATGTGTTCAATAAAATACAGGATTGCAAAAACACCCAACTTCACACCCTGCTGCCCAGAGAATGGGCTGCAAATCGACAGCAAAAATAATCCAGTCCAAAGTGGTCAATATGCTCCGGAATTTAACTTTCGGCGCAATTTGCCGGAATCTATAAAAGTCCGGTGGTTGTTTGAACTATAATCATTATTTTTGATGCCGAAAGATGTAGTTGACCGAATGGTTACGATAGATATTATGGCAGATGGAATTGGAATAGCTTATCATACAACAAGACTGTACATAAACTAGTTCCAACTTTTTTTGAAAAGTATCGTAAAAAAATCAATTGGAGTTGTCTCGTGCCTGGAGTACCAGAACAAGAAATAATTGATTTTTTTTACAAGTATGAGTACGATATTCATTGGAGAGTAGTAACCATGAACGATGGTTTTGATTTTCCATCGGATATCATTATGCGTCAAAAGCAAGAGTGTAATTGGAATTTTCTGTCTCGATCAGGCTCTTTAAATTGGTCAGAAGAATTAATTGAAAATTTAAAGCATTATCTTGTTTGGGGAGATAAAAACAGTGTAGGTCTTAGTGGTAATGAATTTTTACCATGGTCTATTGAACTTATTGATAAGTATAGGGATTTCTGGAATTGGAGCTTCTTAAGTCAAAACAAATCCTTACCCTGGAGTGAAGAATTAATCGACGAATTCTTTAGTTATTGGGATTGGTACAGGTTAAGCGCAAATCCCTCATTGCCATTTACAGTCAAGTTCATTGATAAGTATTATAATCATTTTTCACCATCCTACCTAGCCGAAAACGAAGGTGTTTTTGTCAATACTCTTCAGTTTTGGGGTGAGGATGAAATAAATGGGATATTACAGAAGAAATAGCAATTGGTTGGTGATGCTTTGTTGATGTAAAAATATATTCGATTACCGTGGTACAGGCGATAAAGATTGCCTTATGTCTATATCAATAATCAACCTACCCACCCCACTTTCACTATACTCGCCGAGGTGTGGTGAGCTGAGCCTCAAAATAGCTGTTGTGCAAATGTCGTGCAAATCCACAAACAAAAAACGCTAATAATCTTTTAATCAGACTATTAGCGTTTCACTTTGCGGTATGGACGGGACTCGAACCCGCGACCCCCTGCGTGACAGGCAGGTATTCTAACCAACTGAACTACCACACCGTTGGGCATCTTTTCAAATGCGTTGCAAAGATACGGGTATTTTCGGATTCTGCAAGGGGGCTGAATAAATATTTTCTATCCAACCCCCTTGAAAACCCTTATTTTTTCACTTTTTAACTTTAATACCGCAACCTACTGCTACTGTAGTGGCCTGTGCAACGGGCTTTCCGGCCAACAGGGCATCCACTGCCTTCTCTACATAGCGCTCCGAAACATCGGATGCATCCTTGTAATTATCGTCGATGGCCCCTATGTAGCGTACCAAAAGCTGTTTTTTGTCTTTTTGAAGGATATAGATGTGCGGCGTCTTGGTAGCGCCGTACTTTGGATAAACGGCTTGTCCCAAATCCTGCAAATATGGAAAGGTGAATCCTTTATCGGCTGCCCGTTGTTGCATTAATTGAAACGTTTCTTTGGGTGATGCCTCAGGATCGTTGGGGTTGATGGCAATTACCGGATATCCAAGTGGCTTGTATTTCTTATCCAGAGCGATAATCCGGTCCTCGTAGGCGACGGAATACGGACAGGCATTGCAGGTGAAAATAACGATAAAGCCTTTGGCGTCCTTGTAATCGGCCAGCGATACCATTTTATTGTTGACGTTTTTTAAATTGAAATCGGAAGCTACGTCCCCGGGCTTGTAACCCTGTGCCTGAACGGAAAGGCCCAGAAAAAGGGCAAATGTGAGTGCAACTGCTTTCATGTGTTGGTGAGTTTTTTTATAGTTGTTATTGAAAATTAGTATTGAACAGAAATAAACCGAAACTTTCCACCAATTAGATTCTGCCGGTTCGTTTCAGGATTTATTCAATTGATTGATAATAGTCTCCAGTTCTTCTTTGTGCAGGGGTTTCTCGACAAATTTGAGTTTCTTACCGTTTTTATAAAATACGGTGGCAGGAATAGAGCCCTTCCAACTCGCATCTACACGGGGCATCCAGTAATTCATTCTGCGTAATTCATCCAGCAGGTAGATATCCACGTTCAGCTTGTTTTCAGCCGCAAAGGGAATCACATCGCTTTGCCAGTCGTCTTTATTATCTACCGACACAAGGATCATTTTAAAGTCCTTACGGCTGCTCATTTTTTTGTTCACCGCCATAAAATCGGGCAATTCCTTAACACAGGGTGGACACCAGGTAGCCCAGAAATTTACCACATATAATACGTCATCCTGCTTATCAATCAGCTTTTCATACTCTTCAAATTTAATAACTTCCCGTTTGAAAGCCGACTGTGCCGACACGC
>JAVEVB010000002.1:0-182007 GCA_034005265.1 Lentimicrobium sp.
GGAGTATGTTAATTTGTATGGAATTAATTAGGGTCTGCTGAAAAATTATTATGTCATTGGACACCAGCATGGTGTAATGTCATTGTTTTATGTTAGCTGCAAGGTTTTTCGCGATAAACGTCCATTTCCCATGCATAAATATTACGGTGCTCCTGCCCGCGTGCGCATGCATGCAGGCTGCACCTTATTGTCAATTTAACTTACTCTTTCCACAAATGTTGCGGTGCGCGGCACCTACTATGATGTTCTATCGGATATGATATTCTACAAATTTAAGGTGCACCTTACTTTGTAATATTATAATGGCTATATTTTCAGCCTTTAGGTGCAGCGCACCTCGATATTTGTAGGGTTTTCAAGGTAAAAGAAAACAAAAGGTGCAGCGCACCGTGATATTAATCGTTTTGTTTGTAATTTTATCTATCAGAATTTTAACATCATGG
This sequence comes from Lentimicrobium sp., assembly GCA_034005265.1. Taxonomy (GTDB): domain Bacteria; phylum Bacteroidota; class Bacteroidia; order Bacteroidales; family Lentimicrobiaceae; genus Lentimicrobium. The sequence goes on from JAVEVB010000002.1 coordinate 444, forward strand.
CCAATACCTATACGCAAATATACATCCACCTGGTTTTTTCTCCGTACAAAAGAGATGCCCTCATTGGAATAAGTTGGAAAGATGAATTGGAGATGTACATTACCGGCATCGTTCAAAACAATGGGCATAAATTACTCGCAATAAAAAGCCGGCCCGATCATATTCATATCTTTATTGGATACAATGTTAACCAGTTGATTACAGATTTGGTAGAGCAAATCAAAACGAGCTCAAATGCCTGGATAAAGGATAAGGGGTTCTCCAGATTTAAATTTAGCTGGCAGCGTGGGTATGGCGGTTTTTCTCATTCTCACTCGCAGATAGATTCCGTTGTAAAGTATATTTTGAATCAGGATGAACATCATAAAAAAGAGTCTTTTAAGACAGAATATCTGGATATTCTCAAACGTAATGAAATTGAGTTTAAAGACGAGTATCTTTTTGATTTTTTTGAAGGGACAAATGATTGGGAGGGTTAGAATTAATCTGTTAAATATATCGCGGTGCGCTGCACCTATAAATATAACGGTGCGCTGCACCTACAAATATAACGGTGCGCTGCACCTACAAATATTACAGTGCGCTGCACCTTTGATGTTTTATCGCCAATCTTTTCCTGTTGTCTAAATAGCTATAACCTTAAAACTGTGAAAGATAAAACGTCAGGTTTGTTTCAGGTGAAAGGCCCATCTTTTTGCGCAAACGGTTGCGGGCTGATTCTATGCTTCGCACCTCACGTGAATTTATGGCGGCTATTTCCTTTGTACTCAGGTTTAAGGTGAGCAAAGCACAAAGTTTTCTTTCATTCAGGGAAAGGTTGGGATGGGTGGCTGATAGATTAACATAGAAGTCAGAGTAAACATTTTCGAAATACACTTTGAAATCTGCCCAAACATCCTTGTCAATATTATTTTGAAGATGCCTGATTTGGCTTTCAATCAATAATGCATTTTCATTGCGGGTTATGCTAAGCTTACCTGAAATCTCCTTTAAATCTTCAATGAGTTTGATTTTCTCTTCCTGAATTTTGGTCAGTGTCATGGCCCGGGTGATGAGTTCGCGATTTTTATGTTCCAGTTCCATCTGAAGTTGGGCTTCTTTTTCTTTTTGAATGATTAACTCCTGTTCGCGGATTACCTTTTGCTGCCGTTCAAGAGTTTTATTAACTTCTTTCTCAAACCGGTACTTCCTGATCAAAATGAAGCTCAGCCAACCCATTGACAACAGGAGCAATACCGATCCAAATAAGAGAAAGGTTTTGCGGGAACTTTCCAGCATCTTTATTTTAAGCTGATTTTCAATAAGTTCCTTTTCATTTAATACCTTGTCAAGATCAACTTTCGATTGCAACTGAAGCACCTGCGTTGAATTGTTAATGTTATTGAGAGAGTCAATATACACCATATGCCGTCGAAGGTTTTGGGCTGCCAGGGAATACATGCCACGTGCCTCCTGACTATTTGCCAGCTCAAGCAAAGCATTGGACTTTATGGAAAGTATAGAAGTGAGTTCGGCCAATTGCAAGGCTTTCCCGGCATAAAGTTCTGCTTGTGCATATTGGCTTAAGCGGTAACTCAAGCGTGAAAGAATCGTATAACATTCGGAAAGTACATTGGGGAATTGCCGGTAGGCCAATGAATCGGTAACGGTTTTAAGATAAACTTCTGAAAGACCAAATTCTTCAAGTAAGTAATATATTTCGCCCAGATTTTTCAGGGCAATGGCCGTCATATATGCATTACCTGATGTTTTTGCCATCCCCAGGAGCTTTGTCCCAGTCTCTAATGCATGTGGGTAATCCTTATTGTTTTTAGCGTGTTCATATTTTTCATGAAGGATGTCGAATTTAATTTTCTGATCGCCCGCTTTGTTTCCCAATTCAATCGCTTTTTGAAAGTACTCTTCAGCCTTGATCTGGTTTCCTACTTTAAGATTCAGGCCACCAAGTCCTTTATAAATCAATCCGATATCATAATCAGGGCCGGTTTATCTATCAGTTCAAGGGCCCTTAAATAATATTGCATGGATGTTTTATAATCATTTAAATCCTGAAAAATAACGGCCATGAGCGTATAAATCTTCGAGCGCGTTACCCGGTAGTTTATAACCTTGCTCACTGCAATGGAATCCGATTCCATGCACGTAAGTAGGCTATCTAGTATTTGATAGGATTTTTGAAGTTTACTCTGATAAAAATATGCCCTTGCAATATTATAGGTAGAGTGGAGCATGCCATAAGTATATCCGTTAAATTCCGATAATTGATGGGCCCTTTCCGATAAGGATAGCATTATTGCCGGCCCATGATCAATATTATCAGCCGCTGTTAACAGGGAATCAATATGATTTTTAGTTTGTTTACTGGCGATGCCCATGTTATCAGTGGCGGCAAACAGACTTCCGGCACAACTTGACAAAAGGTGGTAATGAAAAAGCAGGAATAGTAAGATGAACTTATACATAGCAAAACCGGGAAAGGACAAAAATAATCCTTCCCCGGCAATTTTCAAACTGAAGAATCATCCCTTCCCGGATTTATCTTATCTTAATCATCTTCTTTACAGCTAAGGAATCATCTGTTTGAATACGGCACAGGTAAATGCCTGGTTTTAATTCTCCGGCTGTGTAAACAATGGTGTGTTCACCCTGTGAAAGGGATTCCGAAAATAACTCCTCTACCACACTTCCATTCAGGTTTAACAACTGTATGTTTGTAAGGCTGGGTTTCGCCAGATAAAAGTCAATACGCGCCTGGTTTGTAACAGGATTCGGCGATATGGCATCAAAACTTATGGATGATGAAGATAGCTCTGCAAAACTTTCAATGGATGTGGCAATGCTGTCCGCCTCGAAGCATAGCGCCTGGAAATCCAGGAAAGTATCCCCCCAATTGGAGGCGGCTGCAATGTAATCGCCATTGGCCATGATTTCGATAGTTGAGCCAAAATCTTCGTTCGATCCACCATAGGTTTCCATTCCAAGTAGTGCACCGGCTGCATCAATCCGCATAATCAGGAAGTCATGCTCCCCATTTCCGTAACTATTGGTACTGCCGGAAAGAAGAAAATCATGGTTCGCGGTTTCCACTACGCCTTCGAAACCCTCATTGATATTGCCCCCATGGGCAGCCGTCCATTGTACCAGTCCATCAGCATCGGTTTTTACTACAAAACCTTGCTCGCCCTTACCAAAAGATTGTGTGCTTCCAACGGCAATATAACCACCATCGCTTGTGGGTCGTACAAATCGATAGGAGTCATAATCAGTACCCCCGGTAACACTTGTCCAAATAGTCTCTCCGTTCTGATCCAGTTTAAGTAGATATCCATCGCAAAGTCCATTGCCGTAGCTGAAGGTATATCCGGCCAGGATTATATTACCCTCATTCGTCAATTGAATATTGGCTCCATAATCATCTGAGAATCCGCCAATTTCTTTAAACCATTCCGCTTCACCTGAAGCATTCACCTTAAAAAGCATAATTTGGTTACAATTCGGATCTTTCCATCCATATCCTGCAATTAAATAGCCTACATCTGGGGTTTGAACAACACAGCCTGAAAGAGAAATCAGACATCCGTTGCTGTTTGGTATTACTGAAGTCCATAGCGTTTCACCAGCGGGGTCTGTTTTAATTAATCGGATGTTTGTTCCCTCTGGTGGGAAAGAAGTAGTATATGTAGCTATTAAAAATCCATTGTCGGTCGTTTGAATTACAGATGTTGGCAGATCGAATGCACTACCCCCATATGTTTTGCTCCATTCCTCAACACCGGTAGAATCACATTTAATCAACAAGGTTGAGATGATTCCGGGACCATACGATTCACTTTCACCCACCATCACAAATCCCCCATCATTGGTGGGCATTATTTGCCGGGCAATGTCGGAATAAATTCCCTCGTAGGTTTTAGACCATTTAAGTAGGGGTAAAGTTTGGGCATGCAACACGATGTTGTTAATAAACAAAATGGTTATCAATGTTACACATTGAATCGTGAAACGGGTTTTCCAGAAATAAGTTTTTTTCATAAGTTGATTGTTTAATTGTTACGATGCAAAAATATTCTATACAAAACCAAAGACATAATTATATGCTACGTTATTAACCATGCATGAGTACTGCAATACTACTGCACTACTATGAAAAATATGTTTTAGGGAAGAAGGATTATCCTGAATGGTATATAAGACAACCGCTTAAATGAGCATGCTGACTGATCAGCTCTACTAAAATTCTTTTGCCACCGCCTCCTGTTTTCAACAATCAATTCCCTTTACCTGATTTGCAGATCAATAAGATTTACCCGGAAATAAATAAATTCGGGTGCAATCGTTTGCGCTAAAAGTTTGTTTATCAGCCATTTTCAAATACATTACCTTTGCACCCACCTAAGTATATTAACACAAAATAAACTCTCTGATGGAAAAATACAATAAAGCTCGGACAGGAGAAACCAACACAACCCAATCAACGCGCGACCTTATCCGATATATTAATCTGAAGCTGGCCACTATTGGTCAACCTGTTTTTGATGATTTTGCTGAACAGCAAGGTGAAAACAAACTATCCGATCCGGCATTTCTTGAACTGGCCGAGAATCTAATTTCAAACTACAGAAGCCGTACACGACTGATAAGCAGGTTCTTCAGCCCGGCCGACCAAAGGATACAGGACTTCATCAATGACTATATAAAAGAATTGAATCTGACAGAAATTCCACAACTACCTGCCAACACTTTTATTTGTGACAAACCCGGACTGGCGCGTGTACTGAGTCTTCCACCCCACCACAACCACTACAAAAACGAGTACATTGAATCTTACCGCATTAAACAGGGTGTTTTGCACAATCCTAAAAACGATAGACGTACCACAAAGGGTTCTTTTCATATTGTGGAAGGAGGATTACCGGTGCCTGTTGATAAAATAGAAGTCCCCAAACAGGCCTGGGCTAAATTCCTTCAGTCCGCGTTCAACCCTGACAATGAACTTAATCAACTGCCTTTTACTTCATTCCAGGATAAAAAAGCCAGTGTGTTTGTATCCTTATTACTCCGGCCTGTAGTTAGTCCGGAAGTAAAAGGTGTTTTAAAACGAAAAACAATGGAAGTTCGGTTTTTCGCGCCCGGCAGTCTGGTAAGTAACATTGATTTTGTGGAATCCATTTTCGGTAATGCAGGCAATCCGGCCAACCCTGAATACGATGCCGCATTGAATCCACAATACTGGACCGGACACACCGGTTGTGTAGTGCTGGCTCCTCAATTAACCCAAATCTCAAAAAAGGAATTGGGGCTTCCCCACTTTGATCAGGCAACCGAAAGGCAGCGAAAAGATGGTGTATGCTGGGAAAATGAAGACGAACTGTACAATGGAGGAAATCCCTTTAAAATCACCTGCCGCGATGAAAGAGGCGTTGTAATTACGCTGATTGCTGACAATTACTTTGGTTACTCAAAGAAAGAGATTAAAACTCAGATCAGTTATTCGGCCAACCTGCACGGGCTTGTTGAGGAAGAACATTCCGGTGGAGCCATTGCCTTCAGGCGCAAAAACATAGGTGCAAGCTTCAATGGAACGCTCTTTATGAAAAACAGGCTAAAAAAAGCCTATTACTTTAATGACGTTGTACAAAAATATGGCGAAATCATGAACCTGCAGCCCGAAGGCTATGGTATCGACAAAAAGTTTGAGAACATAATTTACATTCCGGAAGACACTGAAATTGATCTGTACAAAGGAAGTGTTCAATGGATTCATAATGGTAAAATGCAAAGCATCACCCTCAGTCCGGACTATTTTTACATATTTCCGTCGGGGCACAAAATTCACATGGAAAAGCATCCATCAGCCCCATCATGGAGGCTGGTAAGTACGCATGCACAAGGCACATTCTGTCATAAACCCAGCACCGTTTCAGGGGGAGGCAAATCGGAGATCTCAAAATCGCTGCTCAATGCCATCATCTATGGTTCATTCTTCGTTGATGATTTTGACAAAGATATACAGGCAACCGATGAAATAATAAACCGCAATTATTCCAACCGCTGGAAATCGCCGGAGGAACACAGTCAGGCTTCCCGTTCGTTACTATCGCCCATGCGTACGCTGGGATCAGCCATTAAACTGCTCACCCCTTCATCACAATACACCGATGAATACAACCAATTTGTTAAATCAATTCCAGCCCATGTAAAAGCACTGGTGTTTTATGTAAAGCGATTCTACCGTCCTGAGAGGTATAGTGACAACTGGAAAGATTATTTTTCAACAGACGTTATTAATGGACGCAAAGGACATGAGTTACTGTTCAGCAACCGTAAACTGAGCGCCAGTTATCTGAGGGTTGGCTTTGCAGCTGACAATTCATGGTATCTGCACAAACTTCGCTCCGACTTTGTAGCGGCAGCTAAAATTCAGATGGAAGATGACATTACGGCTTCCATAACCTTACCTGTGAAAGACCTGAAATACCTTGATCAGAAATATATCAACCCAAGTGTAAAACTAACCGAGAACTGTGAAGAAATGTTTTTCCAGCGCCCCGACGAAGCCATACATCGTGGTTATGACAAGGAGACTGAATCTGATTTATCGCAACGCAATAACTTTTGTTCAAACTATGAACCACTCTCAATAACCGATGGCAAACGATTGGTTAAAGATGCTATAAATTTCGATCTTTACACCAAACCCATCAAAAAATTAATAAAAGAAGGCAGTAAAGACGAATCAGGCTATTATTTTATTGTTCCATCATATCCCCGCGTAGTAAATGGTGCGCCTTCAAAAAATCCCAGATATCTTCAAATACGGCCCGACCTGGTAAACCCAATAGATGATTACCTTGCCGACATAGGGCTGCGCTTAGCAGGGCGAATTCCCTTAACGGAAGCAGTTCACCACCCCATCAACGCTGTTCTGCCAGGCCGTCGCAACAACCCACCAGATAAAGAAAACGGCATCAGAGGACTGAGTGTTTATGGTCCAATACATTATCAGGAATTACCCGAATTGTTCATGGATTTCATCTGCAGCCTCACCGGAAAATCGCCTTCAACCACAGGAGCAGGTTCAGAAGGCGCACTTACCAAAGGGCCTTTCAATATGCTGAGTCCGGTTACCGACCTGAACAATGCATTACTATCCTACATTCTGACAGGCTACAATGCTTTCTCTTCTGCTGCGGGACATATAGGAACTGAATCGCGTGTTGACCATGACATCTCCCTGCTGATCCCCGAACTATGGAGCCGCATGCATGTTACTGACCGCAATCCAAAGAAACTCATTGCCGAAGGCTCACTTGAAAAAGTAGAAGATTTTGTATTTGAAGGCAAACCCGTACTGGCATCACGACTGGGTTACAGAATTACCGAGAACTTCACCTTCAGCTATCTGAACAGTATTTTTGATGAGCCTCAGGCCGTTTTCACTGATAAAATGCTACGTCCGGAAAAACAGGACCTTGAAGCTTTTGTTGATGGGGTAAATAACATTGTTGAAGCACAAACCCGTGTTGCCCTGGATTATTTTGCCGATGGCAGTGTGGAGGCAGCTATTCCTCCACTGAAAGCGCTGCTTCACATCATGGCTTATGGAAGCTTTGAAGGGAAGCCGGCATCTCATCCCGATATAAGGAAAATGTTTGAACGCGATTATGTGATTAAGGCTGATTGGTACAGGGAAAGATTACTACACAAACAGGAAATTGACATTCAGTATCTTGAAAGAAGCAGGAAATACCTGACAGACTTTGCCAACCTTGAAGTTAACCGCGAATACACTGAGCAATTGAATCTCAGGCAGCGGATTGCAGGTGTGGAGGAAGAGCTGGAGTACGTAAAATCAGCAGTCTATCTCGATTTCCTTGAAGGAACAATTGGAGCAGATTTATTATTTACTAAAAATAAAAATAACTCATAATCACAATTGACCCTGGGCTTTAATTGCCACCGGGATTTTTTTCCTGCCACCTTTGAATGAAGTGACCATTTTACCTTCAGTAGAAAGTGGCAGGAATTTTTCAAAGCAAAATCATTTTTTTGCGCATCAAGCCAGAAGTGTCTTTCACACAAACCCACGAAGTTTTTCAAAGAAAAAGGTTAACCGTTGCGAAATAATTTCAGAAAGGGCATACGCAACAATTTCAGAAAACACAGCGCGCATATACCACTGAAATTATACCCTCAGAATATATTTCTGTCAAGCCTTTATGGAAATAGAACAATGCCACTTATTTATTACAAAAAGTTTTGGTCCAAAAACTGCTGAAACTTATCTTTATATTGCTCACTAACAGGAATGTACACTGATCCAAAAACGATTCTGCTTCGTTCGATGGTATCTATTTTATCAAGATTTACGATAAAGGAGCGGTGAACCCGCATAAATTTCACTTCAGGGAGTTTTGCTTCAAGCGTCTTCAGGGTATTGATGGAAAGGATAGGTTTGGGCTCATTCTGCAGATAAACTTTTACATAATCCTTTAATCCTTCAACGTAAGTGATTTGGTTAAAATTAATACGTCTGATTTTATAATCTGATTTCAAAAAAAGGAACTCACTGTTGGCTTCAATTTCTTCATGCTGTCCGGCATGCTCCAATCGGATTAATTTCTCCGCTTTTTTGGCTGCTTTCAAAAACTCCTCATAACTAAAAGGTTTTAAGAGATAATCAACCGCCTCAAGTTTAAAGCCCTGGAGTGCGTATTTTTCATAAGCTGTTGTAAAAACTATTTTGGGAGAATTAACAAGAATCCTGGCGAACTCAATTCCGGTGAGATCGGGCATTTTAATGTCTAAAAAGATTAAATCAACCGGATTCTCTTCCAGAAATTCCATTGCATCCAATGGATTATCAAAACCTGAAAGCAAGGTTAAAAAAGGGGTTTTTGAGATATAGCCGGTTACCAATTGAAGTGCGAGTGGTTCATCATCTATGGCAATTGTTCGTATCATTTGTTAATTTTTTACTTCAATTTCAAGAGAAACATTGTAGGCAGAACCCGTTTTTTCAATCCTCAGAACATGCTTATCAGGATAAAGCAGGTTCAATCGTTTTTTTACATTCTCCAAACCAATACCTGAGTGATTTTCTGCTTTACTCACTTCGGTTTGCTGCACCAGACTATTGGTACAAGTAAATATAATCTTTTTGTTGTCAATAATTAGTGCAATATGAATAAATGATTTCTCACGGTAGCTGATTCCATGCTTAAATGCATTTTCTATAAATGGAATAAAAAGCAGAGGAGGAATTGCCTGATTCATTTCCACTTGTGGTAAATCAACCTTTAACTCAACCTTATTGGACAAGCGCAATTTCATCAAATCAACATAATTATTCATAAAACTGATCTCGTTTCCCAGACTGGTTTGTCCATGCTCCGATTCATACAGCAAATATCGCATCAGTTTTGAAAGTTTAAGCACCGATTCCTGCGCATCCTTTGTATTGATTTCAATTAACGAATAGATATTATTCAGTGTATTGAAAAAGAAATGAGGGCTAACCTGATTTTTCAGGAATGCAAGCTCTGAATTCAGTTTTTCTTTTTCGAGTTCTTTTTGACGTTTTTCGCTATTCGCATGTTTTTCAATTACCCTTAATCCAATAGCAAAACCAATAATAATCACCGAAGTTAATACATGATAATATTCTTTCAACTGCCGCATTGGCGGACGGGGAATCAAATTCTCATTTTCCAGTTTCTCAAATGCTTCTGCAATCAGCTTATCACGCTCGGGGTCGTGCAAAAAGTGATAATTAATTTGTGTGTACAACAGATAAAGGACAGCAACCAGAGCGAAAGCCAGAATAAAATAGATGGGTTTCTTTTGTTTAAAATAAAATTGGGGAACGAGCCACAAATAGTTGATGTAAAAAATAATTCCATAAAAAGCAGCACTGAGATAAAATCCCCAGGGTACAAAATTGCTGTTGCCCCAATATTTATTAATAATGAATTGGGGGAAAATAATTAGCAGCACCCAGGCTGTTATGTGCAAGGCAACGGTTAACAAGCGGCTTTTCATTACAGATTCTTTCATTATGTTTCCTGGTTCAGTAGCTCTGATATTTTGTTTTTTATCAAAGTTAATTGAAAAATCAGAAATTTCAATCCAAATTTACACATTTAGATTTCCCGATATTTTATTCATGCCGCAGTGCATCAATTGGATTCAGGTTTGCCGCCTTTTTGGCCGGATACCATCCGAAGAAAATTCCAATAGCGGAACATACCAGAAACGATATCAGGATAGCGTTGGTCATGATAATAAACGGAAAGTTCAATAAACTTGTAGCGACGTAAGAAATCAGTATCCCAAACAATATTCCAATAATTCCACCAAGAAGACTAAGCAAAACGGCTTCGATCAGGAACTGCATCAGAATATCATTTCCACGACCGCCAACCGACATACGCAATCCAATTTCGCGGGTACGTTCGGTAACCGAAACGAACATAATGTTCATAATCCCAATTCCGCCAACCAACAGCGAAATGCCCGCAATTGCCCCAAGCAACATGGTCAACATATCGCTCACCGACGAAAACATTTCGATCAATTCAGCCTGCGATCGTACTTCAAAATCGTCCTCTTCACCTTCTTTTAATTTATGTTCACGACGAAGAATGGTTTCCATTTCTTTCATAGCCGCATCCGAATCTTCTTCACTGATTGCCGAGACATAAATGTCCTGAATGTGCGTGATGGCCAGAATTCTACGCTGAACCGAGGTGTATGGCGCCAGCAATAAATCATCCTGATCTGTTCCCATCGAATTTTCGCCTTTTGCTTTTAATACGCCGATAATTTTTAATGGAATGCCATTGAATCGAATGGTTTGTCCCACCGGATCAATATCCTCACCAAAAATATTTTCAACAACAGTTTGCCCGACCAAACATACTTTTGCAAGACTTTTTATTTCATTCTCCGAAAAAATGCGACCATCTTCGATTTCATACTTGCGTATTTTTAGATAATCCGCGTTCACTCCATGAATGGATGTTGGCCAGTTTTTATTTCCATTAACCACTTGCCCGTTGCTACTTACCTGCGGTGATATGGCTGATATTTTCGTAGCTTCATTTTTTATTTTTTCTACATCGGAAAGGGTCAATGTTTGTGCATTAGAATTTCCCATTCTAACGCCTCCACGTTGTTCCGATCCAGGTCTTACAAAAAGCATGTTGGAACCCATACTCGAAATCTGGGTTTGAATACTTTGTTTTGAACCCTGTCCTATGGAAAGCATCCCAATAACCGAACCAACCCCTATTATTATCCCCAACATTGTCAGGATTGACCTGAATTTATTCCGCTTCAGGGCGTTGATAGCAATTTTGGCGAGATTTGTATAGTTCATTTTTGCTGTTTTTAATTGATATCGTTCGTTTCAACCGGCAATTCTCTGATAAGTTGAGTGGCATTAAACCGGTTGGTGACTGCCGATTCTTTTTGAATTCGTCCATCGCGGAAGATGATGTTGCTTTTCATAAACCGCGCGATATCCGCTTCATGGGTAACAAATACAATGGTTTTCCCATTATCGTTCAGTTTCTGAAAAAGCTCCATAATTTCATAAGAAGTCCGCGTATCGAGATTTCCGGTTGCTTCATCGGCCAGAATAACCACCGGATCGTTGACCAGCGAACGCGCAATGGCTACGCGCTGCTGCTGACCGCCCGAAAGTTGGTTGGGCATATGATGCATTCGGTCGCTAAGTCCAACCTGCTCAAGAGCATACAAAGCCCTTTCCCTTCGCTCCTTTGCCCTTACTTTTGAATTGTAAAAAAGGGGCAATTCAACATTTTCGAGTGCCGAAGTGCGTGACAACAGGTTGTATGACTGAAAAATAAACCCGAGTTTATTGTTACGCAAACCTGCCAACTGATTGCGGTTCAGTTTCCCTATGTCAACACCATCAAGCAAATATTGCCCATCGGTTGGTTTGTCGAGGCAGCCGATAATGTTCAGCATCGTAGATTTGCCCGATCCGCTGGCACCCATAATGGCCACAAACTCGCCTTCGTTAATTTGCATATCTACTTTTCGAAGTGCATGAACAGTCACCTCTCCAATTTGATAATCCTTTTTTAAATCAATTACTTGTATGATTGCTTTACTCATTTTATAGCTTTTTGCAGGAATCCTGAATCAAAACCCGATTACATTTTTGTTGCGGGAAACGCATTCATTCTCATTGAGAATCTATCTTCTTCCTGGCGGTCTTGGCATAAATGGATTCGCGGTGGTTGTTGCCTCTTCTTCCGTTTTAACATCCTGTTCCTCCATACTGATAATTACTTCATCCCCGGCTTTCAATCCATCGGTAATTTCCACATGAAGATCATCATCAAGCCCGGTTTTTACATTTTGAGGGTGAATTATGGAGCCGTTTTTTATCCATACTGTTTTGGACACGCCGGCAGATCTGGACGTATCCCTAGCTGGAGGCGCCATTCCATTACCAGGCCTCTTTTCAGGTTTTGGCTGACTGCTCATATAGCTCATCAGCAGGTTCTGGTCGGGCGTAAAACGTAGCGCCTTGCTGGGAACCACTAAAATATCTTTTTGCTCCAATACGTAAATATTGGTTTCGGCAGTCATTCCCGGCATCAACTTAAAATCAGGATTGGGTGCTGAAATAATAATAGTATAGGTCACTACATTGTTTGAAACCGTTGGCTCCAGTCTTACTTCAGTAACTACACCATCAAACTTTGAGTCGGGGTATGCATCTACATCAAATTCAACCCTTTGCCCCTGACTTACCTGTCCTATGTCCGCCTCGTCAACATCCGCTTCAACCTGCATTTGAGTGAGGTCATTGGCTATGGTAAAAAGTGTGGGGGTATTAAAACTTGCTGCCACAGTTTGACCTTCTTCAACGGCGCGGTTCAAAACAATTCCATCAATCGGGGAATAAATCAAGGCATAGTCAAGATTAATTTTATTCTTTTTATGCTGCGCCAATGCATTGTTATAACTGGCTTTGGCTTTATTCAGGTTATACAATGTCAGATCAAAATCTGATTGTGATATCAGCTTTTTGTCGATTAAGGGCACAAGCCGGTCGTAATTGGCCTGCTGATAAACGAGTTCGGCCTTTGCATTATCCAGCGTTGCCTGGCTTTGCTCCATTGCGGCGGCAAGGTTAGTCGTATCAATTCGGGCCAGAAGATCTCCCTTCTTAACGTATGAGTTAAAATCAACATAAATCTTTTCTACGATCCCCGAAACCTGTGTACCAACATCAACAGTGGTAATGGCTTCCAATGTTCCGGTGGCAGTAATTGTTTTACTAATGGTTCCAGGCCCGGCTTTCGCAGTTTCGATCTTAATTTTTTCAGCATCCACTTTTTTAGGTCTGATGATGAAAAACGCTGCAACCAAAACAACTGCTACACTCACAATAATTATGATGGTTCTCTTTTTCATTTTATTATTTTTGTTTCTGATTTTACAAATTGATGGGATTCCCGATGTAGAAATCGAGTATTTTATAATTGAAGATCAACGTATACTTAGATTGTAACAACTGACTTTCAGCAACAATCAGGTTTGTTTTTTCAAAAAGAAAATCAACTGAATTTATCAAACCGTTATTGAATTTTTCTTCAGCCAATGTATACGACTCTTCCACGGCCTCAAATTGCTCACGGCTGGCTTCGTATCCGGTTTGTGACGAAACCACATCAACGCACGCCTGTTCAATCTCCTTGCGAAGCTGGTTTTTTACGTTAATCTCCGTTAGTTCAGCATTTTGATAATTGATTTTTGCCAGCGAAACATTTGTTTTCACCTGCTTCTTTTGAAAAATAGGAATGGACAAGGTTAAGCCTACAGTCGGGGAAACCTTATCGTTTAGCTGACCAAAGTAGCCGTTCCCTGAAAGGTTGGAATAAGCAGTCCCTATTCCTGCATCAGCAGTAAGCGAAGGGTAATAGCCTGTTGCAGCAATTTTTTCATTCAAAGCGGCACTTTCTTTCTGATATTCGGCACTTTTTACTTCGGGTTTTATTCCCAATGCAAGCGCATAAACCTCAGCAGCATTGGGCAAAATATTGGTGTTTACCGTTTCGTCCAAAAGGGGTTGGCTTATTGCGAAGTTATCGCTTACAGGCAGCTCCATGAGTTGCATCAAACTTACTTTGGAAATAGTATATTGACTGTTCGCATTCGACAGACTGAGTTTTTCGGACGCCAATTGCGATTTCACCTGTAAATAATCAGAACGCGAAATAATGTCCATATTCAATCGCTCCTGCGCAAGGTTTAATTGTTGGGTAGTAGATTCAAGTTGTTTTTCAGCATTCTTAACATTTTCTTCATTAAAAAGAACCTGTAAATAGGCATTCAAAATACTTAAACTTATTGACTCCTTAATCGTTTCTGAATCATAAATCCCACTTTGCATGTCAAGTTCGGCCTGCTTTATCAAGCTATTTAATTTGAAACCGTTATAGACAACAACACTGGAATTTATAGAATAACTGGTACTGTTATTTCCTGCAAAATTCAATTCTCCATTTATAGGATCAGTCTCGTTTGACCAACCAAAGTTTTGGCGTACTGAACCTGCAACAGAGGGCAATTTCTGGTTGACCGCCTGATTTGCATTAACCTCATAAGAAAGATTGTTAAGTATGCTTTGACGCACCTGAATATTTTGAGTCAGCGCATGATTGATGCAATCATTTAAACTCCAAATTTGTATCGAATCATTCTGCTGAGCTTTGACACTCAAAATACTTAGCAGAAAGATTAAAATAAAAAATGCTTTTGCTTTCATAACCTTATTCATTTTGGTGACAAAAGTACTTGTCGCGGCTAGGTTAAAAAAGCAGAATAGATGAACTATCCGTTTTTACCGACAGATTGCATCATTTCGCCTTCAAGCGTTTCTCTGTATAATTTGATTAAATTCTGATTTGGCATCAAGACCCGGAATTACAACAGCCATTATTAAAAAGAAAACTAAAGAAAAGCCAAAATCGCAACCACAACTGAGTTTTATCCGGAGAAAAGAAGATAAAACGAGCCCCCAACCAACGTTAATTCTTTGTTAATTTCCAGAATTTGATAGAAGCCAGACCAACAAGTTACTCACTGTTGTTGTTATAATTTAACTGGAAAGGGAAAAGGAAAATCGCGATGAATGAACACCTCTATATTTCAAAATTACACTTATACTAAAAATTTAACCTCATGAAAATAAATCCATATCTGAACTTCGACGGCCAGGCTGAAGATGCTTTCAACTTTTACAAGTCAGTTTTCGGTGGTGAATTTACCGGGAAGATGAAAATGAATGAAACCCCGGGAGGAAACGAACTTCCGGAAGAAGAGCAAAACCGGATAATGCACATCTCGTTGCCCATTGGAAAAGACACCCTCCTGATGGCCTCGGACATCATTCCCTCAATGGGCCAAATCCTGAAGAAGGGGAACAACAACTATATTTCAATCCATCCCGAAAGCCGGAAAGAAGCCGATAAACTTTTTAAGGGTCTTTCTGCAGGTGGCGAAATCGAAATGCCCATGGAAGACCAGTTCTGGGGGGATTATTTCGGGAGCTTTATTGACAAATTTGGCATTGGATGGATGATTAATTTTAATCCTGAATATTGATAAAAATAAATAAAATCACTGTTCCATTAACTTTTCGGAAAGGCCTGATCAGGGCTGGCAAGCCATAACACGATAAAATAGACGAAAGTCATAGTATCAAATGAAAATAAGCGTTCATGACAAATAACAAACAAACGGATTTATCTTCCTTACAACAGGAAAACCTTTTAAACACCTTAAAAAACCGTTTTGAACAAAACAATCATCGCCACAAAGGACTTGAATGGGAAAATATTCAAGTGAAACTTGAAGCCAATCCCGAAAAGTTATGGTCGCTGCATCAAATGGAAGAAACGGGCGGTGAACCGGATGTTGTGAGATATGACAAAAGCACAGACAGCTACCACTTTTACGATTGCGCCCCGGAAAGCCCTAAAGGCCGCAGAAGCATTTGTTACGACCACAAAGCATTGGAATCGAGAAAAGATAATAAACCCAAGAATAGTGCGGTAGAAATGGCTGCCGACATGGGAATTGAGATTTTAACGGAAGATCAATATCGGGCATTGCAGCAGTTTGAAGCTTTCGACCTGAAAACATCGAGCTGGATAAAAACGCCTGCTGAAATTAGAACACTCAGCGGAGCCCTGTTCTGTGATCGGCGTTATGATGCAGTATTTGTGTATCACAATGGCGCTGAATCGTATTATGCAGCCAGGGGATTCCGGGGGTTGCTGAAGGTTTGAGGAGCGGATGATAATCAACACCAATTAATTAGTGGCAGTTTTTTTTATATAGATACCGATATCACAATTTCATTTTCGGCTAAAGCCAGAAGAAAGAGGTATAACCGCCTTTTGCACCGGGCTTCAGCCCGGTTAATTTGAATATATTCCGATTAAATACCTCCAGTTTCAGCCAAAATAAGATCACTTTCAAATCCCTCTCACTTCAGCAATAGGGCAACAAAACAAAAGAACGTAATCAAATACCTCCGCCTTCATAGGGAGGTAGCGAACAACTTCTTCATTCTATACGTTTAAGATAAAAACCTGAAACGTATGGAAAAGCCAGCCAACAACCTGAAAAAAGTTTATGAACCTTCGAAGGAGGTAAAAAAACGGGCAATTATAAAGGATTACGAATCGCTTTACGCAGAATCCATTGCCAATCCGGAGGCCTTTTGGGCAGCAGAAGCCAAAAAGCTGGAATGGTATAAAAAATGGGATAAGGTGTTGGATGATTCCAACCATCCGTTTTATGAATGGTTTGTAGGTGGAAAGATCAACATCGTGCACAACGCCCTCGACCGCCACCAGAAAAATGCCACACGCAACAAGCTGGCCATCATCTGGGAAGGTGAACCGGGTGATCTTCGCACCTTTTCCTATCATGCGCTGAACCGCGAAGTTTCCCGATTTGCCAATGTGCTGCGCTCCATGGGCGCAAAATCGGGTGAAGTAGTGACGATTTACATGCCGCAAATCCCGGAAACGGTGATTGCTATGCTTGCCTGTGCCAAAATCGGGGCCATTCACAGCGTGGTTTATGGCGGTTTTAGTGTGGAGGCTTTGGCCGAACGCATTGAAGATGCCAACAGCCGCATTTTGATTACGGCTGATGGTGGCTATCGTCGTGGAAAGCCCACCGGTCTTAAAAACATCGCCAACGAAGCCATGAAACGCTCGCCAACCATCGAAGTATGCATCACGGTAAAGCGCACCGGAGAAGAATGTTACATGGAAAATGACCGTGATTTCTGGTACCACGACCTGATGAGTATGCCATTGGCCTGCACCGATTGTGCCACTGAAGAAATGGATGCCGAAGATCCACTCTATATTTTATATACATCAGGAACTACCGGCAAACCAAAAGGATTGGTGCATACGCACGGTGGATATGCCGTTTACACCGCAACCACATTCAAATACGTATTTGACATCAAGCCCGAAGATCGCTTTTGGTGTGCTGCCGATCCCGGATGGGTTACCGGCCACAGCTACATGATTTACGGTCCGCTCATCAACGGTGCCACTGTTATGATGTACGAAGGCGCACCCAATCATCCTTATCCCAACCGCTGGTGGCAGATGATTGAGAAATACGGCATCAATATATTGTACACCTCCCCTACTGCCATCAGGGGTTTGATGCGTTTCGGTTCCTCATGGGCCGACCGGCACAACCTGAGTTCGCTTCGGCTGCTTGGTTCGGTAGGAGAACCCATCAACCCTGAAGCCTGGAAATGGTATTATGAAGTAATCGGCAAAGGTCGCTGCCCGATTATGGATACCTGGTGGCAGACCGAAACCGGCGGACATGTTATTACTCCAATTCCTTCCATGCCACTGAAACCCGGTTCTGCCGCGAAACCATTCTTTGGCCTTGAAGTGGCCGTTGTTGATGACAAAGGGAAGGAAGTTAAAGCGGGAGAAGAAGGCAATCTTGTATTAAAAACTCCCTGGCCGGGAATGGCGCGCACCATTCTCGGCGATCCCGACCGTTATGTGGAAAAATACTGGGAAAAATACAACAAACAAAAATGGTATCTGGCCGGTGATTCAGCCCGGAAGGATGAGGATGGATATTATTGGATTATTGGCCGTATTGATGATGTAATCAAAGTGAGTGGCTACCGCCTGGGCTCTGCCGAAATAGAGAGTGCACTGGTCAGTCATCCCGCAGTTGTTGAAGCAGCAGCCATTGCCTTACCCGATGAATTGCGTGGCAATGTGATTCATGCAACCGTTATTTTACGACAAGGAGTTGAAGGGAACGAAAAATTGGCTGATGAGCTTAAAACCCATGTGGAACATGAAATTGGGCCCATTGCAAAACCAGCTTTTGTGGTGTTTGCTGATTCACTGCCCAAAACCCGTAGCGGCAAAATCATGCGCCGCGTGCTGAAAGCCAAAGCATTGGGACAGGACGTGGGAGATGTGAGTACGCTGGATGAATGAGGGAAGAAGGAATTTCTAATTTCTAACCTGCTCCTTTGTGAATATTTGTGTCTTCATCCCACACTTGCGTGATGAATCCCTATAGCGAAGCGATTCGGGATTGAATCTTTGAATCTTTCAATCTTTGAATCTTTAAATATTTGAATCTTTGAATCTTTGAATCTTTGAATCTTTGAATCTTTGAATCTTTGAATCTTTGAATCTTTGAATCTTTAAATCTTTAAATCTTTAAATCTTTGAATCTTTGAATCTTTGAATCTTTAAATCTTTAAATATGCCCACTTCCTATAATCAGTTTTTTTTTAATTTCGTAAACCATTAGTTTTTACCGCAATACTATTCCAAATGAATTTCTTTTTCCAATGAGTGGACTGCTTAATTACCTTATTCTGCTGCTTGCTGCAGCTTTTTTCTCACCTTACCTCATCAGGAAGAACGGCAAAGCTGCACCCTGGCTATTGGGACTACTATCGGCCGGAGGCTTTGGCTATCTGTTAAGTTACGCGAATTTTATTTCAGCAGGCAACACCCTCAATTACACCATAGAATGGCTGCCCGAACTTTACCTCAATTTTACCCTTTACCTTGATGGGTTGTCTCTCTTTTTTGGATTGTTGGTAACCGGCATGGGTGCTTTGGTACTTGTGTTCGCAGGGAAATACATGCAGCCTTACCCACTCAAACACCGGTTCTTCTTCCTCATCCTGCTGTTTGAATTTGCCATGCTGGCCCTGATTTTGTCGGGGAACCTTTTCACGATGTTCATCTTTTGGGAACTCACCAGTGTGAGTTCCTTCCTGCTTGTCGGGTTTAACCATGAAAAACCTGAAGCCCGAAATGCCGCGCTTCAAGCTTTACTCATCACCGTTTCAGGTGGATTGGCCATGATGGCAGGCTTCATACTGCTGGGACAGATGACCGGAACACTTGAAATCAACCAGTTACTTAGATCTGGCGACCTTATCCGCAATCATCCACATTATTTGCCTGCATTACTGCTCATTTTGGCCGGGGCATTTACCAAATCAGCACAATTTCCCTTCCATTTCTGGCTACCAGGCGCCATGCAGGCCCCATCACCGGTAAGTGCTTTTTTACATTCTGCCACAATGGTAAAAGCGGGGATTTACCTGATTGCCAGGCTCAGTCCTGTGATGGGTGGCACACCTGAATGGCGCTATATTCTTACCATCACGGGCGCAATTACAATGCTTCTGGGAGCCTATTTTGCCTATTCGCAAACGGATTTCAAAAAAGTATTGGCCTATACCACCATCAGTGCTTTAGGAACGCTGGTGCTGATGTTAGGTATTGACACTGATATATCGGTAAAAGCAGCCATCATTTTCCTTTTGGTGCATGCACTATACAAAGGCGCACTATTTATGGTGGCTGGACTTATTGACAAGTCGGCAGGCTCACGCGATTTGCGGGAACTCGGCGGATTGTATAAAGTAATGCCATTCACGGCTCTGGCGGCCATCGTTTCACTGCTCAGCATGGCCGGCCTTCCACCGATGATTGGGTTTATTGGCAAAGAACTTATTTATGAAGCCAAATTTGCCTTACCAGATATCGGGAACATCCTGCTTTTTGTGGGGGTTACAACAAATGTAATTATGGTGGCCATAAGTCTGGCACTTATATTTAACCTGTTTCTTGGCAAGCTGAAATATCCAGGCGAAAAGCCTAAACCACCTGCACTCGCACTAAGGATAGGGCCATTAATACTGGCTGCAATCAGCCTGATTTTCGGGCTTTTTCCCGCCGAAGTTGCGCGTCTATTACTCAAACCGGCAATTGTAGCCATTCACCCATCCATTGACAACCTCAAGTTAGCACTGTGGCATGGCTTTAATGAAGTATTGCTTGTAAGTTTCATAACGGTTGCTGCTGGTGTTGCGCTTTTCCTTCTTTACAGGAGAATAAACCCGTTGCTTACTTACTTCAACAAAAAAGCAATCACCTTTCGATTTGCAGATGCTTTCAACCGGGGACTTGACCTCTTTATAAAACTCACCAAAAAGAAAACAGCCTTTATTCAAAGCGGATACCAGCGTTATTACCTGATGTCCATTTTTATTATGACAGCGGGTCTCACCTGGTATCAGCTGGTTTATACCTGGCAGGGTTGGGGGTCTTTTGTGATGCCGGGCATTGTAGAAATTATTCTTCTGGTGGTACTTGCCTTGGCAACATTATACGCCGTTCTTGTAAGATCACGTCTTGCAGCCATACTATCCCTGGGCGCAGTGGGGTACAGTATATCCCTGTTATTTATTATTTATGGTGCCATTGACCTGGCCATTACCATGATGCTGGCTGAAACGCTGGTGCTGGTGCTGTTTATGGCCATTGTTTATCACCTGCCAAAATTTACCAATTTCTCGTCAGGAGCTTCACGTCTGCGCGATGCCATTATTGCTTTGTTGGTCGGAGGGGTTATGACCGGACTGGTGCTCAAATCCGTGCAACTTGACCTAAGTCCGAAAATATCAGACTTCTACAACGAAAATGCGCTTGCACTTGCCTATGGTAAAAACGTGGTAAATGTTATCCTCGTTGATTTCAGGGCACTCGATACTCTGGGAGAGATAACCGTGCTGGCCATTGCGGCCATTGGTGTGGCAGCCTTGCTTAAACTAAAAACAAAGAAAGGAAGCGCAACATGAAATCCTTCATCATTCAACTGGCTGCTTCAAGGTTATTGCCGGTTACCATTATCCTCTCTTTACTGGTATTTTACCGGGGCCACAACGAACCGGGCGGAGGGTTTATCGGTGGGCTGATGGCTTCCGCAGGATATATTTTTTATGCCATGGCTTTCGACACACAATTGGCTCAACAGAAGCTAAGGGTTAGTCCACTAGCTTTAATTGTGGCAGGATTAAGCATTGCAGTTACCAGTACCTTTCCGGCACTTTTTGTGGGTAACCCGTTTTTTACCGGTGAATGGATTTCACTACAACTGCCCTTCGCGGGAACGCTCAAAATCGGCACACCATTGCTGTTTGACTTTGGAGTTTATCTCACGGTCTGGGGCATTATGCTCATGATTATTTTCAACATAATGGAAGAATAAACGATGGAAACACTACTCGCTATTGTTATTGGATTGCTTTATGCAGCAGGGGTTTACCTCTTGCTGCGGCGAAGTATTGTAAAACTTATCCTTGGAATTATGTTTCTGAGCCATGCCACCAACCTGCTCATTTTTGTGGTTGGTGGATTACACAAAGGTCAGCCTCAGTTTACCGCTGATGGACTGAATGCAGCTGTGGCCAATCCTACCGACCCTCTGCCTCAGGCACTGATTCTCACGGCAATTGTCATTGGCTTTGGAATTACTGCCTTTTTCCTGACGCTGATGTACCGCTTTTATAAGACCACCGGCACCGAAGACCTCGACCAAATGATGGAAGGAGAAAATCAATGATACTTCCCGCTCTTCCTATACTACTTCCATTAATTACCCTTATCTTCCTATTGCTCAATTTCAAAAACCGGGAATGGCAGCCATGGATTGGTCTCACCGGCGCACTGTTACAACTTGCGTTGGCCATAATCATTGCTGTTCAGGTAAACAATCACGGCATCATGGTGCTTCACACAGGCAATTGGCAGGCGCCCTTTGGCATTACCCTGGTGGTTGATGCGTTTAGTTCCATTATGCTTATCCTGGCAGGAATAATCGCTGTAAGCATCAGTATTTATTCCATTGATGCCGTGGATCGTCAGCGGCAATCGTATTTTTACTTTCCGATGGTTCACGGCTTGCTCATGGGCGTAAACGGAGCTTTTGTCACCGGTGATATCTTCAACCTTTATGTGTGGTTTGAAGTTATGCTCATGGCTTCTTTTGTGCTGATAACGCTTGGTGGCGAGAAGAAACAACTCAGTGGTGCTGTAAAATATGTAACCCTTAACCTTGTTTCCTCACTATTTTTCCTTGCAGGGATAGGTTTACTTTACGGTAAAATGGGCAGCCTCAACATGGCCGACCTCGCGCTGAAATTATCCATGGACGAGCAAAACATACTATTGAACACCTCGGCAGCACTCTTTTTCGTAGCATTCTCTATCAAAGCAGCGGTGTTCCCGTTCTTTTTCTGGCTTCCTGCCTCTTATCATACACCTCCCATCGCCATCACGGCGCTCTTTGCCGGACTACTCACCAAAGTGGGCGTTTATTCCCTTATTCGCTTCTACACCCTGTTTTTTGTTCAGGATAAATTATTCTGGCATCCGCTTTTCCTTTGGATTGGCGGTTTTACCATGGTGGTAGGTGCGCTCACCGCAGCTTCGCAATATGATATTCGCAAAATCCTCTCCTTTCACATCATCAGCCAGATTGGGTACATGATTATGGGCCTCGGAATATTTACCGTGGTTGGTATCGCCGGAGCTATTTTTTACATGGCCCACAATATCATTGCAAAAACCAATACCTTTCTGGTGGCCGGGCTCATCAACCGCGTTACCGGAAGTTACGACCTCAAAACCATTGGTGGACTATACAAATACAGGCCCTGGCTGGCCATTCTGTTCATCATTCCGGCTTTCGGGCTGGCAGGGATACCGCCGCTTTCTGGTTTTTTTGGAAAACTGATCCTTATATCTGCAGGATTTAGCGCGGGAGAATATGTAATCTCATCCATTGCCCTGGCCGTCGGATTATTCACCCTTTTCTCGATGGTGAAAATCTGGAACGAAGCCTTCTGGAAGCCAAAACCGCAAAATTCTCCGGCATTTGATGGTGAAACAGAGAAACTACCGGTTTCAATGGTAATTCCAGCTGCTTTCCTCGGTTTACTAACTCTTACAATGGGGTTTGCCGTGAAACCCATCCTTGATTTTGCCATGATCGCCGCCGCCCAGTTAATGGATCCTGCAGCCTATATCTCGGCAGTATTGGGCATGCCTCAGTTAACGCCTTAAAAAATTGAATTATGATCAAATACCTTAGACGAACTTACCGCCTTATTGTCTTTGTGCTGTATTACCTAAAGGAAATGGTAAAAGCAAACCTGCAGCTTGCCCGCGATATCCTCAGCCCACGCATGCGCATTCATCCGGGCATTGTGAAAGTACACATTCATGCGAAAAGCGATACGCAAACCCTCGCCCTGTTTAACCTCATCACCATGACACCGGGCAGCCTTTGCCTCGATGTGAGTGATGATCACAGAAGCATCTACGTGCATGGATTATATGTTAAAAATCACGATGATTTCGAGAATGAAATTGTTGATGGCATTGAAAAACAAATGATGGAGGTTTTCAAATGAGCAGTTACGCTTTCGTCCCTGAATGGGTAACCCTTGCCAGCCTGATTCTGATTTCACTGGCCATATTATTGGCTTTGCTCAGATTGACCAAAGGCCCTACCCTTCCCGATCGCATTGTGGCCCTCGACTTAATCGCTGCCCTGAGCATGGGATTTGCTATTGTTTACGCGGTTTCAACCAGCCAGGTGCGATACCTCGATATCTCCGCTATTGTGGCATTGGTCGCATTTATTGGCACTGTCGCGTATTCTACTTACCTGAAAAAGAAATATTATGATTAGCACAATACTAATATCTGTACTCATGCTCAGCGGGGCATTCTTCTCCCTGCTTGCCGCAATTGGAGTCATCCGTTTTCCCGATCTTTACACCCGTATGCACGCCGCTACCAAAGCCCCTGCTTTCGGCATTTTACTGCTTCAAACGGCAGCTGCTATCTATTTTGCCACCTTCTACGCCATTGCCATCAGCCTGATGGTAATCGTTTTCATCTTCCTCACTGCGCCAGTAGCTTCGCACTCCATCAGTAGGGTGGCCCATTTGCTCAACATCCCGAAATGGCAGGGAACCGTGATGGACGAAATGGATAATGACCCGGACATTGAGCAACCACAACAAAAACATCCGGAATGACAAAACGTGTGCTTTTACTTTCAGGGGAAATAGCCCTTAAAATCCATTAACTTCCGTACTTTTACCTTTTAATTCAGCTTATGTTAAAAGTATTACTGGCCATTGGCTCCGGTAGTTTTCTTGGTGGAATATCACGCTACCTCATTTCTAAGGCTATCCAGAACAGTATAGCATCTGCTTTTCCTTTCGGCACCATGTGGGTAAACATTTTCGGATGCTTCCTCATCGGTTTACTGTTTGGCATCTCTGATCGTGGAAGCCTGACCAACAACGAGCTAAGACTTTTCCTTACCGTTGGCTTTTGCGGAGGATTCACTACCTTTTCCACCTTCTCCGCCGAAAACATGGCGATGCTAAGAGATGGAAGTTTTCTGCATTTCACCCTGTATGCCGGGTTAAGTGTTTTTCTGGGTCTTGCAGCTACTTTCGGAGGACATGCGCTCACTAAAATATTTTAATTATGGATAGTCAGACAGAAATTACCCGTCTGAGGATCTACCTCAGCAGTACCGACAAATTCAAACATTCACTCCTGAGTGAAACTATTGTTTTTGCGGCAAAACGATACGGATTGGCCGGGGCAACCGTTTTTAAAGGCATTATGGGCTTTGGGGGCAGCAGCGTGGTACACACTGTCAAATTGTGGGAAATTTCAGAAAAACTACCCGTAATTGTAGAAATTGTTGATGAAACCGGGAAAATAAAATACTTCCTTGAAATCATCCTGCCGTGGTTCAATAAAATTACCACAGGTTACCTGATTACCGAAGAAAAGGTGAATCTGGTCGTGTCGAAAAAAGGGCGTAAACACAATAATTGAACACCCCTTCACATCCTTCATCAGGGTTCACTTCACCTGATGCAATTTAAAATCAGAAGTATTGTGAAACGTGAGTGCAGGAAATGTGTCTTTTACCACCTTTAGTATCCAATCCCCCTCAGCCAGAAAAACAGGATTCCCATCCCTGTCAAAGGCTACCGAACCCGACTTGCGAACCATAAACCTTTCCATTTCCTTCTTATCCTCACTGGTTACCCAACAGGCTTTTGTATAGGATAGACTTGCAAAACGGCATTTGGCGCCATACTCATGTTCGAGTCGGAACTTGATTACATCATACTGAAGTTCGCCTACTGTCCCGATAATTTTTTTATTACCGGCTTCTACAATAAACAACTGCGCCAAACCCTCTCCGGCCAGTTGGCGCACTCCTTTGTCGAGTTGCTTGGAGCGAAAGGGATCGAGATTGATTACTTCCCGCAATATCTCAGGCGAAAAGCTGGGAATTCCTTTAAACATAAGCGGTTCACCTTCGGTAAGGGTATCACCAATAGTAAAATCCCCACTATCATATAAACCCACTACATCGCCCGGCCAGGCCTCATCAATAACACTTTTGGTATTGGCCATAAAGCTGGTAGGAGATGAAAAACGCAGCTTTTTGCCCAGCCGACTATGGTAATAAAATTTATTACGCTCAAACTTACCCGAACAGATGCGCATAAAGGCTATACGGTCGCGGTGATTGGGATCAAGATTGGCATGAATTTTAAAGACAAAACCCGTAAGTGCTTCTTCTTCGGGCTGAACCACCCGGTCAGCGGCTTCCACCGGTCCGGGAGAAGGGGCAATCTGAATAAAAGTTTCCAGCAGTTCCTTCACACCGAAATTGTTCAGGGCACTACCAAAAAACAAAGGCGCCATGTATCCTTCACGGTAAAGGTTCAGATTAAACTCTTCAAAAAAATCATGAACAAAGCCGACCTCTTCCTTCAGCTTATCCATTAAAGTTGTCCCGATAAAATCATGAACAGCAGGAGCTTCCATATCATCAGCTTCAAGAATACTCTGTGGTACTGAAGTTTTATCAGGAAGGAACAAACTGACTTTCTTGTCATAAAGATCATACACACCTTTAAAACCATCCCCCTGTCCAATGGGCCAGGTGTATGGACTTACGGCAATACTCAGTTCCTTCTCGAGTTCTT
Source organism: Lentimicrobium sp. (assembly GCA_034005265.1). Lineage (GTDB taxonomy): Bacteria > Bacteroidota > Bacteroidia > Bacteroidales > Lentimicrobiaceae > Lentimicrobium. The sequence continues at coordinate 26,905 of JAVEVB010000002.1, forward strand.
CAATCAGGTCGAAGGCATCACGACCTTCCCTATCCATTTTATTGATAAAAATCATCACCGGGGTATGGCGCATCCGGCAAACTTCCATCAGTTTACGGGTTTGTTCCTCCACACCTTTTACGGAATCTACCACCAGTATAACGCTATCCACTGCTGTAAGCGTGCGATAGGTATCCTCAGCAAAATCCTTATGTCCCGGCGTATCTAAAATATTTACCCTAATATCTTTATAATCAAAAGCCATCACCGAAGTGGAAACCGAAATTCCCCTTTGCCGTTCAATTTCCATAAAATCGGAAGTTGTCGTTTTCCGGATTTTATTACTTTTTACCGCACCAGCAGTTTGTATGGCGCCACCCATAAGTAATAATTTTTCGGTCAGGGTAGTTTTTCCGGCATCAGGGTGACTGATAATGGCAAAAGTTCTTCGTTTATTTATTTCAGATTTCAGGCTCATAAACACATTGCAAGGGGCCGGAATTACCGGCTATTTCAAGATTAAGGATTAGTTATGGAGAAAGCGGTATACCAGCTAACCAAAGGAAACCTTTTCAGACCAACCAGCGGCAAACCAACGAAAGAAACAATTCTGCTGTAATTCGCTTAAATACACATTAATTTATTGTGGTGGCAAAATTAGTAAAAAATCAGGCCGGCACAACAATTGATTGTTCTGCACATTCTTTCCTCTGAAACAACTTTTTTTGATCGGTATAAAAACATTATCCTAATTTTGCAACTTAAAACAAACAACAAACATGTCAGAAATTATAAAATTACAGCCCAAAGAGGCTTACGATAAAATTACCGAAGGCGCAATATTCCTTGACATTATTGATGAAGAAGGCTATAGTGTAGTTGCCTATGATGGCATCGCATCCACACAAGTTACCCTTTTACAATTGCTTGAGAAACTTCAATGGATGGACAAAGGCCCTACTTATATTACCGGAGGATATGACGAAGCAAGTGGCTTTAAAGCAGCCAATTTGCTGCATCACCAGGGTTTTGAGCAGGTTGGCTATGTTGCCGGCGGCGTTCAGGCCTGGTTTCAGGAAGGATTTCAGGTAAAATACAACGTGCATGGTGGCTGTGGCACCGGAAGTTGTGATACCGGAAGCTGCGACACAGGAAGCTGTGGCAGTGGCTTGGAAGATGAAGATTACGGCGGTGGATGCAGTGGATGCTCCTGCGGACACTAAAGAAGTGGCAAAGGGCTGAGGGCGTTGGCGGATTTCGGAATGCCTGCGGCAGGGAAAAAGAGATGAGGAAGAATGGAATATTGGGGAGATCGACTGACACCTCCGGCTACTGCTGAGAAATTAAAGAAACGGTTAGAAATTGGATATTAAAAATTTTCTTGTACCCAGATCAGCCTATTTAAAGTCAGCATCCCAAAGGTTTCATGCCTCCCTTCTTCATCTCTTTTTCATTCAATAAAAAGCCGCACTCCCAGACGTAAAAGGTCTCCTTGTCTCCCGGTCTCCCTGCCCCCTTGTCTTTAAATAAAGAGTCGCATTCCAAAAGACATCACCGTTCCTCGTCCCTTTCAGCGTCCCTCGTCCTAAACTAAACCTCCTTCACATCCAGCGCATCTCGTAAACCATTGCCTATCAGCATAAAGGCGAGCACAAGAAGCATAATGCAAAGCCCGGGCAAAATGGCCAGCCACGGATTATCGAGAATAATGAATGGGTAATTTTCTTTAATCATGGTTCCCCAGGATGGCATGGGCGGTTGTACACCTATCCCCAGAAAGCTCAATCCTGCTTCAATGAGGATAGCAGAAGCAAAATTGGCAGCCGAAATCACAATAACCGGCCCCATGGTATTGGGAAGTACGTGCCGGAGAATAATTCTGCGACTTTTAAAGCCCAAAGCCCGGGCGGCTTCAACAAATTCTTTTTCCCTGATACTCAATATCTGCCCACGAACCACGCGCGCAACTTCAACCCACATGGTGAGCCCAACTGCTATAAACACCTGCCAGAAACCTTTGCCAAGCGCAAAAGTGATGGCTATAACCAACAACAAGGTCGGAATGGACCAAAGCACATTGATAAACCAAATGATCGACTGATCCACCCATCCCCTGAAAAACCCCGAAAGAGCTCCCAATAATATCCCCAATACCAATGAAATAAACACCGATATAAAACCCACCGACAAACTGACCCGCGCCCCGATCATCAATTGGCTCAGCATATCACGTCCAAAACGATCGGTACCCAACAAATAATATTGTTTCCGGATATATGAGTTTTCTATAATCTCTTTTAACCGGACTGGGTCCGTTTCAATCTGCTTTCCATTCAGGTCAGTTTTTGAAAAACCACTATTGGAAGAAGCAGGCAGGGCATAAACCACATCAGCCAGATGAAAGGCATAAACAAGAGAATTACTGCCTGCAGAAGGCTCCCAGGCAGTTACCTTTAAGCTGTCTCCATTAAATTCCCATGCCGATACGGGTATTTTCTGGTTATTGCTTCGGCAACCATACAACCAACGCGACAATAGCCCACATTTACCCCTGGCAACATTTTCAGTAATTTTAAGCATATTCACTGAAAAACCTGGCTTTTGAGCAGCAATTTCCAGGTGTTGCTCATTGGCATAAGGCGATGAATCCGGCGTAATCAAATATCCGGCAATAGCAACCAGGGTTACCAATACAATGAAATAGAAGGAGAACAAAGCCGGCTTATTTTTTACCAGCTTTTTAAGCGCTTTCTGGTTAAGTGAGCCTTCACGGATGAACCTGATTTTTAAAAGCAATTCGGATTGAGTTTAAAAATGTAAATTAAAACTACTTTTTAAAATGATTTATCTCCACCCAGGATACCGCCCAGGATTGAACCACCCATACCGGCTACTCCCCGGCTTTCGCCCCTATTGGAATGTGTAGCAGCTGCAATCCTATCAGCAAGACGCGAAAATGGCAGGCTTTGCAGATAAACCAACCCAGGCCCGGTCAACTTTACCAGAAAGAGGCCTTCACCGCCAAACAGCGCATTCTTAAAGCCTCCAACAAAACGGATGTCATAATCAACAGAGGGATGAAAGCCCACCAGACATCCGGTATCCACATGGAGAACTTCCCCTGGTTTTAGTTCACGCGGAACAATGGTTCCACCGGCCTGCACAAATGCAAGACCATGTCCGGATAAACGTTGCAATATAAACCCTTCTCCACCGAAAAATCCAGCGCCAATCTTTCGTGTGAAAGCTATGTCAATGTCAATTCCCCGCGCGGCACATAAAAAGGAATCCTTCTGGCAAAGGAACTCGCCACCAAGTTTACCCAGGTCAAGCGTAATAATTTTCCCTGGATAAGGCGCTGCAAAAGCAACTTTCCGCCGGTAATTATCATTGTTAAGGAAGGTAGATATAAAGAATCCATCACCGGTCAACATGCGTTTAAATCCCTTGAAAAGCCCACCTCCCGTAGTGGTTTGCATTTCAATGCCCTGATCCATATACATCATGGCTCCCACTTCAGCACGAACACCTTCCTGGGGATCAAGCTCAATCTCAACCAATTGCATATCATCACCAACTATGTTAAAGTCAATAACATCTACCATGTCTTTTAAATTTAAAGTTATCAAATATGTAAAAGCAAAAATAGCTCAAAATGCACAAATATTGCACAGAAACTGCCCAAAGACAGGAGAATTTGTGATTAGATAACGGTATTCGCTTATCCTATGTCTTAAATTACTTGTTTTTTTTGTTCTGGGGCCATGTGCCGGCGCGCGTGATGACTGATCCTATTAGTTAGCAATTGCCATACCATTAAAGGCCTGTATCACACATTTATGTATTTCAGGTTTTCCCGGGAAAACAATGATTGGAAACCCTACGGAGTTTTCTTTACAAAAATCTTATGGCATTTATTTTCTAATTCAGGAAAATGTATTATTTTTGCCTCCTCAAATTAGATGGTGGTTTTAGCTCAGTCGGTTAGAGCGCCTGATTGTGGTTCAGGAGGTCGTGGGTTCGAGCCCCATATTCCACCCAAAAAAAGGCTGTCAGCAATGGCAGCCTTTTTTGTTGTGCCTTAGTTTATTAACGATTAACTAGTTATAAAATTAGCAATAAGAATCAGATGTTTTACATAAAAGACATCCAACCTCCATTGCTTTCATTATTTTTAAGTCTATAAAATCAAATTTCTTAGATATTCGTTTGGATTCTAAAAACTTTAATATATTTGAAAGTGATTTGAAATACTGCTGTAACACCCCAAAACAGAACAATTAAAAGATTCTATTCCCTGATTAACAATAAGTTACAGCAGAATGAAAATGCAACCAAAATGAGAAATTAAGTTGCACACATAGGGCCAAACAGGCCAGGTATTAGATTAAAAGGGAATGGAAGATAAAAAAAGAAGGCGACTTGCGCCGCCTTAAAATAAAAAATCCCACGGAGTACGCGGGATTAAGAAATTCTTCGGCTTATAGCCTTATTGTGAAGAGTCTTTAAAATTGTATCACTGCAAATGTAAACATAAAATTCATATAACAATACAAACATGGAAAATATTTTTGGCTTAGACCTTGGAACAAATTCAATTGGATTTTCGCTACGGAATCCAAACATCGATGCCGATATAATCAATCAATTTGAAAATTATGGATCAACAATTTTTAAAAAAGGTGTTGGTTCTGAGAAAGGGATTGAGTTTTCATATGCAGCTAAACGCACTCAAAAACGTTCAATTCGTAGATTAAATCAATCCCGCAAATATAGGATTTGGGAGACATTAGATGTACTAATGAAAAATGGATTTTGTCCAATTACTGAAGATGAATTAAATCAATGGAGAAGATACAATAAGGCAAAAGGACTAAATCGAAAATATCCAGTTGATGCTCTGAAATTTGAGCAATGGGTAAAACTGGATTTTAATGGTGATGGCTACCCGGACTATTCAAGCCCATTTCAACTGCGAAAAGAACTTGCGACAATACAGTTCGACTTTGAAATCGAAATGAACAAATTTAAAATTGGCAGGGCTCTATATCATATTGCACAAAGGCGTGGGTTCAAAAGCAGCAAAGGTGAAACGATAAAAGAGCAAGAAAAAGAAGCTGAAAATAAAAATGAAGAGATTAACAATAATACAGAACTTGTAATTGATATAAAAAAATCGGAGAAAAAGATTGCTGGCAAAATAGAGGATTTCATTGAAAAGAAAAAAGTAAAAGAAATTGAGATTAAAACAGTTGGATGGGCATTAGCAGAACTAGAGAATGAAGGTGAGCGAATAAGGGAAAACTGGACTCCAATTCGACTTCAATATGAAAATGAAATTAAATACATTTTTGAATTTCAAAATCAACTGAGAACTGAAAGTGAGTTTTATTCGGAAATTCACAAAGCAATATTCTTCAAAAGACCATTACGTTCTCAAAAGGGGTTAGTTGGTAAATGTACATTAGAGCCAACAAAAGAAAGATGTCCTGTGAGCCACCCTGAATTTGAAACTTTCAGGGCATGGTCATTCATTAATAACATCCAATATCGTGAGAAAAATATAGAAAATGGAGGATGGATAAACCTTAAACAAGAAGATAAGGAGGCTATTTTTGAGCATTGCTTCATGAGAGTAAAAGCGAATTTTAAATTTGAGGAAATAGTCGATTTTTTGACAAAACGTTTAAATCATCATTATACATTCAATTATAAATACAATACAAACGTTGCCGGATGCCCAGTTTCAGCCCGTCTTAAAAATCTTTTTGGTGATGACTGGAGAAATTACAAAGTTGATTCTACTAATTCAAGAACTGACAAGAAAGGTATTAGCCACTGCATTACATATTCAATTGATGATATTTGGCATGTATTGTTTTCATTCGAAGACGAAGAAAATGTTCTTGATTTCGCTAAGAATAAATTATTCATAGGAGAGAGAAGCAAGGCTTTTTTAAATCTTTGGTTGGCTATTCCACAAGGATACAGTATGTTAAGCTTGAAAGCTATAAAAAATATTAATCGCTTTCTTCAAAAGGGTCTTATTTATACGGATGCAACTTTGTTAGCAAAAATGCCAGAGATTCTGGGAGTTGAACTATGGGCTGAAAATGAATTGTTCTTTTTAGATCACATTAGAGAGTTGACAGCCAAAAACAGGAAGCAAAAAAGAATCCTTATTATTACAAATAACTTAATTTCTCTATACAAGGCTAAATCATTAGAGCACAGTGAACAATTTGCCTATAAAAACACCAATTATATTTTGGATAAATATGATTTTCAAGAAATAGAAAGTCATTGCATCGACCGTTTTGGTGAAAAAACCTGGACTAATATTTCTGAAGCAGAGCAAATTCATATCAAAACAGAGGTTGCTACATTTTATCAGAAATTCTTTTCGAATTCAAAAAGAGACTATTATAAAATACCAAAATTAGGAGACACAATTAAGGAATTCCTAACTGACAATTTTGAATTTTTGCAATGTAAAAATACTGATAGAATGAAGGATGAACAATGTACTTGTTCAGCGTGCAAGAAAGTCAACATGCTTTATCATCCTTCACAAATAGCAATTTATCCACAGTCAAAAGAACAATTGGTTGAATATAATAATTTGGCACTATCTCTACGCTTGCTTAAAAGCCCTAAAACAGGTGCGTTTAAAAATCCAATGGCTATGAGAACACTTCATGAACTTCGCAAATTGATCAATTATCTTCTACTGGAAGGTCAAATTAATGAGGAGACTCGGATAGTAGTCGAAACTGCACGTGATCTTAACGATGCGAATATGCGTTGGGCAATTGAGGCATATCAAAGGCAAAGGGAGTCAGAAAACAAAGAATACGAATTAGCCATAAGGGAATTGCTCAACGATTCAGATTTTAACGGTAAAGCCAACCCATCAAATGATGATGATATTGATAGAATGAGACTTTTAGTTGATCAGTTTGATATACCTGAATATGGAAATGCAGTTACTGTTGAAGTACCAAATATTAAAGGTGGGAAAAACAAGAAAAAAAATGAAAAATCAGAATCATTTAATAAGTCCCCGGTATTTTTACAGAAAATAATGCTTGAAAAAGACCTTGTTAAAAAGTACCGGCTTTGGAAAGAACAAGAATTCCGGTGTATATATACCGGAAAGATAATCAAGATCACGGATCTCTTTGCTGAAAATATAATTGACTTTGAACATACTATTCCCCGAAGTATTTCATTTGATAATTCCTTAGAAAACCAGACTGTGTGTTTTGCCGATTATAATCGAACTATTAAAAAGAAAAAAATTCCATATCAGCTTAGTAATTATTCTGAAATATTACCAAGGCTAAATAACTGGAAATTAAAGATCGAAAGATTACAGGAGAATGTTGAATTTTGGAAGTTGAAATCAAAAAAAGCTATAGATAAAGATATTAAGGATTATTCCATTCGCCAAAGGCATCTTTGGCAAATGGAATTGAATTATTGGAAAGGGAAATATGAGCGGTTTACTATGAAGGAAGTGACGAGTGGATTTAAAAATAGTCAGCTCGTCGATACACAATTAATTTCAAGGTATGCATTACATTATCTAAAATCAGTTTTTAGTAGCGTTGATGTTCAGAAGGGAAATGTCACAGCTGTCTTTCGCAAAATAATTGGTATTCAAAATGAGTACGAAAAGAAAAATCGTGACCAGCATTCCCACCATGCCATTGATGCTAGTGTACTTACTCTTATTCCTAAAGCGGCCACCCGAGACAAAATGCTTGAGTTATTTTACAAAAAACAAGAGAACAAAGATTTGATAAATGGAAATAAGAATTCAGCAGAGGTTTCAAAATTGAAATCAGAAATTGATAAAATTGAATCTGATTTGCAATATGAAATTCGAAGGTGCAAAATAGGCTCAGCGAATAAAATTGTTAAAACTATTGAAAGCAATATTGTTGTAAACGCAATTACAAATGATAAAACACTTTGCCCAGCCAGAAAAGCATTACGAAAAAAAGGGAAGCCGGAACCTATTCGGGATAATAACAAGCAACCCATCCATTTTACTGATGCTAACGGCAATGTTAAATACCGAACTTACAAGGATGGAAATTTTATTTTTAAAAAAGATGAAAATGGACAATTTATATTGGATAATAACGGAAAAAGAATACCAATTCCAATCATTGTACCTAAAATTGCCACCGGCGATTGTATTCGTGGGCAACTACACGAAGAAAGTTTTTTAGGTGCCATAAAAAAAGTTAAGAGGGATGAAAACAACAAGCCAATTTTATTGGATGGCAAATTTACTTTTGAAGATGGATTGTACTATGTTATTCGAAAAGACTTAAAATATAAAAAGAATGATAATGACATAGGTTTTAAAAATTTAGCTGAGATCAAAAAAGATATTGTTGATCCGGATGTTTACGAAGCAATTCGAAAACAAGTTGAAAGTGCGGGAAGTTCATTAAAAGATGCTATTGATAAAGGCATTTTCATGCTCGGCAAAGACGGGAAACCGAAAAAGATTGACAAGCATGGCAGACCTCTAAATAAAATTAGGCATATAAGAATATTTGTCCGTTCAACTGAACCGTTAAAAATAAAGAAACAAACGTACATTTCGAGCAAAACATTGGTCAATCTTGATAATAGAGAACATAAACAATTCTATTTTGCGAACAATGCATCAACACCGTATTATATTCTATATCATAGCATTATAAATAATAGAATTGAGCGTAACTATGAGATTATTAAGCTTTTCGATGCGGCAAGATTAAAAGTCAACAATAATTTGATAGTCCAGGACTATATATTCTTAGATAAGAATGAAACAGTCAGGCTTAATCTTCATGCAATTCTTACCATTGGGCAGCGAGTGCTATTTTATAAGAAAAATCCTATTGAGTTACTTGAGATTGACCAGAATGAACTAAACAAGCGCCTTTATGTAATATTAGGGTTTGAAAAAGATGGCAGAATTAGGTTTAAACATCATGCAGAAGCAAGGGATGATAAAAAATTAATGGTGGCATTCCCTGAAAAAGGTTTGGATAATGAAGGTAAAGCATTTGGTAAAAGTGGCATGAATGGATTCTCAAGTATAAACTGGGAATCACCATGGCCTAAACTAAAGCTTTCCAAAGGGAATCTTAATATGCTAATTGAGAATAAGGATTTTAAAATTACACCTGATGGGAAAATAATTCTGAATAGAATATGATAAAGCGCACACTCTATTTCAGCAACCCCTGCTATCTTAAAAAGAATGATTTGCAGATGAGTGTCGAATTTCCTGCAAAGGAAGAAAAGCCAATAACCACTATTCCTATTGAAGATATTGGGATTGTGGTTCTGGATAATCTGCAAATTACTCTGACCCATGCACTGATAGCTGCATTATCTGATAATAATGTGGCCATTGTGAGTTGTGATGCAAAACACTTGCCTTATGGATTAATGCTACCCATGTTTGCGCACCATGCCTTTACCGAAAGAATGTATGAGCAATTGGAAAGTTCATTGCCTTTAAAAAAGAACCTTTGGCAACAAACGGTAAAGGCAAAAATCAGCAATCAGGCCGCCATGCTTCGAAGTGTGGGTGTTGATGATGGGAAAATGCAATATTACCTGAAGCTGGTGAAAAGTGGAGACCCACAGAATGTTGAAGGACGGGCCGCAGCCTATTACTGGGATAATTTATTTGGTAAAAAAAGTAGTTTTATACGCGATCGCAATGAGGATGGCGCCAATGCAATGCTGAATTATGGCTATGCCATTCTTCTGGCCGTTGTGGCCCGTGGACTGGTTGCCAGTGGGTTGTTGCCTGCGGTGGGTATTCACCACCGAAACAAATACAATCCCTGGTGCCTGGCTTCTGATATAATGGAGCCTTATCGCCCTTATGTTGACAGGATAGTATTGCGTGCGTTGGATGAGTTTCCCGCTACAGAGGAACTGACACCAACTATAAAAAAGCATCTCCTTCAAATTCCGGCAACCGACATCAATATTGATGGCAAGAATAGTCCGCTTATGGTGGGAATGCAACGGACAACCGCATCCTTGTCAATGTGCTTTGAGGGAACAGGTCGAAAGATTTTATATCCGGAACTAAACTGAAACCATTGGCTTCAACTAATCTTGAACGACTAAACCAATACCAGATTTTGTGGATATTTGTCTTTTTCGACCTGCCTACTGACACAAAAAAGGACAGGAAAAACTATGCACAGTTCAGGAAAAACCTGCAAAAGGATGGTTTTACCATGATGCAGTACTCAATCTATGTACGCCATTGCAATAGCCGTGAAAATGCCGATGTGCATATAAAAAGGGTAAAATCATTTCTGGCACCCAGGGGTGAGATTATTTTATTTTCAGTTACAGATAAACAGTTTGGTATGATGGAATTTTTCAAAGGACAAAAGGAAACAGAGAAACCAAACACACCCCAGCAACTGGAGTTGTTCTAGTTAGGATAGAAAAAGTCCTTCTACCCGAAGGTAAAAGGACTTTTATTGAGCACATTTTTTTATTTCTGATTCAGGCCGTAACAAGTTGTTTATGAATATATTGAGCAGGGGTATGTTGTGCTCAATATTTCAAAGATACAATTCAAAAGCAATTCACAACGTACTTCCGTTGTTATTAATTGCTTTTATGGTTGTGCTCAATATTTCAAAGATACAATTCAAAAGCAATTCACAACACGATAGGGTTTGCCGAAGTGCCGTTTGTAGTTGTGCTCAATATTTCAAAGATACAATTCAAAAGCAATTCACAACAAGCCGGGCCCTGGCGAAACGGTAAGCACAGTTGTGCTCAATATTTCAAAGATACAATTCAAAAGCAATTCACAACAAACCAAGGTTTTGCATTAAAAAGGTAGCTGTTGTGCTCAATATTTCAAAGATACAATTCAAAAGCAATTCACAACTTTCCCTGGAGTGGGAAAATTAATGGGTACGTTGTGCTCAATATTTCAAAGATACAATTCAAAAGCAATTCACAACTGTCAGGGCACCCGTATTCTTGTAAAATTTGTTGTGCTCAATATTTCAAAGATACAATTCAAAAGCAATTCACAACTGGCTCGGTTCAATATCTGATTAGCCAGGAGTTGTGCTCAATATTTCAAAGATACAATTCAAAAGCAATTCACAACTATTGGCGGGTTGGCACTTATCGCCGATTTGTTGTGCTCAATATTTCAAAGATACAATTCAAAAGCAATTCACAACTTTGGCCTGAAGGGCCTGTTATGTGGCCAAGTTGTGCTCAATATTTCAAAGATACAATTCAAAAGCAATTCACAACTATTTGTCCTTCACCTCGTCTGTAATCTTGGTTGTGCTCAATATTTCAAAGATACAATTCAAAAGCAATTCACAACCGAACGGGTCAGGAATACGATTGCACCTATGTTGTGCTCAATATTTCAAAGATACAATTCAAAAGCAATTCACAACTTATGGACTATATAAAGAAATAAACACAATGTTGTGCTCAATATTTCAAAGATACAATTCAAAAGCAATTCACAACAAAGAGGCCGTACCTTCCCCTTTTAGGCTTGTTGTGCTCAATATTTCAAAGATACAATTCAAAAGCAATTCACAACAAAGCCACCGTTCGCAAACTATCTGAACAGGTTGTGCTCAATATTTCAAAGATACAATTCAAAAGCAATTCACAACATACATATACATGATACTGAATATGTAAATGTTGTGCTCAATATTTCAAAGATACAATTCAAAAGCAATTCACAACAATGGTGTTGGCATCGGGTGTTTCAATAGCGTTGTGCTCAATATTTCAAAGATACAATTCAAAAGCAATTCACAACACTGAGCAAACTAAATACGCTGATGGCATCGTTGTGCTCAATATTTCAAAGATACAATTCAAAAGCAATTCACAACAATGTCCCTTCGTTGGCGTCGAGGTTGTCGGTTGTGCTCAATATTTCAAAGATACAATTCAAAAGCAATTCACAACCACAGTATAATTCAGCACCACAGCCCTGCTGTTGTGCTCAATATTTCAAAGATACAATTCAAAAGCAATTCACAACTCATAACCGGATAAACATCTCGTTGCCTGAGTTGTGCTCAATATTTCAAAGATACAATTCAAAAGCAATTCACAACGTCGAGTTAGCGGTTAATGGAGCCGTATCGGTTGTGCTCAATATTTCAAAGATACAATTCAAAAGCAATTCACAACTCTTCTTTCTGCCCGACAATAAGCCGGTAAGTTGTGCTCAATATTTCAAAGATACAATTCAAAAGCAATTCACAACCGGCATTGCAGCGATTCATCATGGAAATTAGTTGTGCTCAATATTTCAAAGATACAATTCAAAAGCAATTCACAACGTTGCGATATCTGGAATGCTATTCCATGCGGTTGTGCTCAATATTTCAAAGATACAATTCAAAAGCAATTCACAACTTCGGTCGGTGGTTAGGTCAATTTAGCAGTGTTGTGCTCAATATTTCAAAGATACAATTCAAAAGCAATTCACAACCTTCGGTGTGTATCTTCGTATTGTGCTAAAGTTGTGCTCAATATTTCAAAGATACAATTCAAAAGCAATTCACAACGTTGCGATATCTGGAATGCTATTCCATGCGGTTGTGCTCAATATTTCAAAGATACAATTCAAAAGCAATTCACAACTCTTGTCGCCCGTTACCGATACGGAGGAGAGTTGTGCTCAATATTTCAAAGATACAATTCAAAAGCAATTCACAACCATGGGTCCCATTGTTGAATAATCCTCTCCGTTGTGCTCAATATTTCAAAGATACAATTCAAAAGCAATTCACAACCATGTTTCACCATTATCTACACTCCTTAAAGTTGTGCTCAATATTTCAAAGATACAATTCAAAAGCAATTCACAACTTTCCAGAACCATCACAAGCGCCGCCAATAGTTGTGCTCAATATTTCAAAGATACAATTCAAAAGCAATTCACAACCATCCCCTGATACGTTGGTTGATAGCACATGTTGTGCTCAATATTTCAAAGATACAATTCAAAAGCAATTCACAACCTGCAGGCAGCAGGCCATGAAGTTGTAGAAGTTGTGCTCAATATTTCAAAGATACAATTCAAAAGCAATTCACAACGTTATGCACACTCTTTAATCAAATTCAACGGTTGTGCTCAATATTTCAAAGATACAATTCAAAAGCAATTCACAACATTAACACACAACGCCATGACAGCAGATGAGTTGTGCTCAATATTTCAAAGATACAATTCAAAAGCAATTCACAACCTGAAGTGTGGACAAACGACAGAGGAGGCAGTTGTGCTCAATATTTCAAAGATACAATTCAAAAGCAATTCACAACATCGCGTTGATCTTGCTCATTGTAGCAAGTGTTGTGCTCAATATTTCAAAGATACAATTCAAAAGCAATTCACAACACCTTCCGGGATTATTTCCGCGCCTTCACAGTTGTGCTCAATATTTCAAAGATACAATTCAAAAGCAATTCACAACTCAATTTTGTCGCAAGACAAAAAGATAAATGTTGTGCTCAATATTTCAAAGATACAATTCAAAAGCAATTCACAACTATTATTGTCTATGGCAGGTATTCGCGATGGTTGTGCTCAATATTTCAAAGATACAATTCAAAAGCAATTCACAACCGGCCGAACTTGTTAAGCAAACGGAAAACGGTTGTGCTCAATATTTCAAAGATACAATTCAAAAGCAATTCACAACTGCACCAATGCTGGTAATCTGCACGCATTTGTTGTGCTCAATATTTCAAAGATACAATTCAAAAGCAATTCACAACCTTAAGGCGAAAAGTTTATTGCTGAGTATTGTTGTGCTCAATATTTCAAAGATACAATTCAAAAGCAATTCACAACGATTACTTCGGTGGTGCTTGTGTTAAATATGTTGTGCTCAATATTTCAAAGATACAATTCAAAAGCAATTCACAACCATCCACTCCGCGCCCGCGTTGTGGGTAGGGTTGTGCTCAATATTTCAAAGATACAATTCAAAAGCAATTCACAACCTGACACTGACAAGGCTAACGACTTGTTGAGTTGTGCTCAATATTTCAAAGATACAATTCAAAAGCAATTCACAACACTGAATAGGATTGTATGGCCAGCCTCCAGGTTGTGCTCAATATTTCAAAGATACAATTCAAAAGCAATTCACAACTGCAATCGGCTTTTATTACTAAACAATTAAGTTGTGCTCAATATTTCAAAGATACAATTCAAAAGCAATTCACAACCAATTTTTCATATTCCTTGAACCCCATACTGTTGTGCTCAATATTTCAAAGATACAATTCAAAAGCAATTCACAACCAAGTTGGTTTAGGTCTGCCTCTTCAAGTTGTTGTGCTCAATATTTCAAAGATACAATTCAAAAGCAATTCACAACTGCTCGGACCTCAAATGAACTTTAACATTCGTTGTGCTCAATATTTCAAAGATACAATTCAAAAGCAATTCACAACTAACAAGGCCTATGTAAAAATTTATGGATTGTTGTGCTCAATATTTCAAAGATACAATTCAAAAGCAATTCACAACCACGGCATCACGTGGCGGAAAACAGGGGTGGTTGTGCTCAATATTTCAAAGATACAATTCAAAAGCAATTCACAACCCACCAGAACAAGAATGATAATTTTGCAACGTTGTGCTCAATATTTCAAAGATACAATTCAAAAGCAATTCACAACTCCAGGCGGTACAGGTCGATATATTCCTGGGTTGTGCTCAATATTTCAAAGATACAATTCAAAAGCAATTCACAACCCGTAAGCAATTACAGCCGCCCCCATTTGTGTTGTGCTCAATATTTCAAAGATACAATTCAAAAGCAATTCACAACATTGCCGCCCTGTTGCTGTCCTGAACGTGCGTTGTGCTCAATATTTCAAAGATACAATTCAAAAGCAATTCACAACACATTTGCATATGGAATGCCCTCCCCTGTCGTTGTGCTCAATATTTCAAAGATACAATTCAAAAGCAATTCACAACCAATTCCTTTGCATCAAACTCACGAAAAAAGTTGTGCTCAATATTTCAAAGATACAATTCAAAAGCAATTCACAACCTCTCCCCTTTATTTAGCGTTCCTGCTGTTGTTGTGCTCAATATTTCAAAGATACAATTCAAAAGCAATTCACAACACGGTTATTTTTGCTACACCATCACCTATAGTTGTGCTCAATATTTCAAAGATACAATTCAAAAGCAATTCACAACCTTGAGCAATGCCAGGTAACTATCGCCCAGGTTGTGCTCAATATTTCAAAGATACAATTCAAAAGCAATTCACAACCTGGTCTTGTTACGCAGCACAATTTGAGCCGTTGTGCTCAATATTTCAAAGATACAATTCAAAAGCAATTCACAACTCAGGCACCGATTCAAAAAAGAAATCTTCAGTTGTGCTCAATATTTCAAAGATACAATTCAAAAGCAATTCACAACTCTATAGGTTCTTATCCTCAAACTATTGGAGTTGTGCTCAATATTTCAAAGATACAATTCAAAAGCAATTCACAACACAGAGCTATGAGTAAACAGAGTAAGCCGGGTTGTGCTCAATATTTCAAAGATACAATTCAAAAGCAATTCACAACTGTGAGGTCGGCAGGGTCGCCATCATCACCGTTGTGCTCAATATTTCAAAGATACAATTCAAAAGCAATTCACAACTCTGTAGTTCCATTTCCTATTTGGACAGCAGTTGTGCTCAATATTTCAAAGATACAATTCAAAAGCAATTCACAACACCGGGGATTCTTATACGAGAATACCGGAAGTTGTGCTCAATATTTCAAAGATACAATTCAAAAGCAATTCACAACCTGGGGCGCTGGAGTATGCACCACCTTTTGGTTGTGCTCAATATTTCAAAGATACAATTCAAAAGCAATTCACAACAGGCTTTTGAATTGCTAAAAAAGGATTGACGTTGTGCTCAATATTTCAAAGATACAATTCAAAAGCAATTCACAACTTGACAGCCTGCCCGATGAAGTTGCAAAGTGTTGTGCTCAATATTTCAAAGATACAATTCAAAAGCAATTCACAACCTTTTGAGTCGTGCAGAATAATGGGCACCAGTTGTGCTCAATATTTCAAAGATACAATTCAAAAGCAATTCACAACCCCAGCTTCTATCCGCTCGTTCAGTTCTTTGTTGTGCTCAATATTTCAAAGATACAATTCAAAAGCAATTCACAACTACCGCCCGAACGCATTTGTTTATGGCGACGTTGTGCTCAATATTTCAAAGATACAATTCAAAAGCAATTCACAACCATATGGACTAACAGAAACAAAAGTCTATGGTTGTGCTCAATATTTCAAAGATACAATTCAAAAGCAATTCACAACTCCAACCACTGGATTTACAAGCGGTTCATTGTTGTGCTCAATATTTCAAAGATACAATTCAAAAGCAATTCACAACTTCGCACACCTGAAAGAAGTGATTTCAGCTGTTGTGCTCAATATTTCAAAGATACAATTCAAAAGCAATTCACAACCTGGAATTGGGGCAATACCAATCCAATTGAGTTGTGCTCAATATTTCAAAGATACAATTCAAAAGCAATTCACAACCTGTTAATGGCTTTCAAGAGGGCGTGAATGGTTGTGCTCAATATTTCAAAGATACAATTCAAAAGCAATTCACAACGTAAGCGGCTTGCATCAATACGGCCAACTTGTTGTGCTCAATATTTCAAAGATACAATTCAAAAGCAATTCACAACGTAATTACGCCATCAGCATTAAAGTTAAAAGTTGTGCTCAATATTTCAAAGATACAATTCAAAAGCAATTCACAACCCCTGGATTGATTTAAGGTTTGCGGTCTGGGTTGTGCTCAATATTTCAAAGATACAATTCAAAAGCAATTCACAACCCCCTCGCATCCGTAGCAGCATAAAAGTTAGTTGTGCTCAATATTTCAAAGATACAATTCAAAAGCAATTCACAACCAATGCAGGAACTAAGCGAAGTAATTGACAGTTGTGCTCAATATTTCAAAGATACAATTCAAAAGCAATTCACAACCAAAAGTCGTCCGTTTCAATCCCGGTGATGGTTGTGCTCAATATTTCAAAGATACAATTCAAAAGCAATTCACAACCTATGAGTAAACAGGATAAGCAGGATAAGCGTTGTGCTCAATATTTCAAAGATACAATTCAAAAGCAATTCACAACGGCTTGTGTCATATTTAATCAACCCGCTTTGTTGTGCTCAATATTTCAAAGATACAATTCAAAAGCAATTCACAACACTGAGCAAACAAAATACACTGATGGCATCGTTGTGCTCAATATTTCAAAGATACAATTCAAAAGCAATTCACAACGGGGATAATTTACGAATTATTATGCAACGGGTTGTGCTCAATATTTCAAAGATACAATTCAAAAGCAATTCACAACTACAAAGATAGTCTATTGTATTTCAGAGGCGTTGTGCTCAATATTTCAAAGATACAATTCAAAAGCAATTCACAACATAGCGTTCCGGGTGTGATGCTCTCAACCCGTTGTGCTCAATATTTCAAAGATACAATTCAAAAGCAATTCACAACATTACCGGTAATCATATACCACAGTGCGCCGTTGTGCTCAATATTTCAAAGATACAATTCAAAAGCAATTCACAACCTTCGGATCTGATTTGGTGATAAAGTCATCGTTGTGCTCAATATTTCAAAGATACAATTCAAAAGCAATTCACAACATGACCTGCTCAATATTTCATTTTCAGGTCGTTGTGCTCAATATTTCAAAGATACAATTCAAAAGCAATTCACAACGCATTACCCTGTTTTGCAATGACTTCGCCCGTTGTGCTCAATATTTCAAAGATACAATTCAAAAGCAATTCACAACAATAAAGGTTCTGGAGCTGGTGGACGTAATGTTGTGCTCAATATTTCAAAGATACAATTCAAAAGCAATTCACAACTCTGTAATCGTTAACTCGATAGGCACTACCGTTGTGCTCAATATTTCAAAGATACAATTCAAAAGCAATTCACAACGCTCAGGCTTATGTTGACGCGTTGGCTGATGTTGTGCTCAATATTTCAAAGATACAATTCAAAAGCAATTCACAACTGCAATCGGCTTTTATTACTAAACAATTAAGTTGTGCTCAATATTTCAAAGATACAATTCAAAAGCAATTCACAACGTGCATGGCTGCCTGGCGAAGTCATCCAGTGTTGTGCTCAATATTTCAAAGATACAATTCAAAAGCAATTCACAACTCTTTGTATTCGCCCTTTTCATTCTTAAGTGTTGTGCTCAATATTTCAAAGATACAATTCAAAAGCAATTCACAACTCTCCCTCTCCATGTTCAATAACAAAAGTAGTTGTGCTCAATATTTCAAAGATACAATTCAAAAGCAATTCACAACAGCCTGCTATACAAACCTGACCGAATGTATGTTGTGCTCAATATTTCAAAGATACAATTCAAAAGCAATTCACAACATTCGTTACAAAATATGACCGTTTATTCCGGTTGTGCTCAATATTTCAAAGATACAATTCAAAAGCAATTCACAACTGAAAAACTGCTTCTACGTTGACGCGAGCCGTTGTGCTCAATATTTCAAAGATACAATTCAAAAGCAATTCACAACCAACTCAATTAACATCAATCAAAATTTCTTGTTGTGCTCAATATTTCAAAGATACAATTCAAAAGCAATTCACAACTCTATGTTACCGATGATATCATAATGACAGGTTGTGCTCAATATTTCAAAGATACAATTCAAAAGCAATTCACAACTGGATGAATCTATTGAAAATGCAAAAAAAGGTTGTGCTCAATATTTCAAAGATACAATTCAAAAGCAATTCACAACTGGATGAATCTATTGAAAATGCAAAAAAAGGTTGTGCTCAATATTTCAAAGATACAATTCAAAAGCAATTCACAACCCTATCCACCAATTACCATTTTCGCCAATAGTTGTGCTCAATATTTCAAAGATACAATTCAAAAGCAATTCACAACCTGCAATTTAAGCAATATTCAGAATGAGCATTCCAGCCGGAGTATGTTTTGGCTATTATTTTATTAAATTGGCCAAAACAAACGTTAATTAAATACTCCAACAATCGTTTAAACACCATTTAAAAGCCATTTAAAGCAGATATTAACAGGCATGCACAAGTTTCTGCATACCCTGCTTTTTGTTTCGTATCTACTTATTGATGCAATGCATTTGCAATTCGATGATTCATGTTTACTTTGCGATGATTCATCCTTACTTTGCGATGATTATGTTTACTTTGCGATGATTCATCCTTACTTTGCGATGATTATGTTTACTTTGTGATGATTCATCCTTACTTTGCGATGATTATGTTTACTTTGCGATGATTCATGTTTACTTTGCGATGATCAGTCCTTACTTTGCGATGATTATGTTTACTTTGCGATGATTCATGTTTACTTTGCGATGATTATGTTTACTTTGTGATGATTCGTGTTTACTTTACGAAGATCAGTCCATACATTCCGATGGTTCGGGTTTACATATTGATGAATCGTCCTTACATAGCCATGTATTGTCCTTACCTATCAAAAGGATATTTAACTATGCGACCGGCCTCATAAAAATGGCGTTAAAAAACCAGTCAGTCTCCAAAAAGCAAAAAGTAGAAATAATTCAAACACTTTTGGTTAACCGCGCCACTCAATCCATCATTTCCCAACATCCGGTCATTACCTGGTAACCGCCACCACTTTCATATCAGGTGGGTTATGCAGGTGGCGCTTCACGGCACAAAGATTGGCTGAATTGACCACGGCATCCCGGTATTTATCCGGGAAAGTGGCTGGCAGAATAATCCTTATTTCCAGATCAGAAATAAGGTGGGTTTCAGGATTGAACTTCATTTCCTGCTCCAGGCTTATACCCTCGGTTGAGATACCGCGCTTATCACAAAAAGACTTCACGTAAATTCCGGCACAAGTCCCCAATGAAGCCAGAAACAAATCGAAAGGTGCCGGTGCGGAGCCATCTCCACCAGCCTGCAAAGGTTGATCGGTTACAATGTGATGCCCATTAAAATCGGCGATAATCTTTTTATTTCCTTCAAAAGTAATTTTCATTTGCAGTGTATTAAGAATGATTAAAAGAATCGTATCAGACCACCCGTTATCAAAAAAGGCGCCTTTTCAGATAAATGTCAGGGAAACTTCCTTCAAAAACTTATCTTCGAGCAAGCGTGCGATCCGCTTTACCACGGTACGACGGATTTCAAGCTCAACCGGAAGGCTGGGATCCTGATGAGCAATATTAATGCGGGTCCCGATAATGAAATGAATCTCATCACTTTCGATAAACATTTTTACAATCCTGTCAGCAGGCCCCTTTCCCAAACGGCTGCTGTTGTTGTAGTTTTTCAGCAATTCAGTAACCTTACCGAGGGTAAGAATCCCTTCGGTGATCAGGTCAACACCTTCCATCATGGAGATGGGAGGCAGATCCGGATCATCAAAATTGAAGCTATCTTCGATCTTACGGTTCAATTCACGGGCAATAATATCGGCTGTGGTAGCACCACAAAGGATTTTTTTCCCTTTAAAAGATTCTACACGATCTGCAAGTTCGGTATCTTTACCATCCTCAAAGGGCGGGCCGGTACAAACCAGCATCTTGCGTGGCTCCCTAAAATAAACCACACCGCAACTTGTATCATCTTTGCTCATATAGCCATCATTCACATGGGCCATATTTACAATTTTATGGGCCAGTTGTAAAGCCGAAAGATCCGGTTCATGCTGAATCAATTCCAGTGCATATTGCTGCGCATTATCGCGCCCCCAGCCGAAGAGGAATTTACCACCTCCCAGGCCTGACTGGGCAACCCCATCACTAAAAAAGACGATCCTGTCTTCTTTTTGTGGAACAAACTCACAACTATTCAACTCTTTACCCGCGCTTTTTCCACCATCAAGCATTACACAGGTCCATTCGGGATCAAATATTTTACCTCCCCGCATAATAATGGTCTGCGGATTATCGTACTCAAGTATCCGCACTTTTCCATCATATTCAATATCGAGAATAGTAAAGGTGGAATAGCTCATTTTACGCTCACTGCATTCGGGAAGGGTATTCATGATTATTTCGGCAATGCGGTGAATTTCTTTGTGTTCAACCGTAAAATTCAGTGCCATGGTTGCCGTTAATGTAGCCAGCATATTGGCTTTTACCCCATGCCCCATTCCATCAGAAAGCACTACAACGATGCGATTTTCTTCAACCATCCGACGCATCAGGAAAACATCGCCGCAAATACGCGATTCATAATGATTTTTCAACTCAGCGTTGACCTCTATATAGAATCTGTTGTCCATGCGTGCCTATTTTTTTGCCGCTTTATGCGATTCAATGATAGAGTTGAGCATTTTTTCGGTTTTTGCAGCACCCTCGCCCAATAAAAAAGCAATTTTCTGCACCAGGTCCAGATTTTCGTCAATCACTTCGGTTACACGGCTGATTACTTCTTCCTTACGGACTTCGGGAGCGTACATATCGCGCAATACAGCGCCAACAATTTTCCCTTTTTTGATGGGGAAAACGGAAATATTCATCAACCTTTCGTCAATATAAACATCACGGTTTACGACATTTTCGTTACTGGCAAGCACCGCCGTAAAAATCTTGTACACCTGAAAAGGAAGTAAAGTCTTGATATCAGCACCAATCAATCCCGGTATTATTTCATTAATTTCAGCCGCATCCTCACCCAATGAATTTATAAAACTCAGATTGGATTCAATTACCTTTAGGTTCTCATCCACAATAACAATAGAACTTGGCAACTTCTGCAGCATGGAAGAAGTTCTCTCAAGAGCCTCCTGAGCCATTTGCTGATCCTGCCTGGCTTTATGTTCGCTCTCCACCAATGCTTCACGGGTTTTTGCCAGTTTTTCGTTGGTAAGTTTGAGGGTTTTTATAAAATCGTGCTTACTCTTCAATGAGTAGGTGATACACATATCGGTTTTGGTAAGCCCTTTCGCAACTGCCACAGCAAAATCGTGACAGGTCTCAAAACCACAGGCCCCACAACCCAGTTTGTCTTCGTTGTCAAGCTTTCCAATCACTTTAAGAATTTCCTTAACCTTTTCCTCGGGGGGAGGTTGAAGCCGTTGGTCATCGTTCACAAATTCCGCCTTAAAATCAATGGATGAAGTATATTTTATGCGATCGGCGTCCCACTTTTTAACATCAAAATCTTTAAGTTTCTTTTTGGCATATTCAGCCACTAAGGTTTTTCTCAGGTATTTCTTACCTCCCTTTGATGTTCCGGGGCCCATAAGGCAACCCTCACAATAAAACATATTGAAATGCTTTCGTACGAAATCCACCGAAGACTCAAATTCGCGAATGGCTTCCAGAATACTATCCTTGCCTTCGGAAGTAATAATACTGCCATCCATCAAATCTTCGCTCAGGCCTGCTGCCTGAAGAATTCCATTACTTACCGCATAAAGGGACCCTTTATAACCTAAGGGTGCATCAAAATCGGAATATTCAACTGTACTTTCTTTAATATTATGCTGATCGAAGAGTTGCCTGAGTTCAACAAAGGTGAGCACAGCATCCACCCTGGCATTCCCATCATATCGCAATGCTTCATCTTTTGCCCCAATGCAGGGGCCAATATAAACCACACGGACTTCTTTTCCATAAAGTTGCCTCACCAACTGTGCCGATGCAATCATAGGTGAAACAATCGGTGCAAGGTTTCCAATCAACCCGGGATGGAACTTTTCAATAAGGGCAACAATGGGCGGACAATTGGCAGATATATAATAGCGACCAAGAAAGTTCATAAACAATTCACGGTATTCGGCGGCAACCATATCCACTCCAAAAGACACTTCATTTACATGACTGAAGCCAAGTTCACGAATCATGCGAACAAACTTCCGGTAATCAGTAATGTCATCAAACTCCCCTGATATACTTGGTGCTACAATAGCAACAACTTTTTCATCCGAAGCAAGCATTTGTTCCACTGTGTCACATGAATCCCTGTATGAAATAGCCAATGGTGCACATACAAGCAGGCAACTACCACAACCAATACAACGACCATCGTCCACAACAGGAACTTCCTGAGTACCTTTCACCTGTAAAGCATTCACCGGACAAGCCCTGACGCAGGCGTAGCAAACCTTACATTTTCCGGCATCTATGGAGATTAAAGGGGGTTTCATAAGCATGATTTGAATTCAGGGTAAGTGTTGGTGGCTACCTTTCATTAAAAGACAACCTTAAGTGTTGGTTTTATTATTACCAAAAATGCCATCAAGAATCGCAAGCACCTTATCTTCATTCAATCCGGCATATTCCTTGCCATCAATATGGATGAGCGGACCACGATCGCAACTGCTAAAACAATGCGCCCCATGAAAATATACCAGGTGACGAAGATTATTTTCATTCAGATATCGCTCAATGACTTTTACCAAATGCTTGTTTCCACGCGCAAAGCAAGAACTGCCAAGGCAAATCTGAATATCAATCCTGTTGTCTTCCTGCATCGTTTTAAGGCTAATTTAAGAGCTTATAAATGATTGATTAAAGATGAAAGTACTGGCAAAATTAATACAGTAACTGTTATTTTAACCAGAATGAACAAAAATAACCAAAAAATTAAAAATATCTGTTAAAAAATTAACATTGTTATTAAAATAACAGTAATTTTATCCACACAAACCACAATTTCAGCATAGGTTTACGGCTATAGCCATAGGGACCAAACTTCTTATTAAACTGTAAATCAACAAACAATGGCAGACAGGATAGATGAAATAATCAATATGCATTTGAATGTGCAACGTGAAACCCTGCTCCCCTTATTACAAGATATCCAAAATGAGCTTGGTTACCTGTCAGAAGATGCCATCAATCGCATCGCCGTATCTCTGAAGCTTCCAACCAGTAAAATTTATGGGGTAGCCACTTTTTACGACCAGTTCCGCTTTGAGGCAAGGGGACGATTTCACATACAAATTTGTCATGGAACCGCATGTCACATCAACACTGCGTCGCGCATCATACAAGAGGCTGAACGCCTGCTTAAGATAAAACCAGGGCAAACCTCACGTGATGGCATGTTTAGCATTGAAGTAGTTAATTGCATGGGTGCATGTGGACTTTCGCCTGTTATAGCAGTAAATGAGCAGTATTATCACGGCATTACCCCAGGCGATTTAAAAGATATTCTGGAAAAATGCAAAGACAATTCGATAGACCAATGAACAGCATAGCAAACATCAATCTGCCCCGGTTAACTGAGTATAGTCTTACAGGCCTGCACCAGGAAGATACTGCTGCTATGGAAGAATACATCAGCAGACTGAAGCGCGACAAGGTAGATAAGCCTGTTATATACATCAGCACAGGCACTTGTGGACTAATTGCAGGTGCAGGGAAAACGCTTGAAGCCATCAAAAACTACCTTATTGAAAAAGAATTTGATGCTGAAATTGTGCAGGTGGGCTGCATTGGTTTGTGTATTCACGAGCCACTGCTTGATGTGCAACTCCCCGGCAAAAGGCGTATTTCCTTTTCAAAGGTTACAAAAGATGATGTTGAACCACTGCTGGATGACATTCTGAATGGCGTATTGCCCGAAAAAAATATCCTTGGCCAGTATTCCCATCCAAACCAGGAGCCGTGGGAAGGGGTAAAGCTGCTCAACGAAATGGCATTTTTCAGGTTGCAAAACCGGCTGGTACTAAAAAACTGTGGAATCATCAACCCTTTCTCCATTGAGGAATACATTGCACGCGGTGGCTACAAGTCACTGACCAGGGTATTGCGCAATTACGCACCCGACAAAGTCTGCGAGATTGTTGAAGATTCAGGTTTAAGGGGACGCGGGGGCGGCGGTTTTTCCACCGGGCGAAAATGGAAAACAGCCCTGAATACTCAGGTGGACCAGCGCTACTTAATCTGTAACGGGGATGAAAGCGATCCCGGTGCATTTATGGACAGATCTATTTTTGAAGGTGACCCACATAAGTTGCTGGAAGGTGTTGCCATTGCCGCTTATGCCATAAATGCCAGCAAAGCCTATATTTATGTAAGGGCTGAGTATAAGCTGGCCGTTGACCGGTTACGCATTGCCATTAAACAAGCTATAGAAGCAGGATTGCTTGGCCAAAATATCTTGGGCAGCGGTTATAATCTGGTGATACAGGTTCGTGAAGGAGCAGGTGCATTCGTATGCGGTGAAGAAACGGCGCTCATTTCCAGTATTGAGGGGAAAAGAGGAACACCAGGGCCAAAACCTCCGTTTCCCTCCATTAAAGGGCTTTTTGGCAAGCCCACCATTGTAAACAATGTTGAAACACTGGCCAATATTCCAGCCATTATAGAAAATGGCCCCGCATGGTTTTCATCCATAGGTACCGAAAAAAGCAAAGGCACCAAGGTTTTTGCCATAGCCGGAAAAGCAACAATCACGGGACTTGCAGAAGTAAGCATGGGCACATCGCTTAAAGACCTGATTTACTATGTATGTGGCGGGATAAAAGAAGGCAAACGACTCAAAGCAATTCAGCTTGGCGGACCTTCAGGAAGTTGTCTGCCCGAAAAAAGTCTTGATGTAATCATTGATTATGAAGCCCTTATGGAAGCGGGCACCATTATGGGATCAGGGGGCTTGGTAGTAATGGACGAAGACACCTGCATGGTGGACATTGCCAAGTTCTTTGCTGATTTTCTGCAAAAAGAAAGTTGCGGAAAGTGCATCCCTTGCAGGGAAGGAACACGTAGAATGCACGAAATACTTGAAAATATAACCCGACGACCTGTAAACGAAAGCGGATTTGAAACCCTTGAACGTTTCAAAGGCGTAATGCAACTTGAAAACCTGGCAGATGTTATCAAGGACACCTCACTTTGCGGACTGGGCCAAACAGCACCCAACCCGCTTCTAAGCGCATTAAAGTATTTTCGGGAAGAATTTGAGGAGCATATCTTCGACAGAAAATGTCGTGCCGGCGTTTGTAAAGACCTGAAAGTCTACTATATAGACGTGGAAAAATGCACTGGCTGCACAGCCTGCGCAAAAAAATGCCCCACAAATGCCATCATCGGCTCACCCCGGGTACCGCATTTTATCATTGAAGATAAATGCATTGGCTGCGGCATTTGTTTTGATGTTTGCAAATTTGTCGCTGTTTTTGTTAAATAAACCTATGGCACAATAACTTTAAACGGTATGAATTTTCCGATAGAGGTAAACAATAAAACCATCATTGCCCGAAAAGGCGAAACCATACTTGAAGCCCTTGAGCGGAATGGAATATCCGTTCCCACGCTGTGCCACATACCCGAGCTACAGCCTACAGGCTCATGCCGCATGTGTGTGGTAGAAGTTGAAGGCAAACCCAACCTTATTACTGCTTGTTCCTATCCTGTGGAAGAATGGATGAAAATTAAAACCCATTCCCCCAGGGTAGTCAACGCACGCAAAACCAATGTAGAATTATTGCTGAGCAATCACCCTGACGACTGCCTTTATTGTGAGCGCAATGGAAACTGCGAATTACAAAGCTTTGCCGAGCAACTAAATGTAAGGGAACGCAGATTTACGGGCAAAAAGAACAAATACAAAACCGACCCTTCCGGATCCAGTATCGTGCGCGATCCGGCAAAATGTATTTTGTGCGGTCGATGTGTGCGAACGTGCGACGAGATCATCGGGGCATGCACCCTTGGTTTTATCGGACGCGGCAACAAAACCATTATCGGACCTTCGTTCAACAAGCAAATCAACCTGTCGAGTTGCATAGCTTGTGGGCAATGCATCATGGCCTGTCCAACCGGTGCCCTGCACGAAAAAAGGCATGCTTCTGATCTGCAGAATGCACTTCACCAAAAAGACAGACATGTGGTTATTATGCACTCCCCCACCGTAGGCATAAGTCTGGCAGAAGCCTTTGGTGCAAAAGCCGGAAAGGACGTTACCGGGCAAATGAATGCAGCTTTAAGAAAAACCGGTTTCAACAAGGTGTTTGACTGCGCATTTGGAGCTGACCTGTACATTATGGAACTGGCCGCTGAAATAGAACATCGTCTTAAAAATAATGGCATTTTGCCTGTTTTCAGCAGTGATTGCCCCTCCTGGATAAAATACATGGAGCAATGGCATCCTGAAATTATACCAAATGTATCCGTCTGCAAATCACCCTCTCAAATGTTGGGTGCTATTATAACCCATCATTACACCAGTACTTACCATATCAACCCTGATCAGCTTTATAAAGTAAGTACCATGCCTTGTACCGCAAAAAAATTTGAAGCACAGCGCGGTCAAATGACCCATAAAGGCATCAGCGATGTGGATTCGGTGCTTACCACCCGTGAACTTGCACAGTTCATCAAGCTGAATGGCATTGACTTACAGCAAAATGACAGTGAATTGTCGGACTTCCCTTATCATATCCGGAGTTCGGCCGGTAAACTTATGTCAGTTGCAGGCGGCCTTACTGAAGCCCTTATCCGAACCTTGCATTTCAGGTTAACCGGAAAAGATTTCCCGACACCTAAGATAAATGAGCTCAGAAGCACGAAAGAGATTAAAGAGGTTCACTTCAAAATGGGGAACTACAAATTGGGATTTGCCGCTGTGAGTACCGTTAAGCAAGCGGCCCAATTAATCGAAGAAATTGAAGCCGGACGCGACGACCTTCATTTTATTGAGGTAATGGCTTGCCCTGGTGGTTGCGTGGGAGGCGGAGGCCAGCCCATTGTTGAAGATATTGGTGCAATAAAGGCTCGTACTAAAGTCGTTTATGAAGCCGATGACAAAGATTCGATCAGGGCTTCATACAAAAATCCGGCAATTGTTGAACTATACCGCGATTTTCTGGGTGAACCTTATGGTGAAACGTCGATAAAACTATTGCATACTTCCTACAAAAAAAGGGATGTAGCACTTTAAAAAACTCCGTTTATGAATACACAGGGCAAAAATTCAACAGAGAGACATCTGGTAACAACGATAAAAGAGCGTTGCCGGGTTTGCTACACCTGTGTTAGAGAATGCCCGGCCAAAGCCATTCGCATCATCAACGGGCAGGCAGAAGTAATGAACGAACGCTGCATAGGATGCGGCAATTGTGTTAAAGTTTGCAGCCAGAATGCAAAAGTTTTTCGTAATGAAACTGAAATCGTAAAACAATTGATAAGCTCTGGTGAGCCGGTTGCAGCTATTGTAGCGCCAAGTTTTCCTGCTGAATTTTCGGAAATCCGGAATCACCGTTTATTGGTTTCCCTTATTCGGGCACATGGATTTAAATATGTTGCCGAAGTTTCGTTTGGGGCAGATATTGTTGCTGCAGAATACAAAAAAGTGCTTCAATCGCAAAATATCCCCCCGATTATTTCATCTGATTGCCCCGCCATTGTCAGTTATATTGAGCATTATCATCCCGGACTTGTTAACTCACTGGCCAAAATTGTATCGCCCATGGTTGCTATGACCCGAGTGATGCGGAAACGGTATGGCAATGATTTGAAAATTGTTTTCATTGGTCCATGTGTAGCAAAAAAAGATGAATCAAGCGAAGTTGACGCTGCCATAACCTTCAGGGAACTTCGGGAAATGATTACGCAGCGGGGGCTTAAGCCCGCTGACGTCAGCCCTACGGAATTCGACCCTCCCCATGGTGGAAAAGGCGGAATATTTCCTGTGAGCAGGGGTTTACTCAACACCGTAGGTATCAAAGAAGATATTTTTGAACGGAATGTAATTGTGGCAGAAGGGAAATCGGCCTTTCAGGAAGCCATACGTGAATTTGAAAATGGTCAGATTTCTCAGGAACACCTGGAACTTTTGTGTTGCGATGGCTGCATAATGGGCCCGGGAATGTCACCTTATCCCATGTTATCCTCTCTTAGCCGCCGATACCGAAAACGCGCCAGTGTGAGCGATTACGTGATCCATAAACTGGAAACCATCGATATGGAGCAATGGGAGAAAGATGTTCAAACCTACGGAGCACTCGATCTGTCCCGAGAATTTACCAATCGCGACATCAGGTATGACAAACCCGACAGAAAAGAAATTGATGAAGTACTGCTAAAAATGGGCAAAACCGGCCCTCAGGACTTTTTGGATTGTGGGGCCTGTGGTTATGATTCATGCGAGGAACACGCCATAGCGATTATTCGCGGCCTTGCTGAACACGAAATGTGCTTGCCATTTACCATTGAAAAGCTGCACAATTACATAAGTGAACTGAATGTGTCGAATGAAAAACTTGCCAACACGCAGGAAGCATTGCGCCACTCGGAGAAACTTGCCGGTATGGGCCAACTCTCTGCCGGAATTGCACATGAGTTGAACAATCCGTTGGGAATCATCACCATGTATAGCAACATCCTGAAAGATGAAGCCGGTGCCGAAGATCCCATCCGCAACGACCTTGAATTGATTGCCGAGCAAGCCGAACGCTGCAAAAAAATTGTGGGCGGTTTACTTAATTTTGCCCGCAAAAATCAAGTCAATTTAACCGATGTTAACCTGAACAACCTGCTCGAACACGCCATCAGCACCGTAATTTCACCACCGGGGGTAAAGATATCAATGGAGTCCATGATCCATAATCCTATGGTAAGCCTTGATTTCGACCAAATGACACAGGTTTTTACCAATCTGTTGAAAAATTCAGTAGAAGCCATGCCCGAAACAGGTGGAATAATACAGGTAAGGCTTACCGAAGCCAAAGATGAATATACGGTGCACATCAGTGATTCGGGATATGGGATTTCAACAGAAAATATGGATAAACTGTTTACTCCATTTTTCACAACAAAACCCATTGGCAAAGGCACCGGACTGGGACTTCCCATTATATACGGAATTGTAAAAATGCACAAAGGGGGAATTGCTGTAAAGTCAAACGCAAATCCTGAAAAGGGCCCCACCGGTACCACTTTTTCGATAACACTGCCCCGACTAACAATGACCTCAAATGAAAGCCATCACATTAAATAAAAAAAACGATGAAAAAAACCATCCTGATTGTTGATGATGATATGGATTATCTGTTTCAGATGAAGCTGAAAGTAGAGCAATTCGGTTATGAAACCATCACGGCAGATAGTCAAAAGGAAGCCGAAATGATCATTGAGAGTGTAAAGCCTGATCTGGCTATTCTTGATTTAATGATGGAAAGCGACGATAGCGGTTTTATACTTGCTTATCGCATTAAAAGGAAGTATCCGGATGTGCCGATAATTATTGCCACGGCAGTAACAGCCGAAACGGGCATGTCGTTCGACATCAATGCTGACGACAGCCAGCAATGGATAAAGGCTGACCTTTTTCTTGACAAAGGCATACGTACAGATCAGTTACAAAGGGAAATCAATAAACTCCTCAAAATTTAAGCTATGGCAGAATACAAGGTCCTGGTGGTGGATGATGAAATGGGCATCCGCATGGGCACCCGAAGAATACTCCAGAACTTCAAAGTGGACTATCCTTTCATGGATGAACACATTGAGTTTGTTGTGCTTGAAGCCGCAACCGGTGAAGATGCGATCAGGATCATCGACAGTGAAATGCCGGATATTATCCTACTCGACAACAAATTGCCCGGAATTCAGGGGATTGAGGTATTGGAGTATGTAAAGAAAAAAATGTATGACATTGTTGTGGTGATGATCACCTCCTATGCTTCGCTTGAACTGGCTGTAAAAGCAACCCGGGATGGCGCGTACGATTTTATCCCCAAACCTTTTACCCCTCAGGAACTCCGGGGTTCCCTGGAAAACATCACCAAGCAACTTTTCCTCAAACGCATGACGCAAAAAATGAACAAGGAAGGAAAACAAATACGTTTTCAGTTCCTTTCCGTTCTTTCGCATGAGTTAAAAGCCCCCTTAAATGCCATTGAGGGATACCTCAAAATAATGGAGGAGCGACAATTTGGCGACAATATACATGCCTACAGTGAAATGATCAGCCGCTCCATGGAGCGGGTACATGGTATGCGCAGCCTTATTATGGACCTGCTTGATCTCACAAAAATCGAATCAGGAAACCCCGTACAAAATTTTCAACCCACCGATATCACAGCCATTGCACGACAATCCATTGATTTTATGCGTCCCTATGCCATTCAGAAGGATGTGGATATTTACCTGAATACCAAAGAACCGGTCATTATGGAGGCCGACCCCAAAGAGTTAGAAATAATCTTCAACAACCTCATCAGCAACGCTGTAAAGTACAACAAACAAGGTGGGCGCGTTGATATTTTTATCACGAAAGAGAACAAGAATATAAAAATTTCGGTGAGTGATTCTGGCATTGGCATGACAGAAGAAGAAAAAGGCAAACTATTTCAGGATTTTGTAAGGATTAAAAATCCGAAAACCAAAAACATCACCGGTTCCGGACTTGGACTGTCCATCCTCAAGAAAATTGTGGAAATGTACCACGGTGATATAGAAGTACAAAGTATTCCCGATCAGGGTTCAACCTTCACCGTAATTTTACCGGTGGAATAACAATAATCATCTCGAACAAAATGACACGCAGACTTCCCGACAAAACAGTTGAAAGATTAAGCCAATACCGCAGGGCTTTATTGAATTATCTTTCCGGAGGAAAACATCACATTTTCTCGCATGAAATAGCTAACCTGCTACACATTACCGCTGTACAGGTAAGGCGTGACATTATGCTCATTGGGTACACCGGCACACTTCGACAAGGATATGATGTAAAGGAACTTATCGATATTATCGGTAAAATCATAGATACAAAAGAAGGTCAAAAAGTTGCCGTAATAGGCATTGGTAATCTGGGGCGTGCCATCATGGGATACTTCAGTGGCAAACGCACCAGGCTAACCATTGTTGCCGCATTTGACTCCAATCCCGAAAAAGTGGACAAGATATATGCAGGCGTACCCTGTTATCATAGCGAAAAAATGATGGAAATTATCCGAAATGAGGGTATCTCTATAGCCGTAATTTCTGTGCCCGGTGAATATGCCGAAACTGTAGCACAGGATCTTATCATGGCTGGTATAAAAGGAATAGTAAATTTCTCACCAAAACCACTCAATGTTCCGCAACACGTTTATCTTCAGGAATTTGATATGCTTACCATGCTTGAAAAGGTTGCCTATTTTGTAAAAAAATCCTGAACTGCTCTGACTTGAAATAATGGTATGAGAATTCACTATGACCTTAACCATTTGGGTGAAATAAAAAATCCCGTTGTTACCACCGGATCTTTTGACGGGGTGCATATTGGGCATAAAACCATATTGAACCGGCTGAATGAAATTGCAGCCAACATTGGTGGTGAATCCGTGCTGATTACCTTTCATCCGCACCCGCGAAAGGTTCTTTTTCCTGAATCAGCGGGAAAAACCCTGCTCCTTATTAACTCCCAGCAGGAAAAAATTGAGCTCCTTCGTAAGACAGGCATCGACCATCTCATTATCATACATTTTACAAGGGAATTCTCAGAAATTTCGTCCATAGATTTTATCCGCAACATACTGGTTGCCAAATTAAAAGCCCGAAAAGTGGTTATTGGATTTAACCATCATTTTGGCCACAATCGTGAAGGCAATTTCGAATATTTGTATGAATTGGGCCAGTATTATCATTTTGAAGTTGAAGAAATTCCAGAACAGGACATTCACAATGAAACGGTAAGCTCAACACTTATTAGAAAAGCCTTACTGGAAGGAAAGATCCAACGCGCCAATGCCTATCTGGACCACCATTACATCATCATAAGCGAACTATTTGATGGTAGCGAAACCTGTAAAGGAATGGGCTTTCCAACCCAACGGATTAAAATAGCAGAGGAAAACAAACTGGTGCCCTGCGATGGAGTTTATGCTGTAAATGTATTGATTGATGGCGAATTTTACAAAGGTATCCTCAATATAAAGAACTCTTTACCGCTGGAATTACGAAACATCAATGATATCCAAATCGATATTCATCTTTTTGATGTTGAAAGCAAAATTACCGGCCATACAGCCATTGTTTTCTTTGCCAAAAGAATAAGAGATGAACTTAATTTTTCAACTTCAGAGGCAATGGAAAAACAATTGAAATCAGACCTTATTGAAGTTGATGAACTAATTTACTGAACACGCGCATGAAATCACCGGACAAAATGAAACTTACATTTCTGGGAACAGGCACCTCCATTGGTGTCCCTGTTATTGCCTGCAATTGTCCGGTTTGCAAATCCGCTGACCCTCGCGACAAACGTTTCAGAACCTCGGCTATGGTAAGCATCGGCGAGCAAAACATTGTTATAGATTGCGGACCGGACTTCAGGTTTCAAATGTTGAAACAGCAGGTTGAAGATATTGATGCTGTTGTTTTTACGCATGAACACCGCGATCACATTGCTGGTTTGGATGATGTAAGGGCCTTCAATTACATTCTCAACAAAAACATTCCCATTTATGGCACCGTTGAAGTAATGGAAGCCATTAAAACTGAATTTCCCTATATTTTTACCGAGTCCCGCTTTTTTGGGGCTCCACAGGTAACCATTCATGAAATTGAGAATAAAGCGTTTAACATTGATGGCACCAAAATACTCCCCATCTCGGTGATGCACAATAAATTACCCGTTTTTGGATACAGATTTAATGACCTTACCTACATTACCGATGCAAGCTTCATCCCCGAAGAGGAAAAACACAAGATATTCAAATCAAAAGTGCTTGTTTTAAATGCTTTACGTAACTCTAAACACATTTCTCACCTTTCACTCAGTGAAGCACTGCAACTCATTGAAGAACTCCAGCCTGAACGCGCGTATCTTACCCATATTAGTCATTTTCTGGGTCTGCACGCTGAAGTTGAAAAAAAATTACCAGATAATGTTAGACTGGCCTATGACAATCTAATCATTGAAATTTAAGAAAAGTGGCCAGAGCCCTATATTTACCCTGGAAATAATGGACATTCCCATTGTAAATGAGTAATTTTGTAACTTTAATGAGATAAAACTAACCACCTGAATTTCAAAATACAATGATTTTTACACCAGAAAAATGCCGCATCCCTGATCAACGAATGAAACCCTTTATTGATCCTGAAGAAATATGGGATATCATTAATAATACAAAATCTGACAAGGAAGCGGTACGAACCGTTATTGCCAAATCGCTCGACAAGCAGCGCCTGACCATGCGGGAAACAGCCGTACTCATCAATGCCACCGAGCCTGAACTGATTGAAGAAATCAAAGAAGGTGCAAGGGAATTGAAAAAACGGGTTTATGGCAACCGCATAGTACTATTCGCACCGTTATATGTTGGCAATAAGTGTACAAACAATTGTAAATACTGTGGATTCAGAACATCCAACAAGGAAGCGGTTCGCAAAACGCTTTCGGATGACGAACTTATACATGAAGTTGAGGCACTTGAAGACAATGGTCAAAAAAGGCTGATTCTCGTTTATGGTGAGCATCCGGAATACGATGCCGAATATATTGCACACACCGTCAGGACGGTTTATGGCGTAAAAAAAGGTCCTGGTGAAATCCGGCGTGTGAATATCAATGCAGCACCTATGGAAATTGAAGGTTTTCGTATTGTAAAAGAAGCCGGAATAGGTACTTACCAGATATTTCAGGAAACCTATCACCCGGAGGCTTATTTAAATTACCATCTTGGCGGCAAAAAGCGCAACTTCGACTATCGCCTCACTTCACTCGACCGCGCACAGGAGGCAGGGATTGACGATGTTGGCATTGGTGCACTCTTTGGGTTGTATGATTGGCGTTACGAGGTACTTGGCCTTATAAGACATACCAATCACATGGAAGCTTGTTACAACGTGGGTCCGCATACCATTTCCTTTCCCAGGATACAAAACGCATCGGTACTTGATCTGGGAAAGGATTATACCGTAAGCGATGAAGAGTTTTCAAGGCTTGTTGCTATTTTACGTCTTGCTGTTCCTTATACAGGAATGATCCTTACTGCCCGGGAAAATCCTGCCCTTCGCCATGAGGTAATACAGTTTGGTGTTTCGCAGATTGATGGGGGAACAAAACTTGAACTTGGCTCCTACTCCAATTCGATAAATGAAGATCAAGACCTGAACAAAGAGCAATTTCAGATAAACGACAACCGATCTTTAAATGAAATCATTGACGAACTGTTCGAAAACGACTATCTCCCCTCCTTCTGTACCGCATGTTACCGGCGCGGCAGAACCGGAGAACATTTTATGGAATTTTCAGTACCCGGTTTTATCAAACGCTTCTGTTCACCAAATGCCATGCTCACTTTGGCTGAATATCTTGAAGATTATGCTCCTGCTGACACCAAAAAACGCGGATGGGAAGTAATTGAAAAGAATATGGACGATCTGGAGAAAAGTGTGGATGCCAAATACATGAATGATTTGAGAATCCGCCTGCTTCGGGTGCAATCAGGGGAACGTGACCTTTATTTCTAAATAGTTAATTATCAGACAATAAACCTATGAAAGAAACAAGAATCATTGGGCTGATGATCCATGACCGCATCAAAGAAGCGGGGAGATTGCAACTCCTGCTTACCAAAAATGCCCATCTTATCAAAACCAGGCTCGGTTTTCATGAGCTTAACCAAAATACGTGCAGCCGGGCCGGCGTTCTTATCCTTCATCTATCCGGAGACCCTGCAGAATGGCCAGCTTTTGAAGAAGAAATCCTGCAAATTGGCGGAGTAGAAATTCAGCATATGTCGTTTGTTCAATAAATCACAACCATGACACAAGTAAGAATAATGGGAATAAATGTCAGTAACCGCAAAGAAGTTGCTGAAAAGGTTCAAAGCGTACTTACCAATTATGGTTGTTCCATCCGAACACGCCTGGGGTTGAACGAAGCTGATGAAATCCATTATGGATCCGGTGGATTAATACTGCTGGAAATGATCGGTGATAAAAAAGAATGGGAGCTAATGAAAAAAGACCTCGCTGCAATCGCTGATATCGAAGTTAAGTACATGGATTTTGAGCGATAAGTATCGTCGCTAAAAGTACTGAGAGGGTTGAGGCTTTTCTGCAGTTCTTAATAAAATCATTCGAATCTCATATTGCTGATAGTCTCTTCACTCCATACCGGACTATATCACCTGTCGTGGTGCAACCAATAAGTTGAAAAAAATTGCAAAGAGAGTCTCATTTCTGAGACCTGGCAGACCTTTAAGGAGAAAATGATCCGCAAAAAAAAGTTGGTCAGTCAAACAGGTCTGCCACCATCCAAACATACAAAGAGTTTATTGATAAACGCAATGATCTGGCCCGTCGGGCTGGTCTGCACTCTAGAATCCGGAACCTGCAACCACTTTCAACGTCCACCTTTTAATATGGTAACGGCTCCTTTGTAGGATTCATCTTTAAAGTAGCCAAAAGTGTTCAAACGATAATAATAGGTACTTTCGGGAAGATTCCCTCCATCCCAGTTATTTTTATAGTTCTCACTGGAATAAACTTTACGTCCCCAACGGTCGAGTACAACCAGTTCGAGTCGCATGTACTCAAGGTTTATGGGAATATAATTGCTGCCACTACTGCTTCCGCCATCATTTTCCTTCGCTATAACAAAGTAATCATTGATGTTATCGCCATTCGGGGTAAATACATTGGGGATGAACAATTCAGCCTCAGCCACCGGCAATGACATCAAAATAGTTGTATCACATCCCTGAAAGCTCTTGACAGTCAAAGAAACAGTGTAAGCCTCTAAATCGGGAGTTGATGCCGTTGAGTATACATGCAATGGATTGCGCTCTATCGACCTTTCACTTCCATCACCAAAATCCCATATCCATTCCACTACGTTCTGATCTTCAGTAAATGAAAATCGCACTGCCGGGTTTTGTATATAAACTGTATCCGGGTCAAATTCCATTTCGACTTTTGCCGAAAGCAAGGTGGAAACTAAAAAATTGGTATCAATACTACAATTGTTACCATCTGTAACCAACAGATTATTCACAGTTCCACAAGCACCGGTGAGAATGCTGTCAAACGGACTTGGCTCTGCATTCCATAAATAAACAAAAGGCTTCTTCCCACCTGTAACAAATGCAGCGATGTTAGCATTACATTCACCAGGGCACGTAGCATCAATCTCTTCAAGATCAACGAACAATGAAGGAAAGAATTGAACCTGAGCGTCAAAGTAGGAGGACAGTATGGGCATACCATCCGAAGAACCGTAATAGCATTGTGCTTCATTCCATTCAAGTGTTCCTGGCAAAGGATCACTATCAATTTTAAAGAGCAAATCGAGTAGTTTGTTGCTGGTAATCGTAACAGGAACATCAGCACTCCAGGTCAAAAGAATCAGGTTGTCCTGCTGCGTAACCACAAAGGAGTTGGTTTCAAAAACCGGATTAACCTGACGAAAACTAAGATAAGACATTGATTGCAATGGCACCTGTAACGTAAGTGAAATTGAATCAACATTCTGCAGGTTACTAACCAATACCGGGACAACAAATTGTGAGCCAGGGCATAAGGTAGCACCTTCAATGCGGGTTTCATTATCCTGTGCAATACCAGGGAGGTGAAAAACCAATAGGGTAAGCAAAAGTAAGAATGGGAAAGTCTTTTTCATCATATTTTTCGATGTCCCGGAAACGGGCAAAAATGTTTACCTCAAAAGAAATGGCTAAGGTACTTAAATATTCATTTCGTCAGCCTGATAACGCAAAAATCAAGGTTTTCGTGTGGAGGGGAATAATTTTATACTTTTAGAAATATCCACCGGAAATCATCATTAGGGTGCATTTGCTTTCCACAAGTATACCGGCACTTCTGGCAAGATCAGCCAATTCTTGATTCCATGTTCCTGGATTGAATATCAATCGATTAGGATGTAGCTTAAGGATATAATCATAATATTGAGGTTGGTTTTGTGCCCCAAGGTAAAGGGTAATGGTGTGAATTTCGTCAATTTCAGGTTGACCTGTCTGAATTTCGATGCCGGAAACTACTCCCTGCCTGAGCCCTACGGCAGAAACCGGGAAATGATAATCAACCAATTCATTGATACAAATATTTGAATACCTGGCGGGATTGAGGCTTGCACCAAGCACCAGGGTGTGTTTTTGTGATTTTGGGGTCATAAAAATCTACTAAGGGACTGCAAAGATAAAAAGGCCTGGCAAAAACCAGGCCTGAATTATAGAAAAATCAAAATGAAGAAATATCAGGTATCTTAAACCTCGGATAAAAGAATATCCAGATTTTCAAATTTCTGACGATAATCTTCAATGGATGCACGAATAATTTCATGGGATTCCTCCGCACCATAAGAATGGGTAATTTCAGAATCATGCTCTTCACCGGGTAAATCCTTATAAGTGAGAAAATAATGTTTCAATCTGGTAACAATGAGTGGAGGTAATTGCTCAAGTTCGGTATAGTTTCCATACACCGCATCATTTTTTAGTACAGCAATGATTTTATCGTCTGCCTCTTTACCATCCAACATCCTGAAACCACCAATAGGAATGGCCTGCACCAATATATCGCCGTGCGAAATATTTTTCTCCGTCAACACACAAATATCCAGTGGATCGCCATCTCCAATTACATCAGGTCGGCCTGTTTTTTTTGAGGCAATTTCACCAATATTCTTTGAACAAAGGGTTTGGGGAATAAAACCATACAATGCAGGCAGAACATTTGAATACTTTTGCGGACGGTCAATCTTAAGGTATCCCGTCACCTTATCAACCTCATACTTAACCGTATCAGTAGTAACCATTTCCACGAAACAAGTAAGTATTTTGGGTGCATCAGCGCCTATCTCCACTCCATGCCAGGGATGGGATTTATATCTCAATCCCATCAAGCGTCCAATAGGATCCATTAATCTGTTTGCCATATGCCGGATTTGTATTTGTGAAGCACAAAGGTAACAGGCTTTTTCCAGAAATGTTTACAATTAGAACAAAAACTTCAAACGCCAATTTGTCGCAATACATTTTAAATATCTGCCTTTTTGACATATATCAGCATCAACACCCGATCTGGCAGGGCATTTGTTAACAACCGTAAATACATTACATTGAAAGGAGATCAAGTCCCATGAATTTAAACAATCTTACCATAAAATCACAACAGGTAGTCCAGGCCGCCCAGAATCTTGCTGCCGAAAGAAGTCATCAAACCATTGAAACAGCACAC
Source organism: Lentimicrobium sp. (assembly GCA_034005265.1). Taxonomy (GTDB): domain Bacteria; phylum Bacteroidota; class Bacteroidia; order Bacteroidales; family Lentimicrobiaceae; genus Lentimicrobium. The sequence goes on from JAVEVB010000002.1 coordinate 66,176, forward strand.
TTACTAAAAGGTCTAATAACCACCGATGACAATGTACTTCCGTTTTTGATGGGCAAATCCGGTATAAATATCCAGGTTTTGAGCCAGGCTACCGATGCCATGCTGAAACGTTTTACGATAGTCAGCGGAGGTGAACAGTATTTATCGAACCATGCTTCAAAAGCACTTCAGAAAGCAAATGATTATGCCAGGGAAATGGGTGATGAATATATTTCCATCGAACATTTATTACTGGGACTATTGGCTACAGGCGATCAGGTTTCGGATATGCTGAAACAAGCTGGACTGAACGAAAAAGATTTAAAATCAGCCATTAGTGAATTGCGCAAAGGCTCAAAAGTTAATTCTGCCTCTGCCGAGGATTCTTTTAACGCCCTTAACCGATATGCCCGCAACCTGAATGAACTTGCACGTGCCGGAAAACTCGACCCGGTTATCGGACGGGATGAAGAAATCAGGAGGGTACTTCAGATTCTCACACGAAGAACGAAAAACAACCCAATTCTTATAGGCGAACCAGGTGTTGGCAAGACAGCCATTGCAGAAGGGCTTTCGCACAGGATAATCAATGGTGACGTACCCGAAAACCTGAAGTCCAAACAAATATTTTCGTTAGACATGGGCGCCCTTATTGCTGGCGCAAAATACAAAGGTGAATTTGAAGAACGGCTCAAAAGTGTTGTCCGTGAAGTCATTGAATCAGATGGTGAAGTACTGCTTTTTATTGATGAAATCCACACTTTGGTAGGCGCCGGAGGAGGAGAAGGTGCAATGGATGCCGCCAATATTTTAAAACCTGCGCTGGCCCGTGGTGAACTTCGTGCCATAGGGGCAACCACCCTAAAGGAATACCAAAAGTATTTTGAGAAAGACAAAGCCCTGGAACGCCGGTTTCAAATTGTTATGATTAATGAACCGGATACATTAAGTGCTATTTCTATACTTCGGGGATTGAAGGAAAGGTATGAAACCCACCATCAGGTGCGCATAAAAGATGAAGCTATAGTAAGCGCGGTTGAGCTATCACAACGTTACATAAGTGACCGGTTTTTGCCCGACAAGGCCATTGACCTGATTGACGAAGCTGCAGCCAGATTACGCTTGCAAATCAACTCGGTTCCCGAGGCTCTCGATGAGGTGGAAAGGCGTATCAAGCAACTGGAAATCGAGCGCGAAGCCATGAAACGCGAAGGCGACAATACCCGCCTGAAAAGTATTAGTGAAGAATTAGCCAATCTTGGCGAGGAACGCAACAACATTGCCAGCCGTTGGAAAGCTGAAAAGGAGGTAGTTGATGGTATTCAGCAAGCAAAAAAATCTATTGAACAGTTTCGGTTTGAAGCTGATAAAGCAGAACGTGATGGGGATTATGGCAAAGTTGCCGAAATCAGATATGGCCTGATCAAGACCGCAGAACAAAAACTGGAAACACTTAAACAAAAGCTCAATGATATGCAGGCTGGTTCAGTCCTGATTAAGGAGGAGGTTGGTTCGGAAGAAATCGCTGAAATTGTTTCGCGCTGGACAGGAATTCCCATGAGCCGAATGCTTCAGAGTGAACGTGAAAAGCTACTTAAACTTGAAGACGAACTTCACAAAAGAATTGTTGGCCAGGATGAAGCCATAGAAGCCATTTCGGATGCCATTCGCCGCAGTCGTGCAGGTTTACAGGACAACCGCAGGCCCATTGGTTCTTTCATCTTCCTCGGGACCACCGGAGTCGGGAAAACTGAACTGGCAAAGGCGCTTGCCGAATTCCTGTTCAACGATGAAAATGCAATGGTGCGAATAGATATGTCTGAATACCAGGAACGCCACACCGTGTCCCGTCTTATTGGAGCGCCTCCGGGATATGTGGGCTATGATGAAGGTGGACAGCTTACCGAGAAAGTCCGCCGGAAACCCTATTCAGTGGTATTACTCGATGAAATTGAAAAAGCCCATCCGGATGTATTTAACATACTACTTCAGGTACTTGATGATGGTCGGCTTACCGACAACAAGGGCCGCACCGCTGATTTCAGGAATACCATCATTATAATGACTTCCAACATCGGATCGCATATCATCAGCGAAAGAACTATTGGTGCAAATTCAAACAACGAGGAACATATTTTTGAGCAAACCCGCACTGAGGTAATGGAGCTTCTGAGAAAAACCATACGACCGGAATTTCTGAATCGTATTGACGAACTCATCATGTTCAGGCCACTCACAGAAGACCAGATAGCAGAAGTTGTGCGCCTGCAGCTTAACAACTTAACCAAAACCCTGCTGAACAACGAAATAAAACTCACTTTTACTGAAACTGCCGTGCAATTAATCGCGGAAAGGGGATTTGACCCTCAATATGGAGCAAGACCAGTTAAAAGGGTTATTCAACGCCAGGTGTTGAACGAACTTTCGAAAAGAATCCTGAGTAGTGAAATAGTTAAAGACTCGGCTATTGTTTTGGATGCGGATGAACAAGGATTGGTGTTTAAGAATGAATAAGCACTGAATGAACCACAAAAATCAAGGCTCACAATCGCAAAGATAAAGACCTATGAGTAAAGGTCTCATCAACTAGAATCCTGTTCAGACTGTCAATAACTTACCAACCCTGGCTCCATGGCATATATTTTACCAGTGAGTCAGGGTTTATAATTAACAGAAATCAGCTTCTTCGCCTGCTTTTGACAAAGAATGCAAAAATTTATTTCAGATAATACTCATTGAGCAATGTCCTTATAAAATACCACTGAGTTGAACCGGCAGTAAATCCACAATGGATCCAAGAAAAACGCTTCAACCGGTGATCCAAAAAAAGCTCAGTACATCGGTATATATATTACGCTCTATCCAAAAATACCTTTAATAGAGCCTAAAATATCCCCTCCACCTTTCCCGCCAAGGGAATTAATAATGCTATCTAAATCAATACTGCTATCGTTGGGATCGTTGGTCTTTGTCTTCAACTTATTCATGACCAAAGGCAACAATTGATTTACAATATTGCTTGCCGCAGCCTTATCGAGGCCAACTTTAGTCATGAGGTCACCGATTACCCCAGAAGAAATACCATTCACCAGAGAACTGGACGAGGCATCTCCCCCACCCTTAAACATATCCAATAATGAACCAAAATCACCGGATCCAATCTGGCCTTTAAGATTATCAAATATCGAATTGGCTGCCGTATTTATGGCAAGGTCGTTCTTTTCATTGGGGACGGCCGGATTGTTAACAATGGCGTTTCCGGCATTTTCTTTAACGAGGTTGAGAAGTTGATCTAACATGTTTAGGTTAAATTTGGTTGGTTTAACTGATTTAATGAATTCAATTTGATTAAAACCCGGATTTATAATCGCTTCTAAACTTATTCTCCAGCTATTTAAGAAAAACTATTCCCCGGTATAGTTTCAACACCACCTTTCATATTTTGTTTACCCTTTTCGACAATGAACTTCATGAACATGATAAACTCCATTCCTCAAATGCCCAGAACAGATAAAATGGAGTCAGTCTGAATACGTTTATAAAACCAGAGAAAGGCCCGCGGTTTCCTTTTACTTTCCTACCTTTGCAAATCAATTTATCTGACGAATGGACAGCCTTATTTCAGTAAGTTACCTCGCATTGTTTCTGATCATCAGTCTGGGTTTGATTGCTGGGAAAGCCAGGATCAAAGGTTTTTCACTCGATATATCCGCAGTTATTTTCATCGCCATGCTGCTGGGACATTTTGGGTTTAGACTACCATCAGAATATCAGCAAATCGGTTTATTACTTTTTATATTTACCATAGGTATTCAATCAGGGCCCGGCTTCTTCCGAAGTTTCAGACAATACGGCAAACAACTCTTCATTATTGCATCAATAATTATAACCAGCGGGGCATTGGTAACCTGGGTGCTAACCAGCATGATGCATATGGACAAAGCGCTGGCCGTAGGATTGTTTAATGGCGCAATGACCAGCACACCCGGCCTTGCTGCCGCAGTAGAAGTTAGTAAATCTCCCATGGCCTCTATAGGCTATGGCATCGCTTATCCATTTGGTGTAATTGGGGTGGTGCTGTTCGTAAGTTTAGTCCCAAAAATTTTAAGGATAAACTTCAAGAAAAGTGAGGAAGACTTTAACCTGAGCATCAGGCAAAGTTTTCCCGAATTTGTTGCGGCAAACTTCAGGGTTGAGAATCCCAATATTGACGGTAAATCACTCACCGATCTCAAATTCAGAACAGTGACCAATTGCGTTATTTCAAGGGTAAAACATGGAGACCTTGCCACCACACCATCCCGTGAAACTCAATTGCATGAAGGGGATGTTATCAGGGCATTGGGTACAGCCGAAGACCTTGAGAATGTTAAACTTTTTGTTGGCCCACAAACCGAAGAACAACTTCCACTTGACAAAGGGCATGATGTTCAATGGGTTTTGGTCACAAGCAAACAAGTAATCAACAAGCCTTTACAAAAGCTTAACCTGGGCACAAACTATGATGCAACCGTTGTTCGTATCCGACGCAGTGGCATTGAAATCAGGCCGATGCACTACACCATGCTTCGTTTTGGCGACCGGCTTATGGTAGCCACCAGTCGCGAAAGCATGAAACAGGTGGTTAAATTACTGGGCAATGATGATAAACGCCTTTCTGAAACTGATTTTCTGCCAATAACCCTTGGAATTGTTATTGGAATCCTGGTCGGTATGATTGAGGTTCCGGTTTTTGGATTGTTTACCTTTAGCCTTGGAATTACAGGCGGTGTATTGGCTGCTGCACTCACCCTCAGCGGAATAGGCAAAACCGGACCCATCATCTGGTCCATGTCGAGCAATGCCAATCAGTTGTTCAGGGAATTGGGACTGCTGATGTTTCTGGCAACCGTTGGGTGCGAAGCTGGTGGCCACATAGAAGAAGCATTTACTACCTATGGAGCAGGACCAATTGCAGCAGGAGCTGCCATAACCATAATTCCTCTGATTATTGCGCTGATTGCAGGAATTTACCTGTTAAAGATGAATTTCCTTACCCTGATGGGTGTTATTACGGGCGGCATGACCAGCACGCCCGGACTGGCCGCCATCAATACACAATCCGACAGCGGAATTGCGCAGGTTGCTTACGCAGCTGTTTATCCGCTTGCATTAGTACTGATGATTGTTTTTTCAAATATCTTATTCAGGCTGCCACTGTTTTGAAAATGTATGGGACAAAGGACGCATTAAACAGCCTGATAACCTCTGTAAGACAGGCAACTTCGCTCCTCTTCTCAACAATACCTGACAAGCTATCCTTCAACTCGCGCTGTAACTAAACTGATTAGTGGATCTTACATCCAGCTACAAATCAATATCCAGGTTCAACTGATCTTTCAAGTTTTTGATTGCGGGATTCTTCTCAATCAACGCTTCAAGTTTTTCCTGATCACTATATGGACGACGAATTTCCGGAGGACGCTCTGCAATCACTATTTCAATCTGAATGCCCCAATTTTTAAGCTCATGTCTGAGAACAGGCATGATTTCGGGAAGTTTCAGAAAAATTTCATTGTACTGGATTTTATTGTCGACCGAAACCACAATTTTATAATCGTCATGGAGTAAAGGAGGACGAGTCGTAAGACTATGATACAAGTTTGGCGAATCTGTTGAAACCTTATCTACCATTGGTCCCCAAACTTGTTCAAGATCAGATTGGGAGAATGGTGTACGATCGGGAGGCAGAACTTCTTCTTCTTGTTTTGTTTCTTTATCCGTTGAGTTTCCTGTTCCGGCTGCAGGGTTCATAAGTCCGCCAATGTTAATCCCTGAAAAGGAAGATTTGGGAGGTGCGGGCGGTTTTATCTCAAAAGAACCAGCAGTTGGTTGTATTTGATCAGATTTAGCTGAAGGGGGAGCTGTATAAGGTTCAATAGGCTCAGCAGCAAAACCGACCTCAGGTATTTTGGTTTCAGGCACATTCACTTCCTGGATGGGAACTGCCGGTTTATCCACAGGGTCTGATTTTGTAACCAAGGAAGGCGCAGCATCTATAACCGGCTTTACATCCGCCGGTGCTGAAATCGGTCTGACAGGTACCTGCTGAACTGGAGACTGACTTACATTTACTTCAGGCTTTGGCCCATTAGGATTAGCTAAACGACACATCCGCATCAGCGCAATTTCCAGGTGAAGACGCTTGTTGTTACTGATTTTATAATCAAGATCACACTGATTATTAATCTCTAAAGATTTAAGAAGAAATGCGGCGTTACAACCGGACGATTGTTTAAGGTAAAGGTTGCGGATATTTTCACTGGTTTCGAGCAATTGAATGGTTTCTTTATCCTGACTCACCAGCAAATTCCTGAAATGCTGACCCAGCCCGATAATAAAATGCTGACCATCAAAACCATTGTCAATAATTTCATTAACAGTAAGCAAGGTCTTACTGATGTTGCCCTGAAATATGTAATCCGTAATCCTGAAATAATAATCATGGTCAAGCACATTGAGGTTTTCAATCACTTGCTTATAAGTGAGCTTATTGCCGGCAAAACTCACCAACTGATCGAACATGGAAAGTGCATCACGCAAGCCACCATCAGCTTTTTGTGCGATGATGTGCAAGGCATCCGTTTCAGCTTCTACATTTTCCTCTTTGGCAACATAAGCCAAATGATGGGCTATATCCTCCACACTGATACGCCTGAAATCAAAAATCTGGCATCGAGAAAGTATGGTTGGTAGTATTTTGTGCTTCTCGGTGGTGGCCAGAATAAATTTAGCATACGCTGGCGGCTCTTCAAGGGTTTTCAAAAAAGCATTAAAAGCCGCTGTTGACAGCATATGAACCTCATCAATGATATACACTTTGTACTTCCCGGCCTGAGGTGGAATCCGGACCTGATCAACTAAAGAACGAATATCATCAACCGAATTATTAGAGGCAGCATCCAGTTCATAAATATTAAATGAGGAAGAACGGTTAAACGAAACACATGACTCACAAGTATTACAGGCCTCCCCCCCGGCAGTAAGATTCTGGCAATTGATGGTTTTGGCCATAATGCGGGCACAGGTGGTTTTACCAACGCCCCGTGGTCCGGTAAACAAAAAGGCCTGGGCAATCTGCTGGTTACGGATCGCATTTTTGAGCGTATTGGTAATTGATCCCTGTCCAACAACGGTTGCAAATGAAGCTGGACGATACTTTCGGGCCGAAACTATGAAACTATCCATCAGAAAAAAGAAATTAATTTTGGGATGTCAAACCTACATGAAATTTCTGAAATAAATACAAAAAGGGGGAAATTTTTAATGCCGTTGGTCTTGTGGAATATTGGAATAATGGAAGGTTTAAAAGATAAAAAAATGGAAACTTTCCCGCCATAGCGAAACAGTGGCAGGGATGAAAAGATCCTGTGGGACGATGAACGAATGGAACGTCAGGTGATGCACCCTTGAATCCATGAATAATTGAATTACCGCCTTACCGACCTGACTGGACCTGAATTATATGTTGTATCTGGTCAGTCAGACAAGTTTGATTTTTTAAATTCTCAGATCAATTCTCAATCACCTCCGCCGCAATCAAGCGATCAAACCGGGTTCCTTGTTCACGATAATACACCAAAACAGTATAGGCATTGCGGGTTTCAAAGTGGCTTCCTTCTATTTTTTGTAATTGAGCTTTGGTCTCCCCATTAGGCAAAAATGCATACAGGTAATTAAAATACCCTTGCTTAAGATAAAGCCGGGTTTCATATCCCTGGCGCGGAAAATTGTATTTCATACGCCCTAGAGGCTCTCCACCATCAGTTCCCGAGGTAGTTCGAAACTGCCAATCAGTCAGTTCACCCATTACATAAACTGATCCATCAGCAAAAGGCGCATCCATGGGAAGAAAAAAATCAACCCAAACATATTCACCTTCAGTAGAATCATCATTGCCATCTTCTGTTTTAATAAGCATCTGTCCGTTTATGTCAGAATAAGTAACATAAGGCCGGGTGGTGCGCAAAGCATCCGGAAGCAGGGTTACATGATAACCATCGGTTCGGTTTTCAATTGAAAAAACCCTTTCAGAATTGTAACGTAAACTTTTAAGATCGAGGTAGCGGAATTCGTTTCCACCCTCAAAAGCAAGCGTTCCATCAGAATATTGGTAATCAAGTTCATCATTGCGCAACATCATAGGCTTAAGCCCCCACAGCGCATTATCCCAGCGATGGTTTTGGAGCACAACAACCTTCAGGTCACGGTAGGGTTCCGGAATGGAATAGCCTGGATACAAAATAGAAAAAGGAACTTCCTGATGGGTGAAATATTGTGCAATGTTACCCGAACGCTTTATTCTGCCCTTTACAGTAACCTGTGGGTCCACTACCATGAACCTTCGCGTAATCACTGGCCTTTCCGGATCTCCTTCAGGATATATTTTAAGCAGATAATTCCCCGGAAGGGTAAATTTGAACGATTCATTGGGAAGAGATAAACTATAATGAGTGAATGCCTGCAGCGTATTGAATGAAAACTCATAATCACGGATGTAGTCATCCGTAAAGCCCTCCAGGTATTCATTCTGCCATAAATCGGTAGGTTTCCAGTTAGCATCACAGTGCACCACTGTATATTGCCACACTTTATAATCTCCATCAAGATCATCGAAGGATAAAAAAAGTGTTTCCGCTGAATTGAAAAGTATGATCGGCGTGGTTAACTCCCAACCTGCACGGTGAAAAACTACACTTCGGATAGAAGTTTTATAGATGAAATCCTCATAGCGTAAGAAATCTCCGTCAAAATACTTATCGTCCCGGACAATTTGATTTTCACTTTGTTTAATAGATCCCGACTCCTGCGCCAGCAAGCATGAATTGATTAAAAAAAATGCAAATGCAGCTAATAATCGTGAAAATGGTTGAACAATGCCTCTCATATGGTTGTTTGTGGAAATACCTGTTAGTACAATAACAACAACTGCACACCAAAAAAGGTTGCATCTTCAGAAAAACAGAAATTCCTCTGCATTATTGCAGATGCAATTTATTTCTTTAGCTTTGTAAATAAAAATTCAAATTTGTGCAAAATTATTGAGAGCACAAAACTATATATTTAACTTTATCAATACCTTTGTCGCGCTAAATTTGCGACTGTTTGAAACAACAACAACTACTATGCCGAAAACCATCAAGTTATCCAAAGGTTTGAACATCAGGTTAAAAGGTGCTGCTGAAAAGACCCTCACGGCATTAACACCAAAATATTTTGCCCTGAAACCCACCGATTTTATTGGGGTATTTCCCAGATTACTCGTCAAAGAAGGGGATAAAGTAGAAGCAGGTTCTGCGGTTTTTATTGACAAATACCGCGACAACATTACCTTTACCTCTCCAGTAAGTGGCACCATTACCGAAATAAAAAGAGGCGATAAGCGCCTGTTGCTCGAAATCCGTATCGAGGCAGACGGGACCAACACCCACAAAGACTTTGGTATTGCCAATCCAAAATCGCTGACGAAGGAAGAAATTACATCCAAATTGCTCGAAAGTGGTATTTGGACAATGATACGGCAACGTCCTTACGGCGTTATCGCTAATCCTCAAGAAACGCCAAAAGCGATCTTTGTTACCGCCTTTGATACTGCACCTCTTGCTCCTGATATGGATTATATCGTACACGGCCAGGGAGCTGCTTTTCAGGCCGGGATTGATGCACTGGCAAAGCTTGGCAACACCAAAGTTAATTTAAACGTTGCTGAGAGCGCATCCGCAACGGAATTCCTCAACAGTAGCAATACCACAATTACTACTTTTAAAGGGCCACACCCTGCGGGCAATGTCGGCATTCAAATACATCATATCAATCCGATCAATAAAGGTGAAGTTGTATGGTTTGCAGGTGTTCAGGATGTTATTACCATAGGCAATCTTTTCCTGAAAGGTGTTTATGATGCCACCATCACCGCGGCACTTGCCGGATCGGAAGTAACCAAACCCCATTATTTTAAAACCATGCGGTGCGCAGAAATTGCACCAATGATAAAGGGTAATATTGCTGAGGGGAATGTCAGGTATATTTCGGGGAATGTGCTCACCGGTGTGCAAATCCGCCATGACAGCTTCCTCGGGTTTTATCATTCTATGATCAGTGTTATTCCCGAAGGAAACCATCACGAGTTTTTGGGATGGGCTTTGCCTGGTTTTGGAAAATTCAGCTTTTCACGTTCCTTTTTCTCCTGGCTCACTCCTCAGAAAGAATATATACTAGATACAAACCTTAACGGAGGTGAACGCGCTTTGGTAATGACAGGGAAATACGAGAAAGTTCTCCCTATGGATATTTATCCGATGCAGTTGATAAAGGCTGTGATTACCGAAGATATTGACCAGATGGAAAATCTGGGTATCTACGAAGTTGAGCCCGAAGATCTTGCGTTGTGCGAGTTTATTGATACCTCGAAAACCGAAATTCAGTTCCTTGTGCGCAAAGGACTGGAAATCATGCGTAAAGAGATGAGTTAACCGTAAATTCCTCGCATCAATTAATACATTGGGAAATTCAGGGTTACAAAAATGCATTGAACTCCTGAGCCCTCTTAGATCGCCAAAAAAAACTAAAAATCAATACAATACTGAATGAAAGCGCTTAGAAAACAACTGGACAAAATAAAGCCCCAGTTTCAAAAGGGCGGGAAATTCGAAAAACTGCATTCAACTTTTGATGCTTTTGAGACTTTCCTTTTTGTTCCTGACAAAACCACAGCCCACGGCAGTCATATCCGCGACAGCATAGATATGAAACGTACCATGAGCATTGTTGTTATTGCACTAATTCCAACCCTATTGTTTGGTATCTGGAATGCAGGGCAACAACACTTCATGTCCATAGGTGAAACAGCCGCTTTTTGGGATAAAATACTGTTTGGTCTGATTAAGATATTGCCCATTATTGTGGTTTCCTATGTTGTTGGACTAGGCATTGAATTTGCCTTCGCCCAAATCAGGCATCACGAAGTGAATGAAGGCTTTCTGGTTTCAGGAATGCTCATTCCATTGGTTTTGCCTCCGGATATCCCCCTTTGGATGGTTGCTTTAGCCACGGCCTTTGCAGTAATTATCGGTAAAGAAGTTTTTGGTGGGACTGGAATGAACATTCTCAATCCGGCACTCACTGCCAGAGCATTTCTGTTTTTTGCCTATCCGGCAAGCATGTCGGGCGACAAAGTTTGGATTGCCGAAAAAGCCGATGCCTTTTCGGGGGCGACACCTTTAGCTGAAGCTGCTGCTGGTGTTAGCAGCGGAACGGTGCATTTCACCCATTCATTTATGGATATGTTCATGGGTTTTATTCCCGGTTCTATTGGTGAAACCTCCACCCTGGCCATTCTCATTGGTGCATTAATTCTGGTATATACCGGTATTGGAAGCCTCAGAATTATGCTTTCAGTTGTTTTAGGTGGTGTATTCATGGGTGGTTTGCTCAACCTTTTTGGAGCAAATGCTTACATGCAGGTGCCTTTCTATTACCACCTGGTGATGGGTGGGTTTGCTTTTGGCGCGGTATATATGGCGACTGATCCTGTTACTGCCTCTCAAACCAACAAAGGAAAACTCATTTACGGATTTCTCATAGGCCTTATGGCTGTGCTCATTCGGGTGCTCAATCCGGCATATCCGGAAGGTATGATGCTCGCCATCCTGCTGTTGAATGTTTTTGCGCCGCTCATTGACCACTATGTGGTTGAAGCCAACATCAAAAAAAGGCTCAAAAGGCTGAAAACAGCAAAAGCCTGATTAAGGAACCAATATCAAAGCAATTCAAAAAAAAAGAATTTATGTACAGTAATGGCTATATTTTCAGATATGCTTCTATCATGGTTATCCTGGTAGCAGCAGTGCTCTCGGCCGCTGCCATCCTGTTGCAACCTGCACAGGAGCGGAATGTCAAGATTGAGAAAATCCAGGATATTCTAAAGTCGGCTAATATTGAATCGACACCTGCAAATGCAGAAGAACTTTACGCGAAATATATCGTCAAAGAAATCGTGATCAATGCTGGCGGTGAAGAAGTAGGTATCTATGCCAACGGAAGTTTTGAGAAAGGCGACCGCAGGGCATTTGATATTGACCTCAAGAGCGAACTCAAAGCGAAGAGTGATCTGGCACAAGGCAAAGCAGCCGCTCAACCGGTGTTCCCATTGTTTGTTGCCCAAAAGGACAACGAAGAGATATACATCATTCCGCTTCGTGGTGTAGGATTATGGGGACCGATTTGGGGCAATATTGCATTAAAAAGCGATTTAAACACAATTGAAGGAGTAACATTCGGGCACAAAGGAGAAACTCCCGGGCTTGGGGCAGAAATTGCTACACCCATATTCACCGTCCAATTCCCTTCAAAAACCATCTTTGATGAAAATGGAACATTCACTTCCATTATAGTTGTAAAAGGAGGTGTTGCCAATTCAAACCTTGATCCTGCTCATGGTGTTGATGCTATATCTGGAGGAACCATTACCAGCAATGGCGTAAGCGACATGCTTAAAACCAACCTTGAGAATTATGTACCGTTTATACAAAAACACAAAGCCATATGAGTATCGCAAACACTGAAAGAGAACCTCTATTCTCGGCGAAGACCAAAAAATTGTTGTTGGGGCCCCTTAATAAAGACAATCCCATCACCGTACAGGTTTTGGGAATATGTTCCGCATTGGCTGTTACGGTTAAGCTTGAACCTGCATTTGTAATGTCTATCTCCGTTATGGCAGTAACGGCCATTTCAAACCTGCTCATTTCATTACTCCGCAACACCATCCCTCCCCGTATCAGGATTATTGTTCAACTGGTGGTTATAGCCGCTTTGGTTATTCTGGTCGATCAGATACTCAAAGCCTACCTTTACGATGTAAGCAAGCAATTGTCAGTATTTGTCGGACTTATTATTACCAATTGTATCATCATGGGTCGCCTTGAAGCGTTTGCTATGGCCAACAAACCCTGGCCTTCCTTTGTGGACGGAATAGGGAACGGTTTAGGATATGGCATCATACTCATTATAGTCGCTTTTTTCCGCGAACTACTTGGTTCCGGAACAATATGGGGATTCCATGTGATGCCCAAAGCATTTTATGAATTAGGATACGTAAACAATGGCCTGATGATTCTGCCCCCAATGGCACTAATTGTTGTAGGTATCATCATTTGGGTGCAGCGCTCAAAGAACCCTGATTTGCAGGAAGAAAACTAAGCCACTCATCCTTTAGACAGACTAAAAATGGAAAATCTGATAAATATCTTCGTACGGTCAATCTTTATTGACAATATGATTTTTGCATACTTCCTGGGGATGTGTTCCTACCTGGCAGTATCAAAAACAGTGAAAACCTCTGTGGGTCTAGGCATTGCAGTAGTTTTTGTGTTGGGCATCACCGTACCGGTTGATTACCTTATCAACAACTACCTTCTACGCAAAGGTGCGTTAACCTGGCTGGGCTCTGAATTTGCAAGTGTAGACCTCAGTTTTCTCAGCTTTATCATGTTCATCGCGGTAATCGCCTCTATGGTACAACTGGTTGAAATGGTTATTGAGAAATTCTCCCCCACGCTGTATTCTTCGTTAGGAATATTCCTGCCTTTGATTGCAGTTAACTGTGCCATTTTGGGCGGTTCCCTCTTTATGCAGGAACGCGACTATGAAACCATAGCCGAGGCCACTGTATTCGGGCTTGGGAGTGGAATTGGGTGGTTCCTGGCTATTGTAGCCATTGCGGCCATTCGCGAGAAAATAAAATACTCAAATGTTCCAAAACCACTCAAAGGCCTTGGCATCACATTTATCATTACAGGTTTAATGGGTATTGCCTTTATGAGTTTTATGGGCATTAAACTTTAAATTTTTGAAAAAACAATTCGTATAACTGAAAAACATTGACATGGGAACCGGAACAATTATATTGATCAGTATAGTGGTTTTTTTAACCATTATACTCATGCTGGTTGGGCTTTTGCTCTATGTTCGGAAAAAGCTCACCCCTCCGGGCAAGGTAAAAATTACAATTAATGAAGATACTGTGCTGGAAGCCGACCCAGGCTCTTCATTGCTAAGCACCCTGGCCACCAACAAAATATTCCTGCCCTCAGCCTGTGGCGGTGGCGGAACCTGCGCTATGTGTAAGTGTCAGGTTTTTGAAGGGGCCGGCGATATTCTTCCTACTGAGAAAGGATATTTTACCCGCAAAGAACAGCAAAACCACTGGCGTCTTGGCTGCCAGGTGAAAGTGAGAAGCGACCTCAACATCGGAATTCCCAAGGAAATCTTCGGCATCAAAAAATGGGAATGCGAAGTGGTGAGCAACCGCAACGTGGCAACCTTTATCAAGGAGTTTGTTGTGAAGCTACCTGAAGGCGAAGTGCTGGACTTTCAATCGGGTGGATATATACAGATTGATGTACCCAAATGTGAAGTTGATTTCAAAAATATCGAGGTTGAGGATAAATTCCGCGAAGATTGGGATAAACTCAAAATCTGGGATTTAAAGATGAAGAACCCTGAGCCGATCTTCAGGGCATATTCCATGGCCAATCACCCCGCTGAAGGCAACATTGTGATGCTCAACATCCGGATTGCCACACCTCCATGGGACAGGGCTAAAAATCAGTTTATGAATGTAAACCCAGGCATCTGCTCTTCATATATATTTTCACGCAAACCAGGTGATAAAGTAATGGTTTCCGGGCCTTATGGTGAATTCCACATCAAACATACCAACAAGGAAATGATTTATATTGGTGGTGGCGCTGGTATGGCACCGCTTCGCTCTCAGATTTTTCATCTTTTCAATACAGAAAAAACAAATCGTAAAGTTTCCTATTGGTACGGAGCGCGATCTATGCGTGAAGTCTTTTATGATGATGAATTTAATTCCATTGAGAAAGAGTTCCCAAATTTCAAGTTCAACATCGCACTCTCTGAGCCCCTTCCTGAGGATAACTGGACAGGCTACACGGGCTTTATCCATCAGGTCGTATTAGACAATTACTTAAGCAAACATCCTGAGCCAGAGGAAATTGAATATTACCTGTGTGGGCCACCTATGATGAATTCGGCAGTATTCAAAATGCTTGACAACCTGGGCGTACCCAAAGAAAATATTGCCTTTGATGATTTTGGAGGTTAAATTTAACACGGGAGATCTCATACTTAAAGCACCTCGTAAAGGTGCTTTTTTTTGTCACCATACCCATACCTTGACGATTTTTTTAATTACTTTCGCCACCTAAAAAAATGTACGCATGAAGAAACAATATATACTGGTAATCATTGGTTTATTTCTAATAACAGGATTACTATCCTGCAATCGCATTAACCCCGGACATGAAGTAAAAATCAATGGATTGGCTCAGGGAACATATTATGCGATTACCTATTTCGACCATGAAACAAGGGATTTGCAACCAGAAATTGACAGTTTTTTCAAATCATTTGACAAATCCGCTTCGGTTTACCTCGAGAATTCCATCATTTCACGCATCAACAACAATGATCCTTCTGTTATTCTGGACGACTCTTTTATAAAGGTTTTCAATAAATCACAGGAAATTTCAGCCATTACAAACGGAGCATTCGACATCACCACTATGCCACTCACCAATGCCTGGGGCTTTGGATTTACCGATCCAATGAAGTTGGACAGTGCCCAGGTTGACAGCCTCCTCCAGTTTGTGGATTACCGCATGGTAAAAGTGATTGATGGAAAATTTATCAAACAAAAACCTGAAATTACCATTGATTATAATGCCATTGCGCAAGGCTATTCAGCCGATTTAATCGGAAAAATTCTTGATCAAAAAGGAATAACGAATTATTTGATCGACGTTGGCGGAGAAGTACTTAGTAAAGGGAAGAAACCCGATGGCAGCTTATGGAAAGTTGGCATTGAAAAACCAACTGCTACAGCCAGCGACCCGCGATCTCTGGATGCCATAGTAAATCTTGAGGATAAAGCACTGGCTTCTTCGGGGAACTACCGGCGCTTCTTTATGAAAGATGGGGTTAAATTCTCCCATACCATCGACCCAAAAACCGGCTACCCGGTTATGCATACCCTTTTAAGCGTCTCAGTGCTTGGGGATGATTGTATGACCGCCGATGCTTATGCCACTGCCTTTATGGTGATGGGGGTCGAAAAAGCTAAAGCATTTATAGGCAGCCACGCAGGAATTGAGGCACATTTTATCTACACCAATAGTGAAGGTAAATACGAAACATGGACGAGCCCCGGTCTGGAAAAACTGATCGTGAAAGATTAGTCAAACACTTTCAAATTAGCCTATAGCTTTATCGCTGAGGTATGCACGCTCAGTGGCAGCGCTATTCCTGAATAAGCAGTAAACTTAAACTATTTTACCTCCGAAAGGACTTTATCATTGTCGCAGGAAGCGCCTTCGGCTTTACCGCATGAACATCCTATACGCTGACCGGTATGTGGATCAACACTTCCGCAGGATTTTTTAAACTCTCCTCCTTTTTTAAAGAACATCTTTACGGCAATTCCTGCGATGGAAAGCCCAACAATCAGCACTGTAAGAATAATAACTTTGAGTATCATGGTAAAATTCAGTTAGATTCAGAAAAATACAAAAGACAAAACAGCTGTCCATACCTTGAACAGTAAATAAAGACAAAAGTTGCGAAATCAGGGACCCGATAAATTGTTTTGCCGGTTAATTTCATAACAAAGAATAGCAGCTGCCAGAGATGCATTCAAGGATTCAGCCCTTCCGTTATCTCCTGCCAGGGCGGAAGGAATGGTAATTTTTTGAGTAACCAGCGCTTCTATCCGAGGCGAGATTCCATGAGATTCATTACCAATCACCAGCACACCCTTCTTGTCAAGCTGGATGTCGCCAATAGGACTACCCTCCATAAATGCACCAAAAACAGCCATAACTTTTCCTGCTTCAGATAAATAATCGGCCAATTCAACATAATGCACCGGCATTCTGAAAATTGATCCCATACTTGCCTGCACAACTTTAGGATTCCACAAATCAACCGTTCCGATAGCGGCAACAATGCGACTAATCCCAAACCAATCAGCAGTTCGGATAATGGTACCCATGTTTCCGGGATCACGAATCTGATCAAGGGCGAGTACCCATTCATCACCAGTAAAATCCGGCATTTTGTAAGTTCTGGAAAAGGCAATTGCCAGAACCTGATTGGGTGTATTGAGAATACTGATTTTCTCAAGCTCAGATTCAGTTATTTCCACAATATCAACCAAATATCTATCCGGAGTAAGATGTTTACCAGTAATCCAGGTATCAGTGGCAAAAATGGTTTTTATTTCAAATTTACTTGCCAGCAATTCACCAACCATTTTAACACCCTCCACCACAAACAATCCTTCCTCGTTACGGAACTTGCCCAAAAGAAGAGATGCAATGTGTTTTGACTGTGAACGACTTAGCATAAGTAGAAAAATCCCGTCTTTTGAACGGGATTAAAAATACAAAGTTTTTTTCAAGAAACTACTCGGCGAACACTTCAAAATTAATCATTATGCTAACACCTTTGTGTAACATAACTTTGGCTTTGTATTCACCTACCTCTTTAACAGAATCGCCATCAAGATGAATCTTCTTGCGGTCAACATCGTAGTTAAACTGGTCTTTAAGTGCTTCGGCAATCTGCAGGGCATTTACCGAACCAAATATTTTACCGGTTGTAGCTACTTTAGCTCCGATTTTAACAGTAACGCTTTCTAGCAATTTTGCCAATGCTTCAGCTTCGTTACGTACTTTATCTTCTTTAAACGCCTTCTGTTTCAAAGTTTCAGCATTCATTTTTTTATTTGCCTCGGTGGCAAGAATTGCTAAACCTTTAGGAATCAGAAAATTTCGGCCATAACCATCGCGTACTTTAATGATTTCAGTCGCGTAACCCAGGTTGGGGATATCTTGTTTAAGAATTACTTCCATTGTTCTTTCCTCCTTATTTTAACAAATCGGCTACGTAAGGCATCAGGGCAATGTGACGGGCCCTTTTTACGGCCTGTGCAACTTTACGCTGAAACTTGGTTGAAGTTCCGGTAATACGGCGGGGAAGAATTTTACCCTGCTCGTTTACAAACTTCATCAAGAAGTCGGCGTCCTTGTAGTCAATATATTTGATACCGCTCTTTTTAAACCGGCAGTATTTCTTTTTCTTAACATCTACCGCTATGGGGGTAAGATATTTTATTTCGTTGTTGGATTGATTTGCCATTTTACAATGAATTTAAAAATTAAACCTTATGCTTCGGCTTTTGCTTCAGCAGCGGCGGCGGCTTTATTAACTCTTTTCTTCTCGTTGTATGCCACGGCATGTTTGTCTAATGACACACTTAAGAAGCGAAGGATGCGCTCATCGCGTTTGAAAGCAATCTCCAGGTCGTTAATAACAGGGCCTTCTGCTTTAAATTCAATCAAATGATAAAATCCTGAAGTTTTTTTCTGGATAGGATAAGCAAGTTTGCGTAATCCCCAATGGTCTTCATGGACTATCTCAGCCCCCTTGTCTTTCAGCAATTTCTGAAATTTCGCAACCGCTTCCTTCATCTGTTCATCAGACAAAACGGGAGTCATAATGAAAACGGTTTCATAGTTTTTCAACATCTGCGTTTAGGTTTAATTTTTAATAAATGGTTGATTTTTTAAACGGACTGCAAAAGTACAAAAAAATCTGATTTACAAAGCAAAAAATTGATTCAATTTTAGTTATGGATAGGGATTGTGGAATTATGATTAAAAAAATCACGCAATCCAGCCTGCTGGTTGACAGGGACGCGCTATGATGCAAAGCATCGCAACAAGATTGATAATTGAAAAATTCGGATTTCCATCTTTTCGGATTAGTGAATTGCCAAACGTAAGGGATAAAACTCCTGAGGAACATAGGCTTGGGAGGCCTTACCGGGAGAAAGCACATATCTTTCATGCAGCCCAGACTGCTACTGGACAAGATATACTTTTGGCCAAATCGAAACAACCATAAATTTCAACACCAGACATAAAAACACATAAATTGGATTAATTTTGAACAGTTATATTTCTTGAACTTATTTGCTACAGGCCTACATTACGCAATGAAACATCTGTTGATCCTCCTTTTTCTATTCTCCGGCAATATACTTTTTGCCCAGTTCTCTGTTGGAAGTAGCATACATATATCTTTTCGTCCACAAACTGATCCTTGGAATATACGATCATACCATTAATGCAGCCCTGCATCTTGGGTATGAACCAACCGCAAGCCTCAAATTGCAGCTAAACGTGAAAGACAATGGGTTACCTCATTGATGGAAAGGCACAGGATAAACTCAATTTACGGAGAAGTAAAATACATATTCCTGAAAGGGAAAACCCGTCCTTTTATTGGCTTTGTGAGCGGATTTGCCTTTGAAAACTTTGAATTGCCCCTGGATTCTGGCTCCAGACACAATAAAGGACTTCTGCTCGCTCCAACGATTGGATTCATAACAGATGTCGGATTCATAAAGAAAGCTTTTGCAGAAATAAAGTTTTCATACGACAATTATTTCTTTTACGATAAGATTGATTTTATTAAATGAAGTGTGGGCATAATATATAAATTCTGATGGCCATCTATGGGAAATTATTAATTTAGGATTGTCTGCACATTAATCATGTCTATGATCTTCAGCATTATAAGTTAACCATGTATGATCATAAGCGCACCTGTCCCTGAGATAGAATCTACCGTCAAAACGGGCGATAATTTACCCCAGATACCCAATGAATTCAATGAACTTATATTAGTGCCAACTGTTTAATTATTGCATATTAAAATTTCCAAACTAATTTCAATTATTTATATGAAAAAATCAATACTATTTTTTCTCTTTATAGGGTTCTGTGCAATAGCAACTGCCCAGATACAAACTATACAGTTTAACGCCAGTCAACTTCAGTTTGATAATGGGAAAACACTACCTGCCGAAAAATCATTCCTGGTGAGTACGGAAGTATCACCCACCATCGAATTTATCAAAATGCAAATATCAAACCTTGATTTTGACAGAAAAAAAAATCTGTTTGAAAGTGCATGGTCAAGAAATGATGAAGATAAAGGTAATGTTGCTATCCTATCCAACAATTATAAGCTTAAATCAGGTCGTGAATACAATTTCAGGTTCTTATATTTCAGAAAAATACAAGAAAGTGAGCGTCAGGAAATAAATATAATGCTCTCAACCTCAATGCAATCTTACCTTAAATCCAATATACAACTTAGAGATGATCGATATATTTTTTTAAAAAGTCCCCGGGATATTTATACTTCTTTAAACGGCATCCTGCAGGAAGGCATGGTTAACTATGAGATTTTTCAAGGAGGGAATGCCCCTAAAATATCGGGAATCATCGAAAATATGCTTGAAAATCTTGCAAAAGAGAGAGTTATTCTGGATACCACCAGCATGAATTCTATAAATCGCTTCGAAACCTTACTTCAGCAATTGAATAATGAAATTTTAATCATCGCAAATTATTACCAATATGTTCTGAAAGATGAAATAACAATACTTGATTATCCTACTGAAAATCTGATGAATACACTGGCAATAAATGTAGGATATGCAGGAATTTATGAAAGTGGAGGCGTGTCTGACCTGGGATACTATTCCGGACCTTTTGCAGGTATTAGTTTCCCTCTTGGCAATAGAGTTTATAATAGCAATTTTTTAAGTAATACATCCATTTCAGCAGGAGTGTTCCTGAAGAATTTCAAAACATCGGGACTTAATAAAGTCTCGGGACCTGTGGTAGGACTGCCAATTTATGTTAGTGCGGGTTACCGTATCCTTAAATTTATCAGGTTGCAGGCAGGTGCAACCATACTTGAAGAAACAGATTATATTACAGACAGCAAATCAGTTTATTTGAAACCCTTTGTCGGTATTAGCTTAGAATTTCAAATGTGGATAGGGTTAGATTCAAAATAAAACTGAAAATATGAAATATCTTCAAAATATAGCACTTCTTTTGATTATCGCTTATCTGGGGTTGGGACAACCGCTTAATGCCCAGCCTTTGCAAAAGCACAACAATAGCATCAGGTTACAATTGGGATTATTCCAATACAATGAAAGTAACAATGATTTCATCTTCCAGAACAACAATCGTTTCGTAAGTACCGGAATAACATACAGACGCGAGATGAGTAGATTATTTGCCCTGAATTTAACCGGCAGATACAATGATTGGGATATGAATAAAAGCATGAACCTGCAAACATATGCATTTCAGGCTTTATGGATAGTCCATGCCTCTAACATTTCATCATCATGGCGCACAAACAGGATAGCGCCTTATGCTGGTGTTGGTGTCGGCTATGAAAATCACAGATTAACAACCTTAGGGAATGACACCCTTTATCAGAAAGTGTATATTCCTTTTGAAGTTGGATTGCTTTTTAATTTGAGCCCAAGGTGGTCTGTTGGTTTATTTTCGGAATACAAACTGGCTTCGGTTGCACCACCCGATAATCTGCTGGAATCTCCAAAAATGCGCCTTGACCTTTCTAATGTAGCAGGTATCTCAATTTCCTATAGCTTTGGGGAAAACAGAAAAGAGCAAAGTGTACCTGTTATTAAAACCAATGAAACATTTCTGCGAAGTCATGTTTTAGAAGAAAATACCAACGATTCAACAATCGGATTGAGCAAGAATTTGTCAATTAATGACTTACTACCATCAGACTCGATTGTTGAGAAAAGCATTTCAGCCCCGGAAACTCCTGATAGCGTTACATTACGTAAGAAACCGAAGGTTTTATCAAGAAACGCTGAAATCATTTCTGATACAATAAGAATTCCTGTAATTCTTGATATATCCGTCAATTCACAAAATAATCAACCGGACAGCAACTATATAATAACTAATGCAAGCAGGGTGCAAGCTCGTGAAAGAAACGCTGCTACCGCTCCAGCAAATGTATATGAAATCCCCGACCAGCAAATGCAAGGCCAATTAAGACAAATTGATAATAATCTTGCGGCTTTGCAAGAGCAATATAAGCTGCAAAACAGCATTATAGAAGTTGAACTTAAAAATATGAAATTGATGCTTGGAGCACTCAATGCTGAATTGTTATTGTTAACTGCTACAAAAACTAAATCTCCGGATGGCAAGATGGAGGAACCAAAGTCATCAACCCAAAAAGCACCATCTGTAAAAATTGATTCCCTGATTTTCTTAATTGACAGCATTAATAATCAAAAAGTTACAGATTCAATCAAATTGGGTCTGGCCAATTCCAATGTTTCTTTAGTGGCAGAAGTGAATAAACTGAAGTCGGAAAACAAGGCATTGACGGATAGGTTAACACATCTTTCATCAATTGCTGATTCAAACCTGATGTCTGATTCGTTAGATAAGATTGTTCACACCATAACCTTTGCTGTAAATTCAACAAAAGTTGATGTTGGTCAGTTATTTCAATCAAAGTCTATGATTGATTTATTAAAGACCAAACCAGACTATAAATTGCTGTTATCCGGTTACGCTGATAAAAGTGGCAATGCAGAATATAATTTATCTTTGTCGAAGAAGCGTGTTCAGGCAGTTAAAGAAGAGCTAATAAAGATGGGGATTAATAAAACCCGCATAATGGAGCAATATTTTGGCAGCGAAAAAGCAACCGCGACAAACAATAAAAATGACAGAAGAGTTGAATTAAAGGTGCTGAAATCTTTTTAGACAGAAAGATTCAGAAATTGCCCCAATCTCATTCGTCCGGTCTCTGCAGGTTTAGTAACGTCCAGGATAGGATAATAATTTCATTTATATAGCTTTCCCATGCGAATAACCCTTTGGTAAATAGCCTCTGGGTTATTGTCCCGAACTGAAAAACCTTATGTTTGACGGATTGCTAGCTGCCATGAAAATTGGCTATGCTAACACTCGTGTATTTTCACTTTATTTTCAATTGATGCCAGAACTTTATACCTAATCTCCTTCCACCATCTTCACCATTTCCCCACAAATAAACCGTGCAGCTTCACCATCGCCAAAAACCTTTGGGTAATGTGTTGGAGGATTATCAAGAAATGATGCCATGGCGTTGGTTATGCGTTCGGAATCTGCATCCGCAATGATTCCTGCGCCGGCTTCTACAATTTCTATCCACTCGGTTTCAGAGCGGGCAATGACACATGGTTTTTCAAAGAAATAAGCCTCCTTTTGAACTCCACCGGAGTCGGTGAGAATGATGCGCGCATTTTTTTCAAGGCGCGTCATATCCAAAAAGGAAACCGGAGGAATAATTTTAATCAGATTATTCGAATGAACTGAATTATATAATTCCGGAGTAAGGTTTTGCTTCAGTAAATTGGCTGTACGCGGATGCATGGGCAACACAACCTGAATTTCCCGATGGCGACTGAAGGAATCTATCGCTTCAAAGATGGCATTCAACCTTTCCGGGATATCGGTATTATTGTCGCGGTGAATCGTAGATAGCAGATAGTTGCCCTTATCAAGTCCATACGTTTCCAGAACTTTTGATTTTTTTTCGGCCACTTCAGCAAAATACAAGGTATTGTCATACATCACATCGCCACAGTGGTAAATTTTAGGGTTATCGCTCGAATAAGTCGGCAAGGTCCCGATTTTAAAGCCTTCACGAACCAAATTGGCAAATCCTGTTGCCGTTGGACTAAAAAGCAATGTAGAAGCATGATCGCACATAATCCGGTTAATCTCCTCGGGCATGGATTTATTAAAAGAGCGCAGCCCGGCTTCGATGTGAGCAATCGGAATACGGAGTTTTGACGCCGTGATGGCGCCGGCCAGGGTGGAGTTGGTGTCGCCGTAGAGCACCAGAAAATCAGGCTGTTCATCCGTCAGAATGGTTTCCAAACCTTCAATCATACGTGCAGTTTGCCGTCCATGCGGACCGCTACCTACCCCAAGATTATAATCTGGTTTGGGAATGCCGAGTTCCTCAAAAAACACCTGCGACATATTGGCATCATAGTGCTGGCCGGTGTGCACAATCACTTCGTGAATGCGATTGGGAAAATCTTTAGCAATAGCCCGGCTAAGTGCTGCTGCCTTAATTATCTGAGGCCTGGCCCCTATCACTGTTAAAATTTTAACCATCACGTATTCAAATAACTGATCTTACATCAAGCCCTGATCTGCAAAACTAAAATAATTCTCATCGGCGATAATCAGGTGATCCAGAACTTTAATATCGAGGAACTTACCTGCCTTTACCAGTTTATCAGTCAGGTCTTTGTCGGCCTGACTTGGATTAAGGTTACCCGAAGGGTGGTTATGGCAAAGGATGATGCCTGCCGCATTCTGTTCCAGGGCAAGCTTAAATACCTTTTTGGGATCAACTACCGTTCCGGCTTGTCCACCTTCGCTGATTTGCTCCACTGACATTTTGCGATTGGCATGGTTTAGCAACAATATCCAGAATTCTTCATACAAGCAATCGACTACAATCGCGTAAAGAATGTCAAAGGCATCGCGGCTTGAAACAATGCTTTTACGTTGTGGCACTTCAGCGGAGCGCCGGCGCATTCCCAATTCCAGGGCTGCAATAATGCTCACTGCCTTTGCCTCACCTATTCCTTTAAAACGCATCAGGTCATCGACCGATAGTTTGGAGAGGGCAATGAGGTTATTGTCCACCTTTTGCAATAGGCTGCGACCCAGTTCAACCGCCGATTGCGTACGTGTGCCTGAACGCAGCAACACGGCCAGTAGTTCGGCATCACTCAACGCTTCCCTGCCTTTGTTGATAAGCTTTTCGCGCGGCTGATCATCCTGCGCCCAATATTTTATGGAAACTCTTTCAGGTGTCCCGTCCATAAGCATCATTTAGATTTCAAACGGCTAATTTACATAAAATAAAAAACCCCCGCACCTAAGCACGAGGGTTTCAGTTAACCTCTAATCTTACTTATGCCATTTTATTCACGAAGCGCGTTAATTTTGATTTAAGATTACCGGCTTTATTCTTGTGAATGATGGTTTTTTTGGCAAGCTTATCAATCAATGAAACAAGTTTTGGAAGCTGTGCTGAAGCTTCTGACTTATTATCCAGTGTCCTGAATTTGCGAACAGCGTTACGCATGGTTTTTCCATAATACCTGTTGCGAAGACGACGGGTTTCGTTCGACCTGATTCTCTTGAGTGATGATTTATGATTTGCCATATTGTTTAATCGTTTATGTAGTCCGTAGGGGAATCGAACCCCTATTACCAGGATGAAAACCTGGCGTCCTAACCGTTAGACGAACGGACCATTAGGATTTTGTTGTTTTGGGACTGCAAATGTACAACTATTTTCTATTCCTCCAAATATCAATTTATTTTTTTTAATAATTTTTTACTCCATTCGCAAAACACCTTGGTTATCAATCACATATGATATTCATCAAGAATTCTCTTCCTCAGGGATTGGGTCAGATGGGTCTGCCTGAAAGCGAAAACCAAGTCTTTTCCCGGTTTTTAGCTTCATATTGTCGAGTGAAGCCTGTATTTCGGAAAGAGAAACAAGTTTAACTTCATCGTAAGGCGGTGTTAGCAAATCAAAATTTATAGTATAGAGCACTGCCGATTCAATAATTTGTGAAACATTATCCGCGTTAATTTCTGAAGAAGCAAAATTATTATACAAACGGCCCAGTTCCCGTTTACCTTCAATAAAGTAATGCGCATCCTTGTTGATAAAAACACGGCCAATCATATAGCCAATGTCGTTCATCCGATTGTACTTGAATGAATCTGCCAGAAAATTGTAAATATTAATTACACCGCAATAAGAGCGTGATTTCTCTTCACGAATATAATTGGTCTTCATCACTTCATGGGTGCGCGAAAACTCGAAGATATTAGAGTGCATTATAAAAATCAGCACATCGCCTCCAAACCTGAGTTCAAGCTCAAATTCACCTCTATCGCGAAATTCAAACGGAATAACTGGCTTGCTGCTGTTGTATTTATTCTGATAAGCCGTAACCAGATCCATTATGGTTGATCGAAAAAGGTTAAATGTCAAAAGTGTTTGTTGATAAACCTCCTTTTTCAATAAGGCCTTTTCCCTTAAAACTTCAAAAAGTTCGGGCTGGAGTTGATTGTTATCCATAATAAATCAATATTTTGCCGTAAGTGGCTTGAATGATGCAAACCTAAATCATTTCAACCTTAGATACAAGAGAAGATTTTAATTTTTGAACAATGAAAATGTAAAAACCCAGACGGTATTTTCAATGTTGGCTTATTGGTATTTTGCTGCAAGCACTTTAGCACAGTTTTGTCCATCCATAGCTGATGATACAATTCCACCTGCATAACCTGCACCTTCGCCACAGGGAAACAGCCCTTCCAACTGAGGATGGCACAAGGTGTTCTCATCTCTGGGTATCCGCACCGGAGAGGAAGTACGTGATTCAAAGCCGGTAAGCACAGCTTCTTCAGTGATAAACCCTTTCATTTTATGATCAAAATCGCGAAAAGCAAGTTTAAGGCGTTTGGCTACAAACTCAGGCAGCAAGTCATGTAAAGGGTTACTTACCAGTCCGGGATTGTATGAACTTTCAGGCAACGAAGTCGAAAGTTTGTTCGCTAAAAAATCTGTCATGCGCTGGGCAGGGGCTTTAAAACCTCTGCCTGAAGCTTCCCATGCTCTTCTTTCCAGTTCACGCTGCATTTCAAGAGCAGCAAAAGCACCGGCACCGTTGTATTGCTGCCAGTCAGCAGGCTCAATGGAAACGGCAATGCCTGAATTGGCATAGGGTGAATTCCGCAATGAATTAGACATACCGTTGACCACGGTTTCACCTTCGGAAGTAGCCGCAGGAACAATAATTCCACCGGGGCACATACAAAAAGAAAACACCCCGCGACCTTCAACTTGTGTTACCAAACTATACATCGCAGCCGGAATGTATGCCCCTCTATCATCCATACGGTATTGAATGCGGTCAATCAGTTGTTGCGGGTGTTCCACACGGATACCAAGGGCAAATGGCTTGGCTTCCAGAATAAGCTTGTGCTGATGCAGCATCTCATAAACATCGCGCGCAGAATGACCGGTTGCCAGAATCACAGAATCAGCCTTGTATTCATTGCCCGACTGATCGCCAACACCCACAATCCGGTTCTTTGAAATAAGCAGTTGCGTAACCCGGCGGTTAAAATAAAACTCGCCACCCGCTTCAGTGATTGACCTGCGCATAGAGGCAATAATACTGGGCAGCCTGTCGGTGCCAATATGGGGATGGGCGTCAATCAGAATATCTTCCGAAGCACCATGAACAACCAAAGTGCGCAGCACACTTCCCACATCGCCCCGCTTACTTGAACGGGTATAAAGTTTCCCATCGGAATAGGTACCTGCGCCACCTTCGCCAAAACAATAATTTGAATCCGGATTTAGTTTTTCGCCACGGTTAAGCAAGGCAATATCATATTTTCGGGCTTTTACATCCTTACCACGTTCAATGATTATCGGACGAAGGCCATTTTCAATCAGTGTCAACGCGGCAAAGAGACCTGCCGGACCAGCGCCTACAATAATTACTGAAGGACGGCGTGATACATCAGCAAATGCTGGCTTAACTAATTTTTCATCATACGGAAGGTGCTCACCAATAAAAATTTCAGCCTTGAGCCTGAATACCACTCTATTACGTGCATCAATGGAACGCTTCAACGGTTGTATATGGTAAATCCTACCCTTGGGAACACCCAATAAAGAAGCAGCTATCTGTTTCCAACGCTCCGGATTGGCAGCATCAGGCGGGTTAAGCTTCATTTCAAGGATTTTCCGCATAAGTATAAGTATAGCAAAAATACATTGGGGCAACCCCCAAACAGATTGAAAAGATTAAATTCGGGATAAAAAATAATTAAATGGCTTATTCAAAGGTTAAGGAAATCAGGAACAACTTTGAATTAACCTTTTCAATGGCGCCGGTGTAGATATTGTCATCACGTTTAAGAACGTCTGTTAGTCCATAAGCCATTTTTAGTTCCACCCCAAATTTGAAAAAAGTGGTATAAAAATCAAGCCCTGCACCCAATTCACCATAGAAATCATTGCGGTTTATGGCCACATAAACATTATTGTTGTCTTCCTCCTTCTTTTTTGAATCGCTGGCCAGGTCAATAGCATATTTTGCGCCAATAAGCCAGTAAGGCCGCATATTGTTAAGTCGGCTACCTTTGTATTTAAGGTTCAGGGGGAATTCAATAAACGTTGACTGCAGCTTTTTGCTAACTGTAATGTCATTCATTTCGCCATCAAAATAGGAGCGAATGGAATAATCAAAGTTTCGTTCACCAAATGAGAGCGAGGGAACAAAACGAAGATCGGAATACTCGTTGATCCGAAGATTAGATACAATACCAATGGTAAAACCCATAGCTGGTTGGTGCTCCACACCCAAAAGATAAGCAGAATCTGCATTTAGGTCTGGAGTTTGAAGGCTACTGAATTTCTCATCCTGAAAACCCGGTGTGGTCTTAACCGTAAACAGCATTTGATTCATTCCAAGAACAAAACCAAAATGATAGGGAGCCAGATCGTAAGAAGGGAGATTGCGTACTTTTACCCTTTGTGCCGACAATTCAGGTAAAAACACCCAAATGAGGAGCAGAAAAATTATAATTCGAATTGAGAATCTTTGCACGTATTTTGTTTTATCTATTGTAACGACAACATTCATTATTTATTTTGGTCTAAGGGCAGATCAACTCCCATTCATTCATTTGCAAGCAACTCCAGCGCTTCCTTATGAAGCCTCTGCTTATCCACCGAAACCACACCGACCTGTTCACACACCAGGCCACCGGCGAGGTTTGAAAGTGAAACCAGTAATTGACTGGAGGAATTAATGGCCACACAAAGCGAAGCTACACTAATAACAGTATCTCCTGCGCCCGAAACATCAGCAATATTCCGCAAATGGGCCGGCACAATAACTTCCGCAGGAACCGCATCCGATAGATTTCTGTAGTAAACTCCTTGTTCCGAGAGGGTTACCATTACTGATTTTAAATTTTGTTTTTGTTGAAGCGCAGAAACGGCCCTTCGGAGGCTATCCTTGTCGGAAGCATCCACATCGGTTTTCAACCCTTCACGCATTTCTTTGAGGTTTGGCTTGAATAAGGTTACGCCCTTATAAACGTCAAAATTATTTTTTTTAGGATCCACCGCAACCGGGATACCTCGTCGACTGGCCTCTGCCAGGACACCTTCGATTACCCGTCGGGTAAGTACTCCCTTATTGTAATCCTGAAGAATAATTACACTAATATCTTCAATATCAAGCAACCTGGTCACGTGTAAAATCAGTAAGGTCTCCTCATCACTGTTCAGATCAGTGTCCATTTCTTCGTCCACGCGCAACATCTGGAAATTGTTCCCAATAATCCTGAATTTTATCGTAGTAATGCGATCCTCACTTCTGAGTATTCCGTTATCGGGAATACCATCTTGCCGGAGTAATTCCAGGAACTCGTTGCCCCGCTGATCATTACCAATGAGCGAACAAAGCACGGGCACAGCGCCCAATGATTTAACGTTCAATGCAACATTTGCTGCGCCCCCCAGCATATTTTCCCGTTTATCGAGGCGCACAACCGGCACTGGAGCTTCGGGCGAAATACGGTCCACTTTCCCACGCAAATATGAATCAATCATAACATCACCCAGGATAAGCACCTTTTTTCCCTCAAAAAGTGTGAATGCGTGGTCAATCTCTTCCTTACTGATTTTCATTGTTCCTGGTGTTCAATAGTCCTTATAATTATTCGGTGCAAAGATAAACATTGTTTCATGAAGCCGCCCTATAGGTCTTCATCAAAGAAAGTATCTTTAAAATTAACAAGATACAGTTCTTTGGACGACCGGGTAACTGCGGTGTACAACCACCTGACAAAGGAGCTGTCAATCATTTCATCGGTAAGATAACCGTGGTCAATAAAAACGGCATCCCATTGTCCGCCCTGGG
This sequence comes from Lentimicrobium sp., assembly GCA_034005265.1. Taxonomy (GTDB): domain Bacteria; phylum Bacteroidota; class Bacteroidia; order Bacteroidales; family Lentimicrobiaceae; genus Lentimicrobium. The sequence continues at coordinate 96,183 of JAVEVB010000002.1, forward strand.
TTTTGTGGCAGGTTAACGAATAAGCAAATTTTGCCTGAACAGCATTATAATATGGATTGGCTTTCACCTTCTCGGCACGGGCTGAAAGCGGGTTTACTTCGGTGTAATCGAGCATAATTTCCTCATAAAGCTTTTTCATCTCTTCCTGAGGCATTGAGGCGCTAATGGCGTTCATTGAATCGAGTAAAAGTCTTATCTCGATAACTCCTTCATCCGGATAATCAAGCAATTGAATAGCGATATCGGCAAACCGAAAACCATACATTTCACCGATTTTCTGGATGCGTCTGACCTCGGCCATGTCCCCATTGGCGATAAAGCCTGCCGTTGAGTTTTTAGGCAACCAGAAATAATTATTTTTGGTAATCATAATAATGTCGCCCGCAGAAAGTTCAGTTTCCCGAAAAAGCATACGTGCCCGGATTTCGTTGTTAAACAGGTTGGCACGCTTGTTCGATCGGGTAATGATGGCCGTATTTTCAACCCCAAACCTGGAATAACATGAGTTCAGCGCATCTTCAAAATCAGCCCCGTCAATCTTCCGGATGTCCCTAAAACCAGCTAAATGGAAAAAGGGCATTTCAGGCTTTTCGAGGTTTACTTGTTTCCTGAGACCAGTAGCGTTTGCCAGTACCCCACTTTCGAGTGCCTGCCTTACAACTTCGTTCAGTTCATATGATTCTACATCCAGGTGATACCCGTTGCGCAGATACTCCAGATTAAGTGCGGGGCTCAAATCATCACCAACCGGAGGTAATTGAGCGCTGTCACCTATCAGCAGCATTCTGCAACCCTCAGAATTGTATACATAAGAGATCAGGTCTTCAAGTATGTCGCGATGCGAATAAATCCCCTGATCAGCCGAAGATGTAGGACCCGGAATCATGGAAGCCTCATCAACAATAAACAATGTAAATTTACTGGGATTTGGTGCCAGTACCATAGATAAGCGACCATCAGCACCTGCAAAAGAACGGTAGATTTTCCGGTGAATGGTAAAAGCCTGTTTGCGTGAGTAACCACCCAACACTTTAGCAGCCCTACCTGTTGGTGCCAAAAGTACTGATTGCATCCCGGCCAGAGGCAACACACGCACGAGGGCACTTACCAGAGTGGTTTTCCCGGTACCCGCATATCCTTTCAGCATAAAAGCATTTTGAGCTTTGGGCTGGCTGGGCCGGGTTATGAAAGTAGCTATCATGTCAATGGCTTCAAACTGACCGGTAGTTGGTTCATGACCCAATTCTGCAATAATTTTTTCGGCAATCAACCGTGCATCCATTTCAAGCATACAAAACAAAATATTAAAAAGGGTATCCAATACCAAAGTTCCAGTTGATGTCCTTCAATTGAAACTTTCCTGGCCTGAACCATCGTGATCCTATGTCATCTCCAGGGTCATACATGGGTAATCCGCCATCAATCCGAAAAATAAAAATACTGAAATCAAACCGCAAGCCCATTCCCACATCAAATGCTAAAGATTTGAGAAAACGTGAGGCTGTAATATTTCCGAGCGGAAAATCCTCGTTTTGCTTCAATAGCCAAACATTTCCAATATCAGCAAATAAACCACCGTCTACAAAACTGTACATTGGGAAACGATATTCGATATTCGTTTCAAGCCACAAATCACCTACCCTTTCAAAACTACTGCTATTGTCTGAATTATACTCTCCCGGACCAAGCGACCTAATTGGCCAGCCCCTCATTCCATTCGCACCGCCGGCAAAAAAGCCTTTCTCAAAAGGCAAGGCAATAGAATTTCCATATGGCACACCAATACCAAAAGCAAACCGATAAACAACTTTTTGTGTCAACCCGATTGGCTTATAAAACCTCAAATCGATATCGGTGCGCAGGTACTGGGCATACCGAATTCCAAACAGAGTATAATTTCCATCCGTATCCTTCCCAGCATTAACCAAAGTGCTATATAAATTCAGCACATTTCCGGCTGATTCAACATTCCCCCTGAAAAACCAATAATTGTTGCTGGTATTATATTCCTGGTTGTTAAAAATAAATGAGTACTTCATGGCCAATATCAGGTGATCGGTATATTGGGTCAAGAAACGAGGATCTTCAAGATTCAAGAGGTACTCAGTGAACAAACTATCTCTCAGAATACTAACTGAGCTCAATTCAACCGGAGTAAATAAATGTCGGGTGACCGGGGAAGCGTTCCATTCATACCCAAAAGAAAAATAACTTAAATAACGGGTATAAAGCGTTCTTTCCTGATAATTTAAACCCAGGGAGAGGGAGGTTTTTGCTTTTGAATTTATCCCCAGCCGGTTAATATGAAATGGAGTAAGCAAGGTTGGGAAATCAAGCCCGGTTTCGGCTCCTGCCTCTAATGAATTGAACAAGGAATTACTACTTGATTCTATGCCGTAACTTGGCTCAAATTCAAAAGCACCCCTCAATTTAAGGCGAAAGGTTTCGGCACCCCTGAATATATTCCGGTTACGATAGTTGAGACTACTTCCCAAACCAACATAGCCTCCCGAATTGGTACCTTCTGCTTCAATGGTGAACATATTTACCGGAATGCGCGCCATTCTGATCTCACAATTCAACAAACCATAATTTAAAATTACAGAATCAGCAAGTTTAACCGGATTAACATTAACCGAGACAAAACGGCTCAATCCCAGGTTTTGCAATCTATTGTAGGTCAGATTAATCCGGGTTTGACTATAAGGTTGACCAGGAAGAATATAAACGGAACGCGAAAGTACAACTGGTCTTAAACGGAGTTCTGACCGATAAATCTGATAAAAGTCGGGACGCTTACTAAACGCTGAATCTTTGCTTGAGCGATATGCAATAGTATCATTTTGCAGCACCCCTCCCCCTTTCACATCCAGAAAATTAGAATTGATGTAAATGTTTTGAATAAAATAACGCTCATGATTAAGAAAGGCCAGGGAATCTTTAGCAAAAGGCGTGCGCGAGCGAACACGCTCAATATGTATAGTTATATCAGCCTTCCGATTGTTGGCAGAAGTATCAACTTCAAAGAAGATGTATTCACGTGAAAAAGTATAATAACCAATATCACGCAATTCACGGGTAATTCGCTCTCGTTCGTCACGGATAAGATAGGCATCATACTGTTTGCCGGAGACTAGCAGCGAGGCCTTTCGAATACTGTCCATAAAATAGCTGAGGCTATCATCAGCAATTTCGTAATTAATGTCCCCAAAATAATATGGATCAGGAGTATGCGTATAATATCGGGCCCTTGACTTTGCCTTTCCCAACCATATTTCACGGCTGACCGACGCTCCGAAATAACCTTTATTGTTCAGATAAATGGTCATTGGATTTAATGAATTATCCACCAGCGCAGAGTCAAGCAATACCGGAGCCTGTCCCAATCCGTTCCGGAAAAACAGCTTGGTACGAGTCTCCTTGCCACGGGAGAAAAGGTCATAAAACCAAACCCTGGGCCTTAATAACCCCAAAAACTTTTTATTGGGCTCAGGTTGAGCAAAGTTCAGCAAGTCATCACCATTGATTCCGGCTCGGTCGGTTTTTATAGTATTTAATACATGCAGGTAACCACCACGTCGCTGCACCCGATTGGAGGGACTGCATGAGGCAAGCATGAAAACCAGTGTAACCGGAATCAGAAAGCGGAAAAGAAAACTGAATGGATAATTACTCATACACTGAAAAGTATGCAAATTTAATGCAAATCAGGCCACATTCCCACAGATTATTCAGAAATGACAAAATTGATGATAGGTGGCAAAAGGAATTGGTAAGTGAAGTATTCAAATAAAAGTGTCGCTTTTTTAATATATGAATGACTGGGCAGAAGGTATGGTCCGGCATAAATTCATCATTCGAATGAATAAGAAAGACGAATAAAGCCATTTGTATGCTAAATTGAATGTAAGGTATGGAAAGGTTATCTACAAAACGAATCGCAATTGATTGTTTATCTGACCAACAAAAAGAGCGTTCAAACTTTTAACCCTCAGGTAGCAGCGCTCAGGCTGTTAAAATAAAAAACCACTTACAGTTTTGTAAGTGGTTTCTCATTTTGTGGGAGCAACAGGGTTCGAACCTGTGACCCCCTGCTTGTAAGGCAGGTGCTCTGAACCAGCTGAGCTATGCTCCCATTTTTTATAATTCTCAGTCAACTGTATGCTTGAATGAGGCTGCAAATTTACACACAATTTTGAATCCTGCAATAGATACAGTAAAAAAAATATTTTTTTATCAGAAATTGGCTGAATTTTCCAATAAATCAGGTTTTCAATAGTAATCTCTTACTCTACTACCCTTCTTTTTAGTAGCTTTACCAACTGAACAACTTACTTATTTAAACTTAAAAAAAGCAAATGCTTCCTTTCCGTATTGGCATGGGTTATGATGTGCACCAACTTGCAACAGGGCTGCCTTTTATGCTGGGTGGCATAAAGATTGACCATCATTCAGGTTCAGTAGGCCATTCGGATGCTGATGTATTGCTCCATGCCATATGCGATGCACTCCTTGGTGCAGCAAACATGAGAGACATTGGCTTTCACTTCCCTGATTCTGATGCAACATACCAGGGAATCGACAGCCTGAAACTGCTAAATAAGGTAGTAAAGCTTCTGAACAATGATCGCTGGAAAATCGGCAACATCGATTGTACCGTTGCATTGCAAAATCCCAAAATTTCCGGTTATATTAATGAGATGACCTCAATCATAGAAAAAACGACAAATTCAGGAGAAGGCAGCATTTCGATAAAAGCAACCACAACAGAGCATCTTGGCTTTGTCGGACGCGAAGAAGGTGTAGCAGCCTGGGCCGTAGCATTAATCTATAAGGATCAGCAGGATAAACCAGCATAAAAATTCGAAATGAGCATCCGATACATTGAACATCATAATATTGACCTCGTTGCCTGGGACAATTGTATCAACAAAGCTGTGAATGGGAATATTTATGCGTGGTCCTGGTATCTCGACATGATGAGTTCCGGATGGGATGCATTGGTGGAAGGGGATTATGAAGCTGTATTCCCACTTCCTTTTCGCGAGAAAGCTGGAATCTACTATTTGTATCAACCCTTCTTTTCACAGCAACTTGGTATATTCTCAGTTAATCCAATCACCCCGGAAATAGTTGATTCATTCCTGGATGCAATCCCTTTAAAATTTCGTTTTGCTGAAATCAATCTCAATACCTTTAACAACCCTGACAACAACCGATTCAATATCAGGTACAATGTAAATCACGAACTTGATTTAATTGAGCCCTATGAAGAATTGAGAAAAAGGTTCAGTGAGAACATCAGGCGCAACATCAAAAAGGCCGGGAAACAAGGCATAATGATAAGTACGAATGTAAAGCCCGAAGACATCATTAACCTTTTCAGGGATAACCGAGGCAAGGATTTCACCCATCTGAAAGGATATGACTACCGCCGCCTGCAACGACTGGCCTATCAATGTGTGGGACAAAGCAAAGCCATATGTTATGGTGCATTTACCCAAAACAATACTTTATGTGCCGGAGCAATTTTATTTTTCAGCCACCGCAAAGCGATTTTCCTGTTCTCGGGAACAGACAAGGTGGCCAGGGAGAACGGAGCAATGTCTTTTCTTATCGACCGTTTCCTTCAGGATTCCGCAGGTAATCACCTAACCCTTGATTTTGAAGGATCAAATGACTCCAATCTAGCCCGTTTTTATGCCGGTTTCGGGGCAACAGCCCTCTCTTATCCGTCCTTGGTACTTAACAGGTTTCCGTGGCCGTTAAAATACCTCCCCGATCTGAAAAAAAAACTGAGAAAATTTCTATAATTTCTATCCATAAGTGAACAAAAAAAATCCCTCACCAAAAGGAGAGGGATCTCATTCATATTTTTTTATCAACTATTTGTTCGCTTGGTTCTGAAAAGCTTCAAAATCAAAATGCAAGGTAAACCTGAGGGTGTTTTCGAGTGGGTTTTGTGCTTGTCCACCGGTAGGGATAAGATAAGCAAAGTCTAATCCAAATACATTATAACGCAGTCCTGCCCCAAGGGTAAAAAACTTCCGATTGCCTTTGTAGCGATCTTCATAAAAGTATCCGCCACGAATAGCAAATTGCTTATCGTACCAGTATTCCACACCAACAGCGAAGGAGAATTCTCTCATTTCTTCGCTAAATCCACCGGGGGCGTCGAAGAAAGACTGAAACATGCCTGCAGGTACCCCAACATTGGGATCTTTGCCAAATGCAATAATCTGATCACCATCATCACCATAAATTGGCAGGCCTGTAATTGAATCAGTAGCATATATGGGTGGGGTTGGGATGAGTAATTTATTAACATCCACCATAAATGTCAATCTATTGAAATCATCAATATCCATGGTAAGTGAAGGACCAAAGCGCAGATTGGTAGGAATAAAATCACGTTCCGTATTATCATCAGAATAAGATATTTTCGCACCAATATTACTGATGTTTACTCCCCAGGCAAAAAACCCTTCCATATTGGGAAAGTTCACATCGTGCTGGGAATACAAGGAGATATCGGCAGCAACCGACCTGCCGGGCTTAGTGGAGGTTCCTCCTACACTTTGTCCCTGAGTAAGGTTGGAATTGATGAACCTACCTGCAACAGCGCCAGACAGATTTTTAGTAAGTTTTCGGGAATAAGCCGCACTCAAAGCAAATTCATTGGGGCGATAATTGGCAATCGGATCACCAATAATATCAGTAAACAGGATATCACCCAACGAAAAATACAACAATGACCCGGATACAACCTGATCATCTTTTAGTTTAACATATCCGGTTAGATAGGCAAGATTAATATCACTGACCAGGGCACGAAGCCATGGGCTGTATGACATGGAGAATCCCATTGAATTCTCAATATAGGTATATTTTGCCGCATTCCAGTGAAGAGAATTGGCATCAGGGGCACTTGACACACCAGCTTCACCCATACCGCCAGAACGAGCGTCAGGGGCAATCAAGAGAAAAGGAACCGCGGTGGTAATTGTGTTTAAATCCTGGCCAATGTAATTATTGTCCTGGGCTTGTACTTGGACATTGGAAAAGAGTGCGGTAAACATCCCCAAAAGGACAGAAAACCGCACAAAAGAAGAAATTCGCATAAAATTCATTTTATTTAAAGTGCGCAAAGTTATTGATAAATTTTTGAATACGATGCCTTACAAACGACGACAATACGGTATTATTGTTTACATTTTAAGGTAAACAAAGTGAACAATGACAATAAACTCCGGATTTGTCAAAATATTGTGTGACATTGATTAAAACCATAAAACTTCAAATGATAAACAGCATTAAATTCATTTGGTTTAACCAATAACTATTGAATTATTGCTAAATCACATTGAAACGAGCTGCTTTTATATCGAAAGAGCTACAATAAACGGGTTAAGGAAGCTAAAACAAGCGACCAGACAAAAACTGAGAGGCTCAACATAAATAGCAGATTTTTCCGTCTTGAAAAATACTTAAGTGCCAGAAAGGTACCTACAGGAATAGAAAATAGCACAGGTGTAAGGATTATTAAACCGGTATACCCGAATCGTCTGCGAATCCGTACAATCCAACGATTGCGGCGGCTTGAATAGTTACCCGATGTATATTTTAGCCGCTTTTTATCCCTGCCAAGACCTGAAATTTCGTAAAATGCCCTTACCATAAGTGGTAAATGAAACCTGATGAAATACAGAATGACCTTACCGGCAAAATAAAAAATCATCACTCCCAGCAAACCTCCGAAAAAAATATTTAAAAAAGTATGTATGTAGGAATACCCAAGCAAATAGGAAGCTGGGGCAGCAAAAAGAAACTTAACGGCACTAATTAGTAGAATAGCCAGTTGTTTGAGGAGAATATGTTCAGCAACCATTCGTAAAAAGCAATTGTAATGAAGTAAAAGAAGAAGCTATTATCTTATTGATCTGCAAAAAGTTAAAAAGTCATTTATGCTGATATAAATCAACGATAATTTAACGGAATAAAACGCATATTGTTTTGCCACTATACATAATTTTCTATCCATTAGAATTGGAATCTCCTATCCATAAAGGAATACTTATCTTTGTAATCCAATTCGTTCAGCAGATGTCCATACCTGAAACAACTTTCCGTTTTTTTCTATTCATTGTTTTTTCATTCCTGTCAATGGGTGTTGCGGCACAGTCAACGTATCCCCGAAACCTATTTATTTCCCCGGTTGACATTCCCATGCAACTTTCGGGCACCTTTGCAGAACTAAGGGCCAACCATTTCCATTCAGGTATTGACATTAAGACCCAGGGCAGAGAAGGAAAAAAGGTAGTTTCTGTTGCCGATGGTTATATTTCACGCATAAAGGTCTCCCCTTATGGGTTTGGAAAGGCAATTTATATTCAGCACACAAATGGCTATACTTCGGTTTATGGGCATCTGAGGAATTTTTCACCGGAAATTGAAAAATGGGTCAAATCAGCGCAATACCGATTGCAAAAGTTTGATGTTGATCTCTTTCCGGAACAGGGGATGTTCAAATTAAAACAAGGCCAGCAAATCGCCTGGTCAGGGAATTCCGGGTCCTCTCAGGGGCCACACCTTCATTTTGAAATAAGGGATTCACGAACGGAAGAACCAATTGACCCAATACTGTTTGGTTTCGATATAAAAGATTACACCCGCCCAACACTGAACGGATTACGCATTTATCCTGCCAATAATTCAAGTTCGGTAAATGGAAGTACGAAACCACTTCTGACCGAACTGTCCGGTTGGGGTCCGAATTACCGATTGAAACAAAATGATACCATAAAAGCAAGTGGCAACATCTATTTTGGTTTAGACACCTATGATCTGCTTAATGGATCAACCAACAAAAACGGAATAAACCTGGTACAGGTTTATGTTGATTCTGTGCTACAATTTCACTGGGAAGCCAATAAATATAGCTTCAGTGAAACAAGGTACATCAACAGTCTGATTGATTATGCAGCCTATTTTAATACAGGTAAAAGGTATTTTTTAACACGTGTAGCCCCACAAAATAAGTTAAGCATGTACAAATTTGTGGCAGGAGATGGATCAATTGCTACCCAGGCTGGAATATCACAAAAAATACGGATAAAAATAGCCGACGGAAACCGCAATGAATCCGAAATCAATTTCATTGTTAAAGGAGACACTTCAATAAAAATTAAAGGTATTGAAAAAATAGAAGCACAAAAATTCAGTTCAGGCAAACTGAATCAGTTCCGCAACGCGCACCTTAGCCTTTCGCTTCCGGGAGATTGTTTGTATGAGGACATTTCCTTTGAATATTCTGCTGAGCCTTCAAAACCCTGGAGTTGTTCTATGATACACCAGATAAATGATCCGGCTATTCCGCTACATAATTATTACGATTTGAGTATTCGGGTAGATAGCGCCTGTAAAGCAAACTTCGCAAAACTGATTGTTGTAAAGCTAAACAAAAGCAATAAACCAACCTACGTAGGCGGTAAAGCAGAAGGCCCGTTTATTAAAACCAGGGCAAGAGAATTTGGACGATTTACCCTGATGGCCGACAGCACAGCTCCTGTAATAAAAGCAGCAAACATTGCAGAAGGCAAGAGCATTAAGAATCAGGGGAATATCCGAATGATCATTTCCGACAACCTTTCCGGCATAAATACATACAATGCCTATTTGAATGGCGAATGGATACTAATGGATTATGACGCCAAGAATAACCTGTTGGAATATACCTTTGACGAAAAGCTTAAACCGGGGAAAAACATATTTAAACTAAGTGTAGAGGACAATACTGGCAATAAGAAAACATATGAAGCCAGCCTGTTTAACTAAAAACCACTCATTATAAATGGGTCAGATAGTTTTGACTTCCCTAACCAACAACTCTATTGGGACATTAACCAAAATACTTTCTCCAAGTTGACCAAGCCTGATCAGCACTTTTCTTTTCCCCCTGAACTCAATCAACTCCCCCGGCAATCCTATTAAAGGTCCCGCTTGCACCACTATCTTTTCACCGGGTAAAAGGTTTTCTCTGGTAACTTCAAGTTCGGAGCCCTGATTTAGCAATAATTTTATAGAATCAACCTGATAATCAGGAATAACCACCGCTTTTGATTCAAAAGCAATAAAACGGACTATAGAATTGACAGCCAATACCTTATTATACTGCTCGGGAAAAATACGCACAAAAATATAAGACCTGAATAACGGAACATCAACCCATTTCATGCGATCACTCCATTTTCGGCGGGTGCGCTGAAGTGGCAAGTAATGTTCAATATCCATATCAAAAAGTTCCTGCGCGGCAACTTTTTCAGCCCGGGGCCGTGTGTAACAGGCATACCATGCAGGTTGCACTGAATCCACAATTTTTACTGGATTTCTACTTTCTTTAGTCAAACTTCCACAGGATGAATTTGAATACAAACCTACACAATTTATATCAACGATTCATATCTAATAATTGTTAATCAGGAGCCATAAAAACAATGCTTCTCTGAATAGGACGATAAATATTTTACTAAATCTTTGTCTTTACTATTAGTATCACTCTGTTTGAAGAACCGGGATCAAATTAGGGTAAATAACAAAGGATTCACTGTTCAGGGGTGGAATCTCTAAAATTTCAAACTTCGAAATAACACAGCCTTCCGGCCCTTTTTTGCACCATTCAACAAAAGGTGCCAATTGTTCAGGCAAACCTTCAGCTTCAATAAATACAGTACTTCCCACATACCCGGCAAAACCAGCAACCCCGGTCAGATTTGCAAAAATCAATACCTGGTGTCGGAAACCTATCCTAAGCACATTCCCGGCAATCAGCAATCTATATCGGTATTTTTTCATAACATATAACTACAGATTAATTCATCATCCTATTAACCTGACAAAGTTACCAGCAAAACATGTAAAATAATAATAAACAATTTAACAAACAGTGTAAAAATACTTCAAAATGCACAAACGACTTCATATACGTATCCATCCATTTATTATTCGTATTCTAGTAGTACATCAGTTCATTACTTAGTAAAATATATTACAAACTTCTAAAATATATCAGATCAATAACATATAAAAAATAATCAAAAAATTCAGGAACCAGCCGATGCATAATGGAGCAAGTCTTTGTAAACATCAACCCATCCATTCCAACGCTTTTCACCTGACAACGATTCATTGTGCCATAAGCTGATGAAGGTTCCGCCAACATTTCTCACTTCATCCACTAATGGTCTGATGTGCGCCAACGCCTCTTCAGCCTCAATTTTCATATAATCTCTAAGTGTACCATCCATAATGGCAAATGGATGGATATTCAGGTTAGTGGCAACCTCCGACTCCAGATCAAACCATTTGAAGGTAGAGCAAATACCCGCCCTGAAGCCAGGACAAGCCGCATAACCCATGGTGTAATCATCCGTAATGTCATTATCAAGCAAATTCCGATAAGTTTCGGGCAGTGATAGTTTAAGAAAATGCTGACGACTACTGTTAATGTCCATATGAAGCACAGAAGATAACCTTGAAATTTCGGAGGACAATAGCACCGGATTTTTGTTTGATGCATAGGAAGGATGGATTCCAACGTCAGCATAGTCGGCAATGGACTTAACCAATACCTGGAAATTGGCATTATTTACCGGAATATTTTTATCGTTTAACCCATATTCGGCAAACAGAATGAAGAAATGTGGCCGAAGTCCATATGCCTGATGCAATTCCTTAATAAATAAAAAGGTATCAAACGGATCATTAGCCATACCAGTCATCACCTGAAATCTTCTATTGACATCGGCCAGATCTCTTGCCGCAAGACCCTTTAAAAATCCGCCCAAAGTACGGATGAGGCCTTTATTTTTGTAGGCCCATGCTGCATCAACATCTATGGTTGGAAGGTAATTATAAGAAGTCCCTGTAACAGTAAGTTCAGGAAATTGCTTTACCAACAATTGCCCCAGTGCTATAGCCCAGCGGTTTACTACCGGAATGTGCAAAAATTCTTTCTGGGCAGCTATAGAAGAACCTGAGGAAAAACGTCCATGTTCATCGCGTATATAGGGAAGATACTCTTCATATCTGCTAACCAGATGAAATGCCGCTGAGAATAGATCGAAAGGAAGTGCCGATAATTTATTATAAACGGCAAACGGAGTTTTATGGTCCTGAAAATCTACATAACCAATTTTATGGCTATTTATGCCTTTTTCTTCCAGTAAACCGGCCGGAACGATTTGCAGCGCACCTTCAAACAACAGGTCTGAATAATTTAACCTGGGTCCATCATGGTTCAGAAATACATTTTCATCGCTAACAAAATCGAAATCAATGCCAAGTAAATCATTGATGATCAATTTGAAAATATACGTTGTACGTGCCCTGACCACGGGTGAAAAAACCAATAACCTTTTTGAATGATCTTTCATAATTATTCGTAGCGCAATGATTCCACCGGATCGAGCTTTGAGGCTTTGGTTGCCGGAATATATCCTGACAAAACTGCAACGATAAAGCACAGTACCACGCCAAGAACAATCCAGGCCCAGGGAATAATAAAACTTGAACCTATAATCAATGACAAAATATTGCCGATTCCAATACCGAGTACAATACCCACCAAACCCCCAATCTGACCTATGACGATGGCTTCAACCAAAAATTGATTTCTGATGGTCAAACGATTGGCACCCATAGCCATCCGTATGCCAATTTCGCGGGTTCGTTCGGTAACAGACACCAACATGATGTTCATTAATCCAATGGCTGCACCAATCAGGGTGATTATACCGATTATGGTCGCAGCCAGTCTGAGATATTTGAGATTATCAAAAAGCATTTCAGAAAGGTTGTCACTTTTGGCAACATCAAAGCTATCTTCATCCCCAAGCCTAACCTCCCGAATGACCCGAAAAGTTCCGGTTGCCTCTCCAATAGCAGCATCGAGCATCATGGGATCTGAAACCATCACATTGATTGAAAACGACATTCTTGATCGTGCAAATGCCTGCCGGACATTGGTTACAGGCAATATACATATGTTATCAGGGTTAAACCCAATACTGGAGCCTTTGCCTTTCATTACTCCAATTATGCGATATTTTCCGGGGCCAATACTTATGATTTTATCAATGGGATCTTCGTTGGCTTTAAATAATTTGCTCACCAAACCTGAACCAAGCACCGCAACATGCGAACCGTAAGTTACTTCACTGGTTGATATGTTACGTCCTTTCTCAATCTCATTACCCGAAGTCACCACATAATTCTCATCGGAACCTATAATGGAGATATTAGGATTGGTTTTTTCTGAACCATATTTTATCGTGGCCGTGCCGCTGGCATTTGTAAATATCGATGTAAAGGCATCAAAATCATATTGGGCTTTAAAATCAAGCGCTTCCTGCCAGGATATTTCCCTGAAATTCTTTGGCAAAGTTGACCTGCCTCCCATTTGCACGCGCATGGACCGATTACGAATGGTAAAAGTATTAGAACCCATCATCATAAAATTCTCGTTCAGATAGTATTTTATGGCATCAATGGAAGTAAGAATACCCACCAAAGCCATAATTCCAAAAGAAATAATCAGCACGGTAAGGGTACTCCGCAACAAGTGGCTACGTATAGAATCGAGGGATATTTTTACGTTCTCCTTTAACAGGTTGGTCATAAAAAACAATTTTATACAAACTTACAATTTTATATCATTGCTATGGCCACATATAGCTATGGAAATATCATAAAACAGGTAAGCGAAACACAACAAAAGAAAGTGTCTCTTGCCGGATAAAACAAACAGCAAGTTTCCTCAATCCGTAAAAGAATTATTTAGGGTTGGCTAATCCCGGATTAAATCTTGCTTCCAAATGCAAGGTCACCGGCATCACCAAGTCCCGGAACAATATATGCCTGAGCGGTCAATTCTTCATCAACAGCTCCAACCCATAGGGTAATGTCTCCGGAAGGGAGGTATCTTTTAACATATTCCAGACCTTCAGTACTGGCAATAAGGGTTACAATGTGAGTATGTGATGGCTTACCCTTTGCCAGCAAAGCTTTGTAGCTCAGCACAAGCGATGCACCTGTCGCCAGCATAGGATCACTCAGTATCAACACCCTATCGGTGAGGTCGGGAGAGGACACATACTCCACCTGAATATTGAAGCTACCATCCTTAGTATGTTTCCTGTATGCAGAAACAAAAGCATTGTCAGCCGTATCAAAAACCCCGAGCATACCGTGGTGCAATGGAAGCCCTGCCCGCAGAATGGTACCAAGAACAGGCGCTCTTTTGAGTACAGGCACTTCGGCAATCCCCAGAGTGGTAATCACCTCACGACCCTCATATTCAAGCGTTCGGCTGATTTCATAGGCAAAAATCGCCCCAAGTCTTCCCATATTGTGCCTGAACCGCAGGGAATCCTGCTGAATATTGGCATCACGAATTTCGGAAAGATACTGATTAAATACTGAACTTTGATTGCCGAGGTACTTGATTATCATAGCTGTATTTGTTGATTAAGAGAAGGTAACTGACTGCAAATATAGAGATGTTAAGCCTGAAAGCGATAAAAATCAATAAATTAATTCAACATGTAGTGATTTATCATGACTCATTCTCCGGCAATTGCGAAGGATTAAAGATCACCATAAAAATCTTTCAGAATACAATTTCATCTAAAATTGTATTAATCTGTTTCATACATTGGATGAGCGTATAGGCTACTGACAGGACAAAAACACAGACTGGTTTACATCTAAAGCGATGAAGCTTTCACAAAATGTTTTGCTCTTATTTTAGCGGTAGGCAGTACAAATTTCTCGGGATAACGTGCCGTTTTTGTTTGATAGAACTGTTCAATTTTATTAAAATCAGCATCATAATCACCTGTAGGATAAAACGATGGGCCAAAACCGCCCGTTTTTGTCTTGTAATCAAGAAAACCCATTACCAGTGGCACCCTGGCATTAAACGAGATGAAATAGAAGCCCCTTTTCCAGTTTCTGTTAAGTTTGCGGGTACCTTCAGGAGTAATTGTAAGAATGAGTTTTTTGCGATTGATGAATTCCTCAGTCAGCTGAATAACAAGATTGGTACTGTGACCGCGGTTGACAGGAATACCGCCCATTGCCCGAAGGGGTCTGCTTGTGAACCAATTGAATGCCTCACTTTTAATCAGAAAATGAGAAGTAATCCCTTTTGAGGCATAACCCAACCAGCCCATTATAAAATCCAGGTTGGAGGTGTGTGGAGCCATCATAACCACACATTTTTTAGTATCATGGGGCAAATCTCCTACTATCTTCCAGCCAAGCATTCGGAGAACAGAAGATGCCAAGATTTTTTTAACCATAAGCTAAGATTGAGTTAAAGGCCAGTTTACAAAATTATCCCTACTGGCACATACTTCTGATGCAAAGATAATTGCCTGATCAATAGCTTCATCCCAAAAGTTTTCAGTTTCAGGAATATATTTCATCCCATGAAGCACAGAAATGAGACCAGCATTGAAATTATCGCCTGCCCCAACCGTACTTACCACCTGAAGATCAGGGACTTCATAATGTTTGACAAACCAGGGCGTAAACAAATCCACCCCATCTCGATTTCGGGTATAAATTAAAATTTTCGACCTTTCGTTCTGAATCTTTCGATAGGCTGCCTGACCATCTTTCACACCAAATAAATTAAAAAAGTCCTGATCGGAACCTCTCACAATGTCGGAGAGTCCAATATTTGTTGATACAAGATGAAGAATTTCACTTCCATTATTGGCCGTTATCCGGTAATTCGGGTCATAAACCAGCAAGCCACCACCGGTCCTTATACTGTGCGCCAATGCAATAATATTTTTATGATTTCGCGGCTGACGGGCATAAGTTGAACCAAAAAGCATGATATCACCCTCATGGATTTCAGGAAGAATAAATTCAGGTGAAGCATCAGGACGTTGTGGATAGAATTCATAATCTGCATCCCCATTTTCATCAAGAAAGGCTACTGCCAATGATGTTTTCCCGTCATAAACGCGAATGGAGCAGATATCGATGTTGTTGGATTCCAGAAACCGGCATAAAAGCTTACCGGCACGGTCATTTCCAACTTCAGTGTAAAACCGAACAGGTATTGCCCTTCTGCCAAGCGAAACAGTTGTATTCAGCATACTGCCACCCGGACATGCCCACACCTGATGAACATCACTAAAGGTAAGATCATACAAACTTTCACCTATAGCATGAACCATAACAGACTTTTAACGTACAACGATAACTTTTGCGGTAATCGAAGTAGTATTCCCGTTCGAGCTTTTAACCTTCAAACGCACCAGATACAATCCGGCACGCGCTTTAGAACCATCGTATAATTTACCATCCCACTCTACAACTCCAGACTTATAACCTTCAGAACTAACCTTGAGCGGGCCAACGGTGCGAACCAACATACCGGATGAATTGTAAACACTGATCTCAACATCAAACCGGCCATCAAACTGGTTGTGGCCAAACCGGAGCATAACCTTGTCGTTAGTTGGATTGGGGTAAGCTAATATTTCATCCACATTCAGAATGATGTTTTGCATTACCTCAAATTTAATTGTCGCTGATGAAGAATTGTTAAAAACATCCCATGCTTTCAGCGTAAGAGTATGCTCACCATCAACGAGGTTAAAGTACTGATACAACAAAGAGCCACGCTGATAACTATCCAGATTGGAACTGTAATAATCATTCAATACTACCGATGAGTAGCTGTCACCATCAATGGTTGCGACAATATCGTGACCAATACCATTGCCAACCGTATTAATTCCACTTTCATCATAAAGAAAAGCAAGCAATTTAGGATTTTCGCTGGTGATTCCACCCTCAATAAAGTTGGTATCATTCATAAAAAGCGTAATCTTAGGTCCTTCAATATCCTGTTGTATTTGGTTTTGCGATCCGCCAATAACAAAATCTCTTGAAAAACCATGACCATCTTCTGTTCCATTGGAAACGTAATAACTCAATTTACCCACGCCAAAACTGTAATCAATATCCTTTGGCACCGGGAAAGTGAACGAAAAAGCTCCATCTTTCACGGTAGCCTTCCCCTGGTAGAGAAGACTCTTCTGTACGCTAAAATCAACGACCAAACTCTCAACATCCTGTCCCAGTGTCCTCACTTGTGAAGGTTTATCAAAAACTTTAACCTGAAGTTCACCATTAAATTCAGGCATCAATTGATTGTTTACATCTTTTACTTCTCCTTTAA
The DNA here is from genome assembly GCA_034005265.1 of Lentimicrobium sp. Classification (GTDB taxonomy): domain Bacteria; phylum Bacteroidota; class Bacteroidia; order Bacteroidales; family Lentimicrobiaceae; genus Lentimicrobium. The sequence continues at coordinate 113,443 of JAVEVB010000002.1, forward strand.
CGGTAACCAAACTGTTGGCAAATAATGTATCAGCAACCAATCCCGTAAGCGCATCGGTTATTGAAGTTGTATAAACCCGGTGTTTTGGCAGCGACATAAGCAGAGCCGGGTCACCGAAAAGGGTCAGATGCCTTGTATTCGCAGTAGTACCATTATCGTTCTTGGTGTATTTCAATATATCTCCCAAACGAGGAATAGTACCTGTGTCGGCATTAAATGCAGTATCGGCAAAACTAAGATTTAATGCGGCATTGGCACTTGAATAAGCCAGACGGGTGGTTGTAATCATGGATGTTGCGCCCCCATCGGGGTTCAGAAAGACCAGCTCCCCTGCTGAAGTATGCACCGGATTATCAAAGCGAGAAAATTCACATGTAGCCGTAAAAAACATACCCATACGATTGAAATTAGTCCAGGCATTGATGTCAGCAATTTCCAATACACGTTCGTCGGCCCACCCAACATCACCGCCGTGTCCGATATAATTTACAAGCAAGGCACCTTTCTCAACCTTGCTAACCAATTCACGGTTTACATCAGGAAATCTGGATCCCCCGGGAGTTGATACCATTTTGTAAGCATCAAAATAAATCTTCTCAATATTATAAACAGGATGCATTCTTTCAAGGCGGGAGGTAAGTCCCTCCGCCTGATTAAGATGGGCATTCTTGTTTTTATCATCTGCAATGACCAGTATTGAATTTCGCCAGTCGCCATGCGTATCAGCTTCATTGCGTATATAAGCAATCGATTTAGCAACGGCAACATCTGCCTGTTCCGCAGTACGCACCGGCATGCGGCCAGACGATAAATCAAGCCTGCCTATAGCATTCAGGCCCCCTTCACCTTCATCAAGCATAACAAAATAATCATCTGAAAGAAATGATTTTGTGGGATCTACAGAGTTCTCATTATGAAATGTTGGAACAAAATTTGTATTCCCGGCAATTCTATCTTTCAGATCGTAAGATGCATTACCAAAAAGCAAAAGGTATTTTGGATAATTGGCTTCACGACCACGGTCATATAGCATTTTCATAAAATTCCTGATGGCTGTAATATCCTGGATACCAGAAGAGAACTCATTGTAAATCTCAGGCAGAGGAACTACAATTGCGGAAACATCGCCTGCCTCGTTATGAGCGGTAGCAAGAGTTTGTGCCTGCGAAATAAAATCGGTATGAGCTACTATGATAAGATCATAATTTCCAATGGAATGAAGATTTTGGTTGGCAACCTTGCCTCCCCCGCGCACGCTTTTAAAGAACGAATTATCAAATGCAATGAACTCCTTTAGCACAGGGGTATTACTTTTAAATACAAGGTTTTCCCCAGAAATTGAGTACTCCACACGAGAGACATTCCGAGGATCGGTTACATCCCATAACTCCTGAACACCGGTGGCATTAGAAAGGGTAAATTCGGTAATTCTGTTTGTAGCAATAGAATTGAGGCTACGAAATGGCAACTGACCTCCCTCAAACCTCAGGTAACAGGGAGCATTAATGGCTACAAAATCAAACCAGCCGAGGTCGGCACTGCTTGAAGGATTAAATTTAACCTGAATATCCATTTGCTCCGACGCTGGTATAAAGGAAGTGGTGGTGATCAAATCAGCACCATAACCATTATCTGAAGTTATTTTAGGCAGCGTAGCAGTTCCAACAATTTGATTATCTGCCAAGAGATTAAATGAGATCGTTGAACTTGTGGATCTGCCCGCAACACCATAACGCAGCTGTATATTTTCACCAGGAATCAGACCAGGAAAAGTTACATCAGGAATGTTTAATGTAGGGCTATACGAATCCATTTTTACGTCATACCATTTCCTCCCGCTCTTGATCAGATTGGTTAATTCCTTTTCATATACATACAAACCTGTATATTCATTGGTAAAGAAATCGGCTTCGCCTTGTGGCCCTTCTCCCGTGGCTATCCGCCGGCCATTTTCTGCTCCAATGGTCAAAAAATAACAAGCTTCATCTGCAAAAAGGTGTGTGGAGTGGTCTATCCTGTTGGCCAAAGGGTTTTTCGACCAGGTAAGGGTTCCCTGTCCGTAAAACAACACATAGTCCCCGGGTGCAAATACGCCCTGAGTAGCGGTAACCACTTTCAAAGCATTTTCAGTCAGATCATCAAAATCCAGCTCCACAACCGTAGTGTTGAGCATAGCACCACCATTCCCAAAAATTCTGATTTTATCCGGGTTCAATCCATTCATATTAATCCCCAGATTTTTCATATCATCGTAGGAAACCCGGTAAATACCACTTTCGCTGATATATAATTTATACCAATCACCCATAGCCAATACAGAATTATCAGCATAAACACTTGCCTGTTTCAAGCTTTTCGGGACAGTATCTGTTATAAATTCAAGGGTGAACGATTCAAGTTTTTCAATGGCGCCACTCTGCGGGTTTACGCCAAACGGCAATACATAAATGAGGGCAACAGGCCTAGCGCGCTCAAGCAAAATCTCAAAATCTACTTTTGGTGCTTTGGGTAGCGAAACCTGACCCAAAATGCGTTTATCCTCCTCATTCAATGGAATATAGGAAACATCACTAAATTGAATTTCACTCAGTAAAACATCTGACGGCAAAGGTTTGCTATGAATATAATAGGGCAAAATCGTCTCAGGAAGTTCAGGATACTTTGCGCCATCAAAGCAAAGTGAAGGGAGCGTGGAATCTTCACCCATAAATAATACGGTGGGCGCTGTCCAGTTGAGACTTACCTGTAAAGGCTTTTGAGCTTCCACCAGTAGTGGAAACATCAAGAATAGAACAAATAGTTTACACCAATTTATTTTCATAGATTTCCTGTTTACATTAACTATCGGATAAGTGAAACCTTAACCGAAGTAACTGATTCATTGCCTGACATATCCCTCACTTTTAACCTTCCAATGTACAAGCCGGAAGCAAGATATGAACCACTCGAGCTGGCACCGTTCCAATCAAATGCAAGCGTACGGTATCCACCGGCAAAAATAGTACGATTAAGCATAGCTACACATTTCCCGGCAAGGTTATAGATTCCGAGTTCCAATTGAAGATCTTCGCCGGCTTTGTTGTGACCAAAAATGAAGTATGCTTTTTCACTGAAAGGATTGGGATAGACTTCAAAATTCCCCAATTCCAACCCACCTGACGATGAAACAACAAATTCGATTGTAGCATCGGAGGAATTATTATTCGTGTCCCACAATTTCAATGTCAACTCATGATGGCCAGGCTCTAAACCACTCATAGGGAAGCTGATCCGGCCGCTCTTATATGTATTCAGATCGGCCTGATAAAAATCATTCAGCACATAAGGTGCATCTGTTATACCATCTAATACTGCAATAATGTCGTGTCCGATACTGGTACCAATCGTGTTAATTCCACTTTTATCGTTTAAAAAGGCAAGCAATACCGGATTTTCATCTGTGAAGCCACCCGTAACAAAAAGAGTATCGTTCATAAAAAGACGAATGTCAGGTCCATCATTATCCGTAAGCATATTGTTACTTATTCCGCCAACAATAAACCCATCAAAATGCCCGGCGGCATCACGGGCACCATCTGTGGCATAGTAACTGATTTTACCTTCACCAAACTGATAGGCAATATCACGGGGAACAATAAATGAGATGGTAAAATAACCACTTTCAACAAGGGCATTTCCTTTATATATTATATTCCTTCGCACACTAAAAACCATCGGTGTTGCCCCATCGGAGCCAAGCGTTTCTACAAGGTTTTCCTTATCAAAAATGGTTGGAGTAATAACACCGGAAAAATCAGTCAACCGCATTCCGTTTTCATCCCCCACAAATCCTGATATGGTAACTTCATCCATAGCCTTCAGGGTATCGGAAACAACACTTATTTCATTCCCATTTATTGAAGTTGTATATACTGTATATTCAGGATAAGACATTTTAAGTGCAGGGTCTCCCAGTAAAACGAACTTCTTCCCGTTGTTATCCGTACCTGACAATTGCTTTGAAATCTGGATCAAATCGCCAAGGTATGGCATTCCAGTCTCAGTCGGTTTAAACGCAAGATTATAAAAATTTTGTGCCAGGGTAAAGTTTGGCGGCCCGTAGGTTGGGCGGGCTGTGGTAAAGAGCGCAATGCCACCACCATTGGAGTTCAGAAACACCAATTCCCCGGCCGATATTCTCAACGGATCATCATACCGGCTAAATTCACAGGTTGCTGTCATAAAAACCGGCAAACGGTCATAATTTGTCCAGGAATTGATGTCATTGATTTTAAGCACTTCTTCATGCGCCCATCCGGTTTCGCCTCCGTGACCAGTATAATTTACCAACAATGCGCCTTTCCCCATACGTTGGTTTATGGCCAGCGTTGCATTTGGTATCCGCTGTCCACCAGGAGTAGAAATCTTAGGATAGGCATCCAGAAAGATTTTTTCAACGTTATAGTTTTTATAGGTGGTATCAATCATGGTTGCCAATTGATTGGCTTGCCGCATATGTTCGTTGCTGTCACCATCATCTGCAACAAAGGCTATTACATTACGCCAATCTCCGTGTACTTTATTTGAGGCAGTAACATAATTAATGATTTTATCCACGGCATTTTTTGCTTCTTCAGGTGTTTGAACAACCAACCTACCTATACCAATATCAACCACATCTGCTGACAGGCCACCTTCACCCTCATCGAAGCAACCAAAAAAATCGTCCGTGGCAATAGAATTAACCGGATGCATTGACTCTACAGACTGCCAAGTAGGTACAAAATTGGTGTTTTTGCCGAGAATATTCTTATAATCATATGAAGCATCTCCAAAGAGCAATAAATATCGGGGCTTGTTCCACGATTCCCCTTTATTCCACAACATAGCCATAAAATCACGAATGGCACTGATGTCCTGAGCTCCCGAAGAAAACTCGTTATAAATGGTTTGTGGGCTGACCACCAAAACACTCATATTATCATGTGAGGCATGAAATCCGGCCAGGCGATTTGCCTCTTCCATAAAATCAGGGTGGGCAACAATCACCATAGTATGCGCTGATTCACCGTGTAGGTTCTGATTGGCCACCTTTTCAATAAAATCAGGTTTCAGATAAGAGGAATTATCAGTTACAACATATTCCCGAGTTACATCGGCCAAAGCCTTAAACTGCAAGCCAACACCGGAGGAAGAAGCTTGAATATATCCAGGTTGCAAAGGATCAGTAACATCCCATAACTGGGCAGTTGTTCCGCTTCCACTTATATTATATGCCACAACACCAGAAATACCTGATTTTCTGAAATGCATCATCCCTCCGTTAAATTCAAGCAGAGCCTTCGCATTAACTTCGATATAATTCAGCCAGCCCAAGGATCCGCTCACTGATTTATTGTACTTCAGACTGACTTTATCTAAGTTGCCAGCAAGTTGCATCACAAAAGTTTCAGTTGACATGCGGGCATAATCGGTATTCGCTTCAGTAATAATGGGTGAAACAAAACTGGTAAAGGTATTGTCTCCGGCTTTTAGGGTAAAATTACTTGATGCCGTAGATCTTGCTGCAACACTTAACCTCATCCATGCTTGGGATGATTCAATAGGTGTAAACGCTGGCAGGGCATAGTTACGCTCTGAGATCACATCAAAAATATCACCAAACCACTCTTTGCCTGATTTGACCAAAATATACTCATCCGGCTCATAGGCATAATACCAGTTAAAATCATTCACCTCCAGTGAAGGAGTCGATTGTGGTTGTGGAAATTCAACCATCCGGCTTCCATTTCCTGATCGGACACCAATGTAATAATAGGAATAATCGGAATATAAATGCTTTATATGGTTGAATATTCCGGATGTAGTGTTGAATTTCCATTGTGTCGGACCCTGGGCGTAAAATAGAAAATAGTCGCCCGGTCCAAAGTTTCCATCGCCACCATCAACCATCATTACTGATACTTCAGGTAAATCATCATTACGAGGGTTTCCAACCCTTTCTGGCAACATACCGCCGCCATATCCATGCACCCGAATATCTGAAGAATTCAAGCCATCTACCGAAATACCCATTGCCATCAGATCATTGTAGGTTAACTGATAAATGCCATTTTCAACCACTGAAACACGGTACCATTCACCTGAAGCAAGCACAGAGGCTGTGGCGTAAGCCTCACTTCTTTTTAATTCGCCAACATCAGCTATAGGAGTATTGATAAATTTTAGGCCAAAGGAAAGAAGTTTCTCTATTTCCCCGGAAACCGGATTTTTGCGCAAGGGGATAAAACTTACCTGATGCGTATTTTGATCATTAATGCCGGTAAAAACCGTTTGTATAGGAATGGTATCCACAATTACATCAGCATTGGCAAAAGCAAGAGCTGCTTTTTCAAGAGTATCAAGGGGGGCAAAAACCTCATCGGTAAGCAGAGCCCGGGAAGCTGGTTGACTGATGGCCACATTTATCACCATAACAGGCAGATCATTCACCTCGCTATTATAGCAATCCTGGCAATTAAGCCATGATCTGGTTGATTGCTCTGCAACGTATGGATTTCCCCATTTAACTTCATGCTGGGCAGAAAGGCTGCCGAAAGTAAAAAAGGAAAATATCAATATTATATAGAAGAAAAAAAGTCTGTTTTCCGGCATTTTTAGATTGTTAGAAAATTCAGTGAGATGGACAAAATGAGCACACAGTCCACATAAGGACGATTAAAAATTAACACATCTATGCCAATAATTGTTTCATTTGATATATCTTTGCACTCGTTCTGCCTGATTCACCGAAATTAAGCATAATAACGGGATAGAAACCCCGTTATTGTAATTAAAACGGAGGTTTTTTTTCTTTTTTTTCACCTGTACTGTGCTTGTGCCGGTATTTATTGTAATATTGGCGGATTAAACCGAACAACATGAGAATAAAGTTAAGCTTGTTTTTGTTGCTTATACTGGCAGTTAGTGCCGGATATGCTCAGGACGCTGCTTTTTCCCAATATTACGGCAATCCAAACTACCTGAATCCAGCTCTTGCTGGGAGTAAAATAATGCCGAGGTTAACCCTCAATTACAGGAACCAATGGCCAGCCATACCTTCAACTTTTGTTACCTATTCTGCCTCCTACGATCAGTTTTTTGACGAAATTTCGGGAGGTGTAGGATTAATTGTAATGAATGACAACCAGGGCGATGGTACCATCAGCAGTACATCAGTTGGTGCGATCTATTCATTCCGTTTGAACATCACCCGTGAAATGACCTTGAATGCAGGCTTTCAAACCAGCTACATTCAGAATAAACTGAATTGGGATAAATTTATTTTTGGCGATCAATTGCAATGGGGAAATCTAGAGAATCTGCCGCCAACCGCTGAAAGCCCGCCAGATCGAATGAATTTTGGAATGATTGATTTTTCCACCGGACTGCTTTTCGGCTACAAACAAAGCATGTATTTTGGATTGGCTGCTCACCACATCAATCAACCCAACAATTCATTTACCAGCATCAACGACAGCCGGCTCGATATGAAAATTACTGCCCACGCAGGTGCCCTTTTGGATTTAAGACAAGGCCTTGAAGGTGGAGATATTGAAGATATGAGCATTTCACCAAATATTCTCTACCAGCAACAGGGCAAATTTCATCAGCTAAACATTGGGGTATCTTTTAACATTTACCCAATGGTAATCGGTGCCTGGTTCAGGAATAACTTCGAAAGTTCAGATGCTATTATCGGACTTATTGGCTTCCAATATGAAAAAATGAAGGTCGGATACAGTTACGATTACACAATTTCTTCATTAACCAATAGTGTGACCCACGGGGCACATGAAATTTCCTTTGCCTGGATATTCGACCGCAGGCAAAAAACTTTTAAGCACAGGGCAATAAAAAGCCCCATGTTTTAGTTAACAATTAGTAAAACAACAAATACCAGATACCAGAAATGATCAGTTACAGAAACTTCACGCTGAAGATCTCTTTATTTGCAACATTGGCTCTGATCGCGAGTTCATGCGCAAAAGATTCATCAAGGACTACCGGTTGGGAATACAACAATTCAAAAAACGGTGGTTTTGAAGTAAATACCAAATATCAGGAACAACCCACCGGCCCGGGACTTGTGATGATTGAAGGCGGAACATTTACAATGGGAAGAGTAACCGACAATCCCATGCACGACTGGGACAATATCCCAAGGCGGGTAACAGTACCTTCTTATTACATCGATGAAACCGAGGTTGCGAATGTTGACTATGTTGAATACCTATACTGGCTCAGTCGCGTTTTTGGCACCGATTATCCTGAAGTTTACAGAAAAGCATTGCCCGACACCCTTGTTTGGCGTGAAAAACTGGCTTATAATGAACCGTTGGTAGAAACCTACTTCCGCCACCCTGCATATCGCAACTATCCGGTTGTTGGAGTAAGCTGGGTTCAAGCCAATGAATATTGCCTCTGGAGAACCGATCGCGTAAATGAAATGCTACTCATCCGTGAAGGAGTTCTTGATTTTGATCCGGACCAACGCAATGAAAATAATTTCAACACCGAAGCCTATCTGGCCGGACAATATGAAGGATTGGTCAATAAACCATTGAAAGACCTCAACCCAAGTGGAACCGGTGAACGCCGGGCCCGCCTGGAGGATGGAATCATGGTACCAAAATACAGGCTACCAACCGAAGCAGAATGGGAATTTGCCGCACTCGGACTTGTAGGTAATACACTTTATGAACGCGTTGTTGAACGTCGTGTTTACCCATGGAATGGAACCATAGTACGCTCTGATCAGAAAAAATATTACGGACAATTTCTCGCCAACTTCAAACGCGGCCGCGGTGACTATATGGGTGTCGCCGGAAGCCTTAATGATGGTGCCGACCTGCCAGCAGAAGTGGCTTCCTACTGGCCAAACGATTATGGCCTCTATAACATGGCTGGTAACGTTGCCGAATGGGTACTCGATATTTATCGCCCGTTAACCTTTGAAGATGCTTCTGATTATGCTCCTTTCCGTGGAAATACATTCACCACCAAACTTACTGATGAAGAAGGCTATCTCGCTCCGAAAGATTCACTTGGAAGAATCCGTTACAGAAATGTGACCACAGAGGAAAGCAAAGACAGGCAAAACTATCGCAGTGCCAACCAGATCAACTACCTTGATGGCGACTATCAATCAACCATCAACCCGGACTGGACTACAACACCTGCCGATACGGTAAATACTACAAATATGATGTATGAATTTGGCAAAACATCATTAATTTCTGATAAATCTCGAGTTTACAAAGGTGGCTCCTGGAGAGACCCTGCATTTTACCTGAGTCCCTCTGCAAGACGTTATCTGGATGAAAATCAGGCAACAAACTACATTGGATTCCGCTGTGCTATGGGTAAAGTTGGTGGTGCTTACGGAAAGTAAGACTAAATATGATTTATTGAAAGTCCATTTACCCGGTGTAAATGGACTTTTTTTTATTCATCAGTTTTTTTTACCTGATTTATTGATAATTTAGATGATTATAAACACATAGCACCAACAATGAACTATACTTCTGCCCAGGAAATCTACACAATTTTCAGAAAACACCCATACATCAGCACCGACTCAAGACTGGTGCAAGCCGGAAGCTTATTTTTTGCATTGAAGGGAGAGCACTTCGATGGAAATCTCTATACTGACAAAGCATTGGAAAACGGGGCAGTGTATGCCGTAATTGACAATCCAGAATATTACAGGGAAGAGCGGACACTTTTGGTGAAGAATGTATTGTCCGCGCTACAGGACGTAGCATCCCTTCACCGCAACTCACTTCATATTCCCATCATTGGCATAACCGGTACTAATGGCAAAACCACCACCAAGGAGCTATTGGCAACAGCACTTTCAGTAAGATTCAATACCCTTGCTACACGAGGAAACCTTAACAATCATATTGGTGTGCCATTGACTCTGCTGTCTATTACCCCCGAAACTGAAATTGCCGTAATCGAAATGGGGGCAAACCATATTGGTGAAATTGAAGCACTATGCCGCATTGCACGACCAACCCATGGGCTGATAACCAACATTGGCAAGGCGCACCTTGAAGGTTTTGGAAGTCCGGAAGGAGTTATAACAGCCAAAAATGAGTTATATCAACATCTTTTGCACGATGGAGGCACTGGTTTTGTTAATAAAGACAACCTTTTACTTATGCGATTATCATCCCATATGAATAAGGTTCTTTACGGTCGAAATCCTCCGGCTGATTATCAGGGAAATGATTCATTGGTGAATGGACGATTAAAAGTTCAGCTCCAACATCCGGTAAAAACAAAGATTCTAACCCAGCTTACAGGAAAATATAATTTTGAAAATGTGATGGCTGCAATGTCCGTTGCCGGGCATTTTAAGGTAGATTTGATGGAAGCTGCCGCAGCATTATCTGAATATGAACCCAGGATGAACCGCTCTCAAATTATAGAGTCACAAAATAATACCATTATCTTGGATGCATATAATGCCAATCCTTCCAGCATGGAACTGGCGATCAGAAATTTTGCCGAATTTGAAAAAATGCCAAAAGCGATCATTCTCGGTGATATGTTTGAACTTGGAGAAGCCGCACCCACGGAACATACACAGATGCTCAAAACAGCCAGGCAATATAATTTCTCACAGATTATCACTGCCGGGCCGCATTTTATGCAGGCAGCTACAAACTTTATCGGAATACGTTCCTTTCCAGATGCCCTCAGCCTTAAAGAATTTCTTGTTCAACATCCACTTCATCACCATATAATCCTTGTAAAAGGATCAAGGGGGATGAAGCTTGAAACCCTCACCGATGTCCTCTGATAAAGCTGAAAAAATACAAGCCATTGGCCTGATGTCAGGAACATCGTTGGATGGGCTTGATATCGCACAATGCACCTTCCATTTTTCGACGGATGAAATTACTTTTCAGATAGATCATTGCCAAACCATTAGCTATCCTGATGAAATATCCCGGAAACTCCGGGATGCAGAACATTCAAACGCATTAGACTTTTGCAGGATTGATGCCGCCTATGGGAAATGGGTTGGAGAGACATGCCGGACCTTCATGGACAAGCATCGCTCTGATCCAATGCTGATTGCCAGCCACGGTCACACCATTTTCCACAACCCAAAGGAAAATTTTACCACACAAATTGGAAATGGAGCGCAAATAGCTGCAGCTACCAAAGTGCGTACTGTTTGCGATTTCCGCTCCCTTGATGTTGCTTTGGGGGGGCAAGGTGCTCCGCTCGTTCCCATTGGAGATCGCTTGCTTTTTAAACAGTATGACGCCTGCGTGAACATTGGAGGATTTTCAAACATTTCGATGGAACAACATGCAAAACGAATAGCCTGGGATATTTGCCCCGCAAATTACCTCCTCAATCATTATGCTGCAAAACTTGGCATGAATTACGATGAATCGGGAAATACTGCCCGCAAAGGCACTACCATCACCAAACTATTGAAAAAATTGAATCAACTGGATTATTATGTGGATCTTCCTCCCAAATCGCTTGGCAGAGAATGGGTAGAAGCAGCTGTTTTTCCTTTGATCAAGGAATATGAGCCTGATTATACAGGCATACTCAATACCCTGACGCTTCACATTGCTGCAATGATTGGACAGGCATTGCCAAAAAAAACATCTGCTACATCCTTATTTACCGGAGGTGGCGTACATAATACTTTCCTGATGGAACAAATTGCTTCTGTTACTACCTCACAACAGTTTATTCCTGACAAGCAGACCATCGATTTTAAAGAATCGTTAATATTTGCTTTACTCGGCGTGCTTCGATACAAAAAAATACCAAACTGCCTGTGTGATGTAACCGGAGCTTCTTTAAATAATATTGGCGGAGCAGTTTACGAGATTTGATGCTTATAGTGGATAAAACTGATGGAAATCATTTGTTGGGTCACAAAATCCCGCTGCAGATTAGGTGAACATTCGCTGATATAAATTACCTTTGTTTAAATCATTCAAAAATCGTTCTTTTGTGAATCACCCATGAATGGGAGTTAATACCTCCTTACTTTAAATGCATCCAACCTTATGTGTTCATTCATCCTGACGGGTAAAAAACAAAAGGAAAGTTTGTCAAAATAATCTGATCATGAGAACACCTTCTGTATCTTTAAGTTTTGTTTATTCATTTCTAATTCTACTTTCTGGAATAGGGGCCAAAGCCCAGACTGCTCCTGACACAATCCTGAATCTGCCCCTCATTGTAATTACAGACAGCACAATTCATCGGTTGGTGCCCCGTTCAACAGTTGATATTGAAGTAATCCGTCGAAATCCTTCTGCAGACCTTGGCGAGATACTACGTACTGAGCCCAACGTGAGTGGCATTCGTCGGGGAGGTTTTGCCGTTGACCCCGTTGTACGGGGTTTCAGGTATTCACAACTGAATGTTCACCTTGATGATGGCATCCATATCGAAGGAGGCTGCCCCAACCGAATGGACCCGGTGATGTCGCACATCGACAATGAAGATATTGAACGGGTAGAAATCATCCGCGGACCTTACCTGCTGCAATACGGGCCAACACAAGGCGCGAGCATTCGGCTGATCACCCGGAAAGAAAATCCATTTGTCAATAATAAAGTGCAACTTGTTTCTTCAACAGGATACGATGCTAACCGTAACGGCTACCGCCAGCATTTGTCAGTTTCAGGATCAACAAACAAGCATTATGTTAAGATAGCCGGAGGCATTAAAGACTATGGAAATTATACAGATGGGAATGGCACTGAATGGCAATCCGCATTTCATAAAAAAGACATTTCGGCCGACCTTGGCTATCGGCCTTCAACAAACAGCACGCTATTTTTGGCCTATAAAGGAAGTTTTGGTAGCGATGTTTTATTTCCAGCCCTTCCAATGGATGAAATTGCAGACAATACACATATTTTCAGTGCAAGTTACACCCATCGAAATCCGGCTACACCCGAAAATCAAGTTAAAATCTCAGCCTATCATACCAGGGTTTACCATGAAATGGACAACCGTTTTCGTCCGCAATACAGCCAGATAACCCCGCCATATACCGGTTTAATGCAGGCTGTAGCCAAAGTTAATACCAGCACCAGCGGTGTGCGTACAATTTTAGATCGAAAAAATGGTTCCTATTTGTTTCAGAGTGGATTTGACACAGAATATACGACAAAAGATGGCACCCGCAACACCAAAATGATTATGCAAATGGATGGACAGGAGTTCACTTCCCAAAAGTATTTCAACCTGTGGAAAGAAGCCTGGATCCACAATACCGGGCTATTCGGCAGCATTTCATCAACCATAAAAAATATAACATGGCGTACCGCTGCACGAATAGATATGAACCGCAGCGATTCGAAAGATACTTTAGTAATCATTAAAGAAAGCACCACCTGGTTTGAAGTATCACCGGAGACTCAGATAAATTTGAGTGTATCGGGCAGTGGTGCCTGGCAAATCAACAATCAAATGAGCCTGACCCTGGGTCTGGCACGCGGTGTCAGATCGCCCGACATGCAGGAACGATACATCAAATTTCTGGCTACAGGTTATGACCGTTACGACTATTTGGGAAACCCCAACCTTAAGCCTGAAGTCAATTATCAGGTGGATTTAATGCTGGATTATCGTAACCATGACTTCCGGCTTTTTACGAACCTGTTTCGCTCAGATATCCAAAATTTCATCACGGGAATACTAATCCCTCCGGCGATCTTAAGGCCTGTGAGCATGGGCGCTCCCGGCGTAAAACAGTTTAACAACATTAAAAGGGCAGTGCTGTATGGTTTTGAAGCAGGTATTTCAGCCCAGCCAATTGACAAACTCTTGGTTTCCCTTTCCTCGGGATATACATATGCCTATTTCCCTGAAATTGAGAAAATTATTCTGGAAGAGGATCAGGCTACTGGCACCGTTATATTAAAAAATGATCCCATTCCAGAAATTCCGGCACTGGAAGCTTTTTTCAGGGCTAGTTATACCTTGTGGAACAACCGCCTGCTGCCATCCCTTGAAATCAGGGCAGTCGCTGATCAAAAACATGTTTCGGCAGCCTCTTACGAAGAATCTACACCTGGTTATGTTCTTATAAACCTTGCCATTGGTTATCATCCCTGCAAATATGCCAATCTTAATCTTGGTGTGAACAACTTATTAAATAAGGCTTATTATGATCATCTGAACCGAAAAATGATCGGGGCTCAAACCAGATATTATGAACCTGGCCGAACCTTTTTTGCCAATTTAATCATCAATATTTAAACATTAATGAGAATAAATTCCATAGCCCATCTGTTGGGCAACCTGATACTTACAGCCTTCATCGTGGTTTTCATCACCGCATGTCAGGATGATCCACCCGATCCGGTGAAACAGGGGCTGGAAATTACCTTCAGCCATAAAGTGGATGGCAGTGATCTTGTTGTTAACAATATGATATATACCAACGCAGCCGGTAATCCTTACGAAGTTACAGAAATAATGTACTTTATTTCTGATGTAAAATTGTTCCACCAGGATGGAAGGGTCGTAAATCTGGACAGCTGGGACGACATCCATTATGTTGACACCAACATTCCAACCACTTTTAACTGGCTTGTTTCCAATGATGTACCCTCCGGAATCTACGACAGCCTAACCTTTACATTTGGCATTTCAAGTACAAAAAACCAGTCATTTATGTTTGTAAATCCTCCTGAGGTCAACATGTCATGGCCTGGTGTACTGGGCGGTGGCTACCATTACCTTATGCTCAATGGCTGGTGGAAAGATACGGTGAATGTTCGCCGGCCATTCAACTTTCATTTTGGCATTGGTCAGATATATGAAAACAACAGCGGACAGGTAAGCGACATCATTGGATTTATCGATAATTCTTTCACTGTAACACCTGCCGGGAATGCGTTTGAACTAAAAGCGGGTGAAATAACTCAACTCAAACTGGTGATGAACGTTGAAAGTTGGTTTGATACGCCCATTGTCTATGATCACAACCAATGGGGTGGCGCCATTATGCAAATTCAGGATGCCATGCATATTGGATGTATGAATGGACACGACGTTTTTTCGTTGGAATAATCTTCTTAAAACAAAAATCAAAAACCCGCACCCCATTCATTGGGTTGCGGGTTTTGTCCCTATTTACCAAACGGTAAATCTTAGCTATGTATTAGTTATTGTAGTATAGGCAGTTTCCCATGCCCCTTCCCTGTTTGTTTCCACGCTGACCCCGATTTCCGTTGCCCATACCATTGCCAGATCGATTTCCACGGCCTTGGCGATAATTGGCATCAAACCAAACTTTCTGTTCATCGGTCAACAAAGCTTTAACTTCACGACGATGAGTCTCCCGCTCTTTCATCAGGTTGCCCCGTAAAGTAGCGATTTCATCGATATTTTTATCAATAGCCTTTGCATCCTGAGTTTCCGCAAGACGCAAAGTATTCATGCGTGCTTGTTTTTCTCCTATTTCAGCACGGGTAAGTTCGGCCTTACGAAAATGATCGGTGCGCAACTTTAGAATCTTTGTTTGCTGGTCTTCGGTCAAACCGGGAATATTTGCCGTACAATCACCACGGCCATATCCCTGACCGGGACCGGGGCCATAACCTTGTCCGTTTCCACGGCCATTCCCCCTGCCCGTCTGTGCGGCAGCATCAAAGGAGAGTATGGCAACCATTGCGAAAGCTGCCGTTAGTGTAGTCAAGTTAATCCTGAAATTTTTCATGATTTTAGTGTATTTAGTTGAACAATTGATTTAATTAGCATTGTTGGGTTGAGCACTGCGCCTTCCCCAACGGTGGCGGTTTCCTTTACCTGCAGATTGCGATCCCTCACCTCGTGAAAGCATTTCCTGATAAAAGTATTTTAGTTTTTCATTTTGCTCAGGAGTCGCTATATATTTGATGTCAAGCAAGTGGTGCATGGTTTCTAATTTCATACGTGCATGAAGGTTGCCAATTTCGTTGCAAAGGCCATGCAGTTTCAATGTATCAGGTTCACTTTTCATGACCTCATTTACTAAATCTGCATTTAATATCCTAAGCTCCTCCAGGAGTGGTGTTACATCACTTCTGAATTTTCTCATGGAAGTCCCTATAAGCTGTCGTTGTTCCTGATCAAAGCCAATCTCGCGCATCATAAAAGAACGGCCAGTGGAGTCAGGCAATGACTTATCAACGGGATTTTCACTAATTGCCTGATCATGAAAACGCTTTACTTGATTTAGCTTGTACAACACAGTACCTAAAGCAACCAGGTTTACCAGAGTTATAACAATAATAAGCAGTGCAAGTATTCGTTTTTGCTTCGTAGAGATCATGGTTGTACAGAATTTTCGTTATCAGTCAGGTAGCTTTCCAAAAGGCTTTCAGAAACATCCTTCAGGTTAAGGTCTTCAGCGACCGCATCAAGCATTAACTGCCTTGAAGCCACGGTTGTTGCAGCTGCAGGTTGAATATTTATAGTCAACCGGCCTCCAATCCATATTCCCAATATAATTGCGGCAGCGGCACTCAGAATCGCCGGGCTCAACTGTAATATCTTCCCAACTTTACTGATTTTTCCTTTTTGCGGCGATAAATTACTTTCCATACGTAAAAGCAATCTATCATAAAATAAAGAATCAGGCTGAACGCGACGGTTTTCCTTCAATTGTTGCATTTCAGCCAAATGACGATCGAAAATATCGCGACATGATTTGCATTGAGCAAGATGCTCCTGAAGCAAGAGATTAAAATTTGCATCCTTTGCAGAAAATGGCAAATCAAAAATCATCAGTTCACATTGTTCGCAATTCATGGGTTTTTGTTTTAAAGATTTGACACAATTGTTTTCATTTTCTTGTGCAATATTTTTCATTGATAGTAATTTTTTAACTTTTTGCGCAGGTTTAGTTTTGCACGGTGAAGGAGTGATTCAACCGCTGACAGGCTCAACTCCATAATTTCAGCCACTTCGGCATAGGGCAACTCCTCAATTTTATTTAGTGAAAAAGCTACCCGCTGATTCTCCGGCAAGGAGGCAATTGCCTTCTCAAGCAAGCTACGCTGCTCCGATGTTTCCATGGAATCCGGTTCGACCCCTGGCTCAAAAACCCTTGATTCATTCTGCGATGTAATGCCAAACATGGCATCAATCTCCTTCCAAAAGCTACGCTTACGGTTGTTCCGGATAAAGTTTAGTGAACGGTTAACCGCAATCCGGTAAAGCCACGTACTAATTTTCGCATCTCCGCGAAACTTTCCGGCATTGTTAAAAACTTCAATAAAAATATCCTGACTCAGGTCTTCAGCATCATGTGCACTGTGAAGAAATCCTTTGCATACATTGTAAACCAGAAGCTGGTATTGATTTACCAAATCATTCCAAGCAACGGGATCTTTATCCTTAACACCTTGTATTAGCTCAGCATCTGTCATTGATAGGCATTGGTTTCATGCATTCAGCATTTTCACTTTTTAATTATAAGACATCATTCCTGACAAAAACTTGCGCATTCAATCAAAATTTTCCCGGCCGCAATGTTCAGGCAAGATACAAAAGAAAAATTTCTGGAGATTAAAACAATTGCATTTTAGTATTTGAATTTCAATTAATTTTGCTTTTCCAAAATAAGTCAAAAATGTTGTGCAGATCCTTTCAGGATAAGTATAGAGTGCTGGTGCATTTCGTTTTTCTTTTTGCCACGTTGAATCTATCAATTCAGGCAGCCCAACCCATATTACCAGGAAATTATCTTTCTGGCCCGCAATCTGCATTTGAGTTAAAATCCATCATTTTACATCCATTCTCTTCGGATGCTCAGGAAGTAAAGATCAGCCCTTCGCTGATTTCCATTGACAATTTAAACCTGATAACTTCTATTGCTTTCTGTAATCAATCCCGGATTATATTGAGCCCCAAATACTACCGTTTTAAACCTTCTTATTCCTCAGCTTTACTCTCCTCCGTTTTATACAGAAACTGCATTCTTCGAATATAAAATTTACAGTTAAAATACGAATCGACCTATCGACCCGGATTTTTTTAAATTTCCCGGATATCTGTTAAGGTCTAAAAACTATTTTTCAAACTGTAAATTTCAAAAAAATGCAAACTCAACAAACAGAAAAGTCCGGCATGTCCGGATTCAAGCCTTTCATATTCATATTCGCCATCCTCGTAGTCGTGTCATTTCTCTTGAAGATGATGATGACGTGGCTCATGTAGCAAACGGAGAACATAACAATTGGACAAGGGATGCAGAAAAACAGTTACGCATCCCTTGTCTGTTTTTCATACAGATATAATAAAAGAGGCATTTATAAGTTTAATTAACAATGCCGTGTTAATAGATTCTATTCTTTGAAACACATTGTACATTGTAAATTGCACTACTTTTACCTGTTAAAAAACACATTCAATGAATTCCGGACTTCTCCTGCAAATTACCCAACCTGCCCAGATACTGGCAGACACTTTAAACAATACCGCTATACAAACAATGGCACCTACTGGCGAAATAAAACTTTCCATATGGGAGCTATCACTTAAAGGCGGCTGGATCATGATCCCACTTGCGATAATGTCGGTTATAGCCATTTACATTTTCGTTGAAAGGTATATAGTTATCAATCGTGCGGCCAAAGATGAACCCAACTTTATGAACAATATCAGGGATTTCATTCACAATGGCCGGATTGATTCAGCGCTGTCACTTTGCAAAAACAACCGATCTCCCATTGCACGAATGATTGAAAAAGGCATTAACCGCATTGGCAAACCGCTTAGCGATATCAATGCTGCCATTGAAAACGTAGGCAAACTGGAGGTTTCAAAGCTTGAGAAAAATATCGCTGCGTTGGCTACCATTGCAGGCTCCGCTCCTATGCTCGGGTTTCTGGGTACAGTAATCGGAATGGTAAAAGCATTTTACGATATGTCAATGGCCGGGAATAATATTGATATTGCACTACTCTCTGGGGGCATCTATCAGGCTATGATTACCACAGTTGCCGGTTTGATTGTTGGGATTATCGGGTACATTTGCTATAACATCCTGGTTGCCAGGGTCGAAAAAGTGGTTTTCATACTTGAGGCCAGAACCACTGAGTTTATTGACCTTCTTCATGAACCAGCCTCCTGATATTTACAGGAAACCAATTTAAGCTTATAACGTTATGGCCCTAAAATCCAGAAATAAAATAAACTCGCAATTCAGCACCGCTTCCATGTCGGACCTGGTGTTCCTGCTGCTCATCTTCTTTATGCTAACTTCAACACTGGTGAGCCCGAATGCCATAAAACTTTTACTTCCTTCAAGTTCAAGTAAAACAATGGCCAAACAATCACTCACCGTTTATATTGATGCCAACAACAATTATTTCGTAGAAGAAAATCCTGTAAGTACTGAATTTCTAGTGGAAGCTATTGGTGCTAAACTTCAGGGACAAGCAGAAGCCTCAGTAGTTCTGCGCGCCGATCAAACGGTACCAGTCCAATACGTTGTAACCCTGATTGATGCTGTCAACCAGGTAAATGAGCTCACCAGTTCAAAACACAAGGTTATCCTTGCCACCAAACCTACAAAATAAAATACTTATTTTTTACTGGCAGGATTTTTGAAGCAATTGAAATAATGAACAATCATGCAAATGGATAAAGATAAGCTAAGAGGAATTGCCGGCACCTTTGTGTTTCATGCTTTGCTGCTTTTAGTGCTGATTTTTATGGCTTTGCGCACCCCCTTACCCTTACCTGAAGAAGCTGGAGTTGAAGTAAACCTTGGTTATATGGACGAAGGCATGGGCCTGGTTCAACCCGAGGAACCAACACCTCAGATGGCCGCAGCACCTCCGGTGGCTTCAAAGGAAAATTCAGAAGATTTTGTTACGGAAAATACCGAAGAAGTCCCTGCCATCAAACCTGTACAGGAAAAACCAAAACCAAAGGAGACAACCGAAACCAAACCAGCCCCAAAACCGCAACCACAACCCGAACCACAACCAGTAGTTAACCCAAATGCCATATATAAGGGCAAACAGGGCTCTGCATCTCAGGGTGGAAATGAAGGCAAAACCGGGAAACCCGGAGATCAGGGCAAACCAACAGGCGACCCCAATGCACAAGGTTATGATGGAAATGGAGGTTCTGGTGGTGGCGTTTCATTCGACCTTTCAGGAAGGACTTCCCGGCAAATCCCGTCCCCACCGAAAACTTTCAGCGAAAGAGGCACTGTGGTCGTAAAGATATTTGTTAACAGAGCCGGCGAAGTAACCCGCACCTCAACCCCTGCCAAGGGCACTACCACCACCAGTTCAACACTCATTAAACTAGCTGAAACTGCTGCAAAAAAAGCCCGTTTCAGTCCCAAATCGGATGCCGCTGAAGAACAACAGGGAACCATTACGTATATTTTTGAACTGAACTAGGCCTTAATTGAATTTCTTTTTAGTTAATTTAGAAAAAATAAATTCCCCAAAGGTTTTGCTCCTGAAATTAAATGTATTGTTTTTGTCTGATTAATTCCATTCAATATGCGCTACCAGAAAACTTTAGACTACCTATTCAGCCAGTTACCAATGTTTCAGCGCATTGGAGCTGCAGCATATAAGGCCAATCTCGACAATACCCTGGCACTTTGTGAACTCACCGGTCATCCACAAAATAGTTTTAAAGCGATTCATGTTGCCGGGACAAATGGGAAAGGCTCCGTTTCGCACATGATTGCTTCCATCATGCAGGAAAACAACCTCAAAACAGCACTTTTCACTTCCCCTCACCTGAGCGACTTCAGGGAAAGAATAAAAATTGACGGTAAAATGATTGACAAAGATTTTATCGTAGAATTTGTCGAAAAATACAAAGCTGACTTCGAAAAAATCAAACCCTCATTTTTTGAAATGACCTTTGCACTGGCCATGTGCTGGTTCAAGGAAAATAATGTAGATATAGCGGTTATTGAAACAGGCATGGGCGGCAGACTAGATTCCACAAATGTTATAACCCCAATCATTTCCATCATTACAAACATCAGCCCCGACCATACCCAATTCCTTGGAAAAACCCTTGAAGCAATTGCCCATGAAAAAGCCGGCATTATAAAACCAGGAATTCCAGTGGTTATTGGCGAGACTAACCCGGTAACGGCGCCGGTATTTATGGAAAAAGCTACGTTGAATCAATCGCCTCTGTTTTTTGCCGATAAATTGGTAAAAGTCATCGCTGAATCGACACCGCAGGAAGAAGCCCGGATGAATGTTACTGCTTTGGTACATGGATTCTCATTAAAGTTTAGCAGCCCAATGACCGGTCATTATCAAATTAAGAATATTGCTACGGTGGTTGCAGCCATGGAGGCACTCAAAAGTACATATCCTGATTTTGAAGCTCTTTCCTTACGCGAAGGCATAAACAACACCATTAAAAATACCGGATTAAAAGGCAGATGGCAAATATTAAACAATAAACCCCTTACAATTTGTGATATTGCACACAACTCTGATGGTATAACTCAGATTGTAAGCCAGTTAAGTCGAATGAATTACAACAAACTGCACTTCGTTTTTGGGATGGTGAATGACAAAGATGTTGAGGAAATTTTAAAATTACTGCCTGGAGATGCCACTTATTACTTCTGCAAAGCCGATATACCGCGCGGACTGGATGCAAACGAACTAAAAACCATGGCAGAAGATAAAGGGTTACATGGAGACACCTATTCTTCTGTTAAGCAGGCACTGATGGCCGCTGAGAACGCTGCACTTTCAAAAGATTTGATCTTCATTGGAGGTAGCGCTTTTGTTGTAGCTGAAATTGTATAATAATCAGCCTCCTGTGATAAGGTGCAGTATCATCACATCGTCACCATCTTTTACAAGAGTGGAATCATAATCCCTAAGACGAACCAGTTCACCGTTTACTTTGATTACCAGCAATTTGAAGGAATACTTCTTCAAGGTTAGCAGTTCCCTTATGGTAAGCTGCTCCTGTTCAAAGATTTCATTCCGGTTATTTAATACAATATTCATCAGGTTTCCTTTAAAGAGTTGGTTTAAAGTCCTTCAATAAGATATCAAGGACTTCGTTGGCCTGTAAGTTTGCCACCATTCCGATACGCGGAGCCAAAACGGGCAGAAGATCAGACACTTCCGAAACCTCATCCCCACAAATGACCAGATTATCAGAACGACGGGCAGCAATGGATGCAGAGTTTCCCCAACCAGCCATTCCAACACCAACCACAAGCATTTTTCCAGGCATTTGCGTAAGAACGGTTTCAATAATCATTTGCTTCATCTCTGCCTTATCAAAGGCTTCTACAATAACATCGCAACCAGCATACAGTTCAATGATATCAGAAACACATAGCTTCATATCAAAAGCCTTTACCGCAACATTAGTATTTATGCGGTATATATTTTCCTGTAGTGCATGTACTTTTAATCTGCCGATCTGATCATGAAAATAGTACTGTCTATTAAGGTTCTGAGCTGTGACAATGTCAAAATCAGCAATAACCAGGCGCCCAACCCCAACACGAGCCAATGCCACGGCACAATTTGATCCCAATCCACCGCAACCTGCTATTCCCACGGTAAACCGGTTCAGATAACTACTTATTTGCTCAGCAACACGCATACCAGCAGAATGTAAAAAGTGATTAATAATAAGTAACAATTAATGCTAAAAAATGATCTACGAATTAAAACAAAGAAATTACGGAATGAACCCCTTGCAAACCTACATTAAAAATCGCAAAAGAGCAATCTATAATCTCCGTTTTCATTAATCAACAATACCCGGTTAAGATTAAACCAATAAAATTTAAACCAGAATTTAAAAAGAAAAGTTCTAAATAACTCAAATTTATGCACTGGGCAGTAGAGTCCTGGTGTTATGAATCCTTAGTCATATCGCTATTTTTGAGGCCTTAAGGGTTTATTCACATATAAAAATTAATACCTTTGTGAAGAAATTCACAACGACACTAAAAGTCAACCAATACAATCATATTAAAATATATTTTACCATGAATATTGCAGCCTTGAAACAAAAGCTACACCCACTCAAAACCTACCGTCACGAATGGTGGCCGATTGACAAGGGATACAACAACCGCACATTATACATTAATGTGGGCGACCTCACAGTCCTTGAAAAGCCTGTCTCTTCTGAAATGAAAGAAAAATTTCAAGGAGGCAAAGGTTTTGGGCTCCGCCTGCTTTGGGATGCCACTACACCCACAACCCGATGGAATGATCCTGAAAATGAACTTAATATATCAGGAGGTCCGGTATGCGGAATTACACAATATTCGGGCACTGGAAAATCATTACTGGTAACCATCTCTCCACAAACCGATTCCATCATGGACTCAAATGTGGGTGGATTTTTTGGCCCATTCCTCAAATTTGCCGGATTTGATGCGCTCGAACTTCAAGGTAAATCAGAGAAAGACCTTATTATTTATATTGATGGACGAAACCACATCATTGAATTCTTTGAAGATCCGGGATTTTCTTCGGATAGCCATTTGCTGGGGGAGGAACTTACCGAGGCATTTGCTGATGATGAGAAAGATGCCCGAAATATTGGAATCGTTTCAACCGGAGCAGCAGCAGAACATTCACTGATTGGCATGATAAATTTCACTTTCTGGGACATCAAACGAAAAAAAATCAGGCTAAAACAAGCCGGACGCGGTGGGCTTGGCACAGTGATGCGTGACAAAAAAATCAAAGCTATTGTTGCACATATCCCAGGCGTTACCGGGAACCTGAACAATGTAGTTGATATGCCTGCCATTATGGAACGTGGCAAACGCTACAACAAAGAAATCAGGGAACTGGATGACATTCAATGTCAGATGCGTAAAAAAGGAACAGCAAATATCGTAAACGTAATGAACGATTATGATCTGCTTCCAACCCATAACTTTAAATTTGGCAGCCATATTGATGGTATCAAGATCCATAGCGACATTTTAAGGGAAAAGTATTTTACCCAGGGTGTACCTGATGGGTGCTGGATAGGTTGCATGATGAGTTGTTCCAAAGGCGTTGACGATTTTGAGCTTAAAACAGGTCCTTACAAAGGCAGCAAGGTAATTGTGGATGGCCCTGAATATGAAACTGCTGCCGGCCTGGGATCCAATCTTGGCATATTTGATTACGATGCAATAGTGGAAGCCAATTTTTATTGCGATACCTACGGCATTTGTACCATTACCTGGGGAACTACGGTAGCATTTATTATGGAATGCTATGAAAATGGCATCATTAATAAAGAAATGACCGGTGGACTGGAGCTCAATTTTGGCAATAAGGAAGCCGCCCTCGAGTTGATGCACCAACTTGCACGTGGCGAAGGATTTGGCTTAATCGCAGGCATGGGCGTTCACAAAATGAAAGATTATTTTGTAGAGCATTTTGGTGCCGACAAAGACTTTTTGAACGACATTGGTATGGAGCAAAAAGGCCTGGAATACTCACAATATGTGTCTAAAGAATCTTTGGCACAACAAGGTGGGTATGCAATGACCAATAAAGGCCCGCAGCATGACGAGGCCTGGGTTATCTTTATGGACATGGTAAACAATCAGTTACCCACATTTCAGGATAAAGCAGAAGCCTTGCATTATTTTCCCATGTTCCGCACCTGGTTTGGCCTGATGGGCTTTTGCAAACTCCCATGGAACGACGTTCAGCCCAAAGACAATAAATATACAGATGAGCCGCACAAAATTCCTGAACACGTAGACAACTATGTTACCATCTACAACGCGGTTACGGGCAATCATATCGACAAAGAGGAAATGATCAGACAGTCGGAAAGAGTTTATAATTTCCAGCGCATATTTAACATACGCCGGGGTTATGGCCTCAGAAAGAATGATGCACAGCCATACCGCGCTGCAGGACCTGTAACCGAAGAAGAATACCTCTCAAGGCAGGAACGCTATGACAAGCAACTGATAGACAATCAGGGGCTTGATCCGGCAGAGATGACATTAAAGGAAAAAATGGCTGCCACACGCAAGTATCGTGAAAGTCAGTACGAGAAATTATTGGATGCAGTATATGCCCGCCGTGGTTGGAACAGTAACGGTGTTCCCAAAATTGAACACCTCAAAGATCTTGGAATGGATCTACCTGAACTGATTGAGGTGGTCGCACCACTTCAATAGTTGCATAAATCTCAAAAAAAACTCCGTTAAATCAACGGAGTTTTTTTTATTTATTTAGTCTGACATTTCTCAAGAGCTTCCTTCCTCATTTCCTGAAAAACGGGGCTCTTTCCAATGCCTTCCTGACTAACATCAGCAGAAAACAAATACGGAGCTCTATTCCCTTCAATAATGAGCGGACCAGCTGGGGTTATAGCTATATCCCAACCCACAACTTTTACCTGGGGAACCAACTGACAAGCTCTTAACACCAATTCCAATATCTCATCGAAGAAAGGAATGGGATATCCTTCAAAAGAGATTTTAGAATATGGATGCTCAGCATAAGTGCGGGCGCGCCCATTGCTAAAATCGGATAAGGCAAGGCGTTTGAGTACGCCATTTTGAAAATCAATACCAACAAAGGCACCACCACTGCTTGTGTTATCCACATAGGAATCATTGAAACCCAGCCTCAGGATGCCCGAAAAGACCCTGCTGATATTGTCTTTATTAGTGAAGGATTCAATACGAAGGGTATTTACACAAAATGGATTGATTCTGCTGAGTGCTTCGTGTTGTTGCACTTCCTCCTGAAAAACGAAAGAAGAAGAGCGAACAACTTTAAAAATAGTATTCAGTTCTTCCCGATTCTCTTTCAGTTTTTGCCATGAAACCTTAAAAATTAGTTTCCCTCCACTGCTATCCGATTGTTTCTTAATAAATATACTTTCAGAAAGCGTTGATCTTGAGCAAACTTCTTTTATATACTCAAGAAAGTGCTCCGGTGTATTTATCTGAACAAAATCATCATCCATAAAAAACAAGGAATTTGAATTCCGGGCTAACGTGTTGGTTACAGGAAAATTATGCTTCTTAAAGTAGAGTTCGAACAAATATTTATCATCAAAGATTCCGTTATAGTCCGCATGATTTAAACTCAGACACTGATCACGCAACTTAAACGTTATGGCATAATCACTAAAATTTGTAACGCCCCTGCGATACAAAAATTTCGGAAAATATTGCTCAGCAACGGTGGGTTTAGTTAGCAAAAACCATCCATATTCCCACAAAATAAGTGGAACACTTTTACGGTAAGGATCTACAAGAATAATTGTAAAAAAGTCCTTAACTTTTGCAAAAAGCGTTCTATTCGACATGACGATAATTCTATATAATTTAGCTTACTATATACATTGCATTGATGCTAATTACAAAGATAAATATTTTCAAAAGATACAAAATCTCTTTTTGAACTGCGAGAAACTATTCTAAATTATTGAAGAAAAGATGTAGCAATCAATTACCTCAATTCTAAGAACACGACAATGAATAAACTGATGTAAACTGAGAATGAAGGCTATGTAAAGCATACTTCATTAACTTTTTTTTCTTCTGACAGATTGTTCCTTTTCCAGAGCCTCTTTCTTCATTTCCTGAAAAACAGGACTTTTCCCAATACCTTTCTGCCCGATGTCCGGGGACATCATGCCAGGAAACTCATTGGCTTCAATAAGCAACGGCCCATCAGGCGTAATGGCCACATCCCAGCCAATGACTTTTAATTGCGGAACCAACTGACTGGCTTGTAATACCAACTCCTTGATTTCATCAAAATAAGGAATGGGATAATCTTCAAATTTGATTTTCGAATAGGGATGCTCAAGATAAGTACGAGCACGACCGTTGGTAAAATCAGAAACAGCTTCACGCCTCAGCACACCTTTTGTAAAATCAACACCCACATAAGCACCACCTTTCGACACATTGTCAAGATAGGCATCACTAAACCCCAGCCTAAGAATACCGGACATTATACGACTAACATTATCTTTATTGGTAAAGGTCTCAATACGCATGGTATTGACGCAAAATGGATTGATCCGGCTGATGGCTTCGTGTTGAAGCACTGTTTCCTGAAAAACAAAGGAGGAGGCACGTACAACTTTAAAAATTTCATTCAATTGATCAGAATTTTCTTTTAGTCCGGCATATGAAACCTTATAAATAAATTTCCCGCCTCCGGTCCCGGACTCTTTTTTGATAAATATACTTTCAGATTTTGTGGACTTTAAACTAATTTCTTTAATAAATTCAAGGAATTGCCCGGGAGTGTTGATTTGAATAAAATCATTATCGATAAAAAACAAAGAATTCTGATTTCGCGCATAAGTTGTAGTCACTGAAATATTGTACTTTTTAAAAAAAAGCTCAAACAAATATCTGTTATCCACAATCGAATGGTAATCAGGGTCATTTAATGTCCAGCATAAATCGCGAAGCTTATGCGTCATAGCATAGTCATCGAA
This sequence comes from Lentimicrobium sp., assembly GCA_034005265.1. Taxonomy (GTDB): domain Bacteria; phylum Bacteroidota; class Bacteroidia; order Bacteroidales; family Lentimicrobiaceae; genus Lentimicrobium. Next base: position 140,920 of record JAVEVB010000002.1, read on the forward strand.
ATTTGTCACCCCTTTCCGATAAATAAACTTGGAAAAATACTGACTGGCGACATCGGGCTTAATAAAAATAAATCTACCATATTCCCACAAAATACGCGGAACACTTTTCCGGTAAGGATCATTCAGAATAATGATAAAAAAGTCCTTAATTTTTGCAGGTAGGCTTCTCTTTGCCATACTTTAAGAATTAAATAAATAAATAATTAGTTAATGGCATCGGTCTTCTTTCATAAAGGGATACCTGAAATCTGTAGGTGGCAACAATGTTTCTTTAATTGTTCTGGGGCTGGTCCAGCGTATCAGATTAAGATGGCTTCCGGCCTTATCGTTGGTTCCCGATTGCCGTGAACCACCAAAAGGTTGCTGACCAACCACAGCTCCCGTTGGTTTATCATTGAAGTAAAGGTTGCCGGCTGCATATTTTAATGCACTGCTGGCTTTATCAAGTATCTTGCGGTCATATGCAAAAATGGCACCTGTAAGGGCATATGGCGAGGTTTCATCCACAAGCTTAAGGGTTTCATCCCAGTCCTTGTCATCGTATACAAAGATGGTAAGTATTGGCCCGAAGATTTCTTCTTCCATACTGACAAAGTGGGGATTGGTCGTAAGAATTACCGTTGGCTCAACAAAATAGCCCTTCGTCTTATCACCTTTCCCTCCAAAAATCACTTCAGCCTCCGTTGAATTTTTGGCCTTTTCAATATAAGCCATCACATTATCGTAAGAAGCCTCATCAATCACCGCGTTCATGAAATTGCTGAACTCCCGCACATCGCCCACAGTAACCTGCGAGAGCATATCGCCTACCATCTCACGAATTGACGGCCACAACGATTTAGGAATATAGGCCCTTGAAGCAGCAGAACATTTTTGTCCCTGATACTCAAAAGCTCCTCTTACAATTGCAGTTGAAACTTCATCCACATGTGCTGAATTATGTACAAGAATAAAGTCTTTACCACCTGTTTCACCAACAATTTTTGGATAAGATTTATAATTCCGCAGGTTTTGTGAAACATTCTGCCACAAGCGATTAAAAGTAATGTTTGAACCGGTAAAATGCAAGCCTGCAAAATGCTTATCTGAAAAAACAGCATTGCCTACTACAGAACCCGGACCGGGGATAAAATTGATTACACCATCGGGCAGACCAGCCTCTTTAAAAATCTGCATCAACACATAATTAGAAAGAATGGACGTTGAAGCAGGCTTCCAAAGAACCGTATTGCCCATTAATACCGGTGACATATTAAGATTAGAGGCAATGGCCGTAAAGTTAAATGGTGTAAGCGAAAAGATAAAGCCTTCTATTGGGCGGTATTCAATGCGGTTGATAAACCCGGGATCAGAGTGTGGTTGATCATTGTATATATCAGAAATATAATGTGCGTTAAAGCGAAGAAAATCAATGGTTTCACATGCAGCATCAATTTCAGCCTGGTAAGCGCTCTTGCTTTGGCCAAGCATAGTGGCGGCATTCAGTGTAGCCCTGTATTTTTTGGAAATGAGTTCGGCAATCCTCAGGCTGACCGACACCCTTTCCACATAGGAAAAAGACTCCCATTCCCGATGCGCCTTTTGGGATGCTTCAATGGCCATTTTCACTTCTTCAGGACCCGCCTTGTGATAATTACCTAACACATGGCCATGATCATGTGGCATAACCACCCGTTCAGTGTTACCTGTTCTTACTTCCTTTCCTCCAATAATTAAAGGAATGTCCACTACTTCGGACGATAACCTGTCCAATTCCTTTTGTAATACTTTTCTATCGGCCGAGCCGGGGGCATAGCTTTTTACAGGCTCATTCTCAGGGTACTCAAAAACAAAAATCGCATTATTCATAAACCAGCCTCATTATAAATTTAAATAATTCTACTTTTACCATTCAGATAACAAGGGCCAAAGTTAAATGTTCAAGTAATTTTTCTTTCGAATAAACATTATAAAATTATGAATTATTACATTATCACCGGCACCTCATCGGGAATTGGAGAAGCTATTGCTATGCAGTTATTAAACCGGAATAACAAGGTCTTTTGTATTTCACGGAAAAACAATCAACAACTCATTGATTACAGCCAAAAACAAGATAAATGGTTAAAGTATCATCAGGTAGATATCGCTTTAACGGAGTACCTACCAGCCTTTTTTTCAGAATTATTCGAATCCATTGGCCCAACTAACGTTTCTTCAATAACCCTTATAAACAATGCAGGCGTGCTTGAGCCAGTTGGTTTTTCGGGCACCCTGGATAACCAAAAAACCGAGCTGCACTTTAAAACAAACCTGTTGGCTCCTGCCATTCTCATCAATACATTTATCGAATTATCATCAAGTTATAACGTTCCCCGCACCATTGTAAATATCAGTTCCGGCGCAGCCATCAATCCATACGCTGGATGGAGCAACTACTGCGCGTCGAAAGCTGCGCTGAACATGCTCACCCGTGCCATAGGAATGGAACAGCAGAACCAACCAAATCCGGTAAGAATTTTTTCAATAGCACCGGGAATTGTTGACACCAATATGCAGAAGACAATTAGAAGCAATAGCAAAGAACAATTCCCTTTGAAAGAAAAATTTGAACAACTATACCTTGAGAACAAACTAAGCGAACCTGAGATCGTGGCAAAAAAAATCATTACTTTGCTATCCTCCGATTTCCCGGTTACCGGAGAAATAGCGGATTTAAGAAATCTATAAAGCCACACACCTATTCTCTCTCCGAGCCATTTAATTGATTAAGTTTGCTGCACAAAAGTAAAAGTAATAGCAAAAGCTTGTTGGGAAACTTCTGGAATGGTTTTCAGTATTACTTAAACTTTTCTGACTTCGATTGCAAATAAAACGAAAGAAAATGAAATCGGGCAAATACCAAAAATTGAAACTCAACTACAAAATTTGGTTTACTGATGAGGATGGCAAGGGTATTCTTGGTGATGGAAAATGGAAAATACTAAAAGCCATTGATGAAACCGGATCACTTACTGCAGCTTGTGAGAAACTGGGAATCACCTACAGGAGAACCTGGAACGACTTAAAAACCATCGAACAACAACTTGGGTTTGCTTTGCTCGAAAAATCGAGAGGTGGTATTGAAGGCGGGAGCACATCACTTACGCCCGAAGGAAAAAAACTAATTCATGCTTTTGATGATTTTCATGAAAAGATGGATGTTATTATGCAGGATCATTTTGTGGAACTAAAAAAAATATTGTCGAAAGATGAATAATCGTTTGTTGTTAATCCCTTTGCTTTTCAGCTCAGCGTTGATGTTGTTTTCTGCATGTTCTGGAAATCAAAATACGGCTGATCCGGATGAATTGAATGGTGAACTTATAATTTTCCACGCAGGTAGTTTATCGGTCCCTTTCAAGGCATTGGCTGATTCGTTCAACAAAATTCATCCAGGAGTAAATATACTTCCTGAATCTGCAGGAAGTCTTGCCTGTATCCGCAAAATAACTGATCTTAACCGTCCCTGCGATATTCTTGCTTCGGCCGACTACATATTAATCGACAAGCTTATGATTCCTGAACACGCTTCATGGAACCTGATGTTTGCGGGCAATGAGATGGCTCTGGTCTATCAACCGAATTCAAAATTTGCAGATGTGGTTAACAATAAAAACTGGTATTCAGTACTCCAATATCCTGAAGTAAGGTACGGCCGTTCCGATCCCAACTCAGATCCATGTGGATATCGAGCCATATTGACCATGAAACTGACAGAAAAATTACATCATGAGCCAGGGCTTACCGAAAATCTGATGAATCGCGACCAAAAATACATCCGGCCTAAAGAAGTAGATTTGCTTGCCTTGCTTGAAACCGGCACATTGGATTATATCTTTTTATACAAATCGGTCGCCATTCAGCATAGCCTCCCATTTGTTGAGCTTAACGACAGTATCAATCTGTCAAATCCGACGCTGGCAGATTGGTACAGTTCGGTAGCAGTGGATGTCGCAGGCAACAAACCAGGCGAAAAAATCACCCAAACAGGAGAAGCAATGATCTATGGGCTGACCATTCCCAATAATTCAGAGCATCCAGAAATTGCGAAAGAATTTATCAGGTTTTTAGTCGGACAAGGTATGACAACCATTGAAAAATTGGGACAGACCCCTCTGAAGCCAATCTATTCTCCAAAATCATCCGCGAATCCGGAACTTTTCTAAAAGTTCTATCTAAAAATAAACAAAGAATAATTGTTTTAACCATCGATATGAATATATATTCATATCCATAAAAAAATCACCTCATGAACAATGCAGTATACAATTTTGCCCATCCCCATAACGAGCCGATATTCAGCTATGCGCCGGGGACCATGCATCGCGCAAAGCTAATGCAAGAAATAGATAAGCAGAGCTCCGAAGTAATCGATATTCCGTTAGTCATCAACGGTAAAGAAGTATTTACCGAAAAGAAGATACAAGTTGTTATGCCTCATGATCATGGGCATATACTTGCGCATTGTTCCTATGCCGGACCAAAAGAAATAAACCTGGCAGCAGATGCAGCCATTCATGCCAGACAGGCGTGGATGAACCTTTCATGGATTGACCGCGCATCCATATTCCTGAAAGCCGCTGACATGATTTCCACAAAGTACAGATACCAGCTCAATGCAGCCACTATGCTTGGCCAGAGCAAAAATGCTTTTCAGGCTGAGATTGACTCGGCCTGCGAGGTGATTGACTTTTTACGCTTCAATGCCTTTTATGCCAGTGAAATTTACAGCCGCCAGCCAGCCTCGGAGATGGAGAACTTAAACCGTCTGGACTATCGTCCACTCGAAGGGTTTATCCTATCCATTACCCCTTTTAACTTCACGGCCATTGCCTCCAATCTGAATGCTGCCCCGGCCCTGATGGGCAATACACTCGTGTGGAAACCTGCAACCAGCTCATTGCTTTCCAATTACACTTTAATGAAAATATTCCTTGAGGCAGGATTGCCCGATGGAGTGATAAACTTTGTACCGTCATCCGGCAGAGACATCTCAGCCAATATTCTCACCAACAAGCACCTGGCCGGAATACACTTCACTGGATCAACGGGGACATTCAATCATTTATGGCGAACCACCGGTGAAAACCTGGCGAATTACATTTCCTATCCCAAATTGGTTGGCGAAACAGGCGGAAAGGATTTTATCATGGTACATCCATCGGCAAATATTGACGAAGTGTGCACCGCAATGATACGTGGTGCTTACGAATACCAGGGTCAGAAATGCTCGGCAGCTTCCAGGGCCTACATTCCGGAAAGTATGTGGGAAGAGTTGAAACCTGAGCTCGTTGAGCAGATCAATAATATAAAAATGGGTGATGTCAGGGATTTCAACAACTTTGTAAATGCAGTAATAGATGAAGCTTCATTTAGAACTATAAAAGGATACATTGACTTTTCAGCCAATTCAACTGAAGCCAAAATTATTGCCGGAGGAGCAACCAATTCCGGCAAAGGCTATTTCATAAAACCCACACTCATAGAAACCACAAATCCCCATTTTAAAACCATGGAGGAAGAAATATTTGGCCCGGTGCTGACTGTTTTTGTTTACAAGGATGATGAGTTTGAGAAAACCCTTGAAATATGCGATCAAACTTCGCCCTATGCATTGACTGGAAGTATATTTTCAAAAGACCGTTATGCTTTGGAGCTTGCAAGCAAAAAATTGCAATATTCAGCCGGGAACCTCTACTATAATGATAAACCATCAGGTGCAGTAGTAGGACAACAACCATTTGGCGGTGCAAGAGCCTCGGGTACAAATGACAAATCGGGCAGTTACATGAACCTGTTAAGGTGGCTGAGTCCCAGAACCATAAAGGAAACCTTCCTTCCAGCTACCGATTACAACTACCCATTTATGAGTGGGAATGGCAAAGAGGTCTAAGCTTCATACTCCAGCGTGTTTAAATTGAGCGGTAAATGAATTTAACCGCTCAATTTAAATTTCGACAATAATACTTTTCCCAAACAAAATCCAAAATTTTATGTTACTTGAGCACAAACCAAAAAATGATTCTACCATTGAAAAAGAATATTGAAAAGTTTTTAAGTGAACTAAAAATTGAAGGCAAAAACCGTGGAGCTTCCACTGGAACAAAATGGTTCGACACTAAAGGTGAGGAACTCCACTCCTACTCTCCTGCCGATGGGCAATTAATTGCATCAATAAACCAGGCAACCTGGAACGATTATGAGGTGGTGATGGAAAAAGCCACGGTTGCTTTCAAAGAATGGAGAATGGTACCAGCCCCTAAAAGAGGTGAGATTGTCAGGCAAATTGGCAACCGGCTCAGGGAATATAAAGAACCTTTGGGATCTCTGGTTTCCTATGAAATGGGGAAAGTCTATCAGGAAGGCCTGGGTGAAGTACAGGAAATGATTGACATTGCTGACTTTGCTGTTGGATTGTCAAGACAGCTTTACGGCTCAACCATGCACTCTGAACGAGAACGACACCGCATGTATGATCAGTACCATCCACTAGGTGTGGTAGGGGTTATTTCTGCCTTTAACTTTCCGGTTGCGGTTTGGGCGTGGAATGCAATGATAGCAATGGTTTGCGGTGATGTTGTGGTTTGGAAGCCATCTTCAAAGACAATGCTTAGCGCAATTGCTGTTCACAAAATCATTGAAAAAGTACTCTTTGAAAATAAGGTCCCGGAAGGTGTTCTTTCATTGGTTGCCGGAAGTTCTAAATATATTGGTGATGATTTTCTTGCCGACAAGCGCATACCACTCATTTCGGTTACCGGATCCACCCGGGTTGGACGCCATGTGAGTAAAATTGTAGGCGAACGACTTGGACGCAGCATTCTGGAACTTGGCGGGAACAATGCCATAATTATCTCACAACATGGAGATGAAAAAATGGCCCTTATGGCCAGCCTTTTCGGTGCAGTAGCTACTGCCGGACAAAGGTGTACTTCAACACGACGACTGTTGATCGATGAAAGTATTTATAATAAATTCAGCGAAAAACTTATAGGCGCATATAAACAGTTAAAAATCGGACATCCGCTCGATCCAGGAACTGTTGTAGGCCCATTGGTGGATCAGGATGCCGTAAAAAACTTTCTATATGCTCAAAAAAAGGTCGTAGAACAAGGAGGTCGTATTTTATTTGGCGGTCAGGTACTGGATGGAGATGGCTATGAATCTGGTTGCTATGTAATTCCCTGTATTGCAGAGGTAGAAAATAGCTACCCTATTGTTCAGGAGGAAACATTTGCCCCAATCCTTTACCTAATCAAGTACAATAAACTGGACGAAGCCATTGACTTGCATAACGATGTACCCCAGGGGCTGTCTTCGGCAATTTTTTCACGCAATATTCTGGAAACCGAGAAATTCTTATCGCACGAAGGTTCAGATTGTGGAATTGCCAATGTTAATATTGCGACAAACGGTGCGGAAATCGGAGGCGCGTTTGGTGGTGAAAAAGATACAGGCGGCGGGCGCGAATCAGGCTCGGATGCATGGAAAGCATACATGCGCAGACAAACAAACACCATCAACTTTTCAACTGACTTACCATTGGCCCAGGGAATTAAGTTTGATGCCTTTGAAATTAATGATTAATCGCTGACACTAAGGTTTTACTTTCATTCTTAGAAATTACAGCATTTTATTGGTTAATAAAAAAGACAAAGATGTACTTTTACGAAGCATATCTTTGTCTTTTCTGATTAATATCCCTGTGAACTTTAAATCCACAATTATGTTAAACTTCCTGCACATTCACAAAGTTCTCCTGTTACTATGTACAGCCCTTTAAATTATCTAAGAAAATACGTTAACAAAGGGCATTCCCGAAGCCAAAATATCAAAAAGAACGTTTTGCTTTCATTCCTTATCAAGGGTGGGAGCATTATTGTAACCTTCCTTTTGGTTCCACTCACACTGAACTATCTGGGAGCCAGAGATTACGGAATATGGCTCACCCTGAGTTCAGTGATTGCCTGGTTTGGCTTTTTTGATATCGGGCTGGGCAATGGATTGCGGAACCGGTTTGCTGAAGCCCTTGCCGTAGGCGATAAAGCGCTGGCCAGGGTATATGTAAGCACTACCTATTTCGGGCTGGCCGGTATATTCGGCATTCTCTGGATATTGTTTGTTGGTGCAAGTTTTTTTCTAAACTGGAATATCATCTTCAATATTTCAGAGAATAAAACAGAAAATCTTCAACTGTTGGTGGTATATGTATTTACCCTATTTATTTTAAGGTTTATCCTGAGACTAATCGCCATCATCATAACGGCAGATCAAAAGCCGGCACTTAGCAACACTTTTGATCCTCTTTCGAATGTAATTTCATTGATTATTATCTATGTGCTAACCATAACCACCAAAGGCTCACTCATGTACCTGGCTATGGCGGTTACATTTTCACCTGTTTTTGTACTTTTGCTTGCTACGTTCTATTTTTTCAGCCACAGGTACAAGGAGTACCGCCCCTCTATAAAATATTTCAGGCTGGATCAGTTGAAAGACCTTACCGGACTTGGTTTCCAGTTTTTTATCATTCAGATTGCCGTACTGGTCATCTTTTCAACCGACAATATGATCATTACCCAGATTCTTGGACCTGCTGCGGTTACGCCTTACAACATAGCCTTCAAGTACTTCAATTCCATTGCGATGGCCTTTGCCATTATAATGAATCCACTTTGGTCCGCCTACACTCAGGCCTACACGGTAAATGATATTCCCTGGATAAAACAAATCACCAGACAATTGATAAAAATATGGTTCGGGGTTGCAGCTCTTGTGCTGATAATGATACTTATTTCAGGATATTTTTACCACTTCTGGATTGGAGATAAAGTAATAATTCCAATAACAATAACTGTTTTCATGGGAATTTTTATCCTGATCAGCACCTGGGACAATATCTTTGTCTATTTCATAAATGGTACCGGCAAAATCCGTTTTCAACTTTACAGCTCAATTGTTGTTGCAGTGATTAACATTCCATTATCCATTTTTCTGGCAAAAAACATGAACCTGGGTGCTGCAGGAGTAATAATGGCTACTTGCATATGTTTGTTTCCCGGGGTTATATTGGCACCATATCAATACAAAAAATTACTTAACAAGACCGCCAGGGGAATATGGAACAAATGACTATTTTTGTTTATCTGCAATTAACTAAAATCCTAAGTTTATGTTGAAATGAGCCTGAAAGACAACCTTCTTGGAATATTAAACAATGGGAATGTGCGAAGTGTTAAAGCAAAGAAAAACATCATTGCTTCATTTGGCATAAAGGGTATCAGCATAATTATTGGTTTTATTTTCGTTCCACTTCTTATTGATTATCTTGGAACCTTTGAATATGGTATCTGGATTACCCTGGGTTCCATAGTTGGCTGGATTAATTATTTTGATATTGGGCTGGGCAATGGGTTAAGAAATAAATTTACAGAAGCCCTCGCAAAAGATGAAAAAAAACTGGCACAAATATACGTTAGCACTACCTACGCTGCGTTAAGTATGATTTTTGGGGCTTTTTTTGTAATTTTCCTCACCATAAATCCTTTTCTTAACTGGTCCACAATACTCAACGGCCCGGAAGCCATGCGGACAGAGCTAAATACATTGGCCATAATTACTATTGGTTTCTTCCTGCTCCGGTTCATTTTCAGAATTATTGCTATTATAATTACCGCTGATCAACGCCCGGCAATAAGCAATACCTTCGATCCACTCTCAAACATCATTGCTTTGGGCGTGATCCTGGTGCTGATGAAAACAACCGAACCATCGCTCATCAACCTTGGCCTTGTGCTTGGTGGCGCACCCGTGCTGGTGCTGATTTTGGCTACGCTCTACTTTTTCAATAAAAAATACAAAGAATACCGTCCAGTCCTTAAACTTGTCAATTTTCAATACTTTAAAGACCTGGCCGGACTGGGATTTCAGTTTTTTATCATTCAGATTACGGTGGTGGTTATTATGTCAACCAACAACCTGATTATTACCCAGGTTGTTGGCCCTGATGCCGTAACAGCTTACAGTGTGGCATACAAATATTTTGGGCTGATTTCAATGCTATTTGTCATCATAACAAACACTTACTGGTCAGCGTTTACAGAAGCGTTTGTAAAAAAAGATTTTGCGTGGATAAAACGGGTCATGCAAGGAATGATCAAGATATGGCTAGGAATCATTGTACTAATTGCCATAATGCTTGCCATATCCAATCCATTTTATCATCTGTGGGTGGGTGATAAAGTTAAGGTGCCGTTCATGCTTTCGTTTTATACTGCTTTGTTTGTTGTTGTCTATATCTGGTATAGTATTTTTATCTATTTTATCAATGGTACAGGCAAAATCAAACTTCAACTCTACACCGCGGTAACCGTAGCCATTTTCAACATTCCCCTATCTATCTTCCTGGCAAATACCTTGGGGATGGGGGCCTCCGGTGTAATTCTGGGATCCTGCATTTCCTATCTTCCCGGAGCGATTCTTGGACCCATTCAATACTACAAACTTGTGCATGAGAAGGCTTATGGCATCTGGGGTAAGTAGATAAATTCAATAAAACATATATTCCCTGCAAACCAATTTAACAACACAATGTTAATAATCCTGTAATTCTTTCGCCATGTATAAATATCCGGTTTATCAGCCATCGCTAAAAGGCAATGAGCGCAAATATGTAAATGACTGTATTGACACCAACTGGTTGTCCTGGCAGGGTAAATATGTAAGGGAGTTTGAAAAAGGCTTTGCCAATTACATTGATGTGGGTTATGCATCAGCCACATGTAATGCAACGGTTGCGCTGCACCTTGCGCTGGTTGCCCTTGGTATTGGTCCCGACGATGAGGTTATTGTACCAACACTTACCTATGTTGCATCCGTTAACTCCATTGTTTACTGCAATGCAAAACCAGTATTTGTTGACTCCCTTCCAGAAACCTGGCAAATTGACCCGGCAGAGGTAAGACGTAAAATAACGTCTAAAACGAAGGCAATCATGGCCGTGCATATTTATGGTCATCCTTGTGATATGGATGAATTACAATCTATTGCAAAAGAAAACAACCTTTATCTGATTGAAGATGCCGCAGAAGCATTTGGTTCCAAATACAAAGGTAAATATACCGGCACATTTGGCGATGTAAGCATATTCAGTTTCTTTGGAAATAAAACCATTACTACCGGTGAAGGCGGTATGATTGTTACCAACAATAAAACCATATTTGACAGGGTGGAGTTGTACAAAGGTCAGGGACTGGCCCGATATCGTGAATACTGGCATGAAGTGGTTGGTTATAATTACCGCATGACCAATGTGGCTGCAGCCTTTGGCCTGGCGCAACTTGAAAGGGCTGATGAGCTCATCAGCAAGAAAATTACCCTGGCCAAATGGTATGATGAGGGACTGAAAGGCCTGCCTCTGGGATTACATCATCCGGTTGGCGACGTGGTACACACCTATTGGATGTATTCTATATTGGCACAGAACGCTGACGAAAGAACTGAATTACGTAATCTACTTAAGCAAAATGGTATTGAAACCCGGCCTGTTTTTCATCCGGTGCATACTATGCCCATGTACGTAGGCAACTTTCAACCTTTTAAAACTGCCGAAGACCTGGGTTGGAGAGGAATTAACCTACCAAGTTACCCTGATCTAAGCCAATCGGATATTGAGGAGATTTGCTCAGTTATCCGTTCATTTTATGAATCAAAATCCTGAATATGCAATTCGATGTTTATGGCCCGTTAGATTCTGGCTGGGAATCAGCCATTAAAGCAATTGGCCGTGAAAATGCAGATGTTTACTTTTTGCCAGAGTGGTATCTTACCTGGGAAGATTATGAACACTCTGCAGCAAAATGTATAGTAGCCTCCGAAGAAGGTTACCTGTTTGTTTATCCTTTCTTGTTAAGGCCGATTGAAAATTATGAAAGTCCGGTCCAATATTTCGATATACAATCTGCTTATGGCTATGGAGGGGTCATTACAAACCAACAAAATATTCCTCAAAACATTGTTAAAATATTCAACGACAAAGTTACCGAATGGCTGATTGAAAATAATGTTATTGCCGAATTCATCAGAGAACATCCGCTGCTTAACCAATGCCGCCGGGATGCGACCTATTTTCCTGTACGCACAAATGTTTTTGTTGAATCCCTTGATAACTATAAAATACTGGATGCAAAAACACGCCAAAAGATATCGAAAATAAAACGAGATGAAGAATTAAACATTGTAATCGATGACCAACTCAATAGTATAAATGCGTTTGTGGATCTTTACAATCAGAATGCTGCCAGAATTGGTATGTCAAAGTACTACTTTTTCCCCGATGAATATTATAAACACGTTCAGACACACCTGAAAGATTATGGACAAGTTATGAATATTGTCTATAATGGAATAATAATCAACAGCTTACTCTATTTCTTTTATGGCAATAAGGCAACGCTTCACCTTGCTGGCTCTAATTTCATGTATAATAACCTGAAGGGTAGTGATTATATTTATTATGCATCAATAATACATGCAGCAGCCAATGGAATTGACATAATTAATTTAGGAGGTGGCACAAGTACCAATAAAGACGATAGTTTGTTTCGGTTTAAAAAAAAATTCAGCAACAACTATAAGGAAGTTTATGCCGGTAAAAAAACAATTGATGCAAAAGCCTATAATTCAATTATTGAACAATGGGAGAACAGGTACCCTCATTTAAAAGAAAAATACAAAAATTTCTTTCTTAAATACCGACAAACCGAGTAAATTCCGTCAATTCCGTCTATAAGCGGCACATATTTACGAAATTCGGCAACACTAATTCAGTAAAGTAGAATCATGCTGCATTTGTAAGCTTTTAGGCAGACCGTCTTTTTTCAGGTCCATAACGAGTTTCTTCGAAAACAGCTCGGCCCCCCTGATGTTCATGTGGGTGGAATTGTAAAAATAATACTTGTTAAATGACATGGTATCATTCGAATAATCGAGATATGGGATAGCATACTTTTTGCCAAAATCCGCAAAAACGCCCATAATCTCTGGCCGGTTATTAACAAATTCCTGCCCTTCAATATACTCAGGTGGGGCAACAAAAATAAGCTCGATGTTTCTTTCCTTACATTCCCGAATAAATTCATCAAAGAGAACGACAGAGGCAGAATCAAGTTCCATGGTAAACTTTCCTCCCATTACTTCCACCGCTTTGTCAAAATCGGCATTCCATTCAAGTCGTTTCCCCTGATAACCTTTGATACGATCAGGCTTCTGACTATCCGGTGCAAGGGCAATACGCACTGCCGCTATCATTGTTTTCCACTTGCCTAAGTATCTGATCATTGGCACATCTGGATCAAAATCCCCATACCCTTCATAGGATGAAATGGCCTGTGCCATCATAGGATCGCTCGACATGTAAGGCAAAAACTGATCAGGATTATATAAATCTGGCCTTTTACCAAGAGTCATCAGGTCAACCGCGTAAAGGATTACTTTAGGGTGTTTATTATACTTTAACAGCAAATCATGCCGCAGTTTCTGCAACCAGAAATTATGACCATTTAACCCAACATTGTAAACCGAAACATCCAGACTATCGGACAGGATTTGAGGATCGAAATGCACCCATGCCCTTGAACCACCGTAAATCAACAAATCATCATTAAGGCGGCCATTATAGATATCGTTCCATACACCAAACTCATCACTTTTTGATTTTTTTAACGCATTGGTCAGGAAGATATCCATAAAATATCCAAGAAGGAGGAGCGGCAATAAAAATATAAGCAGAGAAATTAGAAACTTTTTCATAGGATTTGTATTTTCACAATTCAGAACTGGAAGTAAATAAACTCTTTACTTGTTGCAGAAAAGAAGAAGATGACAATGATCAGCAAGTAGTAAAATGACCAGCGCAAACCTTTGGACATGGACTGACCAACACCTTCAATGGCATAATTTCCACTTTTACCAATCCATTCAATCAACATCATCACAAAGACAAAACCCAGAGTAATGAGCGCGCCGAGTTTACCTTCAATCTGGGGTATCGTAAATGCTGACATTGAAAACATGTTTTTATAAAAATCAATGGCCTGCGTCATATTATCAGACCGAAAGATAACAAATCCGACCATCGCCATCAAAAAGACACCTACCATATTCCGGAACTCAGTGAACGATGGAATGCGTTTCCCTTTCAGGGATTTCTTCCTCTTAAAAATCTTACCCTGAAGAATAAGTGGTATATAATAACTACCATGCAGCAATCCAAATACGACGAACGTCCAATTGGCACCATGCCAGATACCAATAATAAAAAAATTAATTAGTATTGCTAAGATTAGTCCGTTGTTGCCCCAATCCCTGAAACGTATGGATAAAGGAGTAAAAACATATTCGGTCATCCATGAAGTTAGGGAAATATGCCAACGCTGCCAGAATTCGGCAATATTTTGAGTAAAGAAAGGAAAATCAAAATTTTTGGTAATGTTAAACCCGATAAGCCTGGCGAAACCAATAGCCATATCAGAATAACCGGAAAAATCGGCATAAATCTGTATGGTGTAAAGAAAGAGTCCAAGAATGAGGGAGCTGGCTGGCATTGTATCGAAGTTATCCCATACCTGATTAGTATAGATACCGCAGTTGTCAGCCACTACAAGTTTTTTAAAAAGCCCCCACAAAATCTGCCGGAAACCATCAACAGCCATATCATAACTAAAAACCCGTTTTTTCTCCAACTGCGGCACCAATAGGGTGGACCGGTCGATGGGACCAGAAATCAAACTCGGGAAAAACGCCACGTAAGAGAAGAACACAATCCAGTCGGTCGTTGGTTCAATCTTTCCTTTATCAATATCAAGCAGATAGCTCAATACCCGGAAAGTATAGAAACTTATACCCAATGGCAGAATAATCCGTATAGTATGAATATTCAGATTAACATTAAAAAACTGGAAGGCATCTACAAATGAGGAGATAAAAAAGTTGAAGTATTTAAAAAACACCAATGCTCCGATGCCCTGCAACAATCCGATCAACAGCAGAATTCGTCGCTTTGCATTGGTTCCTGCTCTGGGAATCTGGATACCAAGGTAGTAATTGAGCATGGAAACTCCAATGAGTAACATTAAAAACCTCCAATCCCACCAGGCATAAAAAAAATAACTCCCGGCTAGCAGGAGCAAATTTTGCGCTTTAAGGTTGCGCTTAAAGACAAACCAGTATAAAAAGAAAAAAACAAGAAAAAAAACAGTGAATGGTAGAGAATTAAAAACCATGCGCGCTTAAGATTTGAGAGGAGTTTTTATTTTCGGGAACAAATTAATGCAAAATTAAGCTTCAATCAATTCAAAGAGGTGTGCATCGGGCGAAAAAAGAAAAATGCACCTCTTTCCATCGAAAGCCTCGGATGAAAAAAATTCCATAGCTTTAAAATCCTGTGCTTCCAACTCAGCCACTGCCAGTGTAATATTATCAACTTTATAACCGATATGATAATAAGTAACCCTCTTTTTGAGCATATTGAACACCTTTGATTCTTCAGAATACGGACAGACCAGTTCAATGTAGCTGCTACTCCCAACTTTAATAAAACAAACATCTACTTGCTGCGATGCTACGCGAATAACATCGGAAGCGCTATCCATCCCAAAGATATTGGTATAATTCAGCACCGCAGCACCCATATCGTCAACAAGTGTCCCGACATGGTGGAAATTAAGTTCAGACTTCATTTAAAATCAATGATTAAAAGGCAATTGCATTTGCCGGATTAGTTAAGTTTAGCTAAAATACCCTCCGATAATTCTCCAATATTTTTCCATCCCTGAATTTCCTTGGCGGTAAACCGAAGCTTGAAATGCTTCTCAATGGAAACTACTAAATGAATGTGGGTGAGAGAATCCCATCCTTCGACATCATTGGCTGTAGTTTCAAAATTCAATACAATTTCCTCATCATCAAGCGTATCCCTGAAGATTTCCTGAAGCTGACTTAAAACCTGATCTTTTTCCATTTCGTTTAGTGTTTATGTTGAATTAATGCGGCAAACATAACCGGAATTTTAAACTTTTCAGCATATTGTTGGCTCACACGTTCTGTAATAATGATTTTCTCCTGCAGAATTTCCAATCCGGCATCCTGAATAACACTCCTGATTTCCTGAACATTATTAAACAGGTAGATGTGGTCGATCATAGGCGCATTTACAGGAGTTGTAACAAATGCCAGACCATTTCTTCCGAGTAGCTCCTTCAATTTTTGAAGTAAGACATGCGGTGCTTCCACATGTTCGAGAACTTCGCCAACTGTGATAAAGTCAAATGTTGCATCACTGGCATACTCTAACACGTTTTTTTGAAGAAAGTTTACTCTTTCACTATTTATAATGCCTTTCCCAAACTCAATTGAGTAGGCGCTTGTGTCAATCAACTCGAATATTACAGCGGTGTCAAGAATTTTCAATGCTTCATAACAATACAACCCATGACCTCCACCTATTTCAAGATAATTATTCACCTGGCCCCGATAATTATGAAGTTGTTCTACAAAAAACATAAAACGTTCATATTGATCAAACCAGAGAAACTGAGCCAAAGCCAACCCATGCAGGTGATTGCAAACCACTTCGGGTTTATCATAATAGCATTTTTGAACATCATCAAAGGAAGTACATGAATATCGTCCTGACCGGACAAATTTAATTCTTTCCTCTGCCATATCCCCCAACATGGTTAAATAGCATTTCACACTAAAATCGAGGTCGCTGCCGTTTTGATGCAAGAATCTCAAATATTGGGTATAAAAATCATTTGCTCTGGCAAGATAGTCATCACCCAGATATTTGGTATTGGCCTTCAACTTGAGTGCATGCGCAGGAAGCTGCAGATCAATTTTTGCAAGAATGCCCTCCAGAAGATTGCCGTAACACATGTGCGTGCTTATTTTGCACTAATATAAGCATTTTTTTTGACATATGTATCTAAATCAAGCAACCAAGAATCTTCATTATATGAAAATCCTAAATTTTTATAATGATCCGCAACCATTTCATTTTTGGCTGTAGGAATATACTCTCCTTTAAGTTTTTTAAAGCCATTGTCAATAGCGGTTTGTGCAATTGTATTCAATACAAAATTCTCCATCCCCCTTTTCAGCACACGACAACTCATAAACCAGGTATCAATAAATGCGGTTTCAGAATTTTCCGTTTTAAGGATGATGACACAAATAATTCCATTGTCACCAAACTTATCTTCAAGAGTAAAAGCAAAGGTCAGATAATCAGATGATGCACCAATTGATTGTATATCGTCTTCGGTATAACGGACAGTGCGTAGGTTAAATTGGTTGGAACGTTGCGACAATTGGGAAACCCTTGGGGTATTAAACTTATTAAAAGGTTCAATTACCGAAACCATGTTCAGACTCTTGAGAAAATCATCTTCATTGATAAATGATTTTTGAAGCATGCTACGCTTTGCTTCAACCTGATAGAGTTTGGTGCGCTCCGCGTCCTCGTTGGAATAGGATACAGTTTCAAACAAGTTTAAAGGATAGAGAAACTCAAGATATTCCGCAGGGTCTTCAGGAAGCTCAGGAACAATAATACCCGGAATATTTTCACGAACAATACTTCGCTCAAATGGGTTATCGTCCAGAAACACCATAGAATCGAAACCAATGTTCAAAATACTCTGAATAAGTTTGATATTGTCCGCCTTGTTGTTCCAATTGGCGATAAAAACAGCAATATCATCCAACCGTAAAACCATATCCGGATGTTTCTCGAAAGGTTCCATGGCCACCGATTCGGTATTTTTACTACAAACCGCAAGAATAACACCCCTGTTCTTCAGCTTTTTAGCCCAGTACTGAAGCTCAGTAAAGGCCTTTCCAATGCCCAGACTGCCAATCTGTATATTTTCAACACCATCATCACCAATTACGCCTCCCCACATGGTGTTATCCAAATCCAGAATCAGGCATTTATTCACCCTGCCATTCATTGCTGCAATCAAATCGAGGGTTCGGGCAGCAACATTCGGCAGCAATTCAATACTAAGCACCATCTCCGAATTAATGTATATGGAAGGTTGAAAAAAAGCCTTTTTGCCATCCAGGTTCTGGATGGAAGAAATATCGCATAAATAAAAACCGGCATGGTCAGCCGCAAACTGCATCAATTCAAAGTTCAATTTACGCAATTGAAAGAGAAAAGATGCCTCAAACTTACTGGCGTAATTCCCAAAAACAGCATCATCTAACTCAGTATAATTATAATAGATGATTTTGGCGGGAATATTGGCATTAATATTATGGTTAATATCCTGAATGAGCGCCATTTGCACGTCGGCCAGGGAGCTATAAGCTTCCGGTTTAAGTTTATTGTACTTTCCTAACAGTTTGTGCGACGAATGAAAGACAATGACAATTTCAGGTTTAAACGCATAAAGCTCAGAACCGGGATCATAAATCTGACGCTCAATCTGGTTAAAATCAGCTTCCCAGATTTCAAGGTTCATTCCATAATCAAAGCCAGTGCCCCTGAGCGCCTGAACAAGAAACTGAGTTGCATTGTCGCCTAAAACTGCAACTTTTATTTTTTTAAGCGGCAAAAAATCCTTCTTCAGGTTTTTAACCAATTGTGTAAAGGTTTTCATAGAGACTTGTACAATAAGTTCTTAAAAGAGAAACAACACCAAAAGTCCAAACAGGCATCAAATATAAGGGTTTTGCCCAATAACTCAAGAGCCTTTTAGTCGAACCTGAAAAACGAAGATTTGTTTAAACTAACTGACACGTATTTTATCACCCAATGGCGGTTTTATTCTCCCGGGATAAAAATAACGGACAAAAATGGAACTATCTGTTCAATAAATTGTTCATTCCACGGTTGGCTATTTTAAGGATGAAGAATGATATCTGTTAACATATTCTAAAAACAGCAGGTGGTCATTTATCAGGAAATAACTACATTTGTTTTAAATTGGTTAGAAATCCGGCAATCTGAACCCACTGACCGTAAATTTTGAAATTATTCTCAAAACTGGTTAAAAGCCGGTTTTAAATTTTAATGCATGAAAATAGGATATTATATCTCAAAAATACAAGCCAGCGACGGAGGCATTTATCAATATTCCATTTACATACTCAAAATGTTGCTTCAAAGCACGCAAGTAGAAAAAGTCTACCTTTTCTATTCTGCTGACCAAACCGAAACATTCGAGGCTTTTTTAAAACATCCGAAGACAGTTGCCATCCTCCACGATAAAAAAAGCTGGTTATATAACCAACGAAAAAGGCTGACTGAATTCTTCTTAACCCGTTATTATCTTAAAGATCGCCGGTTTAACATAGCCTACAAATTATTTTTTCACCTTGACCCTAACCGAAGTTTCCTGAATAAATTTGAGCTGGATGTACTTCATGCCCCCAGGCAGCAGGCACCTTCCTATAACCTGAAATTCCCCGTAATCATTTCGATGCATGACTTACAACAACTGCATTTCCCGGAGTTTTTCACACCACTTCAAAGGATTTACCGATCCATCACCTATTACACCTCATTAAGTGAAGCCAGTCATGTGATTGTGTCCTACAATCACGTCAAAGAAGACATTCACAAGTATTTCAGCGACATACCACCCGCTGTTTCCGTTTGTTCCGTTCCCATGAACGAAGACTGGACTGAAAGCAAATCCCATACTGATACTGACGTACTGAAGCAAAAATTCGCCTTACCAGATATTTTCATATTGACCCCTGCCGCAACATGGGTGCACAAAAACCACCTTGCGGTGCTTGAAGCACTATCCATATTGAAAAAGAAAGGCAGAAAGGTATTTTGGGTTTCTACCGGATATCAAACCAATTATTACAAAACCATTGAATCGAAAATAACTGAACTCGGTCTTACCGATCAGGTGCTGTTTACCGGGCTGGTTTCTGATGCCGATTTGATGGGATTGTTCAAAATGGCAAGTCTTGTGCTAATTCCCACTCTGTATGAAGCAGGGTCTGGCCCCTTATTTGAAGCAATACGTTACCAGGTGCCGGTTATCTGCTCAAATGTAACCTCATTACCCGACACCATAAAAAATGATGAATTTGTTTTTGACCCGTTGAATTACGATCAGATTGCAGGATTGATTGAAAAAGCATTGTCTGACCCATCTTTTGTAGAACGCAATAAGCAAAATTCGGCCAGAAGAGTTACAGAATTCATCCATGCCGATTATGAATCATCCTTCATGAAAGCCTACCGGGATGCCATTGACTTTCATAAACACAATCCATCAAAATCTTAACAGGATTTTAAAATGTTTAAAAAGGCAATCATTCTTTTCATTATCGTAGCCTCTATGGGCGTGTATGAATTCGCGTTTCTGGGAAAGGATTTGATTAAAATAATAGAACTTTCGGGAATTGCCCTGATTGCCCTCATCATCATGCTTCAGTTGGTCTACAGCAGTGGAGAACGATTTAAAATGAAATTTGGATGGGAAATCGCAATTATCCTTTTCGGGGTCTTTATAAGCATGTTTACCGCTTATACAGGTCATCAACAGGGGTTTTCAACCACCATTGTTGCCCAACGATTCATGTATTTCTATTTTCTTTACATGGCGCTTCACTTTATTCAGATTTCGGATATTGACCTCGAAAAAATTATTGTTTATCTGGGAATTACTTTTGTTCTTTTCTATCTCATTCAGTTTATTGTATATCCGACGGTAATTTTTGATGTAAGAACTGCAGTAGAAAGAGGGACGGTTCGCATCTTTTTGCAAGGCCTCTCCTATGTTATCCTCGCTTATTTTTTAATACTCAACAAGCTTTTTGAAGAGTTTTCGCCTGGCAAATTGATTTTGTTGTTTATATTTTTCAGTGTTTTCATTCTGATGGGAACCCGACAGGTTATCCTTACCATGTTTATGCTCACGGTAATGAATGTGTTATTCAGCAAACGGATCAAATCAAAAACACTGATAATGCTAATGGTTGTGGCCAGTGCAATCCCCATCATCCTCATATTTCAGGATATTTTTCTGAGCATTTTAAGTGTATCTCAGGAACAAAGTGAAAGTTTTGAAGACAATGTGAGGGTGCGGGCTGCAACTTTTTTCCTCACAGAACTGTTCCCGAACCGACTTTCTTATATTACGGGAAATGGAGCACCAAGCACAAATTCCCCCTATGGGCAGATGATTCAAATGTACATGGACGTTTTCAGATTTTACCAGTCTGATGTAGGAATTATCGGCGATTACAGCAAATTTGGTGCATTCTTCGTAATCGGTGTGCTTATTCTCCTTACAAAAGTTCTGATTTCCAAAATAAGCAGTGAATACATCTATATCAAATTCTTCTATTTCAGCACACTATTAACTCTTTTTACCGGAGGTGGAGGGTTTGGTGATGGTGGTGGAATTGTGGTAGTTTGTATCACACTATACATTCTTGACATTGATAAACACAACAGGAAACTACTTGAAGCGGATGAAAATCCGCAAAATAAAAACGATTTGCTACCCAAAATAGAAGCAACTAAACTTGAGCAAGCCTATGACTAAAATAAAAATCGGAATACTGATTCCGGTTTTCAATAACCTGTCCTTTACTCAAAAAAGCCTTAACAGACTTCAAGAGGTAACAGTCACTCCTGAAAATATTAATATACAGATCATTGTAACTGATGATGGCTCTACTGATGGTACCGCAGCCTGGATTGGCAGCAATTTCCCTAAAACCCACATACTGACCGGTGATGGTAATTTATGGTGGAGCGGCGGGATTAACCTTGGCATGAAATACGCACTCGAACAACTAAAATGTGATTATGTGCTTTGGTGGAACAATGACATTACGCCCGCAGAAGATTATTTCATTGAATTAGAAAAGATCGTTTGGAACCAAAGCCCAATGATTGCAGGTTCAAAAATACTTTACGCGCATGAACCTGATCTTGTCTGGTCAATGGGCGGTATTTTCAATACCCGGAACGGGATGAAATACATGCGTGGAATGAACAGGAAGGACAATCCGGAACTGGATAGTATTATTAATGCCGACTGGCTTCCCGGGATGGGCACATTACTGCATAATGAAGTGATTAAAAAGACAGGGTGGCTTGATGAGAAAAATTTTCCGCAATATCATGGCGACAGCGACTATACCTTCAGGGCGCATTTAGGAGGCATCGAAATCAAGGTTTTTCCGCAATTAAAAATATGGAACGACAAAAGCAACTCAGGTTTATTGCATCAAGACAGCTACAAACTACTAATCAGGTCATTAACTGACATTAAATCAAACTACCATATTGGGAAAGATGTGCTTTTCTATCGCAAATATGCCACATCAATACGTGCATACCAAACATTAGTATCTAAGTATTGTTTCTATATTGGTGGATTTATTAAATGGAAACTACTAAATCTTCTTGGGGTGCGCAAAAGGCGCAAGTTTTAATACGCTGATTTTATGAATATTTCTATCTTGAACGGAACCGGGCAGGTTGATTATCTGTATGGATTGGTTTCAGGGCTTGCCGTTAATCCATCCAACCAGATTGATGTACTTGACATTGACCTCAGGGAAGACTTATTCGGTCATTTCCAAAATGTCAATTACTATCCTGTATTCAAACCTCAGCTCAGATCCGACCCATTTTATTTCAAAATTAAAAATCTGGCACGATACTATTCCAGCCAATTCTGGTACATTGTTTCTCATAAAAAACGCATTGTGCATTTTCAATGGCTCGACAGGCATAAAATTATCGATCGGATTTTACTTCCCTTGCTTGCCCGATTACGTGGCCATAAAATTGTACTTACCGTACACAACATTAACGCAGGTAAACGCGACAATCATGATACATGGCTGAACAGGTTCACCCTAACAATAGTTTACAAACTTGCACACCGCTTAATCGTGCATACACCGCAAAGTAAACAGGAATTAATGCATGAATTTAATATTACGGATTCAAAAATAGTTGTTATTAAGCATGGAATGAACAACCGTGTAAGCCAACGGGGAATTACAAACCAAGAGGCAAAAGCGCATTTTGGAATACATAATGACGAAAAAGTTTTGTTATTTTTCGGCAACATAGATTATTACAAAGGACTGGACATACTTATTGACAGTCTTTTTTTTCTGCCAGAAAATATATCTGAGAAAGTAAGGATACTGATTGCCGGCAATTCAAAATCTGCTGAATACACCAATCAGGTGTTAAAAAAAACAGAAGGAAACCCGCTGCATAATAAAATTTCAGCACACATTAAATATATTCCCGACAGTGAAGTTGAGTACTATTTCAAGGCCGCCGATTGCATCGTGCTCCCATACCGGGCCATCTATCAATCAGGTGTAATTTTCATGGCGTACACTTTTGGGCTTCCACTGATTGTAACAGATGTTGGAAATTTTAAAAATGATGTCATTGAAGGTAAAACAGGCTTTTTGGTTGAACCTGAAAACCCGGAAAAATTATCAGCGGTGATTTCCGGATATTTTCAATCTGATTTGTTCAAGAATCTTGAAAATACCCGCGCCAGCATTCAGGACTGGGCCTGGAAAAATTATTCATGGGAGGCCATAGGCGTTGAAACAAGAGCATTGTATGAATCAATTACTCATGGAGAATGACCGGTGTTTCTTCAAAACATAACATACTAAAAAATCTACCACAAACTACCTTAACAGATGAACCAAGTCATGAGTGAAAATAAAAAAATTATCTTCTTCAGAAACGATGACGTCAGACATGAACTTGACCAATCGCTCATTGACCTGACCTTGCTGTGTATTGAACACAATGTCCCTATTTCACATGCAGTTGAGCCGGCGAATGTAACACCGGAAGTATCAGAATGGCTCATTGACATGAAAAAACAATACCCAAACCTCATTGAGATCATACAACATGGTTATAACCACAACCTTGCAAACCCTGATCAAAAAATGGAATTTGGTGGGAACAGAGGCTACCAGGAACAATATGAGGACATTAAAAAAGGCCAGGAAATCATGAATCGGCTTTTTGGCAACCTTTGGGAGCCCATTTTTACTTTTCCCTATGGAACTTTTAATACACAAACATTAAAAGTAATCGATGATCTGGGCTATAAAGCTATTTCGTCAAAAATCAAATTCACCTGCAAAGGACGATTAAAAAACAGCGTTGGCCGGCTGTTGCAAAAAGATGTATTACTTAGCAAAAAAATCAATTATCATCCTGATGTCCGTCCCGGCTATAAATTCAGAGAAATTTCAGTTTCAGCGAATTTAATTAAAGCATATACCGGCGAATCAACCGCCGAACATTACACACACCCTGAAATCATTGAACAAATCAAAAGATCAAACCGCCATACAAACATTATTGGCATGCTTTTTCATCATCGGTTTCATGGGGATTACCTAAAGCTTACCGCTGATCTTATCGGCACCCTGAAAGACGAAGGCTTTTCTTTTCGTACGATCAGCGAAATTACACAATAAAACTTGCAAAGAATGACAGAATATGCTCACGAAGAGAAGATAACTCAAGAAATAAAGGGCAGGATGACAGGCTATATTCTGGTTGAACATCAGAAAGAATCGCCTGGCAAAAGCACTGATATTATCTATGAAGGCATCCAGCGCTTTTTTGGTGGATTTGGCAGTAATACTCATCTTCTTGATTTAGGTAAATACAAACTCGCACTAATGCTACCTGATCAGGTTCACAAACTTGATTGTGTAAGCTTTTATCGTCATGAGATGGATTTTGCCTTTATCGAGGGGACTTTTTCTGATTTTGACCTGCTTCGGAAGCACAGGAAGGAAGGGGAAACGATGCATGAAACACTGGCTGCTGAATTATTGTCAACAGCCCGAACCGGCAAGCTGGAAGACCTCAAAATGCTGAATGGCAGGTATTCGGGCTTTGTTTATCTGAAGGAACAAGACAAACTCATTCTGATAACTGATCAGTACGGCGCAAACAGAGTTTTTGTATATAACCATGAAGATACTTTTGCTGTTTCAAACAATGTTTTTGCTCTGGCTACAAATCCGCACCTTTCAATAAGCGTTGATGAAGAATCCATTGCAAACATTCTCCAGATTGAATATCCAGCTTACCGTGGAACAGAGTTTGCCGAAATATCGCTGGTTCTTCCCTCCGATATCTACCTGCGAAGCAACAAGACAACTTCTTACCAAAAATATTATCAAACGGTTAATCGTACACGGACAAAAAGTGACATCAAGTACATAGAAAGTCTCACCAAAACATTTGACGATTATTTCAAAGCCTTACACAATTATTATAACGAAACGGTTGGTATTTATCTTTCAAAAGGAAAAGATTGCCGGTTGTTTCTCCCTTTTCTGGAACAGAACGATATTCCTTATCAACCCTTTGTATTTAAAGACGGGACCGGGGTTTTTGATTACAAGTATGTTCATCAAAAAGCCAGGCTGCTTGACAAAGACCTTCACGTGCTTGAAAATTACACTGTTGATAAGCGACTGGCGTTTCTTGTCGCCATGAATACATCACCCACGCTTTCATGGTTTGCGCTGGGAAGTGTTGCCCAACGATACACCAACACTGCACTCATGGGTATTTTTGGAGATATCCGTTCCGGCAAGATGCCATCATTCCGGGTGATAGGAATTAGAAACAAACAACAGGTTGCCGAAAGCTTTTTTGATATGGTTGCCCGGGGAGTGACCGAAGAAATTGTAAGCCATTCGGTACCATATTTCCATAAATTCAACACAAAGAAAACCTATCTGAGGCTTTTCGATGATTATCCTAAAGCAGATATTCTATTCGACAATGAAGTCTATCATGATGTTGATCACAGGTCGTTCAGGAATGCTTTACCGATATTAATGCGTGCATCACATTACCTGTCGCCGGTAACGCCATATATGGACGCAACTGTGGCAGAGGCTTACCGGTCGCTGCCAAAATCCCTCATCAGTTCACAAAAAGCCCACACAGTTATCGCAGCGCTCGAAAAGAAAACCAATAAAATACAATCCACTGCTTTTCCCATTTCCCTGAAACTTGAAAGCAAAATCAGGCCTGCCATGATGGCCGTCATCAAACTAAATAACCTGTTAAACAACAGGTTCCTGCAATGGCAGAAAAAAAAGTTCAATCCATATGTGGCAACCGATACTTTTATTCCACGCTCAGATTATTTCAAGCAGGTTTTCGGGGATCAGATTCCACTCCAGATTGGCCACAAGCGATTGCTGACACGCATGTATAATGCTGATGACTACCTTCACCTTGTTTTTCACGATGATATACTTCCATTGTGCAAAAGGCCTTCCATCATAGTGAATGAACTCAACAATGTTCATAACAACATCAATAGGAAATCGCATGAGTAAATGGATCATCTGCAATGGCCCCGACTGGTTCAGGCCTTCGGTAACCAGCACCCGGCAAATCATCTACCAGTTCAGAGAAAATGGGTACAATGTCCTTTGGGTCAACCCAATTGCCTTTAAATCACCTGCCGTAAACTCGGACAATAAGAAGTCGATACACAAGAAGGTGATGAACAAACTTAAAACCCACCTTAAGTTTTTCAGGAAGGTTGAAAAAGGATTTTACGTATTGGTACCATTCTACATTCCCCTTTTTAATGCTTTCTGGGACAAGGTAAACGCATCCTTTATAAGATTTCAGATAAAAATAGTTTCCAGGTTGCTTAACTTCAAAATGAAAGATGCCATTCTATGGATATCTGGCAGTTTTACCCTCTCCCCTTTACTCAGGAGATCCTTTCTGACAAAAGTTTACCAAGCAGCCGACCTCATCTCAGACTTCAGAACAACCAATCAATCATTACGTGCTGATCTTAAAAAGAAAGAAATTTTCCTCAGCCAAAACGTGGACCATCTCTTTGCAAGTTCACCAAATATTCAATCAAAATTAGAAAATCTCTCTGGCCGAAAAGTTAACCTTTTAACGCATGGGGTTGATTTTAAGCATTTTTCTGAAAAACATACGCTTCATCCCTCCATTGCTAAAATCAGGGATAAGAATAAGCCAATCGCAGGATATTTTGGGACACTCTCTGACGCCAATGACAAAGAAGTTTTCAGAAAACTTGCCCAAAACGGTTTCTCAGTAGTTATTATTGGGAAAGTACTCGGCGATTATTCTTCGTTGAAACACCAGGAAAATATCTTTTTCACCGGACCGGTAGCGTACAATGAATTACCGTCATACGCGCAGGGATTTGACGTTTGCCTGCTCAACTGGATCATGGCTGACTGGATCAAAAATTCATTCCCGGTAAAAACTCTGGAATACCTGGCTATGGGCAAACCCGTGGTAAGCTGCCAGATCCCGGTTGTAGAACAAATGTTTGGTGAGCTTGTTTACTTTGCTGAAACACCTGATGATTTTCTTGTGCAATCAATTTTAGCACTCAAAAACGATAGTCCTGAATTGCAAAGTAAGCGGGTTAATATTGCTGCTCAACAAACCTGGAATCAAAAATATCAGAACATTTCCCGCATTCTCGCAAATTAATTACTTTTCAATCGGGCAAAAACTTCATTAAAGCATGAGTCGTGCAGGAATAAAAATAATCGATCGCATTCGCGGAACACAAATCCTGTATAAATACCAGGAACTTCAACAGTTGGCTGATCAGCCTGAGAAAATGGCTGAACTACAGAATAAAAACCTGACAAGCTTACTCGAATACCTTAAGACAAACAATGCCTATTACCGGCCATTACTTGAACCATTCTCTAATGAAGAGTTAAAGAATAGCCCTTTCCCGGTACTACGAAAGCTTCCGATATGCGACAAATCGGTGATCAATAAAAATTTCAACAGTATTTACAATCCAAATCCAAAGCGTCCTTCTCAAAAAAAGAAAACCGGTGGAAGTACAGGCACACCTTTTTATTATTATGTTGACAAAGAGCACCTTTCGTGGTTTTGGGCGCATATTTATTTCTTCTGGAACCGCTATGGAGGATATACTCCAGGTGATCCGTTTGTCACCATTGCAGGAAACTCCCTCAGGGCAACCAAACGACAACTGAGTGAATCGGCCTATCATTTTCTGCAAAACAATTATTTTATCAAAGGTGATGTTATTGATGCTGACCTGAGGATTTCCACCTCACGCATTGCGAAGGCCAGAATTTTATATGGCTACCCCAGCTCCATACAGAATATCATCCGCATGAAGCCTGAATTCCCTGAACTGTTTAAAAACCTGAAAGCCATATTTACCACTTCCGAGCAATTGACACCTATGGTGCGCAAAAACATTGAAACAGCATTCGGGAAACCGGTTTTTGATATGTATGGCGCAAACGACGGGGGAATTCTCACCTGTGAATGCACCGAACACGATGGTTATCACATCAATATGCTGAACTGTTACAGCGAAACATTTAACAATGAACACGATATGGAGGAAATATTGCTCACCAATCTAAGCAGCTATACTTTCCCATTTGTAAGGTATAAAGTGGGAGACCTGGGATTGATTAGCCATGAACCATGCAAATGTGGCCTCACCTGGCCCAGGGTTACAGCTCTTAAAGGCCGTACCAGGGATCTGATTAAATTACCCTCCGGAAATGTAATACATGGCTCCTATTTCAACAATATTTTTTATCGTTACCCAATCATCGATGGTTATCGGATTGTTCAGCATGAAGACTATTCACTTGATGTTTTAATTCATGTTAAAGACATTGAAACTTATACGAAAATCTCCAGAGAAATTGCTACCTTTATTTCCAAAGCGTGGCCAGAGGTGATAATCAACGTTAAAAAGCTTGAAGAACCCAACCCAACCAATGCCAAATTCAAACTGATTGAAAGCCATGTCATTTAGGCTCATTTGTGTCGGAGATATTATGTTGGGTGAGAATGTACATCATTTTCACAGGGGAATTGTGCGTAAATACCGGAATAACTATCCCTCACTGATTTCAGATGAGGTTAAAAGGCAACTATCATCCGCTGACCTGTTACTCATGAATTTTGAAGCTAGTCTCGCCGAAGATGATGCCTTGCAAAAAATGGGAATCGACAGGGCTGTATATGTAGCCCCACTTCAATCCCTCGATTTACTTGATACCATTAACACACAAGTAATTGTAAACATTGCCAACAACCATTTTGGGCAACATGGGCAGCAATCTGCACTCTATTCCATCGGGCAACTGGAATCCCGAGGCATTTTGGTAACAGGCAGAAATAACCGCCCGCTTGAAATTAGTAATAAAAGTCAAGTGATAAAGATTTTTGGAGTTAGCCTGGTGAAAGATAAGCATTACGAAGGCGCCTACTTCAAAAGCAGCTATGAAACATTACTCACTGATCTTCAGCTTATTCCCAAGTCAGAAAATGAAATTTGGATAATAAGCATTCACTGGGGTGAAGAATACCTGACCCTGGAAAATAAAAAGCAACAAATCCTGGCTCGTGAGCTCGCCGGTGCCGGCTTTGATTATATTATCGGACACCATCCCCATGTGGTTCAGCCTTATGCCAGGATCGGAAAAACTGCGGTTTTCTACAGCCATGGTAATTTCATCTTTGATCAGAATTTTTCCGGCCTCACTCAAAAAGGTCTGGTAAGCCAAATCAATCTTCACAATGGAGAAACTGAACTCTTCATAAGCCGACAAAGAAAATTCACCCTGACTGAAATGAAGCCTGTAACAACTGATGAATTGACACTATTTACCAAGGCATCATTTCATAAAAAGCAACCACTTCTCATGCGAATAAAGATGAAACTTGAACTGTTTCTCAGGTTTTATGAATTAAATTTCTCCATAATGCGCACCTTTGCGCTTAAGCGAATAAAAAAATAAAAAAGGGATGGCAGATAAAGCTAAAAAAATACTTGCTGTTGCATCCGGTGGGGGCCATTGGATACAACTAATGCGCCTGAAAGAAGCTTTTGCTGGTTTTGAAGTTATTTATGTTTCAACACATCAGGGCTACGAAAAAATAGTTAACGGCGCCCGGTTTTACAAAGTAACGGATGGAAACCGCTGGAGCAAAATGAACCTACTCAAAATGGCCTTTGAAATCAGGAGAGTTATCAGGATCGAAAAACCAGCCTTCATCATATCAACAGGGGCAGCTCCCGGACTTTTTGCCATATTGTGGGGAAGATTATCCGGCAGTAAAACCATTTGGCTCGACAGCATCGCCAACGTTGAAAAAATCAGTATGAGCGGACGGTTAATTAAACCCTTTGCCCATCTTCATCTTACGCAGTGGGAGAAACTTGCCGGAAATAAAACAACTTTCAAGGGAAATGTAATCTCCTGATAATTATGCGACAAACAAGATGAATTTTTAGAAATCAACATACACTGTAACTTCACAAAATGAAAATATTTATCGTTGTTGGCACCCAGGAACCCTTTGACCGCATGATCAAAACCATTGACCAGTGGGCTGACATAAACGACAAACACACCTTTTTTGCTCAAATTTCAAAATCGCACTACACTCCCAAAGCTTTGCCATTTACCGATTTTATTTCGCCGGAGCATTTTGATGAACATTTCAATGAAGCAGATTTAATCATCAGCCATGCAGGAATGGGCACCATAATTTCTGCGCTCACCAAAGGTAAACCCATTGTCGTCATGCCGCGCTTAGCCAGCTACCATGAGCATAGAAATGACCACCAACTGGCCACGGCCCGGAGTTTTGAAAAATTGGGCTATGTAAAAGCAGTTTACCGGGAGACTGAATTAATACATGTGCTTGATGAAGCAGAAAAAATTACTGCAGCGAAAAAAATCGGTCCCGCTGCCTCTCCCGAATTGATTGCAACCATCAGGGGATATATTACGCAATAAACATTATTTCCCCAACATCAAGACATCGTAATCCAGGCACAATTCCAGGAAAAATAAGACCTTATTAACATTAAATACGTAGAATCACTAAAAAAGACCAAAAAATGAACCTGATAAAAAAGCAATTACCCTTGTAATTTAAGCATTTCTACGTACACATTTTTGGTTTTTATGAGCTAATTTTGTATATTGCAACTTTATAAAGGATTGTACTTTAGGGTCAATTATCTTTTGGTATTCAAAGTGGTTTATTGATAAAAAATAATAAGCCATCCGGGAAGTAATACATGCCCATGCCTTTTTGACAAGGTTATTTAATGTTTCACCCTGTTGAAATACATTTAACCGAACGTTCACAAGGGTTTTATAAAAAAGTGCATGCGAACAAATGTTACTGTTTATTGTTGAAGAATGACAATTACTTCATAAGTGCCAGAAACGCTGAAATAGTGTGCTGAATCAATCTGATAAAAAAAATGATACGCGAACGCGAAGATTTAGGTAGCCGGTTATTCGGTGTATTGATAACAGCCCTCACGCTGTTTGCCTTCTTTGCTGCTTATCTGATTGTATATTCAAATTCAGGCACTGAAATGAAATATGACAGCCATTATTTCACGGTAGTGCTGCTCATTATCCCCATCTGGTATTACGGGATACAGAAAACAAACCTCACCCGGTTTTACGGGGTAAAAGATTTCTCCATTATTTTTCTCGAAAGCGGACTCTTCATCATCTCTTCCACAGGGATACTGGCAGCCTTGTCCATCCTTTTTAAACTTAACAACGTTGATCTCTCCATTTTCCTTGTTTTTGCATTGATTAACTTCGTTCTTTTAACTTTACTCATCAGTTTTGCTTACTTATATCATCGAAGCATGATGAAAAAGGGCATGAATGCCCGGAATGTCATTGTGGTTGCCGATGACAACTGCGTTAATTTTATCGAAGGCCTGTTCGTTCATAAAGAATGGGGTTATCAGGTTATGGCAATCATTTCTGAATCCGAACTTATTTATGAAATTTTTGGAAGCAGGGTAAAGATCATAGAGGAATCCCGCAACCTCCCGAACCTGATAAAAAACATGGTTGTTGATGAAGTACTCTATTGCCGTAACGACATCAACCAGAATGAAATTCGCTCCCTGATATACGCCTGTGAAGAAATCGGCGTCATTTTCAGGCTTCAGTCGGCTTTCTTCAAGATGCCCAGCACAAAAGCTCACCTGAGTTATTATGATGAAATCCCATTCCTTACTTTCATCAACACGCCCACCAACAAGTTAACCCATCAATGGAAGTTTGTTGTAGATATGCTTGCCTCATTCTTCATCATACTTATCTGGTCGCCGGTGCTGTTGCTCATCGCCCTTGCCATAAAGGTTACCTCAAAAGGCCCGATAATATTTAAACAAAAACGGGTTGGACTGCGCGGGCGCGAATTCAATATTTACAAATTCCGCACCATGGTGCAGGATGCCGAGAAACTCAAGGCACGGCTCGCAAAACAGAATGAAATGGATGGGCCTGTGTTCAAAATGAAAAACGACCCACGGATTACGAAAATTGGCAAAATTCTTAGAAAAACCGGTCTGGATGAAGTCCCCCAATTTTTCAACGTATTGAAAGGAGATATGTCACTGGTAGGGCCGCGTCCGCCTTTGCCTTCGGAAGTTGAACAATACGAAAGGTGGCAATTGCGGCGCCTTTCCATGCGCCCCGGCATCACCTGCATCTGGCAGATTGCGCCCAACCGAAACAGCATTTCCTTTGAAGAATGGATGAAACTCGATCTTCAATACATTGACACCTGGTCATTAAAAATAGATTTTATACTTTTGATCAGGACAATCAGAACCGTTGCACGGGGATCGGGACAATAAAAAACGCTGAAAAAAGCGAAAAGGACAAAATAACTTTTTGAGCTGAGGAGACAAACAGTGAAAAGCCAAAAACTAAAAATTAAAGACTGACTTACAGATTAATTCAAATACATAAATGAGAAACGCTGTTAATAAATCCTACTTACTAATTATAGGAATTTTCCTGCTGCTTGCATCCTGCGTGCCCCAGGAAAAACTTAAATACGTCCAGGACGACACCACCACGCAATTGAAAGAGGAGTATCTGCGCAACCGGCCTGAGAAAAGAATAAAGCCGCTTGACAACCTCTACATCAATGTATTAAGCATGGATGAACAAACCGCCCGCATTTTCAGCAATCAGTCCTCAAATACATCAGGGGGCATCAATCTAGATCTGCTCAGTTATACCGTAAGTGAAAAAGGATACATTGACTTCCCGTTTATTGGTGAAATCAACCTGAATAATCTAACCCTGCTTGAAGCAAAAGCCAAGGTTGAAAAAGAAATCAGCCAGTACCTCAGCAATACAGCCATAACCATGAAATTTGTCAACAGCAACATCACCGTGCTGGGGGAGGTTAGAAACCAGGGGGAATTCCCTTATTTCAAAGAACAACTGAACATTTTTCAGGCACTGGGCTATGCTGGTGGTGTGACAGATTACGGCGACAAAAGCAAGGTTACCCTGATCAGGGAGTACAACAACCTTGTTAAATACCACAACCTTGATCTCACAGATAAAAACATTGTTGAGAATAGCCTTTATTATCTTCAACCCGGAGATGTAGTAATTGTAGAACCCATCAAAACCAAGTTCCGCAACTTGAGGACCTTCACCTACTCCACTTTCCTTGCCACTACAACTACCCTGATTACCATTTTATACTTTTTCAGATAACAACATTCCTGTGAAAAAATCAGAAGAAATATTTCAGCAAAAGACTGATTACAAAGACCTTATATTTAAGTTATGGCGTTACAAACACTGGTTTGTGATTTCCGTCGTTCTTTTTCTTGCCGCAGCCTATGTTTTTAATAAACTAACCCCTGCCATCTTTAGCAACAAAACCACCCTGCTTTTAAAAGACTCCCAAAGCAATTCATTCCTCTCATCGGGAGATGTAATGCAGGGTTTCGGACTGTTTGGTGCCAACCAGAACATCGAAAATGAACTTGGAGTGCTCTCATCGTACACCATGATTTATGATGCTGTTGGCAAATTGAATCTGGAAACCTCAATTTACCGTGAAGAATACCTTTTCGGAGATTTCCTGCAATATAATATACTGAAATCAACCGATGAAGTATACAGAAACAAACCTATACAGATCAGCATTAATAAATCGGTATTTCAACCCATCGACCTACCAATTTATTTTACCATCCTCAATGATGAAGAAATTTATATTGAGGCCCATGGAGAAGATGTACTCATTTATGATTACATTGAAGATGAGATTGTTACTATCGCCAAAAAGATAAACATTAAAGGCACATTCAAATTTGGGGAAGAAATAAAAGGTGAAAATTACGACTTCAAGGTGCATTTATCGCCTGACAAAAGTATTGAAATACCGACAGGACAAAAAACCTTCTTTGCTTTTAACAGCATAAGTTACCTGACCTTGTTTTACCAGGCCTCCATTTCTGCCATTGTTACTTCACGCACCTCTTCGCTTGTAGTTATTTCAATGAATGGAAATAATCTCTACAAAATTTCCGACTTCCTGAACACGCTTTCAAATGCCTATCTGCAACGAAACCTCGAACGTAAAAACCGCATTGCCATCAACACGGTTAAGTTCATTGACAGCCAGATAAGCGAAGTTGCTGATTCACTTTCCTATGCAGAGAGCAAATTACAAAACTTCAGGACGTCGAACAGGGTTATGGACATTGGGTTCCAGGGACAGCAATCGCTCGAAAGAATGAACCAACTTGAAAGTGAAAGGGCACTTCTTATCGTGCAAAAAAAATACTACGATTACATACGGGGATATTTCGAACGAAATACCGATATGTCCGACCTTATCGCCCCATCTTCCATGAATGTTCAGTCCCCCATACTTAACCAATTAATCACACAACTGATTACATTAAACGCAGACCGCAACAGCCTGATGCAACAGGGAAACATCAAAAACCTAAGGCTAAACACCATTGAGGTTCAGATAACCAACCTTAAAAACACCATACTCGAAAATATCAACAGTAATGCTGCAACCACGGAGATAGCCCTTCAGGACATTAACAACCGTGTAGCCAGAATTTCCTCAGAAATGTCGCGTATTCCTTCAACAGAGCGACAATTGCTGGGCATGGAACGTTCATACAAGCTCAACGATGCCATATATACCTTCCTTTTACAAAAACGTTCGGAAGCACAAATAGCAAGAGCATCCAATCAACCCGATTATGATGTTATTGATGAAGCCAGGTACATTACCGCGAAAAAAGTATTTCCTAAAAGTAATCTATCCTTCATCATAGCCGGATTGTTGGGCTTCATTTTACCTTTCCTGACTATTGTTATTAAAGACTACCTGAATGTAAAAATTTCAGGAAAGAAAGAAATTGAATCGATGACTTCATTCCCCATTTTGGGACATGTTTTTAACAATGACACACCAAACAACATCGTTATTGACGAATCATCCAACTCGCCAATTTCAGAAACCTTCCGAAGCATTCGCACCAACTTACAGTTTTACGCCAGGGGAAATGAAAAACAGGTCTTTTTGGTCACTTCATCCTACACGGGCGAAGGCAAATCATTTATTGCGCAAAACCTCTCGGCTGTGTATGCCCTATTCGGAAAGAAAACCCTGCTTATGGGCTTCGACCTGCGCAGACCCAAGCTTTTTCAGGCTTTCAACCTAAGCAATAGCAAAGGAATAAGCACAGCACTCATTAACCAAACCTCCATTGCTGACATTATTCAAAGCACCGGTATTAAAAACCTTGATTTTATCTCTGCCGGACCAATTCCACCAAACCCGCTTGAATTGATTGCCTCAGAAAGTACCGGAGAATTGATTCAGGAATTAAAGAAACACTACGACTATATCATCATTGATACCCCACCCATTGGCGTTGTTTCCGACAGTTATCTGCTGATGAAATATTCTGATGTAAACTTGTTTGTGGTAAGGCAAGGCTATACCAACAAAGAAGCCTTCGCAAACAACATAAACCTGATGTCTCAGAAAAACATTCCTCATGTTTCCATTGTTATCAACGATGTTAAAGCCAAAGGCCTGATGTATGATTATGGCTACGAATACACTTATTACAGTGATGAAGACAAAAAGTCCTGGTTTAAAAACCGTTTCAAAAAAAAGAAAAGAAAGAATAAGTATCCCAAAAAGTAAGTCAGAAATCCGGTGTAAACCGGATTTTTTTTTGGAATTCTGTGCTATGAATTGTCCCACCCTGCCATAATAATTCCATATCAGCTACTAACCAATTTATTATACCCTGTTTAGAAAAAAATTTAATACAGGCATGATACGGAGATGATTTATGGAGAATAAAAACAAATTTAATATCAATAAAATACGATTTGAAAAATAATTAAGCAGTTCCATTACCATTAATTTGTAGGGTTTCCATCGCGGCATTAATGGGAAAAGGGGAAGAACATCTTTTAATAACTTCATATTCAATACATTACTTTATTCAAAAAAATATAATATTTTTTTTACTTTTTTTCAAAAACCCGTATTACCTTTTTGCTTTTTTCGGATAAACAGATGAACCCTCCAGGTTATAATGAAGCATTACTATTATATAAAAGGAGTGAACAAAGCTTATATACTACAATTGCTTAAAGAATCTATACTTGCCATAATGCGGCATTAACTTCTGCACTTACTGTTGGCTTTTTAGGCATTTTACGATTAAGGCCTGATCCAAGAGATATTTTGGATTAATGAAAGCTGTTTCAGGTACATGAAAATGGAATGTCTCTTTTTTTTCATGTACCTGAAACTATTGCAGTGTTATTTAATTTTCTCAAGAAACATTGTTTTCAATTTATTCGATACCCCTATCATGAAACACATTCTTTTAGTATGTTCCTTTTTAATTATAACTTCAAGTTTGCTTGCCCAGCATAGCTTTACTTTAGTTTATGGAGGAGAAGAATCGAAAAGACCCAATTGTATTAAGAAAATTGATGATTGTTATTATTTACTTTCAAGTGATTTTATTCTTCCAAGCTATTTAGGGAATACTGGTGAAATTATAAAAATTGATAGTACTGGAAAAATATTAAAAAAAGTTGAATTATTTACCGAAGGCCAAGTTTCGGGGCTTTTAAGAAAAATCCACACTTTAAGTGACACTGAGTTTCTTGTTTTTGGCATGCACAGACAGGACGAAAACAGCAATACCTCAATTTGGGTTATAAAAATGGATACTTCTTTAAATCTAATCTGGGACAAAAAAATTCAAACAGAATTACCACAGTTATCGCGAATGAGTTATGAAATAAACAAAGAAGATAACATTGCCTTTGTTTTAACTCTATCAACTTTAGCTCCAAATTACTTAAAATCAATTTTGTTTCTTGAGCTAACCCAAAATGGCGACTTGGTTAAAAGTAGATATGAAACCACAGGAAATCCCATAACAACAAATGGATATTCTATAATCAGTCATTCCAATGGTTATTATGCTTTTGTTGATGGGTTTTCATCTTATTTACCTTTCCCGCCAATGGGATTTGCCGAGAGATTGGATTTGGACACAAACTTTAATATAATTAGAGTCCTGCCACTTCCAGGTTTAATGAACGGATATATGACGGCAGAAAAAATAAATGAACATTCTTATTTATTAGCAGGCGAAGTTTATTATACAGGCTTTTATACTGAAATTGCTGTACAAAAAACCGATACAT
Source organism: Lentimicrobium sp. (assembly GCA_034005265.1). Lineage (GTDB taxonomy): Bacteria > Bacteroidota > Bacteroidia > Bacteroidales > Lentimicrobiaceae > Lentimicrobium. Next base: position 178,597 of record JAVEVB010000002.1, read on the forward strand.
CCAATTCAGTTTTATATTCGAACCATTCTGGTTTACCTGGCGATTTATTTGATCAGCCTGCATGGCTGGAATGCTTGTCTTCAATTGATGAGAATATTATTTATACTGGCGGTAATGGGAATTCTTCCGGAGGATTTCATACATGCAATCTTTTACACCCGAAGACATTTATTCTCTCCAACTACGACAGTCTGCTAAACAACCGTTGGACAAAATATTATGGCAGCGACACAGCCTGTTATTATATGATGGATCTTGATGCCACCGACGACGGAGGTTGTATCATGGCAGGTACAATACTTTCACCAAACTCCAATCCCAACAAAACCGATGTTATTATTATTAAGGTTGACAGCGATGGATTAATTACTTCAACCAACAAACCCGGCATCAGGGCAATGGAGGCGATGGTTTATCCAAACCCCGGCAATGAATACCTTATGCTGCAAACCGGTCAACAAAATACAGGCAGTACGTTTAAACTGGTTAGCATAAGTGGGCAAAAACTTATTGAACAAACAGTAAATTCAACTACTCAACAAATCCACACAAGTAAACTGCCCCCCGGTACTTATGGCTGGACATTAAGCAAGGGAAGCACTGTAATTGAAACAGGCAAATGGATCAAAAATTAGAACTTGAACGGAAAACAGCAACTCTAAGCAAAACATACCATGGAAAACAAAGTTGAAATGACGGATGCCGACCGTGCTGTTGCAGGCCGTATCTTGAAATTTCGCAGCAGGCTCGAGCACAAGAAAGCCAATCCAATGCTTAAAAACAACGAAATTGTAAGTATTGACGATGCCCGCCTCGATGTTGAAACCACTTTTAATGCATCATTTGCTTTTCCTGATGAAAAATACATCAACACCAGCTATGAAACCATACAAATAGAAATGCCGGTTACGGATGCTGCTAATACCACCGTTGATCATATGCTTGCGTTATACGATGAGTGTTTTGCCAAGGTATTAGAATCTTACAGCAACAGCACCATCGAAAACAAAGAGCTTGTTTTTGTTTCACTTAAAAAAGGTGAAATTGAAAACATTGAGCTAAAACTTGAGCTAAAAGTAGTTTTAGGCACAAAGCAATTACCGGGACAAGGCTGGACACCGTTTGTTGAAGGAGACAATTGGAAGTATGGCAATATGCTTGGCAAATGTGATGGCAGCTCTTATATGGACTCTGATGCAGCCGAACAAATTCAGGGAATGCTTGATATTTACCGGCCAATCTATTGGGTAAGTCCTCCATATCGCATTGTATATCAAATTGATATTGCAAGTCCTTATTTATTGATTGGTGATGAATACATGGATGCAAACAACAATTTCCTGATGTTCTATATTGATAAAACTGATGATTTAACCGATGAGGACATTTGCCTTGATTACAACGAAATGAACTTTCATTTTAATGGACATCATACCGTTATTTACGATTTAATGCCTGTTACTTACAGCAAACCAAGCAATTGGCAGTGTATTGGTTGGGATGTAAATGGGAGGCAAGCAGATTACACTGATGACTTCTACATAGATCACAATAGGATCAGGCACGAAAGTACACTTACTTATGCCTTCAGGCATATTGTGCGAATTGATGAAATTGCAGAACCAACATCGCTTTCACTATTATAATCTTAATGTGAGATGACAAGTGCCATCCGGATTATTTTTTTATTATTTCTAAATATGCTTGTACTGCTATATGGGCATTCCCAATCATCTTTTAATATTCATATTGGCACAGAAATAAATGATTTTATCACAAGTGCTGATAATGATAAAGATGATTGCACCGTTTTTGTTGGTATTTCAAGTATATCAACTTTAAGCCAACCATCTTTTAGCAGAATAGTAAAAGTTTACCCGGATGGACATTATATTAATAGAGTTATTTCCTTGCCAGATTCAATGTTTGCTTTGTACTATGTTAAAGTACTTGCTGACGGTAATTATTTTGTAGTAACACAAAAGAATAAATACCCAAATCCAGAATCGGAACCTAGTTTTATGGAGATTCAGATATATGACACTGCACTAACCTTGCTCAGCAAGAAATCATATGCAGTTCCCGATAGTGATAAGGATTATAAAGGGGTTGGTTCTGAATGTAGTATGGTTGAGGATAACGATGGTAACCTTATACTTGCTACGGCCTTGTCGTATTACGAAGGACCTGCATTTCGGCGTGACTTTATCTTTTATAAGTTTAACCTACAGGGCGATACCCTTGTAAGCAAGGTTTACGAAACATGGTACGATGCACTACCTTTCAGGCTTACCAAGGTACCCAACTCAAATGAACTTATGTTAATAAGCTATGGCTATTTGCCGGGAACAGAGGGTGAATTGATGTTTTTAGATACCAACCTCGATTTACTGCGTGTAAAAAGAACAAGACATACCCGAGGCACTTCCGACAGTAAAAAGTGGTTAAGCGATTCAACTTTTATAATCGTTAATGATAGTATCCAACCGCGACCCGGTCAGTCGAGCGAATACATGACCAAGCTGAGCATTATGGATATAAATGGAAGATATCTGAAGTCCATAGCATTGAACCACGCAGATACCATAGAGTATGTCACGCAATATGAAGGGATGTCGTATTTTAACGATACCACTATATATATTAGTTGTGTTCAAAGTTACAACAATCTCAGCGCTACAGTGCCTAACGAGGTATTTCTTTATTTAATTGACACTGCATTAAATATACGGGGATACAAAAGATTGGGCGATGGGCATTATTATGGTGCTCGTGGAAATCAAGCTGCACCGGACGGGGGGTGTTTTGTATGGGCAACTCGATGGGAAATACCCTACGACAACAATTGGGGCGACATTTGGATTTGGAAAGTAATGCCCGAGGATATGACACTTACTACGCATGTTAGCTACCTCCCACCCGGCAGAATACAAGGCCATGCCTGGCCAAATCCGGTTAGGGATGAAATATTTATCAGCCTTGAACAATTTGCTCAAGGCGAAACCATCCGTTACAGTATTTTCGATGTGCATGGTCGAACCTGCCTCAATTTAAAACAAACCGTTAACGGGAACTGCCTTCACACCCAAACCCAAAACCTTGACCCGGGAATGTATATTTACGAAATTTCGGGACCTGGAAATAAAATAATCAGCGGAAAATTCATCAAAAACTAACACGTAAAACCTTTGATTATGAAAGCATTAAACTATGTTTTAATCATATTTTTCTTAACAATCGCAAATCTTACAGCAAGCGGTCAATGTACCAACTGCTCAGGTGGAACAGTTACAATCCCAAAGAACGCGAGCGGGTTAGGTACAAATCCAACTTCAACTGGTAATTCATCGCTTGCCGGTGGGCATACTTCAACTGCATCAGGTGATTATTCAATTGCCTTTGGTTATCAGA